>JBKQMB010000015.1:0-111846 GCA_052326605.1 Acidimicrobiales bacterium | reverse complement strand
GGAGCCCACCAATTGTGCCAACCGGTCAACGGGAGCGCTACTGGAGTTACCAACCGCGACGCTCGATTGACCCGCCCTATCTTCGCTCGCCCCGGCGAGCCCACCAAGGGCTCTACGGTGCTGACCTCGGCAAACGACCTTGGTTACACGTTGAAGCGGAACTCGACCACGTCGCCGTCCTGCATCACGTACTCCTTGCCCTCGACCCGGGCCTTGCCGGCGGCGCGCACCGCGGCCAGCGAGCCGGCCTCCATCAGGTCGTCGTAACCGACGATCTCGGCCTTGATGAAGCCCCGCTCGAAGTCGGTGTGGATGGTGCCCGCCGCCTGCGGTGCGGTCTCCCCGATGTGGATGGTCCACGCTCGCGACTCCTTCGGGCCGGCGGTGAGGAAGGTCTGCAGGCCCAGCGTGCGGAACCCCACGTGTACCAGTTGGACCAGCCCCGACTCCTCCTGTCCGTAGCCGGCCAGGAGCTCGGCCGCATCCTCGGGATCGAGGGCAGCCACCTCGGCCTCGATCTGCGCGCACACCACCACGGCCTCGGCCGGTGCCACCAGCGCCTCGAGCTCCGAGCGGACCGCCTGGTCGCCGAGGGCACTGTCGTCGACGTTGAACACATAGATGAACGGCTTGGCGCTCAACAGATGGAGGTCGGCGAGCAGCGCGACGTCGATCTCGCCGGCGGTGGCCGCGTCGGCGATGGTCCGCCCGCGGTCGAGGATGGTCCGGGCCCGCTCTGCTTCGCGCAGGGCGGGCACCAGCTCGGGCTGCTTGCGCGACTCCTTGGCCAGCTTGACCAGCCGGTTGTCCACGGTCTGGAGGTCGGCCAGGATCAGCTCGGTGTTGATCGTTTCGATGTCGTCGCCGGGGGCGATCTGCCCTTCGACATGGATCACGTCCGGGTCGGTGAACACCCGTACCACCTGGCAGATGGCATCGCTCTCGCGGATGGCGGCCAGGAACTTGTTGCCCAGGCCCTCACCCTCCGACGCTCCCTTGACGATGCCGGCGATGTCCACGAAGGAGACCGTGGCCGGCACGATCTCCTTGCTCTCGAACAGGGCGGCCAGCCGCTCGAGGCGGGCGTCGGGAACTGCGACCACCCCCACATTGGGCTCGATGGTGGCAAAGGGATAGTTGGCCGCCAGCACCTGGTTGCGGGTCAGGGCGTTGAATAGGGTGGACTTCCCCACGTTGGGGAGACCGACGATGCCGATGGACAGTCCCACGGGTGCTTCCTCCGATGTCGCCGCGGGCCACGGGCCGGCGGTGGGCCAACCGGAGAGCGTAGGTGATCCCCGACGGGGTCGGGACGCGTTGCCCCGACCGGGCCGCCACACGGTGGCCGGCCGCTGTGCCCCGGGCCCCCGGTCACCTGACCGGCACGAGCAGGTACTCGCTCATGGTCGCGCTGCGCAGCCGGGCCAGGTCGAGGCAGGCGTCGACGCTGGCGATCATCCGCGTCACGTTGGCGTTCAACTCCTCCGCCGTCGTGGCGTTGAAGAAGAGCATCGGGTCGGCCACGTGCCCGGTCGAGGGCCACCCCTCCTCGACGATCCCGTCGACCTCCGGCGCGCCCTCGGTGAGGGACCGCACCACCTCGTTGCGCACATAGCGGGTGCGGGGCTGCAACTCGGCCGAGACGGGAGACTGGGTGCCGTGCCAACGGGTGATCCACTCGCGGTACCCGAGCCCTTTGGGCCGATGAATGAGCGCCACCGTCAGGACGCCCGGCGACCGGGTGCCGTCCTCCCAGTACCTCGGCGGTGCGTAGGGGGTGGTCCCGTAGTCGTCGTAGAGGGTCTCGACGACCAGATAGCCCGCGAAGCGGTGGCCGAGCGCCGCGATGGCCGCCTCCACCTCGCCCCGCCGCTCGTAGCTGTCCAGCCAAAGCGACACCTCGGCCACATGGGGCTCCTCGCCCTCGGGGGCGGGGGCGGGAGATGGCGCCGGGGCGGCGTCGCTGTCGTGGACGTTGACGGCCAGCCCCCGGACGCCCGCTGCCACCAGTCGGGGGGCGGTGTCCTCCAGCATCCGGATGCGCAGGTCGTCACCCGACTCGGCACCGCCGTCGCCCCACACCAGGTAGATGAGCTTCTCCATCGGCCGGTCCGCCCCGGTTCAGTGCGGGGCGGCGGCGACCCGGCACGCGCCGTCGATATCGAACACCTGGTTGAACCGGCCGAGCGCCAGCCACGACCCCACGCACAGCGCCAGGTCGACCAGCTCGTCATCAGTGAACTGCTGGTGGAGCCGCTCCCAGAAGCGCTCGTCCATCCCCAGATGATCGGTGGCATAACGCTCGGCGAACTCGGCGGCCAACTGCTCGCGGACGCTCAGATGCTCCCAGTTCCGCTGCGTCCCGACCTCGTCGTAGAAGGACTCGGGGATCGCACCGGGGTCGGCCGACCGGCCCGGTACGTCGCGGGCCGTGCGCCAGTCGAGGCACAGTGCGCACTGGTTGATGCGGGCCATGGTGGTGCGGGCCGCCTCGAACTCCCGCAGCGAGAGTGTCGACTTCTCGTAGACGGCGCTGCTGAAACCGCCGGCCGCCGCGGTCAGCGGTGGGGCCAGCTCCGTCCAGACGTAGACCAGCGGGTCCTTGCCGGCCGGCACGGTGACGCGTGGCATCGGTCCTCCCCCCTGCTCATCGGCGGATATCGCGGCATGGCACGGGCCCGACGGGCGTGGCGCGGTCCGGAGAGCCTGCAGCGCTCACGAATCGGCGGCTACCGGCAGGCGCCGGGCCACTCTCCCGGCGAGACCGGTCACGAACTGGGACCACTGCCGGTCCCCGCTCAACCACAGCCACAGCTCGCGCCGGTAGCCGATCACCGCATCGACGAAGTCCTCGCGGCTGAACCCGCAGGGCTCGAGGGCCGGCTGCCACCGCCCCCACAGCCACAGGCCGATGCAGATGTCGTCACTGAACCCGTCCTGCCACTTCCGGCCCTCGAGAAGTGCCTCGCGGAGGCCTGCCCTGAGCTCCAGGGGCTCCTCGGGAAGCTCCAACCGTGGTCCGCCGTCCACTTCGAAGATTTTCACAGACCCACCTTATCCATAGTGATCGTCGAATGTCGGGGCCACTCATCGGGCCCGTTGAGCGCCGGCGGGCGTGGCCGGCGCCCCTGTACCGGGGTCACCGGTCGAGCACCACCGGGGCCCGGTCGGTGCCCTCGTAGTCCGCCACGTGCTGGGCGTAGTCGATGAACAGAGGCGCATCGGGATCGAACGAGCGGCGCAGGCTGTCGAAGGCGATCCGCTTGTCGAAGGCGTCCAGCCTGAACAGCGCCTCGGGAGTGTCGAGCTCCCGGAAGTCGAGCCGTCCCCGGGCGTTGTCGAGCGCTCTGCGGCCCCGCTCGGAGCGGACCAGCACACTGCTCCAGCCGTCCATGGAGCCCACGCTCCCCACCGACAGGTCGGCGCTCCTGCCCAGGAAGTCCGCACACTCGTCGCACCCCTTGAGGGCGGCGCCGTGGAAGTTCTTGACCGGCTCGTCGACGGCCACCTCGCCGTCGCGGTACTCGACGATCATCCGGCCCCGGATCACATCCACCTTGCTGACCCGCTCGATGTCGATCGACCGGTCCTCGGCCAGCAGCTGGAGCATCAGCCCCCTGTAGTCGAAGCTCTTGGTGCAGAGCAGGGCGATGGTCAGCACCACCGCGTCGATCCGGTGGGCCCCGGTGGGCCAACGCCTGGACTGCATGGCGCGGATGCCCTGGATCTCGCACGGGGTGCCCACCACGGCGATGCGCGGCTTGGGCGGGAGGTCGTAGCGGGAAAGGTCCAGCTCGGCCAGGGCCATGGTCTGGTTGTAGTAGCTGCCGGCCGCGTCGGTGATCTCCTTCGCCGTGGTGGCCAGATGGGCCACCCCCTTCCACGGCTCGTCGGGATCGTCGCTCGGCCTGGTCACCAGGGCGCCGTCGATCTCCCCGCCGGCCAGGGCGGCGATCAGCAGGGCCGTGACCACGCCGCCGTCCTGGGCGCCGTCGGGGCGATTCCCCGCCCGGACGGCGTAGGAGTCGATCACCGCGCCGAGGCCGTCACCCGGGGGCCCGCCGGTGATCTTCCAGTAGGTGTCGGCGGCGTCCGCCCGCACCACGGCACCCTCCGCCGCCACCGGGCCGTCAGCGGCTTCGGCGATGGTCGACGGGGGCCACAGGGCCTCGTAGCGGAGCCCGCCGCGGGGGCAGAAGTCCCAGCACAGCGAGCAGCCGGTGCACATCTTGACCAGTTCGGGGAGGTCGGTGTCCTCGTCGATCCCGATCGAGTTGGACGGGCAGGCGGCAATGCAGGTCCCGCACTGGATGCACCGCCCGGCGTCGATGACCCCGGCCTGCAGCTCCCAGAACCAGGTCTTGCCGGGCGGCTCCTCGATGCCGTTCATCTCCTGGCGCAGCCGGTAGGCCTTCATCCGACACTCCTCGCCCGCTTCGACGTCAACGCCACCGGGGTGCCGGTGCCCTCCTCGGCCAGGGTGCGGCGTAGGTCGTCGTTGGGCACCCGCCGCGCCCAGTTGTGGAACGGCTCGTCGTCTCGACGCTCCGCCTGGTACCGGCGGACCACCCGCAACAGGGCATCGGGCACGTCGTTGACCGGCCGGGCATGCTCGATCCAGTCGATGAAGCCGGCGTCGGCACCCAGCGACCCGCCCAGGCCGATGTCGACCGCCTCGGCCAGGTGGTTCCCCACATGGGCCACCTCGCCGCGGAAGCCGATGTCGGCGATCTGGGGCTGGGCGCAACTGGCCGAGCAGCCCGAGAAGTGCATTCGGATGATGCCGGCGTCCTCGGGGACCCCTGGGAGCCCACCCGGGACCGGGGTGGCGCCCACCGGCTCGCCGGCCAGCTGCTCGTCGAGGAACCGGGCCCACTTGACCGCCCGCTCCTTGGTCTCGACGATGGCGTAACGGCAGAACTCGGACCCGGTGCAGGCCACCACCCCGCGGGTGAACGGGCCCGGAGTGGGCGAGTACTTCTCCAGGAGGTCCTCGGAGACCAGAGCGCTGACCCGGTCCCCCGGCACTCCGGTGAAGGTGATGTTCTGGTCGGTGCCGATGCGGACCGACCCGTCCCCGTAGGTCTCGGCCAGCCGGGCCGCCTCCACCAGCTCGAGCCCGTTCATCCGGCCCACCGGCACCGAGCAGCCCACGTAGAACAACCCGTCCGCCTTCTGGGGGTGGACCCCGACGTGGTCGCCCCGGTACCGGCGGGTCAGCTCCTCGCCTGCGGCGACCAGGTCGAAGCGGGCCCGGGCGGCAAGCTCCTCGCGGAACCCCTCGGGACCGAGCTCCTGGACGAGGTAGCGCATGCGGGCCTGCCCGCGGTTCTCGCGGTTGCCGAGCTCGCCGAAGAGCTGGGCGATGGCTCTGGTGACCTCGACGGCCTGGTCGCGGCCGACGAAGACGTCGATGTCCGAGGCCAGGCGCTCGCCGTCGGAGAGCCCCCCGCCCACCAACAGGTTGAAGCCCAGCGTGCCGTCCGCGGCCCGGGCCGGCCACAGGCCGATGTCGTTGATCTCGGCCATGGCGCAGTCCTCGACGCACCCGCTGACCGACATCTTGAACTTGCGGGGCAGGTTGGCGTACTCGCGATTGCCGGTGAAGAAGTCCGAGACGGCCCGAGCGATGGGCAGGGCGTCGAAGACCTCGCCGGCGTCGACGCCGGACACCGGGCAGCACAGCACGTTGCGGGCCGAGTCACCGCAGGCCTGCACCGTGGTCAGCCCCACGGCGGCGAACCTCCGCCAGATGCGGGGGATGTCCTCGATCCGCAACCAGTGGATCTGCACGGTCTGGCGGGTGGTCAGGTCGGCGTAGCGCGATCCGAACATCCGGCTCTCGGTGCCGTCCGGCCCCTCCCCGAAGGCGTCGGCGACCACGCCGATCTCGCGGATCTGGGGTGCGGTGAGGAATCCCCCGGGAACTTTCACCCGCATCATGAAGGCGTCTCCCCCCTGCTTCTGGGGGTAGATGCCGACCCACTTCAGCCGCTCCACCTCGCCGGGCACCTTGGCGATGCCGGCCGGGCCGTCCTTGGAGTAGGTGTCGATGACGGCATCGGCGACCTCCAGCGGATGCCGCTCGAGCTTCCACCGCTCTATCTCGTTGAGCTCACCAACGGTCCGGTAGGGGTTGACGAAAGGCATCGGCCGGTCGGTCCCACGAAGATGGAGCCCGTAGAGCTCGTCCCGGTCCTTGGTCATGCTAGACGTGCAGTCCGCACTCGACCTTGTCGGAGTCGGACCAGCGGCCGGCACGGGGATCCTCGCCCTCGGCCACCGGACGGGTGGTCGGCGCGCAGCCGATGGAGAGGTACCCCTTGGCCACCAGCGGATGGGTGGGGAGACCGTGCTCGGCCGCGTAGCCGGCGATGTCCTGCTCGGTCCAGGTGGCCATGGGATTGACCTTGACCCGGCCCCAGATGTCGTCGTAGGCGACGACGGGGGCCGAGCGGCGGGTCGGCGCGTCGACCCGCTTGAGGCCGGTCAGCCAGGCGTCCTTGCCCACCAGGGACTCCCTCAGGGGCCGCACCTTGCGGAACTCGCAGCACAGGGGAGTGCCGCACGGATGGTCCTCGGACCCGGCCACCGGGGTGGTGACGGTGAGGTTCAGGTCGTAGCGGGCACGGACGGTCTCCACGTACTCGAGGGTCTCGGGGAAGTGGGAGCCGGTGTCGAGGAAGACGACCTCGATGCGGGGGTCGACCTTGACCGCGATGTCGATGAGGACCACCTCCTGGAAGGAGCACGCCAGGGCGAGCCTGGTGCCGAACCTCTCGACGGCCCACGCCACGATCGACCCGGCAGGAGCCGACTCGAAGCGGCCCGACTGCTCGGCCATCTCCTGTCGCAGTTGGGCCACTCTCGTCCCGTCGTCCACGACGCTCAGTTTCACAGTTCTCCTCCAACGTTCCGGATCGGCGCCCGGGAGGCGCCATGCACTTCCCGTTCCGATGCTCCGTCCCCTGGACCCCGGTGGTCGTCCCCACCGTGCCCGGGGCACTTCCTGTCTCGACGTACGAATGTGCGGACTGCCGGGCAACGGTCCGTCACCCGACCGGCCCTCCGGTGACCCGTCGCTTCCCCGGGCGCCCATGGGCGTCCGGGCCCGCATCACCCGGACACGACTATACATGACCAAGTTGGTCAAGTTTTGGAAGAATACCGGTAGGAAATGCCGCCAACCCATGCCACGGCTGGATCAGGGCAAGACTGGGGCATGCCGTGACCGGTGTCCTGCCCGTCGCGGCTCCCCTGCCGAGCCCCCCACCGAACCGATGAACGAACCGATGAACGAGCAGGCCGATCAGGCGTCCGACCACGCACCCCCGGGTGGGTACCCCGACTACCCGGTCGTGCTGTCCGTGTCCGGCAGGCGGTGTCTGGTGGTCGGCGGTGGCCCGGTGGCCGCCGGCAAAGTGGGCGGCCTCCTCCGGTCGGGGGCACAGGTCACCGTGGTGGCGCCCGAGGTGGGCAGGTCCATCCGAACCCTGGCCGTCCGCCCGCAGGCACCCGGCACGACCGCCGGCGAGCCGGCCCCGGGGCGAGCCGGCGGACGGTGGCCGGCACTCGCCATCGAGGCCCGCCCGTACCGGGCCGGCGAGGCGGGAGGGTACGACCTGGTGATCACCGCCACCGGGGTGCCCGACGTCGACCGCCTGGTCGTCGCCGACGCCCTGGCTGCCGGCGTGCTGGTCAACAGCGCCGACGGGAACAGCCCGGGCACGGTCCGCCTCCCCTCGGTCCTCCGCTCCGGTCCGGTCACCGTGGCCGTCTCGACGGGCGGATCGAGCCCGGCACTGGCCCGATGGCTCCGGGACCGGATCGCCTCCTCGCTGGGAACGGACCTGGCCACCCTCGCCGCCCTGCTCGAGGAGGCCCGACATGCCCTGCAGCGCGCCGGCAGGTCCACCGGGTCGGTCGACTGGGCCACCGTCCTCGACCACCAGATCGTCCCCCTCGTCGAGGCCGGCCGCCTGCAGGAGGCACGGGCGGTGCTGCTCGGCCTCTGCGGGTCCCCGGGTCGGACCGACGGGACCGGTGGCGTCCGGCCGGCGGGGCCGGATGGATAGGGTGAGGTCGATGAATCCCCGCTCGGTCCTCAGCCTCGACGAGATCGACCTTTCGGACCTCGCCTTCTGGGAACGACCGTGGGCGGAGCGCGAGGGCGCCTTCGCACTGCTTCGGAGCGAGCGCCCCCTGGCCCACTTCGAAGAGCCCGACATGGCGCTCCTTTCACCGCTCGGTCCGCCGCCCGGGGCCGGGTACCGGGCGGTCACCCGCCATGCCGACGTGACCGAGATCAGCCGCCATCCGGAGATCTACTGCTCGGGGCAGGGGGCCGTCAGCATCTTCGACCTCCCCGAGGAGATGGTGGAGTACTTCGCCGGCATGATCTCGACCGACAATCCCCGCCACGCCCGCCTCCGCCGGATCGTGTCGGCCGCCTTCAACCCACGCCGGATCCTGAGTATCGAGAACAGCATCGAAGAGGTCGCCGACCGGGTCATCGACCGGGCTTCCGGCCTCGGCGAGTGCGACTTCGTCACCGAGATCGCCGCCGCGCTCCCCCTCGAGATCATCTGCGACATGATGGGCGTGCCACCCTCGGAGTACGGCACGGTCTTCCACAGCTCCAACGTGATCCTGTCGAGCGGCGACCCCGAGTTCATCCCCGAAGGGTCCGACCCGGTGCTGGCCGGCCTCGAAGCGGGCCAGCAGCTGACCGGCCTGATGCACGAGCTCAGCGCCCACCGGGCCGACCATCCCACCGACGACCTGACCACAGCGTTGATCACCACCAATATCGACGGCGAGTCGCTCACCCAGGCCGAGCTGGCATCGTTCTTCATCCTTCTGCTCACCGCCGGCAACGAAACCACCCGCAACGCCATCACCCACGGGTTGTGGGCGTTCACCGAGCACCCGGACCAGCGGGCCCTGTGGCAGGCGGATCCCGCCACCATCGCCACCACCGGCGTCGACGAGATCGTGCGGTGGGGGACCCCGGTCATCTGGATGCGCCGCACCGTTACCGAGGACACCGTCCTGTCGGGAGAGGAGCTGCGCACCGGGGACAAGGTGCTCCTCTTCTACAACTCCGCCAACCGGGACGAGGACGTGTTCGAGGATCCCTTCCGCTTCGATGTCCGCCGTAACCCCAATCCCCACGTGGGATTCGGTGCGGCCGGCCCCCACTTCTGCCTCGGCGCACACCTGGCCCGACGGGAGATCGACGTAATGCTCCGCAAGCTGCTGGTCCGACTGCCCGACATCGAGGCCACCGCAGAACCCGACCGGCTGCGGTCCCCCTTCATCAACGGGATCAAGCACCTACCGTGCCGGTTCACACCGGCGTGAGCGGCTGACCGCTCCAGCGCCCGGGCCTACGGCTTGGCCACCATCACCACCATCGCCACCACCAGCACGACGACCACTCCGCCGGCCGTCCCCACGACCTGCAAGCAGGTTCCCCGGACGTCGGTGCCCGACGACGGGTCGGCCACCACAGCCTGGAGGCGACGCTCGGCGGGCCACAGGGCTCCCTCGGCCACCGCCACGGCGACCGTCCAGAGCATCAGGCCGGCCACGACCCAGCCATCGGAGAACGACCAGTCGCCCTGGCTCATGGCGAGCAGCGCGATGCCGAGCACCGGCACGAGCACGAGGACACGGCCCGCCCAGTTCACACCGGGACGGTAGTAGCGCCGCACCGACTCCGACGCCGACTGCGGAGCGGACCGGAGGAGGGCCCAGGCGTAGGCGCCGGCCACCGCCACGGTGCCGAGCCCGACCAGGGCGGACAGCACGTGGGCGAGCAGCACGATGTCGTAGGCGATAGTGCGTGCGTGGTGGGCCGCTGCCACTGCCGTGGGCACGTAGGTCATCCGACCGAGTCTGGCACTCCGCTCTCCGGGGGCCACGCCGTGTCATGTCACCGACACCCTTCCCGGTATTGCTACGTTAGTGGCAGGGCTTCCGCCAGCCCCGGGATTCGCGTGCGGGTCCGCCATCGTGATGGGATTGAGGTGGCTACCAGGGTGTGCACAGATCAGGCAGACACCAAGGGGCAGCACGCATAGCTGATGAACCAACTTCGACTTGACCCGTTGACCGGTCGCTGGGTGGTGGTGAGCACCGACCGTGCCATCCGCCCCAAGGCGTTCGCTCCCCGGCTGGCTCCGATCCAGGCGGACACCTCCCACCCGTGCCCCTTCTGCCCGGGCAACGAGGAGACCACCTCCCCCACTCTCGAGACCAGGGGCCCGGACGGCAAGTGGCAGGTCCGGGTCGTCCCCAACCTCTACCCCGCCTTCGAGGGAAACGCCCCCTTCGTCGTCACCAATCGCGGACCGGTCTTCACTCAGGCCACTGCGGGCGGCATCCACGAGGTGCTGGTGCTCTCCCCCGACCATCAGGACTCGTGGTCGATGCTGAGCGACGAGCAGACCGCGGTCGTCATGCGGGCCATCAGTGGCCGCATGGAGGAGCACTCCTCGATCCCGGGCCTGCGCTACAGCCAGGCCATCGTCAACGCCGGCCGCGAGGCGGGCGCGTCGATCGAGCATCCGCACGGCCAGCTGCTCGGCATGTCGTTCGTCCCCCGCGAGCTGGTCGAGGAGCAGGCCGGTTTTGCCCGGTTCGCCGGGCGCTGCCTGTTGTGCACGACCGTCGACGCCGAGGAGAACGTGGGACATCGGGTCATCTACTCCGACGAGCAGGTATTGGTGATCTGCCCGTTCTGGAGCGGGGCGCCCTACGAGATGCTGGTCATCCCCCGGGCCCACGGGCCCCACCTCCACCACAGTCCACCGACCGACCTGGTCGCGGTGGGCAAAGCCCTCAAGATCGCCCTGGGCAGCCTGCGGGACGTGCTCGGTGACGTCGCCTACAACCTGGTGTTCCACTCGGCTCCCTATCGGGCACCCGAGCCCTACCACTGGCACGTCCACGTCGTTCCCAAGCTGACCACGGTGGCCGGCTTCGAGCTGGGCACCGGCGTGCTGATCAACATCGTGAACCCCGAGGAGGCCGCAGAGCAGCTCGTGGTCAGGGTGCCGGTCGGCCACGGCGGCTGAATCCTCGGCCCCCGCCGGGGCCCGCCGGGGGCCGCCATGCGGGGCGGCTCCAGGCGGTGGGGAGTGCCGGAACTACGCGAGCTCGAAGCAGAGCGAGCCGTAGGGGCCCAGGGTGACCGGGTACGGATCGGCGCCCACCAGAGGAAAGGCGACCCGCCCCAACAACTCGATGGGCTGGGCCCCGGTCCACTTCTCGACGTGGATCTCCGCTGGTTGGGCCAGCCGGCTCAGGTTGTGGACGCACAAGACCGGGTTGACCGGTTCGAGCGGGTTGACCGGTTCGGGGCCCTCGTGTGTCTGGGACGAGCGGACGAAGGCCAGCACTGACGGACTGGCCGAGGAGACCACTTCGATCCTCCCCGTTCCCAGGATGGGGAACTGGCGGCGTACGGCCAGGATCCGGCGCATCCAGTGGAGGAAGGAGCTCGTGTTGCGCTGCTGGGCCTCGACGTTGACGGCGGCGTACCCGTAGACCGGGTCCATCAGGGGCGGGAGGTAGAGCTGGGCGAAGTCGGCCCGGCTGAAGCCGCCGTTGCGGTCGGGGGTCCACTGCATGGGGGTGCGCACCGAGTCGCGGTCGCCCAGGTACAGATTGTCCCCCATCTGGATCTCGTCCCCGTAGTAGAGGACCGGGCTGCCCGGAAGGGTGAACAGCAGGTAGTAGAGCAGCTCCGACAGGCGCCGGTCGCGTTCGAGGAGCGGGGCCAGGCGGCGGCCGATGCCCATGTGGCGCTTCATGCGCGGGTCCTTGGCGTACTCGGCGAAGAGGTAGTCACGCTCCTCGTCGGTCACCATCTCGAGGGTCAACTCGTCGTGGTTGCGCAGGAAGATCGCCCACTGGGCCCGTTCGGGCGCCGCTGGGGTCTGGGCCAGTATTTCGGTGATCGGAAGGCTCTGCTCGCGTCGCACCGCCATGAACAGCCGCGGCATCAACGGGAAGTTGAAGCAGAGGTGGCACTCGTCGTCGTCGCCGAAATAGTCGGCGACGTCGGACGGCCAGCCGTTGGCCTCGGCCAGCAGGATGCGGCCGGGGTAATTCGCATCCAACTCGGCCCGGACCCGGCGGATGAAGGCGTGTGTCTCGGGGAGGTTCTCCCCCGCCGTCCCGTCCCGCTGGAAGAGGAACGGGACCGCGTCGAGCCGGAAGCCGTCGAGGCCGAGGTCGAGCCAGAAGCGCACCACCTCGAGCATGGCCTCGGCCACTTCGGGGTTGTCGTAGTTGAGGTCGGGCTGGTGGGAGTAGAAGCGATGCCAGTAGTACTGCTCGCGTGGCGAGTCGTAGGCCCAGTTGGACCGCTCCGCGTCGATGAAGACCACCCGGGCCTCGGGCCACCGCTGGTCGTCGTCGTTCCAGACGTACCACTCGGCCTTGGGGTTGTCGCGGCTCTGACGTGACTCGACGAACCAGGGGTGCTGGTCGCTGGTGTGGTTGATCACCAGGTCGGCGATGACACGGATGCCGCGGGCGTGCGCCTCGACGAGCAGCCTCGAGAGGTCCTCGACGGTGCCGCACTCGGGGTGCACCGAGAAGTAGTCACTGATGTCGTAGCCGCCGTCGCGGAGCGGGGACGGGTAGAAGGGGAGCAGCCACAGGCAGTCGACGCCCAGCCACTGGAGATAGTCGAGCTTGGCGATGAGCCCGGGGATGTCCCCCACGCCGTCGTTGTTGCCGTCGAAGAAGCCGCGGATGAAGACCTCGTAGAAGACGGCGCTCTGGAACCAGAGCTCGTCCTCCTCCGGTGGCGGGAGCGGCGCGCTCGGCGCGCCCAGCTCCTTGGACAGCCGGCCGATCGTTGTCACCCGTGGGGACGCGGCCCGACCTCCCGGATCAGATGTAGCGATCACGTGCGCACGCTACCCGAGGTGGACATGCCCACCATGCCGGTCATGCCCACTCTGCCGGCCATGCCGGCCGGCCGCACCCACGGACTCAGCTGTCGGGCGTGGGGCCGTCGGGGTCCGGCATCATCCCCGACAGGAGTCGGTCGGCCGCCTCGTAGGGATCGAGCTCGCCGGCCGCCATGGCCAAGGTGATGCCGGCGAACCGGTCGGCTGCCAACAGCCGGTCGATGTCGTGCTCGAGGCGGGCCATCAGGATCTGGTGGAACTCGCGGGTGAGCCGCCGGCGGCGCTGCTCGCCGAGGGTCCCCCCCTCGATGAGCTGGCGGCGGTGTCGTCCGATCGCCGCCCACAGCTCCTCGACCCCTTCGCCCGCCGAGGCAACCGTCTCCAGGATCTCGGGGCGCCACGTCCCGAGATCGGTGAGGTCCAGCATCAGCTCGAGGTCGCGCCGCGTCTCGCGGGCACCCGGTCGGTCGGCCTTGTTGATGACGAACAGGTCGGCGATCTCGAGCAGGCCCGCCTTGTTGGCCTGGATGGCATCCCCCCACCCGGGATTGACCACGACGATGGTGGTGTCAGTGGCCGCGGCCACCTCCACTTCCTGCTGTCCGACGCCCACCGTCTCGAGCAGGACCAGGGGTATCCCCACCGCCGACAGCAGGCGCACGGCGTCGGGGACGGCGACCGCCAGGCCCCCGAGGTGGCCCCGGGTGGCCATCGACCGGATGAAGACCCCGTCGTCGAGGGCGTGGCTCTGCATGCGCACCCGGTCGCCGAGGATGGCACCTCCGGAGTACGGGGACGAGGGGTCGATCGCCAGCACGGCCAGCTGGTCCGGCCCCTCGAGGCCCTGCTCGCGGCCCAGGGTGATGAGACGGTCGGTCAGCGTGGACTTGCCGGCGCCGGGCGCCCCGGTGACGCCGACCGTGTAGGCCTGGTCGACCGTCTTGTAGGCCAACTCGGCCACGGAGCGGGACCCGTCGCCGCCCCGCTCCACCAAAGACAGTAGGCGCGCCAGGGCCACACGGTCCCCGTCGCGGGCCGCCTCGAGGAGCGCCGACGGATCGGAGATGCGGGACTTCGACATGAGGTGACGAGCGTATACGGGGCGGAGGCGGCCAGTCAGGCCCGGACGACATGCGCACCGAGCGAGGCCAGCTTGCCGTCGAGGTTCTCGTAGCCCCGGTCGACGTGATGGGCGTCGGTGATCACCGTCTCCCCGTCGGCCACCAGGCCGGCCAGCACCAATGCGGCACCGGCGCGCACGTCGAAGGCCCGGACCGGGGCGCCCGAGAGCCGCTCGACGCCGCGGACGACGGCGTGGTGGCCCTCGGTCCGGATGTCCGCCCCCATCCGTCGCAGCTCCTCCACGTAGCGGAACCGGCCGAAGAAGAGGTTCTCGGTGACGATGCCAACGCCGTCGGCCACGGTGAGCAGGGTGACCATCAGCGGCTTGTAGTCGGTGGCGAAGCCCGGATAGGGCAGCGTGGCCACGTCGACCGAGTGCAACGGAACCGAGAGGTCCCTGCGTGCACGCAGTCCGTCGGGGTCCATGGTGATCTCGACGCCCATGGCCGCAAGCTTACGGATCAGCATGTCCATGTGGTCCGGCCGGCCGTCCTCGACCACCACGTCGCCGCCGGCGAGGCCGGCCGCCACCAGAAAGGTGGCCACCACCAATCGGTCGGGGATGACGGCATGCATGGTCGGGTGCAGGGCGTCGACCCCTTCGACCTCGATGCGCGAGGTACCGGCGCCGGTGATCCGGGCCCCCATGGCGTTGAGGAAGTCGGCCAGGTCGCTCACCTCGGGCTCGCGGGCCGCGTTTTCGATGATGGTGGTCCCCTTGGCCAGGGTGGCCGCCATCAGCACGTTGTCGGTCCCGGTGTGGCTGGGGTACTCGAGGACCACCCGGTCGCCGACGAGCCGCGGCACCCCGCCGACGGTGGACTCGACCCTGGCCTCCACGTTGCCGTGGGACGACGCGAACACCGCGCCCATCGTCTCGAGCGCGTGCACGTGCATCTCGATGGGACGGGGGCCGAAGTCGTCGCCCCCCGGCATCGGCACCGTCGCCCACCCGTGGCGGGTCAGCAGCGGGCCGAGCACGACCACCGAGGCCCGCATCTTGTCCACCAGATCGTAGGGGGGCTCGGGGGCCACATCGGCCGGGGTGGTCACCACCAGCTCGTCCGGCGTCCGGCCCCGGCGCACGTCCACCCCCATGGCCCCGAGCACCTCGCCCATGATGTCCACATCGGCGATCCGGGGGACGTTGGTCAGGACGTGGCGGCCCTCGGCCAGCAGGCAGGCCGCCATCAGTTTCAGGACCGAGTTCTTGGCCCCACCGGCCCGGACGGTCCCCGAGAGCGGCCCGGCCGGGCTGACGACGAAGCGATCCACCCAACCAGTATGGCCCGCCCGGGCCGGCACCCCCGTGGAACGGCGGCCTGTCCGCCTCCCGCCACGGAACCCGCCCCCGGGCCGACGGATCGTGCCCCGGAAGGGGCGCCCACCGATCCGGCAGGCAGGGTTCAGATAACTGCGTGCTCCTCCCACCGGCCGAACACGCCGGCCAGGGCGTTGACCATCTCGCCCACCGTGGCGTAGGCCCGCACGGCCTCGAAGATGGCCGGCATCAGGTTGCGCTCCGCGTGCCCCGCATCGTCCACCAGGCGGGCCAGCGCCGCGGCCACCGCCGCCCCGGAACGGTGGTGCTTGACCTCGGCCAGCCGCTTGCGCTGGGCCTCCTCCACCTCGGGGCCGATGTGGAGGGTCGGCAGCTCCGAATCCCCGTTCCCCCCGGTGAAGCCGTTCACGCCCACGATGACCATCCGGTCGGCCGAGACCTTGCGCTGGAATCGGTAGGCGGCATCCGCGATCTCGCCCTGGAACCAGTTGGTCTCGATGCCGGCGATCACCCCGTCGAGGATCGACCCGTCACCCAGCTCGTCGAGGTGGGCGAAGACGGCCTCGGCCTGTGCCTCCATCTCGTCGGTGAGAGCCTCGACGAACCACGACCCTCCCAGGGGGTCGGCCACGTTGGCCACCCCGGTCTCGCTGGCTAGTACCTGCTGGGTGCGCAGGGCGATGCGGGCCGCCTTCTCGGTGGGCAGGGCCAGCACCTCGTCCATCGAGTTGGTGTGCAGGCTCTGGGTGCCACCGAGCACCCCGGCCAGCGCCTCGATGGCCGTCCGCACGATGTTGAGCTCCGGCTGCTGGGCCGTCAACGAGACCCCGGCGGTCTGGGTGTGGAACCGGCAGATCAGCGAGCGCGGCTCCTCGGCGCCGTAGCGGTCGCGCATCCAGGTGGCCCAGATCCGGCGGGCCGCCCGGTACTTGGCGATCTCCTCGAAGAAGTCGATGTGGGCGTTGAAGAAGAAGGACAGGCGCGGGGCGAACTCGTCGACCCCCAGGCCGGCCGCACTGGCCGCCTCCACGTAGGCGAACCCGTTGGCCAGGGTGAAGGCCAGCTCGTGTGCCGCCGTCGAGCCGGCCTCACGGATGTGGTAGCCGGACACCGACACCGGGTGGAACCGGGGCATCTCCGCCGCGCAGTAGCGGATGATGTCGGTGACCAGCCGCAGTGACGGCCGGGGCGGGAAGATGTACTCCTTCTGGGCCTGGTACTCCTTCAAGATGTCGTTCTGGAGGGTACCGCCGAGGCGCTTGCGCTCGGTACCCGCCGCCTCGGCCGCCGACACGTACATGGCGAAGCACATGGCCGCCGGCGAGTTGATGGTCATCGACGTGGTGGTGGACCCGAGGTCGATGCCGGCGAAGAGGTCCTCGGCATCGGCCAGCGTGTCCACCGCCACGCCGCACCGACCCACCTCGCCCTCGCACAGCGGGTCATCGGAGTCGCGGCCCATCAGGGTGGGGAGGTCGTAGGCCACCGACAGGCCGTCCCCACCGGCGCGGAGGATGTCGTGAAAGCGGGCGTTGGTGTCCTCGGCCGTCCCGAACCCGGCGAACATCCGCATGGTCCACAGCTTGGAGCGGTACATCGAGGCGTACGGCCCCCGCGTGTAAGGGAAGACGCCCGGCCACTCGCCGGGTGCCCCCGCGCCGGATCCGGCCGCCACGCCGGCCGCCGGCCGCGGGCCGTAGACCGGATCGAGGGGGACCCCCGACATCGTCTCGAAGTCGGCGTCCCGGAGGGTGGCGTCGTCGTAGGCATCCTGCCACTCTGCGAATCCACCCACGGCCTGGGGTTCCTCTCGTGGGCTCACCGGGCCAGCATAGGTAGGTTCGAGCCACCATGGCAGCCCCGGCCCGCGGTCACCCGGGACGGGGCTGCCCGTGGTGCACCGCCCGGAGGCGGTTCCGCCGGTTCTCCCGGCCGCCAGCCACTATCGTCGGGGTCCGTGACTCCCCATACGCAGGCACCCGATCGCAACTTGGCAATGGAGCTCGTACGGGTCACCGAGGCCGCGGCGCTGGCCGCATCGCGCTGGATGGGCCGAGGCGACAAGGAGGGGGCGGACGACGCCGCGGTCAACGCCATGCGGATCGTGCTGTCCTCCATCTCCATGGACGGGCTGGTGGTGATCGGCGAGGGCGAGAAGGACAACGCGCCCATGCTGTTCAACGGCGAGCGCATCGGGGACGGCAACCCACCCAGGACCGACATCGCCGTGGACCCCGTCGACGGGACCACCTCCACCGCCCTGGGCCGGGGCGGGGCCCTGGCAGTGATCGCCGTCTCCGGGCGGGGCACCATGTTCGACCCCGGTCCGTGCGTCTACATGGAGAAGCTGGCCGTCGGGCCGCTCGCCGTGGGGGCCATCGACATCACCGCGCCCATCGAGGAGAACCTGAAGAAGGTGGCCAGGGCCAAGGAGACTACGGTCCGGGACCTGACCGTGGTCATCCTCGACCGGCCGCGCCACGACGACCTCATCGCTCGTGTGCGGGCCTCGGGGGCCCGCATCCGGCTCATCACCGACGGCGACGTGGCCGCAGCCATCGCCACCTCCTGGCCCGACACCGGGGTGGACCTCCTGGTGGGCATCGGGGGGACACCCGAGGGGGTCATCTCCGCCGCCGCCCTCAAGTCGATGGGTGGGGAGATCCAAGGCCGCCTCTGGCCCCGCGACGAGGGTGAGCGCCGGACCGCCCTCGACCTCGGCTACGACCTCGATGCGGTCCTCCACACCAACGACCTGGTCCGCGGCGACAACTGCTTCTTCGCCGCCACCGGGATCACCGACGGGGAGCTGCTCGCCGGCGTCCGCTACGACGGGTTCGGGGCCCACACCCAGTCACTGGTCATGCGCTCCAAGTCGGGCACGGTGCGCCTGATCGACGCGCGCCACCCGCTGCAAAAGCTGGCCGAGTACAGCGCCATCGAATTCGGTTAGGTCACCGATCGGGCCGGGCCCTCCGTCCGGACCATCCGCCGGGGCCGGACCGCCCGGACGGACCGCTCAGGCACCGGCGGTGGCGGTCGCTTCGGTGGCCTCGAGCCGCACCTGGGCCCGGCGAAGTGCGGACTCGACCTCGACCAGCTCGGCATCGGGCTCGTCCCCCTCGCCGCTCGACCTGGCGCTTCCCCCCAGCTCGGCGACCCGCGACTCCGCCCCCTCGAGGGCGACGCGGGCCCGTTCGGTGTCGATCTCGTCCGCCAGCTCGGCCACCCCGGCCAGCACGGTGACCCGGGTGCCCGAGGACCCGGCACCCTCGCCCGCAGCGTCGGACTCGGCGGGGACACCCTGTTCCACCTGCACGAAGCCCCCGTGGACCGCCACCTTGACCACCTCCCCCTCGGGGCGGGCCACCCGCACCACGCCGGGCTCCACCGTGCCCACCAGCGGGGTGTGGCCGGCCAGGAAAGTGACGTCGCCCTCGCCGGTGCGCAGGATCACCTCGGAGGCCGACCCGGTGAGCAGGATGCGCTCCGGGGTGACCAGTTCGATCTGGAAGGGGTTGTCGTCAGCCATGAGCCGTACCGCCCCGGTCAGTCGTTCTCGAGGGCGTGTGCCTTGGCCAGCACCGACTCGGCCCCGCCGACGTTGAGGAACGCCTGCTCGGGGACCTCGTCGAGGTCGCCGTTGACCAGGGCCTCGAACGACTCGACGGTCTCGTCGACGGGAACGGTCACGCCCTTGAGGCCGGTGAACACCTCGCCGACGTTGAACGGCTGGGAGAGGAACCGCTGGACCTTGCGGGCCCGGGACACGGTGACCCGGTCCTCCTCGGACAGCTCGTCGAGGCCGAGGATGGCGATGATGTCCTGGAGCTCCTTGTAGCGCTGGAGCACGCCCTGCACCCTCCGGGCCACGGTGTAGTGGCGGTCGCCGACGATCTCGGGGGCCAGGATGTTGGACGTGGACGACAACGGGTCGACCGCCGGGTAGATGCCCAGCGAGGCGATGTCACGGGACAGCTCGGTGGTGGCGTCGAGGTGGGTGAACGTGGTGAACGGGGCCGGGTCGGTGTAGTCGTCGGCCGGCACGTAGACCGCCTGCAGCGAGGTGATCGAGCGCCCGCGGGTGGAGGTGATCCGCTCCTGCAGCTGGCCCATCTCGTCGGCCAGGGTGGGCTGGTAGCCCACCGCCGAGGGCATCCGGCCCAGCAGGGTCGACACCTCGGAGCCGGCCTGGACGAACCGGAAGATGTTGTCCACGAACAGCAGCACGTCCTGGTTCTTCACGTCGCGGAAGTACTCGGCCATGGTGAGGGCGGCCAGCGCCACCCGGAGGCGCACACCCGGGGGCTCGTCCATCTGGCCGTAGACCAGAGCGGCCTTCTCGATGACGCCCGACTCCTGCATCTCGATCCACAGGTCGGTGCCCTCTCGGGTGCGCTCCCCCACCCCGGCGAAGACCGAGACGCCGCCGTGCTCGAGGGCCACCCGGTTGATCATCTCCTGGATGAGGACGGTCTTGCCCACACCGGCGCCGCCGAACAGGCCGATCTTGCCGCCCTGCACGTAGGGCTCGAGCAGGTCGATGACCTTGATGCCCGTCTCGAACATGACGGCCCGGGGCTCCAGGGTGTCGAAGTTGGGAGCGGACCGGTGGATCTCCCAGTGGTCCTCGGCCTCCCCGATCGAGTCGGTGTCGAGCGGCTCGCCCAGCACGTTGAACACGTGGCCGAGCACGGCATCACCCACGGGCACCTGCAGGCCACGCCCGAGGTTGCGCACCACGGCACCGCGGGTCAGGCCGTCGGTGGCCTTCAGGCAGATGCAGCGGACCCGGCCGTCACCGATCTGCTGGGCCACCTCGGCGGTGATGACGTCCTTGTTGCCCTCGAGCTCGCTGTCCACCTCGACGGCGCCGTTGATCTCCGGCAGGGAGTGGGGCGGGAACTCCACGTCGATGACCGGTCCGGCGATGGCCACCACCCGGCCGGTGGCCAAAGTGCGCGATTCGCTGTGTCGGGGTGCAGTGGTGGTCATGAGCGTCGGGCTCCCTTGATGTTGTCCGTTACGGCACGATGGGGTCGAATGGTGTGGCAGCGGTCGGTGGCGGTCGGCATGTGCACAGTTCAGACCCTGGTCTCGATGACCACGCCACCCTGGTCGTCGCCGGTCCCGGCCCGGAGCGCCTCGGCCCCGCTGACGATCTCCATGATCTCCGTGGTGATGGTGTCCTGTCGGGCCCGGTTCATGATCCGCGAGTACTTCTTGATGAGCTCGCCGGCGTTGTCGGTGGCGGCGGCCATGGCCCGCTGGCGGGCGGTGAGCTCGGATGCCGTGGCCTGGAGGAGCGCGGCGAAGATCTCGGTCTCCGCGGCTCGCGGCCCGAGGGTCCCGAGCAGGATGGCGGCGTCCGGCTCGAACTCGGTGTAGCCGGCCTTCTTGTCGCCGTCCTCGGGCGCGGTCGACCAGCTACCCGGCTCGTCCTCGTGCGGGGCCCTCTGTTCGGCATCACGCGGATCGACCAGGGGGAGCAGCTGGCGGGCCTCGACCCGCTGGCTGCCTGCCGACAGGAAGCGGGTGGACACGATCATCACCTGGTCGACCTCCCCGTTGACGAAGGGGGTGAGGACGGCTGCGGCCACCTCGCGTGCATGGGCGAAGCTCGGCCGCTCGCTCATCCCCGTGAACGACCGCTCGACCCGCTGGCCGCGGAAGCGGAAGTAGCCCTGGGCCTTCTTGCCCACGGTGAACAGGCGGAACTCGACGCCGGAGGCGTCGTCGGCGGCCAGCAGGCGCTCGGTGGCCCGGAAGACCGACGTGTTGTACCCGCCGCACAGGCCTCGGTCTGCCACCACGCTGAGGACTGCCACCTTGGATATCGTCGCCGGCGTGCCGAGCAGGCGGCCGGCGGCAACGGGGTCGCCGAGGGCGGTCTCGAGCACGATGCGGGTCATTCCCTGATGGTACGGGCGGGACGCGGCGATGCGGCTCTGGGCACGCACTATCTGCGACGCGGCGATCAGCTCCATCGCCCTGGTGATCTTCTGCGTCGACGTGATGCTCTTGATCCGTCGACGAAGGATGCGCTCCTGACCGCCGGCCATCGATCAGCCGTCCCTGCCGGCATCGAACGCATCGGTGAAGGACCGGAGCGACGTGGCCAGCTCGTCGCCCTCGGGCAGCTTGCCGGACGTGCGGATCTCCTCGAACAGTCCGGCGTGGTTGGCCCGGAAGTAGGCGCGCACCTCGGACTCGTAGCGCTGCACCTCCGAGACGGGGACATTGTCGACGTAGCCCTCCGAGCCGGCGTAGATGACCAGCACCTGCTCCTCCACCGGCACCGGGGCGTTGAGTCCCTGCTTGAGCAGCTCGGTGAGGCGATAGCCCCGGTCGAGCTGGGCCTGGGACACCTTGTCGAGCTCGGAGCCGAAGGTGGAGAAGGCCTCGAGCTCACGGAACTGGGCCAGGTCGATCTTCAGGGTTCCGGCCACCGACTTCATTGCCTTGATCTGCGCGGCGCTCCCCACCCGGCTGACCGAGATGCCCACGTTGATGGCAGGGCGCACGCCGGCATAGAAGAGTTCGCTCTCGAGGAAGACCTGGCCGTCGGTGATCGAGATCACGTTGGTCGGGATGTAGGCGGACACGTCGCCCGCCTTGGTCTCGATGATCGGCAGTGCGGTCAGTGAGCCGCCGCCGGCTTCGTCGGACAGCTTGGCCGCCCGCTCGAGCAACCGGCTGTGCAGGTAGAAGACATCGCCCGGGTAGGCCTCGCGGCCCGGCGGGCGGCGCAGCAGCAGCGACATCTGGCGGTAGGCCTCGGCCTGCTTGGAGAGGTCGTCATAGACGATGAGAGCGTGCTCGCCGTTGTCCATCCAGTGCTGGCCCATGGCACAGCCCGCATAGGGGGCGAGGTACTTGAACGGGGCCGGGTCGGCGGCACCGGCCAGCACCACCACCGTGTACTCGAGGGCGCCGTAGCGCTCGAAGGTGGCGACGGTCTGGGCCACCGAGGACTCCTTCTGGCCGATGGCCACGTAGATGCACTTCACCCCCAGTCCCTTCTGGTTGAGGATGGTGTCGACGGCCACCGTGGTCTTGCCCGTCTTGCGGTCGCCGATGATCAGCTCGCGCTGGCCCCGGCCGATCGGAGTCATGGCGTCGATGGCCTTGATGCCGGTCTGAAGCGGTTCGAACACCGGTTGGCGCTTCACGATGCCCGGGGCCTGCACCTCGAGGCGACGGGTGGCGTCCGTGTGGATCGGGCCCTTGCCGTCGACGGGCTCGCCCAGGGCGTTGACCACCCGGCCGAGCAGGGCGTCACCGACCCGGACCGAGAGGATGCGTCCGGTGGCCTTGACCAGCTGCTCCTCCTCGAGGCCGGTGTCCTCGCCCAGGATGACCGCGCCGATGGTCTCCTCGTCGAGGTTGAGAGCCAGGCCCTCGGTGCCGTCCGCGAATTCGAGGATCTCGTTCACCGCGGCGCCGGGGAGCCCGGTGACCCGGGCGATGCCGTCACCGACCTCGACGATGCGGCCGACCTGCTCGGTACCGACCTCGGGCGTGTAGTCGTCGACGTACCGCTTGAGAGCGGCGGTGATCTCGTCGGCGTTGATGGTCAACTCAGCCATCGGTTGCTTCCCTTCGTGTTGGAATTCCTGGGATCCGGTAGTCCTCCTCGGAGGCGAGGAGGTGCTCCTTCAGTTCGTTCAGCCGGTGACGGGTGCTGCTGTCGACCAGCAGATCACCCACCTGGACCACCACGCCCCCCAGCAGACGGGGGTCGATGGTCACCTGGAGATCGACCGGGTTGCCGGCCAGTCGGGCCAGGGCCTCGCTCAAGTCCTGGCGCTGGGAGTCGCCGACTGTGTCGGCGGCCTGCACCCGGGCCACCCGCCACCCGCGTGCACGGGCCGCGTCCTCCACCAGCGCGTCGAGGGTGGCGACGATGTCGCGGGCGCGACCACCCCGCACCGCGTAGGCAGCCAGCCGCGCGGTGGCCGGCAGCACCTTGCCACCGAGCAGTTGGGCGATGACCTCCTGGCGGACGACGACCGGGAGATCCCGGTCGCCCAGGGCGCCGCGCAACCGGCGGTTGGACTCCACCGTGCGGGCGAAGCGGAACAGCTGGTCCTCGATCTCCTCGAGCTCGGCGACGGTGACCGTCTCGAAGACGGCGGCCGCATAGCCCGACACCCGGTTCCGAGAGCCCATGCGGCCGAGCACCTCTTCGTCGAACGGCTCGGCCGGCGTTGCCGGCGCGCGGGTTGCCGCGAAGGTCATCCGGTTGGCCACCCAGTGGAACGAGGTGGTCACTTCGCCGGCCGGCACCACGGTGACCGTCTGGTGGACCAAGCTCCGGACCTCGGGGCAGACCTTCCCCTCGAGGAGGGCGTCGAGCAGGGCCCGGCGAGCGGACACCGGGACCGAACCGTCGTTGACGGCCAGGGTGAGATCGTTGTTGCCGTCGACGATCGAGGCGACCGAGGCCAGCTCGGCACCGGCATCGGCGAGCCCGCCGCTCGCGGCCAGCGACTCCTCCATCGCGGCCAGATAGCCCTGGAGGGCAGGGTTCACCGACCAACCCCGGCGGCACCGGCGCCGGCACCGGACGTCTCGGCCCGCACGGCGGCGATGGCCTCGTCGACGAGGTCCCGGTGGTCGGCGGACCGGATCTCGCGGCCGATCACCCGCTCGGCGGCGGCCAGCACGATCTCTCCGACCCGGGAGGTCACCTGTTCGACCGCCGCCTGACGGGCGATGACCACCTCGGCGTCGGCGGCCTGCACGATGCGGTCGTGGATGGCCTGGCCGTCGGCCTCGGCCTTGAGCTTGATCTGATCGGCCGAGGTGGAAGCCTGGGCCACGATCTCGCGTGCTTGGACCCGGGCCTGATCGAGCACGGCCCGGCGCTCGGCGTCGGCCTCCTGGGCGTCGGCCTTGGCCTTGTCGGCGGCCTCGAGCTCGCCGCGGATCTGGTCCTGTCGCTCGGTAAGCGCCTTGTTCAACGGCGGCAGCACGTACTTGGCGATGACGCCGAGCACGAGGATGAACGCGATGAGCACGACGATGAACGTCCCGTTGGGGACCAGGAAGTTGCTGGCTGCAATGGGCATTGCCGTCATCCTTGTGTTGTCGTTCCGAAGGGGTCGCCGGACGGCCGATCGGTGCACACGCCGAAGCACGACACGCACCGGCACCGGACCACCGACAGCATGGGCCTACTTCTTGTAGAGCGAGAAGATGAATAGGGCAGTGAAGGCCAGGTTGATGAAGTAGGCGGCCTCGCACAGTCCCACGGTGAGGAACATGATCGTGGTCAGGCGGCCCTGGGCCTCCGGCTGGCGTGCCACGCCGGCAATGGTCTGGCTACCGGCGAGGCCGTCACCGATGGCCGCGCCGACCGCGCCGCCACCCAGTGCCAAACCGCCGCCGACCATGGCGCCGGCGATCCTTACTGCGTCCGCCATCGAGGCGTCTGCCATGAGTGCTTCTCCTTTGTCATGTTGTTGATGAAACGGTGGTGACTCCGGCGTCGGAGCCCGGCGACGGCGCTAGTGGGCCAGGTCCGGTGCCATTGCGGTGTCGAAGTACAAGATGGTCAGCAGGGCGAAGATGAAGGCCTGGATGGCGCCGATGGCCATGTCGAAGAGCTTCCACACCACTGTGAGGGGGACGGTGAGGAGGGCACCCAGGGGGGCGGGCCCGATCTTCCAGATCACCAGGGCGGCCAGCAGCGACAGCATGAGGCCGCCGGCCAGCAGGTTACCGAAGAGACGGAGGGCCAGGGTGAGGGGCTTGGCGATCTCGTCGACCACGTTCATGAACAGGTTGACCGGGAACAGCCAGATGGGGAACGGCCGGTTGAGGTAGTGCTTGAAGTAGCCGCCGAACCCGCGGTTCTTGATGGCCGCCGCGTGGACCAGCACGATCACGTAGAGCGCCATGGCCAGTGGCAGGTTGATGTCGCTGGTCGGGGCGGGCAGCACCTCGAAGTGGCTGCCGATGCCGATAACCTCGAACAGGTTGCAGGTGAAGATGAAGATGAACAGGGTCAGGGCCAGCGGGACCACTTTGGCGCCCCGGGGCCCGATGGAGTCGTCCACCTGCTTTTGGACCGCGCCGACCGCCATCTCCCACAGCAGCTGGAACTTGCCGGGCACCCCGCTGGTGGCCTGCGCCCGCATGATCAACCCCAGGAGGATGACGATCACGCCGGCGATGATCGTGGCCCACACGGTGTCCATGTCGATGGTCAGCCCGAAGACCTGGCGCTGGACGTGGTCGCCGACGGAGATGTCCGCCAGCAGGGGAACGCTCAGCAGGTGCGTGCCGATGCCCACGGTTTCAGGCACCTCCCCGGTGGTCGTCCGGCGGGTCGATGGCGGGTCGGGCGCTTCCCTGCTCGGTGTTGTCCTCGACCACGTTGGCGTTGATCACGTCGT
Organism: Acidimicrobiales bacterium; assembly: GCA_052326605.1. GTDB lineage: Bacteria > Actinomycetota > Acidimicrobiia > Acidimicrobiales > RAAP-2 > Bog-756. The sequence continues at coordinate 86,110 of JBKQMB010000015.1, read as the reverse complement.
CCACCGAGGTCATCGGACCCGCCTTGGCCATCGAGCGGGCCACATTGGCCAGCAGGATCACCTGGAACACGGCCAGCCCGCCGAGGACGCCGAACCCGAGGCTGGGCGAGACGAACAGCAGGCCGATGACGACCACGGTGATGATCCCCATCCGGCCGAGGGTGTTGAGCGCCAGGGGGCGCCGCTTGTTCTCCTCGTCGCGGGCCGAGACCCTGGCCACCGAGTTGCCGATCATCCGGAAGTTGAACGTGCCGAGCGCCAGGCCGATGCACGCCCCCACCCCGAGCAGCGAGTGCCCGAAGGCGATGCAACCGACCAGGGCGGCAACGCCGAATACCAGGGCCGCCGACACCGTCCGGCGGGCGACGGCGGGCACGTCCGGCAAGGAGAAGTGGGCGAACATGTCGGCTACCGGGGCCCCGGTGCCGCGGTGGCACCCAATCGGGAAGCACGGGTCACAGGTACTTGCGCACACGCGTCACGATCAGCAGCACGGCGACCGCCACGCCGAAGGCCAGCCCGACCAGCGTGAAGACCGGGCTGGTGTGCGCCCACCCATCGACGAGGTACCCGAGGAGCCCGCCGAGCACCAGGGAGAGAGCCACCGCAACCCCCATCGTCAGGAAGGCCACAGCACCCGGCTCCAGCCGCTGATCGGGCTGCGAGGAGCCCGACGCCGGGTCCGGATGGGGAGGAGGGGTGGCGTCGTCCATGCTCGGGCCGTGCCGCGTCAGTAGCCATGGGGAGCGGGTGCTTCACGAACTGTTCCCGAATTCACGCAGTGGTTCGATTGCGGTTGCCGGACGGCCGATCCGCCGAACGGGTGCCCTCCGAAGGGGCGAGAGGCCTGCAATTCACGGGGTGCATCATCGCACTTTCGCGCCGGTGGCGGCAAAACGCCCGAAACACGCCGTTCACGGTTCTGCCGACGGGAGGGCCGTGGCTGCCGGGACCCCGACCGGGACCGCAGGGCCCGGCTCGGGCAACGCGCCGCCGGCCGCCCCGTCCCCGTCGTTCCCGGGCGGCACGTCCTCCTCCAGGGGGAGCTCCCCCTCCGGCCCGGGGCCGGCGGCCTGCTTACGGAGTCCCGGGTGGAACAGCGTGTAGAGGACCACCCCGAGGGCCAGGGCGCCGAAGGGGATGATGGCGTTCACGCTCGAGACGTAGAGCGGAAAGAGGATGAACCCGGACAGCAGGGCGGTCCACGCCCACAGGATGAGGACGCTCCGGCGGTGTCCGTGCCCCAGGCGGAGCAGGCGGTGGTGGAGGTGGTTCTTGTCCGGGGTGGAGAACCCGGTCCGGTTGGCCGTCCGCCGCACGAAGGCGAACGCCATGTCGACCATGGGAACCCCGAGGATGAAGAAGGGGATGAACAGGGGGGCGAAGAAGAAGTAGGTCTCGCCGCTTCGCGCCGCCACCCCGCCGACCGTGCCGGCCGACCGGCCCCCGATGAGCATGGTGGAGGCGGCCATCAGCAGCCCCAGCAGCAGGGCCCCCGCGTCCCCCATGAAGATCTTGGCCGGGTGGAAGTTGTGGGGCAGGAACCCGAGGCAGATGCCACAGGTGATCACGGCGATGAGCGGGCCGATGTTGTCGGTGGGCAGGTTGCCCAGGTGCTGGAGGTGGAGGCCGTAGACGGCGAGCGCCCCCGAGGCGATGGCCACCACGCCGGCGGCCAGGCCGTCGAGCCCGTCGATCAGGTTCACCGCGTTGGTGATGGCGATCACCCACAGCGCGGTGAGCAGCGGGGTCCACTCGGGCGACAGCTGCACCAGCCCGGCCAGGGGGACCTTGAACTGAAACCAGGTCACGCCCATGAAGTACAAGATGGTGGCCGCCAGGACCTGGCCGGCCACCTTGGCCGGGGCCGACATGTCCCGGAAGTCGTCGATGATCCCCACCACGAAGATCGCCGCCGCCCCGAGGATGAGCCCGAGCGGCTCCGTCGAACCGCGGAACAGATCACCGAGCGCGGGGATCGACGCGGCCACCGCCCAGGTGATCAGCATGGCCACGAACATGGCCACGCCGCCGGCCTCGGGGGTCACCCTCTGGTGCACCTTGCGGTCGTCGGGCTGGGCCACGTAGCCGATCCGAACGGCGATGCGGCGGGCCGGGAAGGTGAGGATCCACGAGGACAGCGCGGCCACGATCAACAAGACGCCGTACCAGTTGAGCGGAACCGTCCCGTTCACCCGGCCCCCTTCCCCCCCGGCGTCAAGTCCCTGCCAGTGTCGGGTACGGCGGGAAGGCCAGGCACAGCTCGCGCACCTCGGCCCGCACCTGAGCGAGGGCGGCGTCTTCCTCGCGGTCGCGCAGGGTCCGGCCGATCAGCGCGCCGATGGCCCACATCTCGGGCTCGCCCATGCCGGTGGTGGTCAGCGCCGCCGACCCCAGGCGCAGGCCCGACGTGATGAACGGCGAGCGGGGATCGTCGGGGACGGTGTTGCGGTTGCAGGTGATGCCGGCCCGGTCGAGGACCTCCTGGGCCACCTTGCCGGTCAGCTCGGCGTCGAAGGTGCGCAGGTCGACCAGGACCTGGTGGTTCTCGGTCCCGCCTGACACCAGCCGGAAGCCCGCCTCGATCATCGCCCCGCCGAGCGCGGCGGCGTTGGCCACCACCTGGGCGGCGTAGGTGCGGAACTCGGGGCGGGACGCCTCGGCGAACGCCACCGCCTTGGCCGCGATGACGTGCTCGAGGGGGCCGCCCTGCAGCCCGGGGAAGACGGCGCTGTCCACCGCCTTGGCCAGCTCTTCCGAGCAGAGGATGGCGCCCCCCCGTGGCCCGCGCAGCGTCTTGTGGGTGGTGAAGGTGACCACGTCGGCCACCCCGACCGGCGAGGGGTGGGCCCCGCCGGCGATCAGGCCGGCCGGATGGGCCGCGTCGAACAGGAAGCGTGCGCCGACCGAGTCGGCGATCTCTCGGAACGGCAGTGGGTCGATGATGCGGGAGTAGGCGGTGGACCCGGCCACGATCAGCTTGGGGCGCTCACGCCGGGCCACGTCGGCCACCTGGTCGAAGTCGATGGTCTCGCCCGGCTTGTCCGGGTCGCCGGTGGCCGGCGACACCCCGTAGGAGACGAAGCGCCAGATCTTGGAGGTGATGCTGGCCGGTGAGCCGTGGGTCAGGTGCCCCCCGTGGTCGAGGCGCATGGCCAGAACGGTGTCGCCCGGGTCCAACAGGGCCTGGTAGGCGGCGAGGTTGGCGTTGGCCCCGGCATGGGGCTGCACGTTGGCGTGCTCCGCCCCGAAGAGCGCGACCAGGCGGTCGCGGGCCAGGTTCTCGACCTCGTCGATGACCTGGTTTCCCCCGTAGTAGCGGCGGCCCGGGTAGCCCTCGGCGTACTTGTTGGTGAGGATCGAGCCGGTGGCCGCCAGCACCGCCGGGGAGGCGAAGTTCTCCGAGGCGATCAGCTGCAGCGTCGTGGACTGGCGCTCGGCCTCGTCACCCAGCAGGCGCCTGACCTCCGGGTCGTCGACCAGCCAGGCATCGAAGGGAGAAGCGGTCGAGGGGCTGCTCATGGTGTCGGCAACTGCCTTTCGTGGTCGTCGGTAGCGGCGCCGGATGGGGGGTCTGCGTGGCCGGTCGACTCGTACTCGGAGATCTCGTCCAGCCGGTGCTGGTGGCGGCCGCCTTCGTACTCCGTCGAGAAGAAGGCGTCCACCGCATCGAGGGCCTCGGCGGTTCCGGTGGTCCTCCCGCCGAGGCAGATGACGTTGGCGTCGTTGTGGCGCCGGGACAGCTCGGCGGTCGTCACGTCGTGGACCAGAGCGGCGCGGATGCCGTCGACCTTGTTGGCGGCGATGCCGATGCCGATGCCGGTGCCGCAGACGCAGATCCCCCGCTCGGCCCGGCCCTCGGCCACCGCCCGGCCCACCGCCAGCCCGTACAGGGGGTAGTCGACCGACACCTCGGAGGAGTCCGTCCCCAGGTCGATGACCTGGTGCCCGGCGTCTCCCACGTGCTCGATCAGGGCCGACTTGAGGGCATACCCCGCGTGGTCCGAGCCGACAGCGATCCGCATGCCACCGAGTGTACCGAGGGCGCATCGGGCCTGGGTGCGCCCCAGTAGGCTCGTGTGCTCCATGAGGTTCGACCCCAACACCCCCGTCGTCGTGGGCGTCGGCCAGGTCAGCAACCTGCCGCACAGCGAGGGCGAGGGCTCCCTGGCCGACCGTCCCGAGCCGATCGGCCTGATGATCGAGGCCGTCGAGGCGGCCATCGAGGACTGCGACGGTGTCGCCGCCGGCGGGGCCGCCCCGGCGGGACGGGCTCTGGCCGGCCGCGCCGAGTCGCTGCGGGTGGCCAACCCCCTGAGCTGGCACTACGCCAACCCCGGCGACCTCGTCGCCGAGGCGCTGGGGATCGAGCCCGCCCAGGTGATGGTGACGACCACCGGCGGCAACAATCCGCAGCGCATGGTCAATGCCACCGCACTGGCCATCGGCCGTGGTGAGTTGGACGTGGCCGTGCTGGTCGGTGCCGACTGCGTCTACACCCAGGCCGCGGCACGCCGGCACCCGGACCGGCCGGTGCTGCCGTGGACGGTGCAGCCCGCCGACACCGGGCCGGCACTGACCTTCGGCACCGACCGCCGCGGGAGCACCGACGCAGAGGAGGAACGGGGCCTCGACCTGCCCATCCACACCTTCCCCCTCTTCGAGAACGCCCTCCGGGCCGAGGCCGGGCGCAGCCTCGAGGGGCACCGCCTGCACATCGGGAGTCTGTGGTCGCGCTTCTCCGAGGTGGCGGCGGGCAACCCCCATGCCTGGCTCCGCGAGGCGCGCACCGCCGACGAGGTGGCCACCGCGTCGGCGACCAACCGGATGATCGACTACCCCTACACGAAGCTGCTCACGGCCAACATGCAGGTCGACCAGGGTGCCGCCGTCATCCTCTGCTCGGCCTCGGCGGCCGAGGCCGCCGGGGTCCCCCGCGACCGGTGGATCTTTCCGCTGGCCGGCGCCGACACCGAGGACCACTGGTTCCTCTCCCACCGGGCCGACTTCCACTCGTCGCCCGCCATCCGCCTGGGCGGATCCTCCGCACTGTCGCTGGCCGGCGTGACCATCGACCAGGTGGCCCACCTCGACCTCTACTCGTGCTTCCCCTCGGCCGTGCAGATCGCCGCCGCCGAGCTCGGCCTGCCCGACGACGATCCGGCCCGGCCCCTGACGGTGACCGGCGGGCTCACCTTCGGCGGCGGCCCCGGCAACAACTACGGGACCCATGCCCTGGCCGCCATGGTGGGCACCCTCCGGGCCGATCCGGGCTCCCTCGGCCTGGCCACCGGACTCGGCTGGTACATGTCCACCCACAGCATCGGGATCTTCGGCACCGACCCGGGCCCGCTGCCGGGGACCGGCCCGGACGCGGCCCGGCTGCCCGACGGCACCGTCGTGGAGTCGGCCGGCGGGTTCTCGTGGGCCGACCCCCAGGCCGCGGTGGGCTGTCTCCCCCAGTGCTCACCGGACGCCGACGCCCAGGGAGAGGTGACCGTCGAGACCTACTCGGTCGCCTACGGGCGGGAAGGGTCGCCGGAGCGAGCCGTCGTGGCCTGCCGCACACCCGAGGGGCGGCGCGCCTGGGCCAACGTCACCGAACCCGACCATCTGGCCGTCCTGGTCACCGAGGAGGGGTGCGGGCGGCTCGGCACCCTGCGGGCCGACGGCGAGATAGACCTGCGGTAGGCCGCCCGGCGCCACCGATCAGGTAGGCGACGGCTGCACCGACCTCGGCGGTGGCGCATTGGGCTCCTGGTAGCGGTGCCTGAAGGCTGCATACGCGAACGGCCCCGCCATCATCGGGAGCCAGTAGGAGGCCAGGCGGTAGGCCAGCGTGGCCAGCACCGCCTCGGCGCCGTTCAGCCCGGCCAGCACCAGGAACCCGCTCAGGCTGGCCTCGACGATGCCGAGCCCGCCCGGCGTGATGGGTACCAGGCCGATGACGCCGGCCACCGCGTAGGCCAGCAGGATCAGCGACGGCCGAGGGTGGCTCCCCACCGCCCGGACGCAGAAGTAGAGGCAGAGGTAGTCGAAGACCAGCCGGCCGGCCGAGAGCAGGGTCGCCTCCAGCCACTTCTGGCCGAGGACGGCCCGGATGAGGTTGCGCTGCTCGAGCAAGCGCTCGGGGAGCCCGCTGATCGGCTTCCGCTTCCGGAGCAGGCGGTTGCGGAGGTACTGGGCGGCCAGGCCCGCGTAGCGGAGCGGTGCGTCGAAGACCATGACCACGGCACCGAACCCGGCGAAGAGGACGAAGCCGACGGCGCCGATGATGGCCGCATCGGAGAGCCCCGATGCCACCGGCGAGCCGAACACGACCGCCGGCAGCACGAACAGCGGCAGGGCCAGCAGGCCCCCGATGCCGAGGAAGGAGAAGGCGGTCAGGCCGCCGACCGCGTCGCCGGCGTCCATCCCGCTCACGGCCAGCATGCGGAACTGCACCGCGGCGCCGGCCGCCGCCCCTCCGGGCACGATCAGCGAGATGGCGTTGCCCGCCAACTGGGCGGTGATCACCGAGAACCACGCCTTGGTCCGCAGGGCGATGCGCTGGAGCGAGAAGGTGCAGAAGAAGTGGGTCACCTCGGCCACCAGCGCCGGGATGAACCAGAGCAGGTTGAGCGTGGCCAGTTTGGGCCACGCGTTGAACACGGCCAGCACGCTGGGTGCCACGAGGTAGAGGGCAATCCCCGAGATGCCGACCACGATGGAGCGCTTGACCACGGCCTTCCACGGGAACGGCCGCTCCTGCTGCTCCTCGAACTGCGCCTCGAACGATCGGGATCTCGGATCCCCGGCAGGGCCCGGCGCGTCGCTCACGGGATCGGTCTCCACCGCTCGGGGTCACCCACGGCTCATGGCCCCGCCGCTCAGCCCTCTGCCAGGCCCGCGACCGCAGCCAGCACGATGTTCGCCGCCCGGAGGTCCCCCTGCAGCCCGCCCTCCATGCGGTTCATCACATAGCACACGGTCAACCCGATCTCCTGGTCCATGATGACGAGCGATCCCCCGTAGCCGCCCCAGTAACAGGCCCGGGGACCGATCGGCATCACCTCGGTGCTCAACCCGTAGCCCATGCCGAACCTGATGGGCGTGCCGAGGATCAGGTCCACGCCGTCGGCCTGCTGCTCGAAGATGGGTTCGCACCCCTGCTCGGAGAGCAGGCGCACCCCCCGGGCTTCGCCGCGCCCGGCGATGATCGACTGGATCAGGGCCACCGAGCGGGCGTTGCCGTGCCCGTTGGCCGCGGGGATCTCCGCCCTGCGCCACCACTCGTGCCGGGGATAGGTCGCGTCGAGCGGAGGATTGGTCATGGCCCGGATGACCAGCTCGGACGGGTTGAGCGCCTCCAGGTCCAACGGGGGCGGGGGGATCACCAGGGACACCCGGTCGTCCTCGGACGCGGGCAGCCCGATGAAGAAGTCCGCCTCCAGTGGACCGGCCACCTCGTCGGCGAACCAGGTCCCGATGGACACCCCGGTGATCCGCTTCACCACCTCGCCGACCAGATAGCCCTGGGTGACGGCGTGGTAGCCGGACGCGGTGCCCGGCTCCCACCAGGGCTCCTGTGCGGCCAGCAGCGAGGTGCACTTCTCCCAGTCGGTCAGGTCCTCCGGTTCGAGCTTCTCGGCCCACCCCGGCAGCCCGGCGGTGTGGCCCATCAGATGGCGGACCTCGACCCGGTCCTTGCCGGCCGCTGCGAACTCTGGCCAGTACCTGGCCACCGGGGCGTGGAAGTCGAGGTCACCGCGGTCGGCCAGCATCAGTGCGCACAGGAAGGTCATGGTCTTGGTCGTCGACCACACGTTGGTCAGGGTGTCCTTTCCCCACGGCGCCGAGTGCGACTCGTCGACGAACCCTCCCCAGATGTCCACCACCGGCTCGCCGCCCAGGAGGACGGCTACCGACGCCCCCACGTCCGTGCCGGCCTCCAGGCTGGCCGCCAGCGCGGCGGCCACGCCCTCGAACCGTCGGTCCCAATTCCCCTTGATGTCGGCCACGCCCTGTCCCTCCCGATCGCACCGGTCGGCCACGATCATTCCACGGGCGGTCGTCACCGGGCATCCCGGGGAACGCAGCGACCCGGGCGGGGGAGCACGAGGAGCCACGGTCGGCCGCCCGTGCGGAACCCCGATCCCCAGCCGTTAGCCTGGTTGTCCGTGAGCGACACCTCCCCAGCACAACTGACCCGCGACACCTACGACCGGCTCCAGGCCGAGCTCGCCGACCTCACCACCCGCGGCCGGGTGGAGATCGCCGCGGCCATCGAATCGGCCCGGGCCCTCGGGGACCTGTCGGAGAACGGCGACTACCACGCCGCCAAGGACGCCCAGGGGAAGATGGAGTCGCGGATCCGCCAGCTCCAGCGCCTGCTGAAGACCGCCACCGTGGTGGACGCGGAGGCCACCGCGGACGGGACGGTCGGCCACGGCTCGGTGGTCACCCTGCGCTACGAGGGCGACGACGATGACGACACCACCGACTTCTTCGTCGGCTCGATCGAAGAGCGCCAGGGGGGCCTCACGGTGGTGTCCCCCGGCTCGCCGCTCGGCCAGGCCCTGGCCGGCCATGCCGTGGGCGACGTGGTGGAGTACGCCGCCCCCGGCGGCACCCTCCGGGTCGAGATCGTGGAGATAGGAAGCTGACACCGATGACCGACTTCGCCCGCACCCTGTCCGAGAAGGTCTGGGATCGCCACGTGGTCCATCGCGGCACCGCGGACGAGCCCGACGTGCTGTTCATCGACCTCCACCTGGTGCACGAGGTGACCTCCCCTCAGGCCTTCGACGGGCTCCGGCTGGCCGGCCGGGGCGTCCACCGGCCCGACCTCACCATCGCCACCGCCGACCACAACGTCCCGACCGTCGACATCGACAAGCCGGTCGCCGACCCGGTGTCGGCCCGGCAGCTCGCCGTCCTGGACGCCAACTGCGCCGAATTCGGCATCACCTGCTACCCGATGGGCGACGCCAACCAGGGCATCGTCCACATCATCGGGCCCGAACAGGGCCTCACCCAGCCGGGAATGACCATCGTCTGCGGCGACAGCCACACCTCCACCCACGGTGCCTTCGGCGCCCTGGCCTTCGGGATCGGCACCAGCGAGGTGGAGCACGTGCTCGCCACCCAGACCCTGCCCCAGAAGCGCCCGGCCACCATGGCGGTGAACGTCGACGGCGAGCTCCCCCCCGGGGTGACGGCCAAGGACCTGGTGCTGGCCGTCATCGGCCGGATCGGAACGGGGGGCGGCAGCGGGCACATCATCGAGTACCGGGGCTCGGCCGTGCGCGGGCTCTCGATGGAGGGGCGGATGACGGTCTGCAACATGTCGATCGAGGCAGGGGCCCGGGCCGGGATGATCGCCCCCGACGACACCACCTTCGCCTACCTCGAGGGACGTGACCATGCACCCAAGGGCGCGGCATGGGAGGAAGCACTCGCCGACTGGCACGACCTCCCCACCGACGCCGGTGCCGCCTTCGACAAGGAGGTCGTGCTGGAAGCCGCCTCGCTGGCCCCCTTCGTCACCTGGGGCACCAACCCGGCCCAGGTGGCCCGCATCGACGGCACCGTCCCCGAGCCATCCTCCTTCGAGGACCCGGTCGACCGGGAGACAGCCGCCCGGGCGCTCGAGTACATGGGGCTGGCGGGCGGCACCCCGATCCGCGACATCGCCGTCGACACCGTCTTCATCGGGTCGTGCACCAACGGGCGCATCGAGGACCTCCGTGCCGCGGCCGGCGTCCTCGAGGGCCGGACGGTCCGCCCGGGGATGCGGGCGCTGGTGGTGCCCGGATCCCACCGGGTCAAAGCCCAGGCCGAGGCGGAAGGCCTGGACGCGGTGTTCACCGCGGCCGGCTTCGACTGGCGCGAGCCGGGCTGCTCGATGTGCCTGGCCATGAACCCCGACAAGCTGTCGCCGGCTGAGCGGGCGGCGTCGACCTCCAACCGTAACTTCGAGGGCCGCCAGGGCCGTGGCGGTCGCACCCATCTGGTGTCCCCCGCCGTGGCCGCGGCCACCGCGGTGGCCGGACGGCTCGCCACACCCGAGGAGCTGTCCTGATGCGGGCCGTGCAGGTGGTGACCGGGCGGGCGGTCCCGCTCGACCGGTCCGACGTCGACACCGACCAGATCATCCCCTCCGACTGGCTGAAGCGGGTCGAGCGGACGGGGTTCGGCGCGGGCCTCTTCAGCGAGTGGCGCGACGACCGCGACTTCGTCCTCAACAAAGAGGAGTACGCCGGCGCCACCATCCTGGTGGCCGGCCCGAACTTCGGTACCGGCTCGTCGAGGGAGCACGCGGTGTGGGCTCTGCAGGACTACGGGTTCGAGGCGGTGGTGTCGCCCGGCTTCGCCGACATCTTCCGCAACAACTGCACCAAGGCCGGACTGGTGCCGGTGCAGGTGGACCCCTCGGTGGGGCGTGCCCTGCTCGGCGCGCTGCAGGCCGACCCGGGCCTCGAGATCACCATCGACGTCGAGCGCGGCACACTCGACGCGCCTGCCGCGGGTATCGAGGCGCACTTCCCCCTCGACGAGTTCACCCGGACCCGCCTGCTCAACGGCTGGGACGACATCGGCCTGACCCTGCGCTACGAGGACGAGATCGAGGCCTATGAGGCGCGCAGGCCTGCCTGGCTCCCCACGACCCGCTAGACGTCGCGCCGCCGGCCCCGACCGGACGGTGAGAAATCACCGGGTCCCCGGCGCCGACTACCACGAGGGGCAGGGGGGCAGCCAGCGTCGGGGGACCCGGCGATGATGGGTTGCGAACCTACCCGTCTCGTTCGCAACCTCGACTTGGTACCTCCGGAACTGAGGGGAACTGATGCAACTCGGTGACGAACAACGCCTGCGCGTCAAACGGTACACGAACTACTCCGGTGAGGTACGGATCCGGCCGGACCGATGGCGTGTGCGGATGCTCCTCCGCTCCCCGCGTCGACGTCGATCCCTTCCCCGTGCGCGCCAACCCCTTCTCCCCCTCGGTGCCCGACCTGGCACAGTACCGGCACACGAGGTGACGGCCCACTGCCTGGTTGGCTCATGGTATGCCCGGCCGCCCAGAGGGTCAATCGTTCGCTATGACAATTCCACCACATTCATCGGAGCGCAACACGGGGGCCACGGAGCGTGACCGGGCGAGGGCCCGAGGCCGTGTCGCGGGGCCCGAGGTCGTGTCATCCCTCCGTCAGGTTGCCCCGACACAGTCGGGGGACAGAAGCGGGGGCAGTCACCGGACGCGCGCCCCTACACGTCGGCGGCACAGCACGTGACGCCGCCAGCGTCCTCCGGTCGGGCACGCTGGGACCGATGAGTGAGGACTACAGACCATGAGAGTGCTCGTCGCCGAGGACGACCCCGGGCTCCGCTCGGTGCTCGAGCGCGGGTTGCGCGAGCAAGGGTACGTCGTCGACGCCGTGGTCGACGGCGCCGAGGCGCTCTCCTACCTCCGCTCGTACACCTACGAGGTGGCCGTCCTCGACTGGCGGATGCCCAGGCAGACCGGCATCGAGGTCGTGGCCGAGATGCGAGGGCGCGGGGACAGGACCCCGGTGCTGATGCTGACCGCCCGGGACGCCACCGAGGACCGTGTCGAGGGGCTCAACCGGGGGGCCGACGACTACCTGGTGAAGCCGTTCTCCTTCGCCGAGCTCGTGGCCAGGCTCACCGCCCTCCAGCGGCGCCCGGCCCTGACCCTCGACCCGGTGCTCAGCTGCGGGGACCTGGTGTTCGACCCGGCCACCCGCATGGTGACCCGCAACGACGAGCCGATCGTGCTCACCTCCATCGAGACCGGGATGATCGAGCTCCTCATGCGCAGGACGCCGGCGGTGGTCAGCCGACGGACCATCGCCGTCCAGGTGTGGGACGACGAGGCGGATGCTGTGGGATCGAACACCATCGACGTCCACGTGGGCCGTCTCCGGGCGAAGCTGGCCGACGCAGAAGCGCGGATCGAGACCGTCCGCGGCATCGGCTACCGGATGGTGCCCGGATGAGACAGGGGGGCACCCGGTGGGCGCACGCAGCGAGGGTCGCCCTGGTGGCCACCGCCGTGGTGGCGGCACTGGCCGTGGTGGTCGCCCTGGTGGTCAACCTGATGATCGTCGACCGCCTCGGGAACGAGGTGGACGCCCGGCTGTCCGAGCACCTGACCAGTGCCTCCCAGGGCACCGTCGAGCCGTTGATCATCCAGGCCGGCGCCCAGCACGAGGGCGACCTCGACGACGTGCCCACCTTCGTGTGGAAGGTGGACGCCTCCGGGTCGGCCACCGCACTTACGGCCGGCGCCCCGCAGCTCCCCCGACGCCGGTGGACCGCGGGGACCGCCACGCTGGCGACGGCGGGGAGCACGTTCCGCTACGACGCGGAAGCCACATCAGACGGGTGGCTGATCGCCGGCGAGAGCATCTCGAAGGTCACCCAGGCCCGGGGGGACCTGCTCCTCGTCGAAGCCGTGCTCGGTGCCCTCCTGCTACTGGTGACGTTCACCGGCTCCTTCGTGGTCGGCCTGCGCGCCTCGGCCCCGATCGAACAGATCCGCAAACGCCAGGCGGAGTTCACCGCCGACGCGTCCCACGAGCTCCGGACCCCGTTGAGCGTCATCGAGGCGGAGGTGGACCTGGCGCTGAGCAGACAGCGGGACCCCGAGAGCTACCAGACCACCCTCAAGCGGATCTCCTCGGAGAGCGGCCGATTGCGGTCCATCGTCGACGACCTGCTTTGGCTGGCCCGTGCCGACGGCGACGTCCCCGACAGCCGGACCGAGGAGTGCGTCGACCTCACCGTGGTCGGCGAATCGTGCGTGGAGCGGTTCAAAGCGGTGGCCGATGCCGCATCGATCACGCTGGCCCGCGGCGGCGACCCCCGGGGCACGTCGGTGATCCGAGCCGACGCCGAGGCGATCGACCGGTTGGTCAGCGTGCTGCTCGACAACGCCTGCCGCTACGCGGGCCCCGGCGGGTCGGTCGAGCTCGGGGTCGCCCACGCCGGCGGTCGGGTGACGCTGACCGTCGACGACTCCGGCCCGGGCATCCCCGAGGAGCACCGGGAGCTCGTGTTCGACCGGTTCCACCGCGCCGACGACCGGCCCGGGGGGACCGGTCTGGGCCTCGCCATCGCCGACGCGGTGGTGCGCACCACCGGGGGGTCGTGGTCGATCGGCACCTCCCCGCTGGGCGGGACGCGCATGGCGGTCTCGTGGCACGCAGTGGCCCCCTCCCACCAGCCGGGCCAGGCCGGGGCCGGCGCCGAGACCGCCGGGTAGCCGATCGCCGCCGGGACGGGGCACGCCGCCGGTCGAAGCACTGACCAGCGGGTTTCTTCAGTTCTTCTTACAATTGTTTCATCCTGGCTTCAGGATCGATCCGTAACCTGACACTGTGATCACCACCCGACAGCCCGCACCACGGACGTCACGGGGCACCGCACGGGGCACCGCACGGGCGTCCGATCCCACCCGGGCCGCCCGCATCCAGCGTGACGCCGCCTTCGACCGCGCCGGTTCGATCACCAAGACCATCGGGGTCGCCTCGGTGGCCGCGGTGGCCGCCTTCGGGGTCTATCTCAGCCATGCCCTGCCCGGCCACACCTCCACCCCCGCCGTGACCACGGCCGGATCCGCTTCCGGGGGCCAGTCGTCAGCCGGAGCCGCTTCCGGTGGCCAACCGTCGGGCGGCTACTCGTCAGGCAGCGTCTCGCCTCCCTACAGCGCCCCGGTCCAGACCCAGCAACCTGCCCCCGTGGTGAGCGGCTCGAGTTGAGCACACTCGCAGGTACCCCCGAACGAACGACCGGCCAGGCTGTCTACCGCACCTCGATCTGGTCGACCAGGGTCGACCTGGTGGTGACCGACCCTGCCCTGGTCGTGGCCGCCACCGTGATCCTCCGCCAGGAGCTCGACCACGTCGACCGGGTGGCCAGCCGATTCCGACCCGACTCGGAGATCAGCGCGCTCGGGCGCGCCGCGGACGCCGGCCACGAGATGCAGGTCTCCCCGGAGCTGCTCGAGGCGATCTCGCTGGCCCTCCGGGCGGCAGTGCTGACCGGCGGCGCCGTCGACCCGACCGTGGGCACGGCCCTGTGCCGCCTGGGCTACGACCGCGACTTCCCCCTGGTGGCCGCAGGCGTCGAAGGCGCGCTGCCGGAGCCGGCCCCCGTACCGGGTTGGCAATCGGTCACCGTGGACTCCGAGCGCTCGACCGTAGCCATGCCCGCCGGCATCATGCTCGACCTCGGGGCCACCGCCAAGGCCTGGGCGGCCGACCGGGCTGCCGGTGCCATCCGGTCCCTGCTGGGGTGCGGGGTGCTGGTCTCCCTCGGCGGTGACCTCTCCGTGCAGGGGGCGCCGGAGGGCGGCTTCAGCGTCGGGCTCGCCGACATCTGCGGCGACACCTCGTCGACCCTGGCGGTGGCCGTCTCGTCGGGAGGACTGGCCACCTCCGGCGTGGGCAACCGGCACTGGTCGCTGGGCGGCCACCCGGTCCACCACCTGGTCGACCCGACGACCGGGCTGCCGGTGCGACCCGTGTGGAAGACGGTGTCGGTGGCCGCCGCCACCTGCGTCGACGCCAACACGGCGTCGACCGCGGCGATGGTCAAGGGCAACGCCGCTCCCGCATGGCTGGAGAGCCGAAGGCTCCCCGCCCGGCTGGTCCGACCGGACGGCTCGACGATGACCGTGGCCGGGTGGCCGGCCGAGACACCCGACCACGACAGGGAGGCCGGCCGACCATGACCTCCACCTCCCTGCTGGCGGTCAGCGGCGCCAGCTCCAAGGCGCTGTGGTACCTCACCCGGTCCACCGGGCTGGTGGCGCTCATCCTGTTGACCGCCACCGTCGTGGTCGGGGTGGTGGCATCGGTGGGCTGGACCACGCAGCGCTGGCCCCGCTTCCTCTCCCAGCACGTCCACCGGAACCTTTCGCTGTTCTGCGTCGGCTTCGTCGCCGTCCACGTGATCACCACGGTGGGCGACGGCTACGTGCCCATCGGGATCGCCGACGCCTTCATCCCCTTCCGCACGCCGTACCGTCCCCTGTGGGTGGGGTTGGGGGCGCTGACCTTCGACCTCTTGCTGGCGGTGCTGATCACCAGCGCCCTCCGCCACCGGATCGGCTTCGCCTCGTGGCGCTTCGTGCACTGGCTGGCCTATCTGTGCTGGCCCATCGCAATGCTCCACGGGCTCGGGAGCGGTTCGGACTCCGCTCTCCCGATCGTCCTCTTCGTGGACGTGGTCTGCGCCGCCGCGGTCTTCGGGACCGTGGCCTGGCGACTGTCCACCGGCCGCACCTTCACCCCCGGGGCACGGGCGGGCGCCGCCGTGGCCACGGTGGTCGTCGCCGTGGGCATCGCAGTGTTCGCTTTTGCAGGGCCCCTGCGCCCGGGTTGGTCCCATCGGGCGGGGACCTCGGCGGCGCTCCTCGCCCAGCTGGCCCGGAAGAACGCCGCCACCGCGGCCGGCGCCACCGCGGGGGTCGGCACCCAGTCCACCGCGACCACCGCGCCCGCGACCGGATCGGGCTCGGCCGGCGTGCCCACCGCGCCCTTCACCGTCCCCCTGACCGGTTCGCAGACGACCACCAACCCCAACGGACAGGGTGCGGTGCAGGTCACCCTGACCATGCAGCTGCAGAACACCTCGGGCACACCTCTGACGGTGGTCCTCGACGGGAGTGCGGCCGGCGGTGGCGGCGTCTCGCTCTCGTCGGGCTCGGTGACGTTCGGCCCCTACCACGGCGTGGTGACCGGGCTCAATGGTGGCACGGTGGCGGCAACCGTTTCGGCGCCGAACCCGCTCGTGTTGACCATGCAGCTCAACGTCAACCAGAACTCGGGTGCGCTGTCGGGGACGGTCACCGGCACATCCGTGGGGTCGCAGAGATGATGAACTCCGCGGCACCGACCAGCACCGCCCGTTCGAGTACCGGGTCCGGGCGACCGGCAGTCCAGCCACCGGCAGGGGCGGAGCGCCTGCTGGCCGGCGTGGGCGCCCAGGGCGCAGCAGTGGGCCTCGCCGAGCATCTCGACCGGTGGGGATCCGTCCCCACGTGGAGGGGAACGGCCTTCCTCGACGAGCTGGACGCGAGCGGCCTGCGGGGGCACGGTGGCGCCTGGTTCCCGGTGGGGACCAAGTGGCGCTCGGTCCGCAAGGCCGGGCTGCGGAGCCCGGTCGTGGTGGCCAACGGGGCCGAGGGGGAGCCGGCCAGCGGCAAGGACCGCGTCCTGGTCCAGCAACTCCCCCACCTGATGCTCGACGGCGCCGTACTCGCCGCCGCCACCGTCGGTGCCGGACGGGTCTACGTGCACGTGCCGTCGGGCGCGGTGCCCGCGGTCAGCCGGGCCATCGAGGAGAGGCGGCAGGCCGGCCTCGACCCGTGCGACATCGAGGTCGTCGTGGCACCGGACCGGTTCCTCGCCGGGCAGGAGACGGCGGCGGTGGCCACCATCATCGGCCGCAAGCCGGCCACACCGACCTTCGTGGGGCTCAAGCCCGTCCGCGAGCAGGGGGTCGGCGGCCGGCCCACGCTCGTCCAGAACGTGGAGTCGCTCGCCCACGCCGCGCTCGTCGCCCGGTTCGGTGCCAAGTGGTTCCGGCGGGTCGGCACATCGCAGTCGCCGGGCACGGTGCTCCTCACGGTAACCGGTCGGTGGGCCGAGCCACGGATCGTCGAAGCGCCGCTCGGCGTGCCGCTCGGAGAGATCCTCCAGCTGGGCCTCGGCGACGCCAGGTCGTTCCAGGGGGTGCTGCTCGGCGGCTACGGCGGCGGGTGGGTCACTCCGAAAGAGGCGCTGGCCATGCCCCTCACCGAGGAGGCGGCACGCCAGTACGGGTCCTCGATCGGGGCCGGGGTGGTCGCCCTGCTGCCGACCAACGTCTGCCCCCTCTCGGAGGTGAGCCGGGTGGTCACCTACCTCGAAGGCCAGGGAGCCGGGCAGTGCGGCCCCTGCGTCAACGGCCTGGCCGTCCTGGCCAACGCCGTGAGCCAGCTGGCCCACCGGCCCAACGCGCTGCGAGGCGGCGTGGCCGCCATCCCGTCGCTGTGCGGACTGGTGGAGGGCCGCGGGGCATGCCGGCATCCCGACGGGGTGGCCCGCTTCGTGCGCACCGCCCTGCGCGTCTACGGCGACCATGCCGGGCTCCACCTCCAGCGGGGCCCCTGCCATACGTCCGCTTCCCCGTTCCTTCCCATCCCCCGGACCGCCCCGAGGCAGGGTGCGCGGTGAAGCGGCCCCGGTTCTCCCTGGTGATCAACCCGATCGCCTGCGACGGCCACGGGGTGTGCGCCGAGCTGCTGCCGGAGTGCATCCGCCTCGATCCGTGGGGGTTCCCCATCCTCGAGTCCGGCGAGATCCCCGTGGAGCTCCTCGGCCATGCCGAGCGGGCCGCCATCAGCTGCCCGCGTCTGGCGCTCACCCTGGTGAAGCGGACTTCCTGAGCGGGTACAGGACCGACGGAGCGTGCAGGCGCTCACGGGGAGGACCGACGCGCCTCCAGCGCTCCGGGTCGCACCGATCCCATGACCGAGACGCGGTGGCGCCTCGGCTGCCCTTCGGGTCGGCGCACTCGAGGATGACCACCCTGGAGTAGGGGTGGAAGAACGCATTCGGCCCAGTCGACACGCTCACGGTCTGACCGTCGCTGTACCCCCCTCCCGCCGGGCCGGGCGAGATCCACGCCCTCGACCCGAAGCACCTGGTGGAGAGCGGACTGCTGGGAGGCGACCAGTGGAACGGGATCGGTGTCCGGCTCCAGCAGGCGGCGGTCCTCGGCAAGCCGATCATCGGTGGCGAGGTCGGGATGCTGGCCGGCACCGCCCCCGGATGCCTCAGCCTGGCCGCCCGGAACGCCGATCTGCAGGCGAAGGAGCAGGTCCAGTTCCAGGGCGGGAGCAGCGGGGTGTTGGAGTGGGACTGGGTCCCGTCCACGACCTCTACGTGCACCTATGACGTCGTGCCGACCGACCCGTTGATGCAGCCCGGCGGCACGCTCGGCTGATCGCGACGGGCGCGACCGAGGAGCCGGTGCACGTCACGTAGGGTGAGCAGATGGTCAGGAAATCCATCAAATGGGCAGGGCGCCTGGCCGTGCTGGGCATGCTCGCCGTAGTGGTGGTGCGTCTCCTCGGATCGGGGACGGCGTCGGGAAGGACCGGGGACGGCGTGCTCCCCTCCATCGGGGGCGACACCTGGCCGCCGGTGCCCACCAACCCGAACCTGCGAGGCTGAGCACCGGGGGGGCCCGTCAACCGCTCCGACCGACTCTCCTCCAGTAGGCGCGTTCCCGGGTCTGCCTGATCCCGACAACCACGGCGGCCACGAAGAGCACCGCGGCCACGGTCACCAACAACACCCGGTGCCGGTGGTCACCCCACGCGAGCATCGCAAGGACGATGGTGAAGGCGGCCAGCCAACGGGCCAGGTGTGCCGGACCGTTCATCCCGTACCTGCTCGAAGCGCGCGCCGCCCGGTTGGCTTCGAGGCCGCCGACCCCGCCACCACCGTTGAAGGAGGGCTCGTTCCCCCGGGGGATGTCGACGTCCCACTTCGCGAACCGGCCCTGGCGCAACTCCTCGGGGGTCTCGCCCTGCCAGTTCTGCTCGACCACCTTGTCGGGACTGGGCTGGTCGGCGGCCACCGCGTGGGTCGTCCAGACGGTGCCGTCGAACCAGCGGACCCAGCCGGTCCGGTAGGGATCGGGGTACCACCCGGCTCGAGGGGACGACGCGCTCTCCGGCACCGCGCAGTTCTAGCCCTTCCGGCCGGTGGCGGGCCGACTGCGAAGGGTCACTCCCCCGGTGCCACCCACTGCGACACGTGGTCGCACTCCCCGACCTGCACGGAATACCCGAGGTAGAACTCGTCCCGCCCCCGCTGCTGGGCCGCCCGGTGGCGGGGGTCGTCACGCCAGGCGCGGTGCGCCTCGGGGGTGGCAAAGGTGATCAGGGACACCCGCTCCCCGTCCTCGGCGGCGAACGTCTTGAAGTCGACGAACCCGGGAGTCGACCGGGCGTGCGCCTCGATCTCCCCGGCCAGCCGGAGATAGGCCTCCGCCGTGTCGGTGCGCCGACGGCTGCGGAAGACGGTGACGACCTGGCCTTCGGAGAATGGCGGCCGGCTCACGTCTGCCATCGTCTCCCCCGCCGTCAGGACTCGACGGTGTGCACGTCGCTGATGCCCTCTGCTGCCTGCAGGAGGGCGAGCGCCTCGTCAGGCACCTTCCCCTCGGTCGAGAGCACCATCAGCGCGGTGTGGCCGGTGGCCGACGGGCCCACCGCCATCGACGAGATGGACACCTCGGCGTCACCGAGGATCGTCCCCACCGCGCCGATCATCCCGGGCCGGTCGTCGTTGCGCACCACCAGCATGTGGGGGGCCGGGGGCACCTCCACGGTGTGGTCGTCCATCATCACCAGACGGGGCTCGGCCCGGGGGCCGGCCAGGGTGCCGGCCACCGAATGGTCGCCGCTGCGCAGGGTGATCAGGTTGACGAAGTCGTGGGCGGTGACCGTCGAGGTCTCGCGCACCTCGAGCCCCCGCTCGGCGGCCAGCTGCGGCGCGTTGACGTAGGAGACCGGCTCCTCCGACCCGGCGGCGAACAGCCCCTTGAGCACCGACAGCGTGAGGATGCCCGTGCCGGCGCCGGCCAGGCCGCCCTGGTACTCGACCTCCAGGGTGTCGGGCAGCCCGTCGTTGAGGCACGACAGGATCCGGCCCAGCTGTTCGGCCAGTCCCATGAAGGGGCGGACGGTCTCGGACACGTCGGTGGCGGCCACGTTGACGGCGAAGGGGACGAAGTCGCCGTTGAGGGCGAGGATGACCTGCTCGGCGATGGTCACCCCGGCCTTGTCCTGGGCCTCGACCGTCGAGGCGCCCAGGTGGGGGGCGACCACGACCGACGGCAGCTCGAACAGCGGCGACTCGGTGGTCGGCTCCTTGGCGAACACGTCGAGGCCGGCACCCTGCACCTGGCCGGAGCGGATGGCGTCGGCCAGCGCCTTCTCGTCCACGATCCCCCCGCGGGCGGTGTTGATGATGCGCAGGCCGGGCTTGGACTTGGCCAGCAGGTCCTTGCCGATCAGCCCGATGGTCTCCGCGTTCTTCGGCAGGTGGACGGTGACGAAGTCGGATCCGGCCATCAGGTCCTCGAGGTCCATCAGCTCCACGCCCATGTGCTTGGCCCGGTCGTGCGAGACGAAGGGGTCGTAGGCCACCAGTCGCATCCCGAAGGCCAGGGCCCGCTGGGCCACCAGGGCGCCGACCCGGCCCAGGCCGACGATACCGAGGGTCTTGCCGTGCAGCTCGACCCCTTCCCACTTGGAGCGCTCCCACTTCCCCGCCACCAGGGCGGCGTGGGCCTGGGGGATGTTGCGGGCCTGGGCCAGCAGCAGGGCCATCGCCTGCTCGGCGGCCGACAGGATGTTGGACTGGGGGGCGTTGACCACCATCACCCCCCGCTCGGTGGCCGCGGCCACGTCCACGTTGTCGAGCCCGATGCCGGCCCGGCCGACCACCACCAGGTCGGTGCCGGCGGCCAGCACCTCGGCGGTCACCGTGGTGGCCGAGCGGATGACCAGCGCCTGGACGCCGACGACCGCCGAGACCAACTCCTCGGGGGACAGCCCGAGTTGCACATCGACCTGGTGGCCGGCCTCGGCCATCAGGTCCAGGCCCGGCTGGGCCAACTTCTCGGTGACGAGCACCCTACCCATGGTGTTCCTTTCTGATTCGGTTGGAGATCAACGACGGTGTGTCGGTCGAGGGCACCCGATCGATCGGGGACACCCGGTGGTCGAGGGGAGGCGCAGACGGGGACGTCGGCTCGGGCCCCGGCCTCACCCGGCGTCGCCGAAGAGCTTGGCCAGCCTGGTGACGCCCTCGACCAGGTCGTCGTCGCCGAGGGCGTAGGACATCCGGAAGTAGCCGGGCGCACCGAACGCCTCGCCGGGCACCACCGCCACCTGGGCCTCCTCGATGGCCAGCTCGGCCAGCTCGCTGCTGGAGCTGGCCTTCCGGCCCCGGATCTCCCGCCCGTAGAGTCCCTCTACCGACGGGAAGGCGTAGAAGGCGCCCTCCGGCAGGAGGCAGGTGACCCCGTCGATCTCGTTGAGCATGGTGTGCATGATGAGCCGGCGGCGGTCGAAGGCCTGGCGCATCTCCGCCACGGCGGCCAGGTCGCCCGACACCGCCTCCAGTGCCGCCCGCTGGGACACGTTGGCCACGTTGGAGGTCTCGTGCGACTGCAGGTTGGTGGCCGCGCTGATGACGTCGGTCGGCCCGATCATCCACCCGACCCGCCACCCGGTCATGGCGTAGGTCTTGGCAACGCCGTTGACCACGATGCAGCGGTCCACCAGTCCGGGTACCACCACCGGCATCGAGTGGTGCTCGGCCTCGCCGTACACCAGGTGCTCGTAGATCTCGTCGGTCACGACCCACAGGCCACCTTCGGCGGCCCACCGGCCGATGGCCTCGATCTCCTCGCGCCGGTAGACGGCCCCGGTGGGGTTGGAGGGGGACACGAAGAGCAGCACCTTGGTGCGGTCCGTGCGGGCCGCCTCGAGCTGGTCGACGGTGACCCGGAATCCGCTCGTCACATCGGCGGAAACCGCCACGGGCACGCCGCCGGACAGCCTGATCGCCTCGGGGTAGGTGGTCCAGTACGGGGCGAGCACCAGTACCTCGTCGCCCGGGTCGCACAGGGTGGCGAACGCGTTGGCGACGGCCTGCTTGGCACCGTTGGTCACCAGGACCTGCGACGCCGACACCTCGAGGCCCGAGTCGCGGCGGGTCTTGACCGCCACGGCCTCGCGCAGCTCGGGGAGGCCGGAGGTGGGGGTGTACTTGTGCCAGCGGGGGTCGCGGCACGCTTCTACGGCCGCGGCCACGATGTGCTCGGGCGTGGGGAAGTCGGGCTCGCCGGCGCCGAAGCCGATGACGTTCTCCCCCTGGGCCTGCAGGGCCTTGGCCTTGGCGTCGACGGCCAGGGTCGCCGACGGGGAGACGGCCGCGATCCGGGCGGAGATGCGGTGCCCGGTCACAGCGCCGGGGTGCACCGACGACAGCATTGGGCCGGGCCGTTTTTTTTCTTGAGGGCCATGGTGCCATGATTCCATACGTGACCGACACCCCTGACATCGCCATCCCTGTCAACCTGCTGCCTGCCGACGGACGATTCGGCGCCGGGCCCTCCAAGGTGCGCCCCGAGGCCGTCGAGGCGCTGGCCGCGGTGTCCACCACCTACCTCGGGACGAGCCACCGCCAGAAGACGGTCAAGTCGGTGGTGGGGAGCCTGCGCGAGGGCTTGGCCCAGCTCTTCTCGCTGCCCGACGGCTACGACGTCGCTCTGGGCAACGGCGGCACCACCTCGTTCTGGGACGCCGCCACCTTCGGGCTCATCGAGCGCAGGAGCCAGCACCTCAGCTTCGGCGAGTTCTCCTCCAAGTTCGCCACCGCCGCGGCCGACGCACCCCATCTCGAACAACCGGAGATCATCGCCTCGGAGATGGGCACCCACCCCGAGGCCGTGGCCCGCGAGGACATCGACCTCTACGCCCTGACCCACAACGAGACCTCCACCGGCGTGATGATGCAGATCACCCGGCCCCCGGGTGCGGCGGCGCCGGCCGCCGGCGGCGGCCTGGTGGCGGTGGACGCCACCTCGGGGGCCGGTGGCCTCCGGGTGGACCCGGAGCAGTTCGACGCCTACTACTTCGCGCCGCAGAAGTGCTTCGGCTCGGACGGCGGCCTGTGGGCGGCCCTGCTCTCCCCCGCCGCCCAGGACCGCATCGCCGCCATCGCCGCCACCGAGCGGTGGGTGCCGGCGTCGATCGACCTGACCATCGCCGTCGACAACTCACGGCTCGACCAGACCTACAACACGCCGGCCCTGGCCACCATCTTCCTCTTCGACAACCAGGTGAGATGGTTCAACGAGCAGGGGGGCCTGGAGTTCTCCGCCGGCCGTAGCGACAGGTCCGCCGAGATCCTCTACACCTGGGCCGAGAACTCGGACTTCGCCACCCCGTTCGTCGCCCGGGAGCAGGATCGCAGCCACGTGATCGGCACCATCGACTTCGACGATTCGATGAACGCTGCCACGGTGGCGGCCGTGCTCCGGGCCAACGGCATCGTCGACACCGAGCCCTACCGCAAGCTCGGGCGCAACCAGTTGCGGATCGCCATGTTCCCGGGCATCGACCCCGACGACGTCGCCGCCCTGTGCGGCTGCATCAACTACGTGGTAGGTGCCCTGGCTTGCTGATCCCGGCGGACCGCGCCGCGGCGCGCTCAGCCGCCGGACACGTCCTGGATCTTCTGCTTGCCGGCGGTGACGAACGGCATCATGTCGCGCAGCTCGGCGCCCACCTTCTCGATCGGGTGGTTGAGGCCGGCCTGGCGCAGAGCCTTGTAGTTGGGGCGGCCGTTGGCGTTTTCGTCCACCCACTCCTTGGCGAAGGTGCCGTCCTGGATCTCGCCGAGGATGCGTCCCATCTCGTCGCGGACCGCCTGGTTGATGACCCGGGGGCCCCGGGTCAGGTCGCCGTACTCGGCAGTGTCCGAGATGGAGAAGCGCATGCCGCTGATGCCCTGCTCGTACATGAGGTCGACGATCAGCTTCAGTTCGTGGAGGCACTCGAAGTAGGCCGACTCTGGCTGGTAGCCGGCTCCGACCAGCGTCTCGTACCCGGCCTGCACCAGGGCGGTCAGCCCGCCGCACAGCACCACCTGCTCGCCGAAGAGGTCGGTCTCGGTCTCCTCGGCGAAGGTGGTGTCGAGCACCCCGGCGCGGGTGGCCCCGATGGCATGGGCATAGGAGAGGGCCAGGTCGTGGGCCTTGCCCGACGGGTCGGCCGACACCGCCACCAGCGAGGGCACGCCCCCGCCCTCGGTGTAGGTCCGGCGGACCAGGTGGCCCGGGCCCTTGGGCGCCACCATGGCCACGTCGACGTCGGCCGGCGGCGCGATCAGGCCGAACCGGATGTTGAATCCGTGGGCGAAGAGGAGCGCGTCGCCGGCCTCGAGGTGGGGGGCGATCTCCGCCTCGTACACGGAGGCCTGCTCGGTGTCGGGCAGGAGGATCATGATGACGTCCGCCTCGGCGGCGGCGTCGGTCACCGACCGCACCCGCAGGCCCGCCTCTTCGGCCTTCTGCTTCGACGACGACCCCTCGCGAAGGCCGACCCGCACATCGACACCGGACTCGGACAGGTTGAGGGCATGGGCATGCCCCTGGGAGCCGTAGCCGATGACCGCCACCTTGCGGTTCCCGATGAGACTCGCGTCGGCGTCCTTCTCGTAGTAAAGCGTGGCCATCGTGTTCAACCTGCCTTCTCTGTGTCGTGTGTCGTTCCGGGGCGCGGGTGGGCGCGATCGGCTCGTTCGAGCATAGGCAACGCCACCCGACCGGTCCGCTGCATCTCCACGATCCCATATCCGCTGATGAGATCCTCGAAATCGTCGAGCTTGCTCGGGGCGCCGGCCAGCATCACGGTCAGCCGGTCGGGGCCCACGTCGACGATCTTCCCCTCGAACACACCGACCAGCTGGATGACCTGGCCCCGGGTGTCCGGGCCGGCGTCCACGGTCGCCATCAGGAGCTCGCGCTCGCGGGAGTGCGCCGGGTCGAGCTCGGTGATCGACACCACCGGGATGAGCTTGTCCAGCTGCTTGATGATCTGCTCGAGCGGTGCGGACTCCACGTCCACCACGATGGTGATCCGGCTGAACCGCTCGTTGTCCGACGGGGCAACCGCCAGGCTGAAGATGTTGTAGCCCCGCCGGGAGAACAGGCCGGCCACCCGGGCCAGCACTCCCGACTTGTTCTCCACCAGCACGGTGAGGGTGTGGTGGTGCTTGTCGGCTCCGTACACGCTCATCAGCGGTCCCCTCCGGTCTGGCTGGGGTCGACGATGATGTCGTCGTTGGAGGCACCGGCGGCCACCATCGGGAAGACCTTTTCGAAGGCGTCGGTGCGGAAGTCGATGACCACCGGCCGGTCGTCGATGTCGTTGGCCTTGTCGATGGCCGAGTCCACCTCCTCGGTCGAGTCGACCCGCATGCCCACGCACCCCATCGACTCGGCCCAGCCCACGTAGTCCGGCAGGTCCGGGGAGAGGTAGACCTCGGAGTACCGCTCGCCGTAGAACATCTCCTGCCACTGGCGGACCATGCCCAGATAGGCGTTGTTGAGGATGGCGACCTTGATCGGTATCCGCTCCGAGCTGGCGGTCACCAGCTCCTGGGCGGTCATCTGGAAGCACCCGTCGCCGTCCACCGCCCACACCGTGCGGTCCGGACGGCCGACCTTGGCGCCAATGGCGGCGGGGACCGCATAGCCCATGGTCCCGAGCCCACCGGAGTTGACCCAGGTGTAGGGATGGTCGAACCGCCACCACTGCGAGGCGAACATCTGGTGCTGGCCCACGCCGGAGACCACGATTGTGTCGTCGGGCGTGGCGTCGCGGAGCCTCTCCAGGACGAACTGGGGCTTCAGCGCACCCGAGCCGGGCTGTTGGTCGTAGACCAGCGGGAACCGCTGCTGCCACTCGCTCAACTGCGCCCGCCACGGGACGAGCCGCTGGCGCGGGAACGATGCCGCCACCGAGCCGGCCGCGGCCGGCGCCCCGGGCACGGCGTCGGACGGAGCTCCCCCCGAGCCGCCGCGGGTGGCCTCCGAGTGGGGAAGCCCCAGTGCGTCGAGGGCGAACAGCAGCTCGTCGATCACCAGGCGGCAGTCGCCGGCGATGGCGACGTCGGCCCGGCGGACCTTGTTGTGCTCGGCGGGGTCGATGTCCACGTGGATGACCTTGGCCTCGGGGGCGAAGGCGTCGACCCGGCCGGTCACCCGGTCGTCGAACCGGCTTCCCAGGGCGATCAGCAGGTCGGACCGCTGCATGGCGGTGACCGCGGTGTAGTTCCCGTGCATGCCGGGCATCCCCAGGCAGAGAGGGTGCGAGTCGGGGAAGCAGCCGCGCGCCATCAACGTGGTGACCACCGGGATGCCGGTCCGCTCGGCCAGCTCGCGCAGTGCCTCGGCGGCGCGGGCCTTCAGGATCCCCCCGCCGGCGTAGATGACCGGCAGCTCTGCGGCCAGCAGCAGCTCGGCGGCCTCGCGCACCAGGGCCGGGTCCCCTTCGGTCACCGGGTGGTACCCGGGCAGGTCGAGGTCGGAGGGCTCGGGCCAGTACCACTCCATCGGCTTGATGGCCACGTCCTTGGGAATGTCGATCAGCACCGGGCCCGGACGCCCGGTGGTGGCCACGTGGAACGCCTCGGCCACCACCCTCGGGATGTCGGCGCCATCGGTGATTAGCCAGTTGTGCTTGGTGATCCCCATGGTGATGCCGGTGATGTCGCTTTCCTGGAAGGCGTCGGTCCCGATCGAGGTGGTTGCCACCTGCCCGGTCACCGCCACCAGGGGGATCGAGTCCATGTAGGCGTCGGCCAGCGGCGTGACCACGTTGGTAGCTCCGGGGCCGCTGGTGACCATGGCCACGCCCGGCCGACCGGTCACCTGCGCATACCCTTCGGCCATGTGGCCGGCACCCTGCTCGTGGCGCACCAGGATGTGCCGGATCGACGAGTCGATGATCGGGTCGTAGACCGGCAGGATGGCACCGCCGGGCAGTCCGAACATGACCTCCACCTGCTGCATCTCGAGGCTCTTGATGAGGGCCTGTGCTCCTGTGAGTTCCATCGGGTGCTCCCTTGTCGGCGATGGTCGGTCTGTCGGTGGTCGATCGGGACCGGCCCCCGGATCGGTGGTCGCCCAGTTGTGGCGGGACATGAAAACGACCTCCCATCTGGGAGGTCGGAATGCGCACACGGCGAAAGAGCGTCGTGTGCGCTACGAAACGAGTACCAGGCTGTCGACGAGTCGGAACGGGCTGGCGCACATAGTGGGGATATTCTGACATGGCCGGGGACACGACGGCAAGCCCTCGCATTGACTCATCAGAAACTTCCGCGTAGACCAATACGTTGCCTCAACTAAGAATCTCCGCCTAGCGGGGGTCCATGGGATTGAGGACGTCGTGGGTTACGCCATGACCTCATGGAGCTCTCGATGGGACAACGCAAGGCAGTGACCAAGAAACTGGCTACCACCTACAAGCGGGGATCGAGGACGGAGAGGGCTCGGATCCTCGACGAGCTGGTGGGGCTGACCGGATGGCACCGGGATCACGCCAGGGCCTCCCTGCGGGAGGCTGGGACGATCAAGGTGGTGAGGCCCCGGGGCGCCCCGGACCTCCAAGTTCACGCCGCCCGTGCGGGCCGCCTTGGCCATCTGCTGGATGCTGACCCGCTGTCCCGCCGGCAAGCGCCTGGCCCCGATGCTGACCGTCGTCGTGCCTCTCTATCGACGGGACGGGGACCTCGACCTGAGCGACACCGAGGCCGCCATCTTGATGTCCATGAGCGCGGCCACCATCGACCGCCTGCTGGCCCCAGAACGGGCCGCCTTGGCCTTCCGGGGACGCTCCCACACCAAGCCGGGCACGTTGCTCAAGTCCCAGATCCCGATCCGCACCTGGGCCGAGTGGAGCGAGGATCTGCCTGGGTTCGTGGAGATCGACCTGGTCGGCCACGAGGGCGGCAACTCGAGTGGTGAGTTCTGCTTCACCCTTACCGTTACTGACATCGCCACCGGGTGGACCGTCAACCGGTCGGTCAAGAACAAGGCAGCCATCTGGGTCTTCGAGGCCATCGAGCACGTGGCGGCACTGTTCCCGTTCCCCATCCTCGGGATCGACTCGGACAACGGATCCGAGTTCATCAACCACCACCTGTTGGCCTATTGCACCGAGCACCGGATCACCTTCACCCGCTCCCGTCCGGGCAACAAGAACGACGGGTCCCACGTCGAGCAGAAGAACTGGACCCACGTGAGAGAGCTGGTCGGCTACCTGCGGTTCGACACCGACGCCGAGCTCTCCATCCTCAACCAGATCTGGGAGCTCGACCGGACCTTCACCAACCACGTGCTGGCCCAGCAGAAGATCGTCTTCAAGCAGCGCAACGGGTCCAAGGTGACCAAGCGACACGACCCAGGCCCGCACCCCCTTCGAGCGGGCCATGGCCAGGACCACACTGGCCGGAGACGACCGCACGGCCTTGCAGGAGACCATGGACGCCGTCCGCCCTGGGGACCTCTATCGGGAGATCCGAAGCCTCACCACTCAGTTGGAACGCATCGCCCTCAGCAAGGCTGCCGCGCCGGTCAAACCACCGGTGAACAGGGCCTTCAACCAGCGACCCCAGGCGGAGGTTTTATTTGAGGCAATGAATCAGGCCCCCGGTGTCTAGGCGGAGGTTTTGACATGAGGCAACAGGGCCCGGGCGTGACGGCTGCCCACCGGTGTGCGCCACCGGGGTGCCGCGGGAGGGGCCCAGGTCCGGGTCACGTGCCCCTCTCCGCCACGACAAAGTAGCCCACCTCGGTGATGTCCACCGCGAACAGGTGGAAGTCCCCCTCCGGCTTCCAGCCGATACGGGCCTCGAGGGCCCGGCAGTAGCGCTCGCGCGTGCCCGCATCGTCCACCGGCACGGCCCGGCCGTACACCTTGACGTCACCCTGCGTGCCCGCCCTGTCGGTCACCGTGCCGTGGACGACAGAGCGCGGGTCACACAACAGGTCGAGCGCCTTGCGCGACTGCCACATCATCCCGAGGTAGAGCCCGGTCAGGGCTCGGTCACCGCACCCCGTTCGGCTCCGGTGACCAGGCGTGCGTACTTGGCCAGCACCCCGGTGGTGTACCGGGGAGCGGGGTGCTCGAGCCCGGCTCTCCGGCGCTCGAGCTCCTCGTCGTCGACCAGCAGGTCGATGGTGTGGCGCACCACGTCCACCATGATCCGATCGCCGTCGGCCACCAGTCCGATGGGGCCCCCGTCGACGGCTTCGGGAGCCACGTGGCCGATACAGAACCCGTGCGTCCCACCCGAGAACCGCCCGTCGGTCACGAGAGCGCAGTCCCCTCCCCGTCCAACTCCCTTCATGGCACCGGTGACCGCCAGCATCTCGCGCATTCCCGGCCCTCCCTTGGGTCCCTCGTACCGGATGACCACGACGGTGTCGGGCTGGATGGAGCCGGACAGGATGGCCTCCATGGCCAGGTCCTCGCCGTCGAACACCCGCGCCGGCCCCTCGAAGGTCAGCTGGTCGATGCCGGCGACCTTGACCACGGCGCCATTGGGGGCGAGGGAGCCGGTCAGCACCGCGATCCCCCCCTGGCTGTGTATCGGGTCGGCGATCACGTGCACCACGTCGCCGTCCGGGGCGGGCGGGTCCAACGCGGCCAGGTTGTCCGCCACCGTCCTCCCGGTGACCGTCATGCAGTCGCCGTCCAGCAGGCCGGCGTCGAGGAGCTCCCGCATCACCACCGGGACCCCGCCGATCCGGTCAAGGTCGCTCATGTGGTACTTCCCGTGGGGCTTGGTGTCGGCCAGGTGGGGAACCCGGGCGGCCACCTTGTTGAAGTCGTCGAGCGCGAGCTCCACCCGGGCCTCGTGGGCGATGGCCAGGAGGTGGAGGACCGCATTGGTCGAGCCGCCCAGGGCCATGGTGACGGCGATGGCGTTCTCGAAGGCCGCCTTGGTCATCACCTGACGCGGCCGGATGCCCGCACGCAACAGGGCGACCACCGCCTGTCCGGCGAGATGGGCCGAGTCGTCGCGCCGTCGATCGACCGCCGGGGGGGTCGAGCTCCCAGGCAGCGACATGCCCAGCGCCTCGGCCACCGACGCCATGGTGTTGGCGGTGAACATGCCGGCGCACGAGCCCTCGGTCGGGCAGGCGTTGTGCTCGATGAGGCTCAGTTCCTCGTCGGTGAGCGCGTCGACCGCGTGGGCGCCGACCGCCTCGAACACCGAGGTGATGTCGATGGCGCGGTCACGCACCCGTCCCGGGAGGATCGTTCCGCCGTAGACGAAGATGCTGGGCAGGTTGAGGCGGGCGGCGGCCATCAGCATCCCGGGAAGCGACTTGTCGCACCCGGCCAGGGTCACCATGCCGTCGAACCGCTCGGCATGCATGACGGTCTCCACCGAGTCGGCGATGACCTCGCGACTGACCAGGGAGGCACGCATCCCTTCGTGACCCATCGATATCCCGTCGGACACCGCGATCGTCCCGAATTCGAGGGGGTACCCTCCGGAGGAGCGAACCCCCTGCTTGGCCCGCTCCGCCAACCGGTGGAGCGGGAGGTTGCATGGGGTGACCTCGTTCCACGACGACGCCACGCCGATCTGCGGCTTGTCCCAGTCGTCGTCGGTCATCCCGACCGCCCTCAGCATGGCCCGGGCCGGAGCCCGGGTGGGCCCGTCGGTCACCTCGTGGCTGCGAGGCTTCAGGCCGATCAGCGGCTCTTCCGAAGGATCGGTTCTTGTCTTTTCGCTCATGTCTGCATGGTACGACGTGTCGGTTGTGGCTCGGGCGAGGGCTCGCGAATCAGCGGCGGACTCACATGACCAGCCGCGTGGGTGTCCCCCTCAATGGCAGAGGGCCAGGGGCGAAATGCCCCCGGCCCTCTGCGACGACTTGTAGCCGAGCTACTCAGGAGACAGCAGCCATGCCCACCATTGGCTTGTTCAGTGGGGTGCCGCCGGCGGAGCCATAGAAGGTGGCGTCACCGTAGGTGAAGATGCCGCCGTCACTCGCCACCAGCCAGTAGCCGCCGCCGTCAGACGTCGATGCCATGCCCACCATCGGCTTGTTCAGCGGGGTGGCACCGGCGGAGCCATGGAAGGCGGCGTCACCGTAGGTGAAGATGCCGCCGTCACTCGCCACCAGCCAGTAGCCGCCACCGTCAGGCGTCGATGCCATGCCCACGATGGGCTTGTTCAGCGGGGTGCCGCCGGCGGAGCCAAAGAACTGGGCGTCACCGTAGGTGAAGATGCCGCCGTCACTCGCCACCAGCCAGTATCCGGCACCGTCCGGCGTCGATGCCATGCCCACCATCGGCTTGTTCAGTGGGGTGCCACCGGCAGAGCCATAGAAGCCGGCATCGCCGTAGGTGAAGATGCCGCCGTCACTCGCCACCAGCCAGTAACCGCCAGCGTCAGGCGTCGATGCCATGCCCACGATCGGCTTGTTCAGCGGGGTGCCGCCGGCGGAGCCCTCGAATGGCGAGCTTCCATAATTGAATACGCCACCGTCACTAGCGGTCAGCCAGTATCCCGTTCGGTAGTTGAAGAGATCCTGAGCGCTGATCACCGAAGTGCCCGCCAAAGAAGGGCCATAAACTCCGGTCACCGTGACATTGACCAAGCCGTTCCCAGCAGGAGCCACGGCGGTGATCGATGTGGCCGAATTGACCGTGAAGCTGGCTGCCGGTGTCGAACCGAAGTTGACTGCAAATACGCCTCCCAGCTGCTGACCGGTGATGGTGACCGAGATGCCTCCAGCCGGTGTGCTTGTGCTCGGACTCACTCCCGTCACGATCGGTCCAGCGGTGTAGGTGAAATGGTCTCCCGGGTTGGCAGCCGATATCCCCGCTGCAGTGACTACATGCACGTCCAAGGTTCCACTGATGCCCGGGGGCGCAACCGCTGTCAAGGAGTTAGCCGTCTTACCGCTGAAGCTGACCGCTGGCGTCTTCCCGAAGTTGACCGCGGTCGGATTGCCGAGGAAGCTCCCGCCGATGGTCACCAACGTGCCACCCGCTGGCGGTCCGGCATTCGGTCGCACGCTGGTGACAGTTCCGGGCGGTGTTGCCACCGATGTCGAAGCGATGACTTCCGACGGCTCGGTGCAACTACCTGGCGCCACTGCGGTCCCACTTATCACAGCCGTGATCGTACCGGTTGTGCCCGTGGAAACAGTGATCGAATTCGAACCCGAACTGTCTGCTGTGAATGATCCGACCGTTCCCGGAGAGACAAGGGGGGGGTTCGCAGCGGTAATGGTGGTGACCGGAATATCAAACGTGGCGAGCTGGCTCACGGGTGTGGCCCCGGTGGCGGTCAAATCCGTCGTGAAGGTTCCCGAGATTGTCTTCCCAAGGATCAACGTCGCGAGTGACGAAGGCAGGGACAGCGATATTTGAAGGCCGGCAAGAGTGAACGTGCCCCCCGGCTGGACCGTGCTCGGAGAAATTGATCCCTTGACCACGACATTGCTCAGTTGAGTCGGCCCGGTAATCAGCGAGCAGGTGGCCGTGAACGGAGGGGTATCCGCACCTGCCACACTGTTGGATGCCGCCAACCCAATCGAACCGGCGAGACCGGCCGTGGCCAATGCCAGCGCACCACCTCCCGATGCCAGGCGAACCCACAGCGCTCGTTTTGCTCTCATAGTCGCGTCTCTCCTCCATCTTCATGCGGTGCGAGCCCTCAGCCCGCCCCTCCCTTTCCGACATGCCAAGTGGCTGACGCAGTATCCCCTGTTTGCTTCGTTCAACTTGTCAAACCTCTGAGAAACCTAGGTGATGCCATGTCCGATTGCAACAGCACCGATCAGTTGAAGTGGCGTCCGTAGGCTTGTCAACTCAGAACACGGCCCCGAGAGCTCGACCTATTGATTTGATCCCGACATCCCGAGATTCCGATCCTGGGGACGGATCTACAGTTGCTTCGCGTCCTCCACCCGACCGAACGCCACCCTGGCTGCGTCAGGTGAGCACCAGTGCACCCGGCCTGTTCACCTGCCATGGGATCGACGAGGTGGTGGCGTTCTTCGACCTGAGCGGGTACGCAACCCTTTGGGGGGTCATCGACCAGTCGGCTCTGATCGGCGCAGAAGAGCAGCTCGTCGAGGTCCAACGTCGGCTGACAGAGCGGACACTGATGGCGAGGGTGTCAAACGACGCCCCAGTTGAGCAAGCATTGGTGTGAAGTGATCGATCGATCTGTGCCGCGCCGCTTGTCGTCAAGCTGTTGCCCGACGCTTCGACCTCGATGCCAAAGATCCCCATTCGAAACACACGGTTGTCCGGGTTCGCACCGAGCGACAACGAGAACAAGGTCGCAGTCACCACCCGTTGGGGCAACAACGACACGACCAGCTCGGTGAAGGTGACAGCCCCAGCGGGTGCGGCGAAGACCGTCACCATGTCGCCGTGAGGACCCAACCGGGCGCGACGCCGTTCGCTCGAGCCACGTATCGCGGACGTCGTAGGGCCGAAAGGGTGCAGGAATAGTCGGTCATCGGAGGAGTACTCCGCCTGGGTGGGCTGCCATTCGACTCGAGTGGACAGATCGGCATCCGGACGTCCTTGCGTCTGAAATTACCAGTGGTCCCGGGTCATCGATCCGGGGCTCACCCATTCGGTGGGGACATCCACCTGACCATGGTGCGGACCCTGCAAGAGCCGGCGGTGCGAGGGACGGCACGCTGTTATCGTCAGCGCCAGGAGCCCCCCAACCATTGACTCGAGGAAAGGTGGTCACGACCATGGACG
Source organism: Acidimicrobiales bacterium (assembly GCA_052326605.1). Classification (GTDB taxonomy): domain Bacteria; phylum Actinomycetota; class Acidimicrobiia; order Acidimicrobiales; family RAAP-2; genus Bog-756. The sequence continues at coordinate 52,710 of JBKQMB010000015.1, read as the reverse complement.
TCCTGCGAACCCCCGATGACCGCTTCCAGGGGCTGCCCGGCTTCGGCTTCGAGCCGCACTACACAGTCATCGACGATCAGGACGGCGGCACCCTGCGGGTCCACCACCTCGACGAGGGGCCGGCCGGCGCCCCGGTCGTGCTCCTGCTCCACGGCGAGCCGTCGTGGTGCTACCTCTACCGCTACATGATCCCGGTGCTGACCGGAAGCGGTCTGCGGGTCATCGCGCCCGACCTCGTGGGCTTCGGTCGCTCGGACAAACCGACACCCCGCACCGAATACACCTTCGCCCGCCACGTGGAGTGGATCCGAAGCCTCCTCTTCGACCATCTCGAGCTGAACGAGGTGACCGTGGTCGGCCAGGACTGGGGCGGCCTGATCGGGCTGCGACTGGTGGCGGAGCACCCGGACCGGTTCGCCCGCGTCGTGGCGGCCAACACCTATCTCCCCACCGGCGATGCCACCCCGGGTGAGGCGTTCTTCGGCTGGCTCACGTTCTCCCAGGAGGTGGAGCACTTCCCCACCGGCGTCATCGTCAACGCCGGGTGCACCACCGACCTGGCCCCCGAGGTCATCGCCGCCTACGACGCCCCCTTCCCCGACGACACCTACTGCGAGGGCGCCCGCCAGTTCCCCCTGCTGGTTCCCATCTCGCCCGACGACCCGGCGGCAGCGGCCAACCGTGCGGCGTGGGAGGTGCTCACCGGGTTCGACAAGCCGTTCCTCACCGCGTTCAGCGACGGTGATCCCATCACCGCCGGCTCGGACGCCGCCCTGCAGGCTCGGATCCCTGGCGCGGCCGGCCGGCACCACGTCACCATCACCGGCGGCGGTCACTTCCTCCAGGAGGACCGGGGGCCCGAGCTGGCCCAGGTGGTCGTCGACTTCATCCGCACCTCCTGACCCGGGTCGGCGCCACGGCCGGCCGCCTACGCTTACGCGGGTGCCGATGGGAGCTCCGGTTGGACCCCTAAGGTGCAGCACCGGGGCCGTTCAGAGAGTCTCGACGGATACCCGCTGCCGATGGCGGTCGTCCGACCGGGTCGGAGCGTCACGATGCCGCGGCGGCCAGGGCCTCTAGACGGCGGTCGATGAAGCGCTGCTCTGCGATGTTGTTGGTCTTCCCTCGGGCCAGTCGATAGGCGACGGCGGCCTCGTCGAGCCGCCCCGAACGCCTCAGGAGGTCGGCTCTGGTCGCCTGATAGAGGTGGTACGCGGCGAGCTCGGCGGCCAGGCCCGGATCGTCCACCAGCTCCAGGCCGGCAGCAGGCGAGTCGGCCATGGCCACGGCCACCGCCCGGTTGAGCCGGACCACCGCAGTCGGCTCCCACTCGAGCAACCGGTCGTAGAGGTCGACGATCGTCGCCCAGTCGGTGAGATCGGAGCGGGGTGCCCCGACATGGACGGCGCTGATGGATGCCTTCAACAGGTACGGCCCGACCCGGCCTGTCTCCTGGGCACGGGCGAGGAGGGCGAGGCCGGTCGCCACCTTGGCTGCGTCCCACCGTGAGCGATCCTGCTCCTCGAGCGTGATCGGGATCCCGCCGGCGTCCACCCGTGCCTCACGGCGCGAGTCCTGGAAGTACATCATCGCCGCCAGGCTCAACGGCTCGGGCTCGCCGGGGAGCAGGTCCACCACCACACCGACGAGCCGCAGTGCCTCATCGCAGAGATCCACCTTCACCAGTTCGGCTCCCGACGCGGACAGGTAGCCGGCGTTGAAGATGAGATAGAGCACGGCCAGCACCGCGGCCAACCGTTCGGGCAGCTCGCCGGGAGGGGGGATCCGGTAAGCGATCCCTGCCTGCCGGATCTTGCGCTTGGCCCGGACGATCCTCTGGGCCAACGCCGTCTCGGAGATGAGGAACGCCTTGGCCACCTCCTCGGTGGAGAGGCCCCCCAACGAGCGCAGCGTGAGCGCCACCTGGGCCTCGAGCGTGAGCGCGGGGTGGCAGCAGGTGAAGATGAGCCGAAGCCGGTCATCGGCGATCGGCTCCGACCCGTCACCGGTGTCCCAGGCGATGGACAACTCACGCCAGTCACGGTGTCGTCGATCGGAGGCGGCCGCACTGCGCAATCGGTCGATCGCCTTGCGCCGGGCCGTGGTGACCAGCCATCCGGCCGGATTGTCCGGCACCCCGCGGAGCGGCCAGGCCGATGCCGCGGACACCAGCGCGTCCTGAAGAGCGTCCTCGGCCAGATCGAAGTCCCCGAGGATCCCGATCAGGCGGGCGAGCACCCGGCCGCGGTCGGCCCTGTAGACGGACTCGAGAGCCTCGTCGACAGAGCCGGGGCGGCGGTCGGTCCGGTGGCGATCCAGGGCTACATCTCCGCCACGGGACGCACCTCGACCGAGCCGAACCTGGCCGACGGGACCATGGCCGCGGCCCGGAGCGCCTGGTCGAGGTCGTCGCAGTCGATGAGGTAGTACCCCGACATCCACTCCTTCGTCTCGGCGAAGGGCCCGTCGACGGTGAGGGTCTCGCCGTTGCGTACACGCACCGTGGTGGCGGTGTCGGGTCCCATGAGCGGGTCGCCGGTGAACGGGCGGCCGTAGGAGGCCAACTGCTTGCTGAACTCGGCATAGTCGGTCATCAGCTCGTCCCAGCCGGGGCCGCCGGGCAGCGGATGGGTCTCGTCGTTGTGGATGATCAACATGTAGCGCATCGTGCTCTCCTCTGTCGGTGTCGATGGCGGGTCACGCCGTTGTCCTCCAATTGACGGTGCCGTCGGCCCCGCATCGACACATCCGTCACGATTCCACCGCGGATGTCGGAATCCTCTCACGGGCGGTGGCAGGCACGGAGGCCCGGGCTGCCTCGCGTCCACGCGGGAACCCGTGTGACGCGGGCCGCTAGCCTGCCCGCATGCACCTGTACGTGGCGTTCCTCGGGGGCCCCTTGCCGGGGACAGGATGGGCGAGGGCCACGAGGTAGTCCTGGTCGCGGCAGGGGACCTGCGCGACGCCAAGACCAGGGCGAAGGCCAAGTGGAGCGGGAGCGGTCGCGGCCATGTCGACGCCCTGCAGCGGATCGACAGGGTCGACGGGTTCGAGGTCTCGCTCACCCGGACCGGCGAGGGCGACAGCACCGAGCTCGAAAGCTACAACTGAGTCCGCCGGGGGCCGGGCCCGGGAGCGCGCCGCCCTCGGCCCAGTTGGCCCGGCACGCAGGTGGCCCGGCCGGACACCGGCGAAGGCCACATGCACCCGCTCTCCGTGGGGGATACTGCATGGATGGGAGAGCGGAACGTCCTGGGCGGCCAGCTCGAGCCGTGCGGCACCGACCCGGTGACCGGCTTCTACCGTGACGGGTGCTGCAGCACCGGGCCGGAAGACCTCGGCAGCCACACCATCTGCGCGGTGGTCACCGTCGAGTTCCTCGAGCACCAGCGACGTATCGGCAACGATCTCACCACGCCGATGCCCCAGTATCGGTTCCCCGGGCTGGTGCCCGGGGACCGGTGGTGCGTCACCGCCGCCAACTGGCTGCGGGCCCACCTCGACGGCGCCGGCGCCTACGTCGTCCTCGCCTCCACCCACGAGCGGGCCCTGGAGGTGGTGCCACTGGCCGCCCTCGAGGAGCACGCCGTCGACGTTCCCTCCGGGCCCGGCGACCTCGGAGTCTGACCGTCAGCCGGCGCGCTTGCGGAGGGCCTTCTTCAACACCCCGTCGTAGGCGTCCAGGCCCTCGCGGTACAGCCTGGACTCGGGCCCTGAGGCGATACCGACCCGCTCGGGGATGATCCCCCAGATCGGGACCCCGGACCCCGTCCACCAGGCGACGGTCTCGTCCAGGTCGTTGGTGCCCAGCCGGGCCGCACAGATGACCACCCCGTAGGAGGTCCTAGGGCCGATCATCTCGAGCGTGGCGACCACCCGCGTGTACTCGACGCCGCCGGCCCGGGTCGGGACGACCACGGCATCGGCCCGGTCCAGTGCGGCCCGCACGATGCGCTCGTCGCCCGGGGGCGTGTCGACCACCGCAAGCCCGCCGTGGCCGGCCAGGGCCCGCGACACGGTGCGCTCGGACGGCGCCTCCACCAGGTCCACGCCCTCGAGCGGGCGCACCTCGAACCACTCCGCCGAGGAGGCCTGACGGTCGGCATCGATGAGCGTCACCTGCTCCCAGCCGCGGTCCACTGCCGCTGCCGCCAGGTACACCGACGTGGTCGTCTTCCCCACGCCGCCCTTCACGTTGCTGACCACGATGTTCATCGCGACACCCGGCCTCCGGCGCATCCCCACCCGACGATGGGAGCGAGGATCTCCCGCACCTGGCTGACGATAGCGGAGCCGGCACCTCCTCACCCGGCGGTGGGGGCACCTGCCGGAGGGCCCGCCCGATGAGCGGTCGGGCCGTACCGGCCCATGCCCCCACCACGAGCCCGAGCCCGTCCGGTCAGCCGGCGAGGCGCCCCCGGGCCCGGCCGACGAGGTACTCGATGTCCGCGGTGACCGCGTCGGCCAGCACTCCGACGTCGGGCATCGACTCGTAGTCACCGGTGATCCCGAAGAAGAGGCGCCCGTTGTAGGAGAGGATCGCGGTTCCGACGCGGATCCCGTGGCTGATCGGGACGAACGGGCGGTACTCGCGCATCTCGTGCCCGAGGCAGTAGAGGGGGATCTGTGGCCCGGGCACGTTCGTCGTGACGGTGTTGAGCGAGCGCTGCCCGAACCGGTGCATCCCGCTGATCGCCATCCGGCTGAACGTCCCCACCAGCATCGGCGGGGCGAGGTTGCCGACCGAGGTCACCATGACGCCCGCCTCCGCGATGTGGGAGGCCTTGAGCTTGGACATCTCCTCGTGCACGGTCCCGAGGCGCTCGACCGGCTCGGCCACTTGCACCGGGAGGTCGTACAGCAGGGCCGTGACCCGGTTGTCCGCCACCCCGCTACCGTCGTCATGGCGGGTCGACACCGGCACCAGTGAGCGCACGACGGCGGTGTCGACGTCGTCGCCCCGCTCCTCGAGCAGCGCCCGGTAGCCGCCGGAGACCGCCGCCAGCACGACGTCGTTGATCGTGCCACCGAAGGCGGTGCGGATCGTCTTGACATCGGCAAGGCTGGCGGACGAGTGGGCATAGGCCCGGTGGGGGCCGATCGGCCCCTCGATCGAGAGGGGCTTGGTCGGGGCGAGGCGCCGCAAGAAACGGAACGTCCCCTCCGCGGTCGTCAGGGTGGAGTGCGCCGCGTCGATGGGGTGGGCGATGGACCTCGGGATGCCCCTGGCCGCCGCCAGTGCGTTGGACACCAGACCGCCCCAGGCGTCGAACACCTTCAGGGCCCCCAGCGGCTCGGGGCGTGGCTCCCACGGCACGGGTTCGCCGACCGCGGTGTCGGCCTCGAGGTCCAGCAGGATGGTGAGCAACTCGACCCCGGCGATCCCGTCGACCATGCAGTGGTGGATCTTGAACACCAGGGCCCATCGCCCGCCTTCGAGGCCCTCCACCAACCATCCCTCCCACAGCGGCCGCTCGCGGTCGAGCGGCTGCGACATGAGCCGCCCCATCAGGCGGTCGAACGCCGCGTCGTCGCCTGGAGTGGGGAGCGCCGTGTGGCGGAGGTGGTAGCCGAGGTCGAAGTGGGGATCGTCCACCCAGACCGGCCGGCCCAGCTCGAAAGGGACCGAGCGGACACGCTGGCGGTAACGCGGGATGAGGTGCAGCTTGGAGGCGACCAGTCGCTCGAGGTCCTCGAACGGGGGGGGCGGGTCGTCGAACACGCAGGCCCCAGCGATGTGCATATGGACGATGCCGTCCTCGATATGAAGGAACTCGGCATCGAGCGCGTTCAGTCTCTCCACGTCCCACCTCCCTGTTCCGGTCCGTGCCCTCAGCGCACCATACGGCCGGGTGGTCCGCATGAACAGGGTCCTTCGGCAGGTTTTCCCGCCTGGACCCGACCGCCCCCTCCGTGGTGGCACGAATCGTGACCTTCGACTCTAAACGTGCAGGGCAAAGTGGCCTAGGTTCGAATAGGGGCATCGTCGTCGAGGAGGGAACGATGGGGGACCAGACCGAGCTGTTCATGCGTGACACCGATGCCTTCTCGTGGTATCTCGAAAAGGATCCCGCCCTGCGGTCGACCATCCTGGCCATCGCCTGGCTCGACCAGCAGCTGGATTTCGATGTGCTCGCCGCCCGGCTGGGGCGTGCAGTCGACCAGATCCCCCGATTCCGGCAGGTGCCGGTCGCACCACCGGGTCGACTGGCGGCCCCGCGCTGGGTCGACGTCGACTTCGACCTGTCCTTGCACCTGCACCGGTTCGACGCCCCGAGTCCGCACACTCCGGCCACGGTGATCGACTTCGCCCGGATGGAGGCAATGAGCGGTTTCGACCTCTCGCGGCCGCTGTGGCAGTTCACCCTCGTCGAGAACCTGGCCGACGACCGCGCCGCTCTGGTCATGAAGGTCCACCACTCGCTGACCGACGGGATCGGCGGGATGCAACTGGTATTCCTCCTGTTCGAGACCACCAGTGAGTCCGATCCCGATGTCCAGGTCCCCCTGGCCGCTGTCCACGAGCAGGTCCCGGGCACCGCCGAATTGGTCCGGGAGTCTCTGGCCTACGACTGGCACCGGGTCTTCGAGACGTTCCGGCACGGACTGTCGGAGGCGCTCCCCACCGCGGTGCACGTGGCCAGGAACCCGGTGCGCTCGACGTCCGATGCCCTCTCCACCGCTTTGGCCGTCGGTAGGTTCGTCGCTCCGGTCTCCGACACCCTGTCGCCGGTGATGACTGACCGGAGCCTCGACCGGCACCTCGACATGATCGCCGTGGACTTCCGCGACCTCAAGCGAGCGGGGACCTCGGTGGACGGCACCATCAACGACGCCTTCGTCGCCTCGGTCACCGGAGGGCTGCGTCGCTACCACGAGCGGCACGGAACCTCGGTCGACGAGCTCAGGATCACCCTGCCGATCTCGATCCGCAAAGAGGGCGACCCTGCTGCAGGCAACCGCATCACCCTCGAGCGGTTCGCGGTGCCCGTCGGGGTGGCCGACCCTGCCGAGCGTGTGCGCCTGACCGGCGAGCGGTGCAGGGTGGCCAGGGACGACCGTGCCCTGCCGCTGTCGAATGCCATCGCCGGGACGCTCAACCTGCTTCCGTCAAGCGTGGTCGGCGGCATGCTGAAGCACATCGACTTCCTGGCCAGCAACGTGCCCGGTATGAAGGTCCCCATCTATCTCTGCGGGGCACCGGTGTCGGGGTACTACGCGTTCGGGCCGACCACCGGATCGGCGGTCAACGTGACGCTGCTCTCCTACAACGGGACCTGCTGCGTGGGCATCACTATCGACGGCGGGGCCGTCCCCGACGCCGACGTGCTCGTGGACAGCTTCCGCCAGGGTTTCGAAGAGGTACTCGAGCTCGGCGGGGACCATCACCCGGTGGTCCTCCCCCTGCGGTAGGTCCGGGCGCAGGTCCGGGCGGCGGCGCCGAGGACGAACACCGACCTTCCGGCTGGGCCTACGGGTGGGGCGGGGCGGCGCCGGCCAGCGTCAGGATGCACCCCGGATCCTCTCCGAGCGGGTCGCCCGACGCCGCATAGGCCCGGGAGCGCGAGCCACCGCAGAGATCGGCATGCTCACAGACACCGCACTGTCCGGCGAAGTCGGCGTCACGGATGGCACGGAGGAGCGGGTCGTCGCGGTAGATCTGCATGAGGCTCTGGTCGCGGACGTTTCCGAGACGCAGCGGAAGGAACCCGGACGGGTAGACGTCCCCATCGGCTGCGACGAAGATGATCCCCTTCCCGTCACGGGTCGCGGCACTCGGGGCACGCACGGGCGCCGTCGGCGGCCCCAACAGCGTCTGCAGCCGGTCGTGGAGCTGCGAGTAGAGGGCACCGTGCTCGAACTCCGTTTCGGCCGGCATGCCCCCTGCCCGCCTGCGCTCCAGGGCCACCCTCCGGAAGAAGGGCGCCTCGACGGTGCGAACGGTGAATCCGTACTGCGATGCGTCGACCAGGAAGTTGCAGATGTCCTCGTTCTCCTCCGCGGTCGATGCCTCGATGCCGGTGCCACGACCGGTGGTGATCAGGAAGAACACTTCCCAGATGTCGACGTTCATCTCGTGCATGAGCGAAGCGATGTCGGCAAGCTCGCCGATGTTGGACCGCATGACCGTGGTGTTGATCTGGACGGTGAGGCCGTGACGCTGCAACCGGCTGATGGCTGCCAGCGTCGCCTCGAAATGGCCGTCGATGCCGCGCACGGCATCATGTGTCCCCGCTGTGGCACCGTCCAGGCTCAGCGATGCGGTCTTCACCCCCTGCTCGCACAGCGCCCACAGCCGGGGGGACGTCAACTGGGGGGTCACGGACGGAGCGATCGCCGCCGGAACGCCCATCGACTTCGCATGGGCCGCGATGGTGACGATGTCGTCGCGCTTCAGGCAGTCGCCGCCGGTCAGGATCAGGATCGGGCGTGGACGACCGATCCCGGCCAGGTCGTCGATCAGGGCGAAGCCCTCGGCGGTCGAGAGCTCGTCCGGGCCCGGGTCGCGCTGGGCATCGGCCCGGCAGTGGGCACAGGCCAGCTCGCAGGCCTTGGTCATCTCCCAGAACACGAGGAGCGGGCGGCTGTCGAACTGGCGCTTCGCCCCCGCCTGGCCGGAATCGGGCCGGCGCTCCCCCCGGTGACCTCGTTCGATCCGTGCCATCGGTGGACCGACGGACGTCGGGCGGACGGACATCAGGCCCCGACCCGGAGTGCGGAGGCGGCCGTTCCCCAGCGGGCGCCGGCCGGCCTGCACCGCGGTTCTCTCATTCCCATTGGAACATTGTCGGGGTCGGCCGGTGGGCCCCGATAGGGCCATTCGTCCATTTCGCGGCCCGCGGGCCACGCCGGCGCAGCGTGACGGCGTCCGGGCCGGCCGGCCGTCAGGCCGCCGGGCCGTTGACCAGCTTCACGTTCGCCGTGTGCGTCTGGCCCGACTGGTCGGTCCACTGGAGCTGGACGGCATCCCCGGGATGGTCGGCCTCCAGCTGGTTGCTCAGGTCCGAGGACGACGAGATCGACTTCCCGTCGATGGCGGTGATGACGTCACCCTGGGCCAGCCCGGCCTGGTCGGCCGGAGAGCCGGAGACGGTCCCGTCCACGACCGCGCCGGACGTCGTCGTACCGTTTGCACTGCCGGAAGCTCCAGAGCCGAACCCGCCACTGCCATTGGCACCGCCCGACGCCGCGACCTCGACACCCAGGAACCCGGTTGCACCGAGGTGCACCGTGGACGATGCGTGGCCGGACTCGATCTGGCCGGCGACCGAGAGGGCCGTAGCGATGGGGATGGCGTAGGCCTGGTTGGCCGCCACCTGGTAGCCGGAGCCCGTCGATGCGGCGGTGTCCATGCCGATGACCTGGCCGGAGGTGCCGACGAGCGGGCCGCCGGAGTCGCCGGGTTGGATGCCGGCATTGATCTCGATGAGCCCGGACAGGTTCTCGGCGTTGCCGCCTCCGTTGTCACTGGCGGTGATGGACTGGTCTGTGGCGGTCACCGAACCACCCGCCGCGCTCGGGGTCCCGCCCGACCCTCCGGCGTTGCCGACGCCCACGACGGCCTGGCCGATGGCCGCCGACCCGGTGCCGGTGGTCACGGTCTGCAGGCCACTGGCACCCACCAGCTTGAGCACCGCCACGTCGCCCGTGCGGTCGTACCCGACGACGTTCGCCGTGTACGTCTTGCCGTTCCCGATGTCGGTCACGCTGATGCTGGTGGCACCGTCGATGACGTGGTTGTTGGTGAGGACCTCACCGGAGGACGTCAGCACCATGCCGGTGCCTGCCGCCTGCTCGTTCTGGTAGCTCATGTTGGTGTTGACGTCCACCAGGCCCGGGTCGACCTTCGAGGCGATGGCGGAGATGTCCGAGGGGGCCCCGGCACCCGTGGAGGAGTTCCCAGACGATCCCGACCCGAACGGGGAGGACCCGCTGCCCGACGATCCCGACCCGGACGGGAGCCCCGAGTTGGGACTGGCGATGGCGTTGGTGCCTGATTGGGCGGACCACACGAGGTGGCCGACCCCCGCCCCCAGCAGAATGGCGGCGGCGGCGATCGAGGCCACGGCGACCATCGGGAGGTGTCGCCGTTTCGCCGGACCCGGCTGCGGCGGCGGGCTGGTGAAGCCGGGAGCCGCCCAACCACTCGGCGGGGGCGGTGCCCCCGGCACTCCGCCACCCCATCCCCCGCCAGGCGGCACCCCCTGGGATCCTCCGGGACCCCAACCCGGCCACGGCGACTGCGCCCAGGTGCCCGCAGGCGGCGTCGGGGGGCCGGCGGCCACCGACGCGTAGCGACCGGTGGGGTCCTGCGCTCCGGGGCCGGCAGTCAGGGAGTTGGGTACCGCGACCCACTGCTGGGGGCCGGCGGGACCGGCGTACGGGGGGGCGGGCAGGATCGGGGCTCCGCCCGCAGGGGGAGTGGGCAGGCCCGGATACTGGTCGGCGTCCGGGGGCACGGACGTGCCGGCCGTGCTGCCTTCCTCCGCCTCCTGCGGGCCTGTCGAGGGATGCCACATCTCGCTCATGTCTGCCTACCTTCGGGCTACCTGCGGATCCCCGTGGGCCGCAGTCACGTTCTTCCACCCCATTGGACACCCACCACGTAAGGGAAACATAAGTCCCGAGTAGGAATCTCCTAAGCCCTGGTGGGCCGGGCGGAACGTGCCTGCGGCCCACGGCGTCGACCGGAGGCACAGCGGGCGGCCGGTCCCCTAGGACTCGAGCTGGTGGCCGAGCGACTGGACCGCCTCGATGAACTCGTCGATCATGTCGAAGACCACCTGGGAAGCCGTCTTGGTCACGTTCATCGAGCCGACGATCTGACCGACGAAGTAGTTGGCCAGGTGCTCGGCGCCGGAGCCCGGACGGTAGGCAGCCCGGTCGATGCGCGTGATGGCGTCGTTGACCAAGACGGGCTGCAGGGGCATCCCCAGGGGCATCGGGGTCGCCGGGTCGTCCCACTCGTCGGTCCAGGCCGATCGCAGCTGGCGGGCCGGCTTGCCCGTGCGCGACCGCGAGCGCACCGTGTCCGATGAGGTGGCGGCGAGGAACTTGGCCTTGACGACAGGGTGGGTCTCGGCTTCCTCGGTGGTGAGCCACACCGATCCGCACCACACGCCTTGCGCACCGAGCGCCATGGCCGCAGCCATCTGGCGCCCCCGCCCGATGCCGCCGGCGCCGAGCACGGGCACCGGGGCGACCGCATCGACGATCTCGGGAATGAGCACCATCGACCCGACCTCCCCGGTGTGGCCGCCGGCCTCGGCGCCCTGGGCGATGATGACGTCCACGCCGGCGTTCACGTGGCGCTCCGCATGCTGGGCCTTGCCCGCCAGGGCACCGATGAGGCGGCCCTCCTGCTTCACCCGCTCGATCATGTGGGCGGGAGGCGGCCCGAGAGCGTTTACCACCAGCGACGGCCGGTGGGCCAGGGCGATCTCGAGAAGCGAGTCTGCCTGACGCTCCGAGAAGGGAACGGCCATGTTGCCTGCGTCCCGACCGCCGAGCGGGCCGCGTCCTGCCTCCCCGTCGGGCAGGTCCGGCACGTCGTAGCGCCGCAGGATCTCCTCGACGAAGGCGATGTGCTCGGCGGGGATGAGGGCGGCGATGTCCGCCATGGTGTAGCCCCCCGTATCGGAGCCGGCGTACTTGGCCGGCACGATGAGGTCGACGCCGTACGGGCGGCCGCCCACCTCGTCCTCGATCCAGGCCAGGTCGATCTCGAGTTGCTCCGGCGAGTGCGCCACCGCGCCGAGCACTCCCATGCCGCCCGCCCTGGTCACGGCGGCCACCACGTCGCGGCAGTGGGTGAAGGCGAGGATCGGGACATCGATCTCCAGCATCTCGGTGATGGCGGTCTGCATGGGCAACGCACCTCCTGCACGGCCTTCGGTCGTGCGTCGATCGGTCCCGCCGGGTCACGTTCACGGGTTATCTTGACGGTCAGATGTTACCGTAGTTAGTATCATCCAATGAAGCAAGCGCTGCTGGCTCCCCCGCTGCCATCGACCCTCGACACCGCCTCGGCGCAGTACGTCCAGAACCGGGCGGACATGCTCGAGCAGCTGGCCGTCATCGACGACCTGCTCGACCAGGCGGAGGCCGGCGGCGGGCCCAAGAGGATGGAACGGTTGCGGAGCCGCGGCAAGCTCCCGGTGCGCGAGCGCATCGCCAACGTGCTCGACCCCGACAGCCCGTTCCTCGAGATCAGCCCCCTCGCCGCCTACGACTCCGACTACACGATCGGCGGTGGGATGGTGGTGGGGATCGGAATCATCGCCGGCACCGAGTGCGTCATCATCGCCAACGACCCCTCCGTCCTCGGGGGCGCGCTCACGCCGTACGCGGCGAAGAAGTGGATGCGGGCACTCGAGATGGCGCGGGACAACCGCATGCCCTACGTCAGCTTCGTCGAGTCGGCCGGCGCCGACCTGCGGGTCGAGACCGACGGCGGGGGTCGCCGGGTGCAGACCTTCCACTTCGCCGAGAGCGGACGGTTCTTCTACGACCTGATCGACCTGTCCAAGCTGCGCATCCCCACGGTCTGCGTGGTGTTCGGATCCTCCACCGCCGGAGGGGCCTACCAGCCCGGCCTCTCGGACTACAACATCGTGGTCAAGGAGCAGTCGAAGGTCTTCCTGGCCGGGCCACCCCTGGTCAAGATGGCGACGGGCGAGGAGTCCGACGACGAGATGCTCGGCGGGGCCAAGATGCACGCCGAGGTGTCGGGCCTCGGCGACTACTTCGCCGAGGACGAGATGGACGCGCTCCGGATGTGCCGCGAGGTGGTGTCCCACCTCAACTGGCGGAAAGCCGGGCCTGATGCCGCCTTGCGGTCCGACGACCCGGCGCACGATCCCGAGGAGCTCCTCGGCCTGGTCAGCCGCGACCTGCGCCAGCCGGTCGACGTCCGCGACGTCGTCGCCCGCGTCGTCGACGGATCGCGCTTCGAGGAGTTCAAGGCGAGGTACGGCAGCACCATCGTGTGCGGATGGGCGAGCATCCACGGGTACCCGGTGGGGATCGTCGGGAACAACGGGGTGATCTACCCACGGGCCGCAGAGAAGGCCGCGCACTTCATCCAGCTCTGCAACCAGATCGACGTGCCGTTGGTGTTCCTTCAGAATGTCACCGGCTACATGGTGGGACGCGACTTCGAGGCCGAGGGCATCATCAAGAAGGGCTCACAGATGCTCAATGCCGTCACCAACTCCACCGTGCCGCACCTCACCGTGATCATCGGCTCCTCGTACGGCGCCGGCACCTACGGCATGTCGGGTCGGGCGTTCGGCAACCGGTTCACGTTCCTGTGGCCCACGGCGAAGATCGCCGTCATGGGCCCCAAGCAGATCGCCGGGGTGATGTCGCTGGTACGCCGTGGCCAGGCCGCCCGGAAGGACCTCGAATTCGACGAGGAGGAGGATCGCCAGATCGTCGAGATGGTCGAGGCCATCCAGGAGCGGGGCTCGCTCGCCCTGGTCGCCACCGGGGCGGTCAGCGACGACGGCATCGTCGACCCGCGCGACACCCGCACCGTGCTCGGCCTGTGCCTCTCGGTGGTCCGCAACAGACCCGTCGAGGGCACCGAGGGCTACGGGGTGTTCCGGCTGTGAGCTTCTCCACGATCCTGGTCGCCAATCGTGGCGAGATCGCCCGCCGCATCATCCGCACCGCCCGCTCGATGGGCGTCCGCACCATCGCCGTGTTCGTCGACGCCGACGCGGCCTCCCCCTTCGTGTCGGAGGCCGACGAGTCGGTGCGCCTGGCCTCCGGGTACCTGGACGGTGCGGCCATCATCGACGCCGCCCTGGCCGGTGGGGCGGAGGCCGTCCACCCCGGCTACGGGTTCCTGTCGGAGAACCCGGGCTTCGCCGCCGGCGTCACCGGTGCCGGGCTGACCTGGATCGGGCCGCCTCGATCGGTCATCGCCGAGATGGGCGACAAGCTGGCGGCAAAACGCCTGGCCGTGGCCGCCGGGGTGCCCACGCTCCCCTCGGCCGAGAGCCCGGGGGATGCCGACGACGTGGGCTACCCCTTGCTCGTCAAGGCCGCCGCCGGTGGTGGGGGCAGGGGCATGCGCCTCGTCGGCTCCCCGGCCGACCTCGACGCGGCCGTCGCCTCGGCGCGACGCGAGGCCGACGGCGCCTTCGGTGACGACCGGGTGTTCCTCGAGCGCTACGTCGCCACGTCGCGCCACATCGAGATCCAGATCCTCGGCGATGGGCACGGCAACCTGGTGCACCTGGGCGAACGCGAGTGCTCCATCCAGCGACGCCACCAGAAGCTCATCGAGGAGTCACCGTCACCGGCGGTCGACGACGCCATGCGCGTCGCCATGGGTGAGGCCTCCCTCCGGCTCGCCCGGTCCATCGGATTCCAGTCGGCAGGCACGGTGGAGTTCCTGGTCGACGACGCCACCAGGGAGTTCTTCTTCCTCGAGGTCAACACCCGCCTCCAGGTCGAGCACCCGGTGACCGAGGAGGTCACCGGCATCGACCTGGTCCGCGAGCAGCTGAGGATCGCCGCCGGCGAGCCCTTGGGCTACGCGCAGTGCGACATCGCCTTCGCCGGGCATGCCATCGAGGCCAGGCTCTGCGCCGAGGACGCCGAAGCCGGGTTCCTCCCCGCCACCGGGACCCTCGCCGCCTTCTCCCCCGCGGAGGCCCCCGTCGTGCGGTGGGAGTCCGGCGTCGAGCAGGGGTCGGTGGTCAGCGTCGCCTTCGATCCGATGCTCGCCAAGGTCATCGCCCACGCCCCGACCCGGGCGGAGGCCGCCTCGCGGCTCGCCCTGGCACTCGAGCGGCTCCACCTCGGCGGCGTCACCACCAATCGCTCCTTCCTCGCCGCCGCGCTGCGCCACGAGCGCTTCCTCGGCGGGGAAACGACCACCGACTTCATCGAGCGCTTCGGTCCGGCGCGCTCCTTGGTGCTCGGCGACACCGAGTTGACATGGGCCGCCACTGCGGCGGCGCTGTGGCTCCAGTGCGAGAACCGTGCGTCGACTCCGGTGCTCGCCGACCTGCCGAGTGGATGGCGCAATGCGCGCCTGCCCGCTCAGGCCGTCTCGCTACACCATGGCGAACACACGGTGCACGTCTCCTACCGGTCCCGACGCGACGGATCCTTTGACGTCGGGGACGAGGGATACGCGCGCATCCACCGGCACTCCCCTCTCGACATGGACGTGGAGGTCGACGGGCGGCGCTCGACCGTGCGCGTCACGCACGCGGGCGATCGTCTCCACATCCAGACCCGCCGCGGCACAGTGGACTTCCGGATCGTCCCGCGCTTCGTGGCGCCGGGAACGCTGGCCCCCTCGGGGGGGCTTGCCGCACCCATGCCCGGCACCGTGGTCGATGTGCGCGTCGCCCCCGGCGAGCGGGTCACTGCGGGCACCACGTTGGTGGTGATGGAGGCCATGAAGATGGAGCACCACATCAATGCCCCGGCCGACGGCATCGTGGTCGAGGTGTTCGTGGGCCGCGGGCAGCAGGTGGACAACGGCGTCGCCCTGTTGGTGATCGAGCCGGAGGGTGCCGGACCCGGTGAGCCGGGCAGCCACCCGGGTGAAGGGGCCGAGGAGGGACCGAGATGACCGAGGCGATCCGCATCGCCAACTGCTCCGGGTTCTACGGTGACCGGCTGTCGGCCGCCGCGGAGATGGTGGAGGGCGGCCCGATCGACGTGCTCACCGGTGACTGGCTGGCCGAGCTGACCATGCTGATCCTGGCCCGCACCCAGGCCAAGCGCCCCGGGGGCGGGTACGCACGCACCTTCGTCACCCAGATGGAGCAGGTCATGGGCACGTGCCTCGAACGCGGTATCAAGGTGGTGTCGAATGCGGGCGGTCTCGATCCGGACGGATGCGCCGAGGCGATCGCAGGAGTCGCCGCCAAGCTGGGGCTCGCTCCGAGGATCGCCTACGTCGGCGGCGACAACCTCCTGCCAAGGCTCGGCGAGTTGCGCGACGCCGGCGTGGAGCTGGCCCAGTTCGAGTCCGGGGAGCCCATCGGCGACACGTCGCGCTTCATCACCGCCAACGCCTACCTGGGCTGCTGGGGAATCGTCGACGCCCTCGATCGTGGTGCCGACATCGTCATCACCGGCCGCGTCACCGATGCCGCCGTCGTGTGCGGGCCCGCCGCCTGGCACCACGGGTGGGCACGTGACAACTGGGACGCGCTCGCCGGTGCGGTGGTGGCCGGGCACGTCGTGGAGTGCGGGGCCCAGGCGACCGGCGGCAACTACTCGTTCTTCACGGAGGTGCCCGGCATGCCACGGGTCGGGTTCCCGTGGGCCGAGATCGCCGCCGACGGCTCGTGCGTGATCGGCAAACACGACGGCACCGGCGGCGAGGTCTCGATCGGCACCGTCACGTCCCAGCTCCTCTACGAGATCGGCAGCCCCGCCTACCTCGGGCCCGACGTCACGGCCCGCTTCGACACGATCCGCCTCGAACAGGCCGGCTCCGACCGCGTGCGGGTCTGCGGTACCAGGGGCGAGCCCCCGCCGAGCACGCTCAAAGTGGCGATGAACGAGGTGGGCGGCTTCCGCAACGACCTGGCCGTCGCCCTCACCGGCCTCGATGTCGAGGCCAAGGCCCGGCTCGTCGAGGACGCCTTCTGGCTGGCGTGCCCCTACGGTCCCGAGGACTACGAGAGCGTCACCACCCGGTTGGTCCGGACCGACAAGCCCGATCCGGCGACCAACGAGGAGGCGGTCGCACTGTGGCGGATCACCCTCAAGGACCCTGACGAGCGCAAGGTCGGCCGGGCGGTGTCCGCTTCCGTCACCGAGATCGCGCTGGCCACCATCCCCGGCCTGTTCGGCGTCGGCGGCGGCCCCTCCGGTGGCTCCCCCTACGGCGTGTTCCGCCCGGCGCTGGTACCGGCCGACCTCGTGCCCCAACACGTGGTCGTCCTCGGCGGGGAGCAGACCGTCGTGGACTCCGTGGCGCCGCCGGGCGAGGTGCACGTCGAAGGCGACGAGGGGCCGGCGGCGGCCGTGCCGACAGGCCCCACCGTGACGGCTCCGATCGGCCGGGTGGTCGGCGCCCGGTCCGGCGACAAGGGCGGCCACGCCAACCTCGGCGTCTTCGCCCGCAGCGACCGGGGCTGGGCGTGGCTCGACGAGTTCCTCACCACCGACACCCTGAAGCGCCTCCTCCCCGAGACGGCGTCGCTGGTCATCGATCGCTACCGACTGCCCGCGCTCCGGTCGCTGAACTTCGTCATCCACGACCTGCTCGAAGAAGGCGTGGCTGCCTCCACCCGCCAGGACGCACAGGCCAAGAGCCTGGGCGAGTGGCTGCGCAGCCGGGTGGTGGAGCTCCCCGCCGCCCTGTTGGAGCGGCCATGACCTGGGCCGGGGAGTCGTTCGACGTGGCCGTGGCCGAGCCCACCGAATTGCAGGAGCGCCTCCGTTCGGTGAGGCCGCCGCCGGCCGTGCTCGGCCGGGAGCGCGAGCGGCGCCTCACCGATCGTCAGCGCCAGATCCTCGACCACCTCGGCCAGATGTTCGACGGAGGCTTCGCCCACCTGACGATGGCCGAGATCGCCTCGCGCTCGAACTGCTCGCTGCGCACCCTCTACGGCCTGGCGCCCAGCCGGGACGAGCTGGTGCTCATCGTCGTGGATCGCAACCTCTGGCGGGTCGGGCGCACGGCCATGGAGGCGATCCGGCCCGACATGGATCCCCTCGATGCGCTGCAGGCATACCTCGGAGCGGCAAATGGGGTCGTGGACGGGCTGACCGAGCCATTCGCCCGTGACCTCGCCACCATGCCGGCCGCGCAGCGGCTGGGTGACTTCCACGCCGAGTACCTGGTCGCCGTCACGCGATGCCTGCTCGACCTCGCCGTCGAGCGGGGCGATACGCCTGCCATCGACACCGGTGCAGCTGCCCGGGTGATGGCGAGCCTGGCGCGCCTGCTGTCACTGCCCGAAGTGATGCCCACGCTCCGCTCGACGCCCAAACAGGCCGCCGACGCGCTGGTCGAGATCATGCTGCGCGGCATGCGCACGGGCGCGAGGTGACGGTGCCATCATCCGACGAACGAACGGGAGGTCGACATGGGTGAAATCGACGAGCTGCGGAGCGATCTGTTGGCCGAGCAGGAGGCCCTCGATGCGATCGTTGCCGGACTGGCCGAGGAGGAGTGGGCGTCGGCCACCCCGAGCCCCGGCTGGACCGTCGCCGACCAGATCGGTCACCTCACCTACTTCGACGGCACCGCCGCGACCGCCATCACCGACCCCGAGGCATTCGCCGACGGGCTGGAGGAGCTGTTCGCGGCGGCCGGCGGCATAGGCGTCGACGCCTTCACCCTGGACGCCTTCCGGGCGCTGCCTGCGACCCGGCAGCTCGAGGCGTGGCGCCACAACCGACGGGTCCTCGCCGAGGCGGCGGCAGTCCTCACCGACGGCGCCCGCGTCCCCTGGTACGGGCCGTCGATGGGCGCCAGGTCGTTCCTCACCGCCCGCCTGATGGAGGTGTGGGCACACGGCGAGGACATCGTCGACGCGGTGGGGGTGACCCGCCAGGCCTCCGGTCGCCTCCGCCACATCGCCCAATTGGGCTACCTCACCAGGGGATGGTCCTACACCGTGCGCGGCGAGACGGCGCCCGAGGGCGAGATCCGACTGGTGCTCACCGGCCCGTCCGGGCAGACCTGGACCTGGGGCCCCGACGACGCCGCGGAGACCGTCGAAGGATCCGCCGAGGACTTCTGCCTGGTCGTCACTCAGCGCCGCCACCTGGACGACACCGATCTGGTGGTGGGCGACCTCGGCCGGCACTGGCTGCTCAGGGCCCAGGCCTTCGCCGGTGGCCCCACCGACGGCCCGGCCCCGGGAAACTCCTGATGCCTCTCGTCGAGACCGATCTGCGCGCCGGGGTGATGACCATCACCCTGGCCGACGAGGAGCGCCGGAACTCGTTGGGCCGGCAGCTGACGGGCGAACTGGTGGCAGCGCTCGACACCGCCGACCACGACCCCGGCGTCCGGGTGGTCGTCCTCACCAACAAGGGCACCGTCTTCTGCGCCGGGGCCGATCTGGCCGACCAGACCTCCGCCGACACCGCCGCCGTGCCCGGGATCGACGTCGACCCGCGTGCGCTGTTCGGAAGGTTCCAGCACTCGCCGAAGCCGTACGTCGGCCGCATCGCCGGTCACTGCGTTGCCGGTGGCATGGGACTCGCCGCCGCCCTCGACATCTCCGTGGCCGTCGACCACGCCAAGTTCGGGTTCACCGAGGTGCGGATCGGTGTGGCGCCGGCCATGATCTCGGTGGTCTGCCTGCCCAAGATGCGCCCTGCCGACGCCCGGGCGGCGTTCCTGCGCGGGCACCGCTTTTCGGCCACCGAGGCGGTCCGGATGGGGCTGATCAACAGTGCGGTGCCGGCAGAGCGGCTCGATGAGGAGGTCGATGCCGTCGTCGGCGACCTGCTCGCCGGAGGGCCCGACGCCATCGCCGCGACCAAGCAGCTGACGGCAGTCGTGCCCGGCCTGCCCGAGGAGGAGGCCTTCAAGTGGACCGCCGCCCTTTCCGCACGCCTGTTCGGCGGCGACGAGGCGCGTGAAGGGATTGCTGCCTACCTCGAGAAGCGACCGGCCTCCTGGATCCCCTGAGGGCTCAGCCGACCGGCGCGACCCGATGGTTGTCCCGATCCACTCAGAGACCGGCGACTCCCTTGCCGACCAGGACCTCCCCGGGGCGAATCCGGCGATCCCGTCCATCCACCTCGGCATCGATGCCTCATCGTCGGACCTGGGTCGACCGCGGAACTTCCACACCGCCGCCACCTGCAGGGCCACCCTCAGCACCAGCTTCAGGATCGCCGCCCCCTTCGACGGGCCAGAGCCCGGGGACAGGTTGACCGCTCCGGTGCTGGCGTAAGGGCAGCCACCGGAGCATGCCTCTTCCCCAGAGCGTTCCGCGTCACGTACCGGCGTCACTTCAAGATGTTGACGGCACGGGCAACGACCAACAACGCCACGATGAGCGAGATCGCCTCCTCGGCCATCATCATCAACTTCATCCACGGCCTGATCGCCGACACGTCGGTTGGGCTGAACGCCGTCGCCGTGGCGAAGGCGAAGTGGAAGTAGTCCACGAATCTCGGGTACCAGTCGGTGCC
Source organism: Acidimicrobiales bacterium (assembly GCA_052326605.1). GTDB lineage: Bacteria > Actinomycetota > Acidimicrobiia > Acidimicrobiales > RAAP-2 > Bog-756. The sequence continues at coordinate 32,568 of JBKQMB010000015.1, read as the reverse complement.
GACGTGCTGCTCGTTCTTCATCTCAGGAAAGATGAGGGCCGGACGCCTTGGCGAACGGCTTGCCCGAGCGGCTGGCCCGCCGCGATCCAGATCCCAGTACCAGAGGCCGAAGGCGATCACGTTGGTCAGCCAGATGGCACCACCGCTCGCCAGCAGCACCTTTGCATTGTTGGTGAAGGTGGAGGTGTCGACGATGCCCACCACGAGCCGGATCGCGGCATCGGCGTTGGCCACCGAGATGACACCGATGAGGCAGCCGGTGAGCACCCGCAACCACGGAAGGTCCCGGTCGATGCGGCCAGGGTCACCGACGATCAGCACGCCCAGGAGTGCCACGACGACGACCAGGAACAGCCACCGGGCATCCCCGTTGCGCAGCTGGGGTGGCAACGAGGCCCTGAGGAGGCCCGCTGTCAGCACGGCCAGGGTCATCGGCCATCGGGGCTCACCCAGCCTCGGCGATCGGCCGTCGCGAGCAGTGTCGGGACCAGTCGTCACCCCGCGATCATTGCCCAACTGCATGGGCGCAGACGGGTCCCCGGTGCATACGGCGGGCCCGCGGGCCCGTGGGCACCGGTTCGGAGCCGGGCCCGGTGGGGTGCTTCCCGCTCCCCCGGCGGATCTGGGTCTCGGCCCGGTGCACGGTGCTCAGGTGACCAGCAGGTAGATGCTCTTGCCGATCAGGTAGAAGCCGAGTGCCAACGAGATGACGATGATGACCTGGTCGGTATGCGTGTCGATCCACGTCCTCGTCCTAGCCAGGAACGCCTGGGTCTGCGCGGGCCAGAAGCCCGCGTAGATCTCCATCACCAGGTACGTGATCGTCGCGATCACGCAGAACAGGAATAGGGCGATGTAGCTCTGCCACGACGAGAGCTTGGCCTCGGTGATCACCGCGACGCCGGCGGCCACGAGCCCCCAGGGCTGGGTGAGGGGGCCGAGGGCGATGGCGAACGATGGCGACATGTTGTCGATGCCGGTCTGCCACTTGGGGGTCTTCTTCGGCTTCTTCGGCTTGCCCATCTTCCGCCACTGCCGCACCGCGATGATCACGAGCACCACTCCGATGAGGATCTTCACGGCGAGGGCGGCCAGCGACGGCCCGGTGTTGGGCTTGGGTGGCCTGTTGCCGGTCGCCAGGATGGTGAGGGCGACGACGGCCGCCAGCGACACGAGCCATCCGAAGATGAAGGCGGCGCCCTTCCGGACACCGCCCTTGGACGCGAGCACCAGGATGAAGGTCGTGAGGGGGATCGGCTCGAGGGTGATCGCCAAGCCGATGAGGATGAGGTCGATGACCACGGACAGGCCGCCTTGTTCGCCGATCTTGCCTGCACCGCGACATCCACCGACCTGAGCGCCGTCGGATGGGCGGTGTCCCGACCAGCGTAGACCTCGCTGCCGAACTGCGCCCACGGTGGTCGGGCGGGCCGGCCGGGAACGAACCGTGTGTCATCAACCGTCCGGGACTACCATTGTCCTTGGTTCGACGACTCAAGGAGGAGTGCCGACGATGTTTGCCTACACGTATCCGCTTGCCGACCTCTTCAGCACGATGCTGGGGCTCTTCGTCTTCTTCATCTGGTTCTGGCTCCTGATCATCGTGTTCTCGGACATCTTCCGGAGCCGCGACCTCGGCGGATGGGCAAAGGCCCTGTGGGTGATCTTCGTGATCATCCTCCCGTTCCTCGGCATCCTCATCTACCTGATCGCCCGCGGCGGCAAGATGCACGAACGCGCAGAGGCCCAGGCGACACAGCAACAGCAGGCATTCGATGCCTACGTGAAGCAGGCTGCCGGCACTTCGGGGAGCAGTGTGGACGAACTGGCGAAACTGGCCGATCTCAAGGCCAAGGGTGTCATCACCGATGCCGAGTTCGAGGCCCAGAAGGCCAAGCTGCTCAGCTGATCCCTGAGGGCCGCCGGCGATTCCGGCAGCCCCCGACGACCGCTTCGGAGTTGACCACCGGCCGGTCAGTCCCCGGGCCCGCCGGCTACTCCGGAGTCGGAATGACTCCCATGCCGTAGGATTCGGCACGTGTACAGCGAGATCGCCAGCAACAAGCGACGAAGCGTCGTCTTCATCGGGTTGTTCTTCGTGATCTGGCTGGCAATCGGAGCTGTCTGCGGCTTGCTCTTCAAGGCCGTCTACCGCCACTCGGCCAATAACGGCTTCGCTCCTGCCCCACCGACCAACTATGGCTGGACCCCGGTCATCATCGGCATGGTGATCTGTGGAGTGCTGGCCATCGGCGGGGTCGTCTACTCCCTCAACGCGGGGGCAGGGATGGTGCTCCGGGTTTCGGGGGCTGTGCCGGCCGACCCGGCACAGTACCCGCAGCTGCACAACCTGGTGGAGTCCTTGGCCATCGGCGAGGGGATCCCCAAGCCCGCCGTCTACGTGATCAACGACCCCTCGCCCAACGCGTTTGCCACCGGGGTCAGCCCGGAAAAGGCAGCCATCACCTTCACCACCGGGCTCCTCACCATCATGAACCGCGAGGAGCTCGAGGGCGTGGCCAGCCACGAGATGAGCCATATCAAGAACCACGACATCCGTCTCCTTCTCGTCGTGGGAACCATGATCGGCATGGCCGCCCTGCTGGCCAGCATCCTGTGGCGGAGCGCGTTCTTCGCCGGAGGCGGGCGAGGCAGCAGTAGAGGCGGCCAGCTCATGCTCGTGGTGTTCGTTGCCGGCGCGCTACTGGCCGTGATCGGTTTCATCTTCGGTCCGCTCATTCGCCTGGCCCTCTCACGCCGGCGCGAGTCGCTGGCCGACGTGAGCGGCGTGGAGCTGACCCGCAATCCGGCGGGCCTGCTGAGCGCTCTCAAGAAGCTGCAGCAGAACGACAAGCCGTTCAAGATGATGAACCACGCCACGGCGGCGATGTGCATCGACGATCCGCTGCAGCACCATGAGACCTGGTACCACCGCCTCTACGACACCCACCCTCCCATTGCCGAGCGGATTGCCGAGCTCGAGAAGATCGCCTCGGGCCAGTCCGTCTGACCTACCGGCCGGCCCGCTCGGTGGTCTCAGCCGGCTGGCGGAGGACCCTGCGTACCAGCGGCAGGCGGAAGGCCGTCAGGGCCGGGGGCAAGGGGGGGCCCGGTCGGAGCCGGGCCGACCGCGCCTGAGCCAGAACCGGGGAAATCCACCTGAGGCACGGCGCGGTCGACCTCGTCGGTAGCGAAGAAGGCCACAGCCTTGAAGCCGAACGGCCCCGCGATCAGGTTGCGCGGAAACGTCTGCAGACCGATGTTGTAGTCGCGGGCGCTCGTGTTGTAGTAGCGGCGGGCAAACTCGATCTTGTCCTCGGTGGCAGTCAGCGTCTCCTGTAGCTGGAGGAAGCTCTCGACCGCCCGCAGCTGCGGGTAGTTCTCGGCGACTGCGAACAGCGAACGCAGCGTCCCGGACAGTGCGTTCTCTGCCGGGGCAATCTGAGTGGGATCGCCCGTCGCCCCCGCAGTGACCGCATTGGCCCGGGCCTGGGTGACCGCCTCGAACGTCCCCTGCTCGTGGGCGGCGTAGCCCCGCACCGTCGACACCAGGTTGGGGATGAGGTCGTGACGGCGCTTGAGCTCGACGTCGATTTCGGACCACGCCTCCTGGGTCCGGTTGCGCTTCTTGACGAGGCCGTTGTAGGCCCCCCACAAGCCGAGCGCCAGGAGCACGACGATGACGATGACGATGATCAGCACAACCATTGTGGAGTGAACCCCCTCGGAGCTTCGGTGGCGCGAACTCTATCGGCTGTGTGCCCGAGCCGACAGAGAGTCTTCAAGAACGGTGCTCGGAGTGAGACGGCCGAGCCCCCGAGCTCGGCCTGCCTGCGGTGCGCCGTCGCCTCCAGCGCCTGAACGGCCCGCCGTCGTGCTCCTCGGGGTGGCGTATCCGGATCACCCCGGTCGGTCCGGATGTGGTGATCCGCAACACCGGACCGCCGGGGACCGGCGGAGACAGCGCCTCGAACTGGACCGGCCTTGACCCACCGGCCATCACCACGACCACCCCTTCGGGGACGAGAACCTCGATCGAACCCCAGGTCTCGAGGCGAAGGTTGACCTGATGGGCGTCCCAGGTGGCGACGGTGAGATCGAGCCGGGCCGCCCCGAAGCCGGTGCCGATGGTTGTGTCAGCGGCCAACTGCCAGCCCGAGCCCAACTGCAGACCACCGTCTGCCACCTGCAACACGAGTGGCCTGGCCAGCCGCAGCGAGGCGGGTGTGAGCCGGACCAATGGTGGCAACGCCACCATTGCTGCCTCGAGATCGGCGTGGCTGGGAGCGGCGAAGACCTGGTCCAGTACTCCAGAGAAGCGCTCGAGGGACAGCGTTCCGTCGCTGAACAGATCATGGAGCCGGGCAATTGCCGCGACCCGGGCGCCTTCGTCAGCTCCGTCCAGAGGTGCTGAAACCGTGCGGTGCTCGTTCACGGACACCATCTTGGCCCACAGGATCTGCGAAGTTTGGCCGAGCGCCCGAGATGGCCGGATCTTCGCCAGTCGCACGACCTGCCTGAACCGCTCGCCCCCGGCGTCCCACCCAGGAGTTTCGTTGCTGAGCGTCAGGTCCCCGGGCGGTGCCTCTGAGCTCAGCAACGCTACGATTCACAAGAGCTGCTCTTGCGGCGGGTCGAGGAGGCCCAACGGTGTCAGAGAACCCTTGGCTGGAAGATGAACCTTCGAACCGTCCCACCCGTTCCCCCCGCCATCGGTCGGGAATCGTCCTCGCCGCCACGACTTGTCTGTTGGTGGTGGCTGTGCCCGTTGCCCTGATCGTGTCCGGAGGTTCCAGATCCCGTGCCGAAGGCTCCAGATCGAGTCACCCAATTCGCGTCGGTCCGAGTCAGTGGGCTCCGCAACTTCTGAGCGCGCTGAATGCCACCACCGCCACGGGCAACTTCGACGTGAATTACAACTTCGGAGGGCAACAAGCCGGCACGTCCTCACCTACCACCACCACCACTTGCGGCGTCTCCGGCTCCGGTGGCTCGCCCGAGATATGCACAGCCGGCCGCCAGCCGGGCGGCCAGCCGGTCAGCGGAACTGCAACTATTGACGTCGAGCCGTTTGCCATGGTGGCCACGTCCCAAGTCAGCGGATTCGGGACCATCGTCCTCCGCGACAACGGCACCGACGTGTGGGAAGAGGGCGGCGGCGACTATGGCCTCGCCCCGGGATCCAGTGACTCAGGCCCAGGCTCGTCCTTGACGGGATTTGCCAGCTTGGTCGAAGGCACACTGGGGCCTCGCCAGGGTGCCCTGGCCATGCTGGGATTGGCCAGCCCTACTGGCTATCTCAATCTCGATCCGGCGGAGACCTCCGACGCCGATCTGATCGGTGCCGGCACGGTGGGCGATGTCTCCGTCAACGTCTATCAGATCTCCATGACGCCGGCAGAGGGAGCCCAGATGCCCGAGCTGACTCCTCAAGAGCAGGTAGCCGTGGACAATGCCCTCCAGGTCCTGCACGACCAGGGGTACACAGGGTCTACCGTACGAATCTCTGTCGACGCTGCGGGCTTCATTCGCAGGACGCAGACCACGGACCATTTCGCCGACGGGACGATCATGGCCAGCGAAGCCGAGTTCTCGAACTTCGGCTGTGCCGGGACCGTCCTGATGCCCGGTCAGTCGGGGTCCGCGACTCCGCCAGCCGGGTGCACCTCGCCCGACAATCCGACGTCCACCGCGGCACCGACAACGACCGTGCCTGCATCTGGATCCACCACCACCACCTTCCCATCGCCGACAACGACACCCCCTGCCATCTCTGCGCCGGTGGCTCCACCATCGACCACGACCTCTACCACCGGCTCGACCCCCCCATCGACCTCTACATCGCTCCCGTCCGGACCCACCACGACCGTTCCCTCGGCTCCGCCATCATCTGCTCCGTAGGTGCCCGACCTCATGCTTCAGCCGATTCGCTGGCGGAATTGCGTCCGGCCCGGCGGTCACCATCTTCCAGGATTGGCCGCAACGTCGGAGCGTTGCCCGGCTTCGGGGGACCCGAAGCCGGGCTCTCTGGAGCCTGACAGCGCACCGGCAAGGATGGCTCGTCGGGCACGACGACTGGCTCGTTCGGCGCGCTCGACAGCGTCGGGCGGAAGCTCGACGGATCCGTACGTCACGTCCTGAAGAGCGGTGGCAACCGTTGCCATGTGACCGAGGGCGGAGCTTGCCTGTTCGTCTTGTTGGCGGTCCGACAAGGAGCGCACGTGTCCCATCGGGGTGCACCATCGGGGGCGGGCCATGCTCCGCCGTTCGAGCGCCCGATCGATCGCCTGCCACCCTGCGACGACACGGTCGATCGGCACCCGCCGCCTCCGGCGCCAGAGGACGAGCACAACGGCTGCAATTGCAGCCAGCAACAGAAGGGCGATCCCCCAGAGGACACCGGACCCGACGGGGTGGACGGCCACTGGGGCCGGAGCGGCAAGAGGAGGGAACGTCGGTGTCGGCGTTGGAACAACCGGCACCGACACCGGTGGCTGGGACCCTTGACCAGTTGGATTGGGCTGGCCGAGACCCGAGGGACCGAGCACACCTGGTGGGGAGAGCTCGCCGGAGGGAAGCTGTGGTGTGGGCTCGAAGGACACCCAGCTGCCGCTGATCAGGACCTGCGGCCATGCGTGCGCGTCGCTGCCGCGGACCACGGAGATCCCATTGCTCGGCCGCCCCGGGGTGAATCCGATGGCCACGCGGGCCGAGAGCCCCGAGGCCCGCGCCAGTACGGCAAAGGCGCCGGCGAACTGCTGGCAAGAACCAGTGCGAGTTTGGGTCAGAAACGCTACGAGTGGGTCGCTGCCCGCCAGCGGGTGAGCGTCGATCTTGTAGTGGAAATGGCCCGACCGGAAGAAGTCGGTCAATGCCTCAGCCTTGTCGAGGGGGGTCGACTGTCCGCCGGTGATCGAGAGGGCGGTTGAGCGCACAACAGCAGGAATCGGTCCGAGCTCGGTATCCGTGGGCGGAGAGGTTGAGCCGGCCGGGGAGTCGGCCACAGCAGATGGGGCGACCGCGGTCGTCGAGTAACTGCCGCCTGAGATCAACGGCGCGGTAGCGACCACCCCGACCGGGGTGACGACCGGGTCGGTCGCCCCGGCGGCTGCGATCGTTGACGGAGGAGCAGGCAGGAGGCGACCGCGGTAGGCGGAGAGGGTCACCCGGGCGGTGAACACGTGTTGAATCACCGGTGGAGCGGATGCTTGACCAGTAGTCGACCCGCGCAGGACCGCCGCGGTAGCCGGGTCCGGGACCCATTGGTCGCTGACGAAGGTGGTAAGTGCCGCGACCTGCCAATACGTGGAGACGGGGGATGTCGTCCGGAACAGCACCACGTTTGCGTCCCTGATCTCCACACCGGTGAGATCGGTGGTGAGCGACAAGGCTGACGGGGCTACCGCGGGGACCGCCTGGCCTCCCGGTGAGACCACCCCCGATCCAGAAACCGTGGCCCAACCCAGCGTCAGCGCGGCGCTGCCTAACGAGATTGCGGCCACGGCAACCGAGGCTCGGGCAAGTTCACTCTGCTCGGTCATGAGCACCAAGAGGCCACACGCCCCAAGTGCAAGTCCGCCAAGAGCAGCACTGGTCGTCGGGAGAAGGATCGCCGACCACACCAATAGGACAGCAGCCGGAAGCAACGAGAGGGCCGGGTAGCGGATGCCCATCGCCCTTCCGGCAATCGCCACCAGTCCGCCGAAGAGCGAGCAGAGGAAGACGATGCCCGGCATGTGGACGAGCGGGAGGTGGAAGGCGATCAGAACCGTGCGTGCCAACTGCAGTGAATGGCGCAGTGTTCGCAGAGCGGGAAGGCTCGGAACTCCGAAACGAGTCGAGGAGCGGAGCCCCCACCACAGTGCGCTCACCCCCACGGCGAACACCGCAGTGGCAACGGCCATCGCTCCTCGTCGACGAAGAGCGGCGACCACGAGCGTTCCGATGGCCGCGGTGCCCAGGACTGCTGCGCCCACTCCTGTGGCCAACCGTGCCACGGAGAAGGCTGCCAAGAGCGAGGCTCCAAACATCCCGGCTTCACTCGTCCAGCGACGTCTCATATGACGACTACCTGTGTTGCATCCATGACGGGAAGTACCGGATCATCAGTGACACCGGGGATCGCGGAAGTAACCGGGCGGTGCGTCAACCGCTCGGACCCGGTTTGGGTAGTGACCACGATCGCGTCGATGGGTATAGATGGAACCCACGCAGAAGACGGCATGCCAACAGGTTGCAGCTCCGCCAGAACCAGACGGGCCTCGGCGTGCCCCCGTTCGGTGGGCTCCAACGGGTAGGACCTCCCGGTAAGTGTGAGGAGGTGAACGGCGCGCCCACTTCCCAGCGCCTCGTCGAGTGTCCAAAGGACGGCCGACACCAACCGGTCGAATTCGGCCCTTCGATGGACTCCGACTCGATCATCGACAACGATGGGCACCGCGATGGTGCCCTCAGCGCCGAACTGGCGCACGAACCATGTCCCATAGCGCGCCTTCGCCGGCCAGTGGAGCAGGCTCAGGCGGTCGCCGGCCACGTAGGGTCGGATTCCCTCGAGATCGCCAAGACCGCTGCCCGAGCTCGAGGCCCTGGGCGCCGCCGCACCAGCCATCTCCGATGGGAGCCCGACAATCGGCTGAGAGGGACGAACCGGAGCCGGGTGGACGACGCCGACCACCACCGGAGTACTCGGACCTGGGGCGCCGAAGAGGCCGAGCGGGTCGTGGGTCCAGCAACTCTGAGACGAGAGCTCGAGAACACCGCGACGGCCGGTCGGGACGGGAATCATGCACGACTCGGTCCTACCCGAACTCGGGTTGGGCATCGCTGTCAGTGCGGGTACTGATGGCGCCAGCAATCGATGCCTGGGCGAGTAGCGACGATCGGCGCCTCGGGCATGCCATTGCCCTCCCATGGGTGGAAGCCCAAGTGGCGAAAGGGTAGGACTGCGGGTCGATCGGTTGGTGAAGGACAGTTTGACGTTCATCTCACATCCGACCTCTCCCGCTCCTGGCTCGGCATGACCGTGGATTTCCATTGCGGCGAGGGTCCGTCTCGCTCGACGTTGAGCGAGCCACGGCGATATCACGAGTGGGACTCCGATGACCACTGCCAAGGGTGTGAGTTCAGGCGTCCCGGTCACGGCGGCTGCCACCACGACGAGTCCGACGGCGCCGAGAGCCGCCAATCCTCGGACCGTGGGCCGAGTATCCGGCGCCTTCATCGATCGGTCATCAGTCTCGTAAGGGGACAGGAATCGAAGCGGTGACCTCGGCAACAAGTGCCTCGCCCTCAGTTCCGTACACCTCTACCCCGGGACGAAGCAACAAGCGGTGGGCGAGGGTTGGAACGGCAGCATCCTGCACGTCGTCCGGTGTTACGAAAGTGCGACCGGATGCCACGGCCAGCGCAGAGGATACGCGGACCAGCGCCAGGGCGGCGCGGGGCGAAGCGCCGACGGCGATCTGGGGATGTTCTCTCGTGCCTTCGACGAGGTCGAGCACATAGGCACGGACTGCTGGGGCCACGTGGACATTGACCACAGTCTCCGTCAGGAGCTGGAGTTCCTCGCGCGAAGCCGAGGATTGCACGTGGCGGACGGTGTCCGCCGGATCCGGTCCCGCCAGCATGGTGTCCATCTGTTGGCGACTCGGATAGCCGATCGTCAGGCGTACGAGAAACCGATCGCGTTGACCATGCGGAAGGGGTGAGGTGCCGGCTGCGTCAAAAGGGTTCTGTGTGGCCAGCACGAAGAAGGGCTTCGGAAGTTCGCGAGTGATGCCATCGACGCTCACCTGATGCTCCTCCATCGCCTCGAGGAGGGCGGACTGGGCCCTCGCGGAGGCTCGATTGAGCTCGTCGGCCATGAGGATATTGGTGAACACCGGTCCGGGACGGAACATCGGTGCGGTGCCATCGGGGCCGAGCACGGTGGCACCGACCACGTCGGCGGGAAGAAGGTCAGCCGTGCACTGGAGACGGTGGAAGTCGAGCCCCAGCGCCCCGGACAGGGCCTTGGCCAGGGTTGTCTTGCCCAGACCGGGATGATCCTCTACCAGAAGGTGTCCGCCGGCGGCCAAGCAGGCGACTGCTAGCCGAGTGGTGGGAGGGGTGGTGGCCACGACGGCCGACACCGAGGTCTCCAGGGCCATAAAGGTGCGGGTGGCGAGTTCGCTGGCCGTTTGGGCGGCCAGCTGCCGATCCGATTGGGTCACCGTCATCTCCTGATGTCGCACGGGGCGTCCTGTCCTCTTGTGGCACCTCACATGGCCGGGGAGTTTCCGGCATCCACAGGCAGGTGCTCGGTCGGCCAGCCTACGGGTTCAGAAGGGCCGGACGTGGGCCGGAGCTGCCTCCCCGTCTGCGGCTACCCGTGTACAGGTTGACCTGAGAGAATGTCGGCGTGGCCCGTTCCAGGTTCCGTTCCGTTCGCTACGACCTGGCCGCCGCGGTGGAGGTGGCCAGGCTGGCCGACTCGGCCGGTGGCACGATTGCGCCCGACATGCTGGCTCCGGCGCTCGGTTACAGCGGCACCAACAACGGCGCCTATCTGAGCCGGGTCGCCAATGCCCGCCTCTTCGGCGTTGTGACGGGCCGAGGATCGCGCCTCGAACTGACCGAAAGAGGTCGACGGATCCTGGCCGGCGTGGAACCTGACGCATCCTCTGCCCGTCGGGAGGCGTTCTTGGCCGTGCCGCTGTTCCGGGCCGTAGTCGATGGGGCCGAACAACGGAAGGGAATCCTCCCCGACAATCTCGCCCTCTGGCTCGTCGAGGACTTTGGGGAGGTTGCCGGCAAGGCCCAGACCGTTGCCGAACAGCTGCTCACCTCTGCCGGTCAGGCGGGATTCCTTCGGCGGACCGAAAGCGGGAACTTCCAGCTCACAAGGTCGCTTACCAACTTTACGTCTGTGGATAAACCCCCTTCCATCGGGCTGCTGTCTCCGTTAAGGTTGCCCAGGGGCGCTCATTCATCACAGGGAGAGGAAGTCACCGTGGCGGAGGGCGGACTGTGGCTCGATGAGGAGCGGGAGGGGGGAGCCTGGCGAATTCCTCCCTGGCGCCGGGCCGGCGTCTTTGCTGCCGCTGCGGTTGTTCTGGTCGTGGTGGCGGTGCCAATCGTCCTCGTGGCAGCCGGTTCCTCCCCCAGGTCAGTAGCCGGTCACACCCTCGGACAACACCCCCACCTCGGAAGTGGTGCGGCAGAGCACGAGGTCCTTTCTGCCCTCAGTGCCACCACCGACAGCGGTAGCTTCGACTTCTCCTACGCCATCACCAGCACCCCGGCGTCGAGCACGGCACCCACCACCACTCCGACGACGGTCTGCAATGAGGACAAGGTGCCCGTTCCAATGGGTCCTGGGAGTTCGGCCAGCGGTACTTCCGCGCTACCGCTGGCAGGAAGCAACGGGGGTGGCACCACGAATGGGTCGACCGGCTATTCGAGCAGCGCCTCGGTTTCACCTACCAATGGCTCGATCTCGGGACCGATGACTCCGGCGAATGGAACGCTGCCCCCGGGATTCCAGTGGAAAACGGAAGAGATCTGCAGTGCACCGGTGGTCGCGCCGAATCCGCTGGTCAAAGGAGGCGGCATCATCAATACCAGCCCACTGGGAATGGTGGCCTCGGCGAATATCGGTAGCGGACTGGACGTCACCGTGCGCCTGAACGGCAGCGATGTCTACGAGGAAGGAACCGGCGACACTGGCCTGGCGCCCCTGGCTGCAGACGCGACTTCGTCCGGCACGAGTCTTCCCTCCTTCGCTGGTGTCACCGAAGGCACCCTGGGCAGTCGTGAGGGAGCAGTGGCCATGATGGGCATGGCCAGCCCTACCGGCTACCTGGATCTGATCCAGCCGGCCATCGATGCGGCGGCGCAAACGGGCGAGGGGAATGTCGGCGGAGTTCCGGTGACCAACTACCAGGTGTCGAACGACTTGGACCAGCTTGCGGGTGCAGCCGGAACTTCGACTGCTGAGTCCCAGACCATTTCAGCCGCGCTCGCTCTCCTGAAGGCGCAGGGCTACACGTCCAACACTGCAGAGGTCTCCATCGATGGCGCCGGGTACATCCGCCAGGTCAAATCGACCGACGCCTTCGGCGATGGAGGAACGGTGACCCTGGAGGCGACATTCTCGAACTTTGGCTGCGCCGGGACAGTGCTCATGCCCGGCCAGACCGGATCCGGCGTACCGCCGGCGGGTTGCACTTCACCGGATGGCCCAACTACCGCGACCACTGCCCCGGCCACAGCCGCCGCAACCAAGAGCACGACGCCCACATCTACCGGTTCATCGATCACCACAACCGCCGTCCCGCCTTCCATCACTCCAACGACGATCGAGTCGACGCCACCAGCGGTGCCGCCAGGGTCAATCGGCTCGACCACGACGTCCTCCACACTCCTCCCGGTCACACCTACCAGCTCCGTCCCGTAGGGCGGTCGACCAAGTCGAACACGGTGCGCTTGCCCGATTGACCGTTGCTGACGCAGATGAGGTAGCCGAGACCATCGAATCGGCCCTTCGTGGGGCCGACGTCGACCAGCTCGCATCCCGTGCCGGGCGGGTCTGAGGACGCGCCTACCCACACGAGGACGAAGCAGCCAGCGAAATCCTCGGCGAGTTGCTCCAACCCGTTCTCGATAAGCTGGGTGGGGCGCCCTGGCCTGGTCGGCGTAGGCCGCGTTCACCAAAGCACAAGCGAGGTTGCCCGACGATCTGTTCGACAACCTGCCATCCGATCGGGGCGGCTCGCCCAACTCACGAACTACTGCTGGGCCACAGGACCGGTTCTGGCAATTCCATTTTGTGGAGGTGAGCGGATTCGAATCGCCGACTTCTACATTGCGAATTCAGACTGGCCTATTCTTTGACCTGCGGGAATTCGCATAATGACAGGTAGATGAGACGCCGGCTGGCGCGAGGGCGCACTGCACCCGGCGCCGGCTTTTCCGAGCAGGACGGATCGGCTCACGTTGAAGTGCGAACGGTAACGTGTGTCAATCGTGAGAATGCAACAAGCCTGCTTCAGGAACCTCCCGGAATGAGTGCCGTTCGCCTGTTGGCCGTTCCGTACGACAGCGGGCATCGGGGCAAACGTCAGGGCCTTGGCCCTGCGAACCTTATCGAGCATTGGCTTGCGTCCCCCGAGGAGAGCTCGCGCCTCCCCGAGGTTGTCTGGGTTGAGTCGGCAACCGACTTTCCCACGGAGGTGGCAACTACCTTCGAGTTGATGGGCCGTGTGGCCGATGAGGTGCGCTCCGCACTGAGCGACAACCGTTTCCCCTTGGTGCTGGCCGGCAACTGCAATACCAGCGCGCTCGGGGGCGCAGCTGGCCTACGCCTGTGGGATCCGGTCGGCGAGGTGGGAGTGGTCTGGTTCGATTCGCACGGTGACTTCAACACCCCGGAAATCGATCCGCTTGGCTTCCTCGATGGCCAGGGCTTGGCCATCGTCACCGGCCGATGCTGGCAGAGTGCGGCCCGGCAGGTCCCGGGGTTCGAGCCCGTAACCGACAAGTCGGTCATGCTGATCGGGGCACATGATTTCGACGATGACGAGGGCGTGGCTCTGGCGCGATCCGATATCGCACACGTCACGCCATCCCAGATACGACGCGAGGGCGTCGAGGGGGCCCTCGGCGCGGCAATCGAGGCAGTTGCGCAGCGGGTCACTCGTGTCTACTTGCATATTGATCTGGATGTCATCGACGCGGACTACGCGCGAGCCAACTCCTACGCTTCTCCCGGTGGCCTGGAGCCAGATCACCTTCTCGAGGCGACGAGCTTTGTCGTGGACCGCCTCCCGATTGCTGCCGCTGGGCTAGCTGCATATGATCCCACGATGGACGGTAGCGGGCGGTTGCGGGGAGTCGCCACGCAGCTGCTGGACTTACTGAGGGAGACTGCCAAGGGCTCGTGACCGCCCGGGATGTGCCGCTGCCGATCGGGCAACGCTGGCGAGCGCCGGAGAGCCTTTGGCCCGCCAACCGCCCAGTATCGGCACCGGGAGCGAGCGCATGACAAGACTCCCGAACGCCCGCCGTCGTTGGCATGTCAGCCGCTCCGAACGACGGATCGGCGCTCGCCCCGGGCCGGAGAGCCTGTCGCCGCCTCGGTAGGCGGTCCGTTCCGTCGTCCGCCCCCGCCTCTTCGGTTCCCGGCGATCGTCATGTGCTCCGGAGAAACCGACCTGGCGAACTTGGCGATCGCGAAAGTTGCCTACGCCCTCAACGAGACCACTTCTGGGATGCAGGTCGAGCTGACTTCAGGAGATCAGGCCACGGGATCCAGCACTCGGATTGGCGCTTACAACCAAACCGTGTCGACCTGGTAGGTAGCAAATGGACTCGCGTTGTTCTCTTGGCTCTGACAAGCGGTCGTCCACCACGGTGCGGCTTGCAAGGGCACGTGACAGTCGGCCAGCGGATCCGGCGTTGCCGATTGGCAGCCGAACGGACCGAGCCCACCCCAGGCGGCGTCCACGAGCACACAGACCTGTCCGTTCGAGAGTTGCATCGCCCACGGACGATCTTCGGGCGCTCCTTGGAGGGCCGAGGGCAGCGAGCCCACGTCGAATTGAACGACGTCGGGACTCGCGGGGTTGGCCGAAGGGCACAAGAGCGGATCGCTAGTAGCCACCGGTGGAGCGAAACAAGGGTCGTAGATGCCGCCTGAGGGTTGGGCGAAACAGCGATATGAGGAGTTGCCTGCCACGCCGGCTGCGACGCAAGTTCCGTCCACCGTTTCGGTCACCCGGAGCGTCGGATCAATCTCCCCCTGTGCCGTAAATGGCTCATAGGTCACTTGTCGGGTTCCCACCGACGGCGGGATGGTGCTCGGTGGCGTCGTAATCGTCCGCGGTGGTACCTTCGTCGTGGACACGCTGGACGCGCTCGAAGGTTTTGCGGAGACGGAGCTTGGACTGCTGCTGCAGGCCGTCAGGAGCACGCCGGTCAGCAGCAAGACAACGATGCGGGTGAAGGGCAGCGGGGCCCGCCAGCACCGATGCGGCAAGGGCTCCTTCGCCAGCACCACGCGGTGGGCATGGCCCGCGACCCGATCGAACATCACTCCATGCTCTCATGTATCGCCAATTCGGAAGTGTGGATACAGTTTCGGCCCCGGGAACAACGCTACATTTCACCGATCCTCGCTACCCTGCCGGCCGCAACATGCCGCCTATCGCGGGTGTATGGCGCTTCGCTAGTACGGCCGGCACATCTGAGGTGGTGCAGAGCATCGCTGTTCTTGCAGGAGGTGTTTCGTCCAACCACCGAGGTCCCTTGGCGGCGAGGGGGGTCCAGCCGCTGGGGACGCGCCGTAAGGCATCAGGCGAGTACGACGAAGGCGGCTTCACCGGGACGACGGCTCGTCACGAAGAAGAAATACGCCGCTGGGTCGCTCGTTCCGCACCTCAGGTGATAGCCAGGTCACCGTGAGCGCGAGTTCCATGCACTGGACCAGATGACCCATTGACTTTGCCGTCTGCTTCTGCGTTGCTAACCAAGGGGCAGGTACACAGCCGAACGGGGGAAGGATACAGACGATGGTTGCGAAAGTGAAGCTCGCATTCGGGATCGGTGCGGCACTCCTGCTCCTCTTGGTCGCCCCGGCGACAGCGGCGTACGCGTCGAATGGACCAGGAGGATTCGGCCCTGGTTTCGGTCACAAGGGCTCGCATGGACACGGAGGCCCCGGTTCTGACCGCGGCGCCACGGTGGTGTCGCTCGAGTCGAGCCCCTATGGCCCGGTGCTAGTGGTCGGGGGAGCAGGCGCCGGGTACGTCCCGGCCGATCCGACGGCGACACCGCCGACGCCCGCGGGCTACAACTACCCGGCCGGATCGTCTTTGTACCTCCTATCGAGTGACCCACCGACTTATGGACAGGGATGGGGCCATGGGTCGTATCAGTCGGCGTGCGGTGTGACCGTTATGGCGACACAGGGGTTTACCTGCACCAGCACGCCCTCCGCCGACACGGGCGAGTGGCCCGCGCTCACCACCAATGGGCGGCCCGTGGCTGGTCCAGGGGTAGTTCCTTGGCTGCTCGGGACCGTGTATCGCGCCGATCTCGGCACATTCCAGGTCACCTACGGCGGTCACCCTCTCTACCTGTTCGACCCAGGTCCCAACTCCTTCGTCGGCCAACACTTCTTTGAGAGTGTCGCACCGCTGCCGCCGTGGGGTGGGTTGTGGTCGCTGTTGTCACCCAACGGCCTGCCCGCGTCGGGCGTCGCCAATCTGGAGCCCGAGGTGCCCGTTGCCGGCCAGACCACCTACACGTCGGCGGTCGTGGGTGTCGAGGAGTACCCGGCCTCCGCCGCCATCGGCCTACCCCCCGGCGGCGTCACCGTCAGCGTCTACGCCTTTAGCGGTGACAGCCCATGGCAGAGCCGGTGTCTGTGGACGTGCACATTGACCTGGATCCCCGTCCTCACCAGCGGGCCGCCGACCGTGGCATCGGGACTCAATGCCCATGCCGCCGGCGCAATCAGGCGCTCCGACGGATCATGGCAGGCCACCTACGACGGCCACCCGCTCTACCTCTACGGTCAAGAGCAGCCGGTGCTCGGATCGGGAGGCCCAGCGACGACGGGCACGGTGGGTAACGGCAACGGGATTCACGCCTTCGGCGGCACCTTCAGCTTGGTGAACCCGTAGACGTAGCTCTTGTGTAGGACTCGCCTCGCCGATGGCGACATAGATTCGGGCAGTCCAGCAACGACCCCCGCTCCGGCAGGGGTCGTTGCGCGTCCGTGCTCTCTACGGATTTGCCCCACCGCCCGTCAAGGCAGCGAGCTCCCAATCGTCCGGCGTGTGTGCCGCCCTCCGATACCCGCGGTGAGATTGTTACGCCGGCTCGGCGGAGCGCTGATCCTGACGCAATCCAAGGCATGCTTGCTCATGGCAGTATCTGACATTGTCACTTGATACGGCGGGCCGGGGGTATGTGTCGGAGGAGGGACTCGACCTCTCGACGACTGGCGTAACCAACCGTGGGAGTGACGACGATGACCAGTCGATGCCGGTCGCAGAGTAAGTCTTGACGTGCTCGGCAACCCGCAGGGGACCGTGGGTAAGGAGCCGGCGTTGCCGGTTCCTGGAAGCCCCTCCCCTCCCCCGGGGCCGACGTTCTGCACTGAACCGACCTGCCCCGACCGGCATGGGGCACCTGCCTGCTAGGTCCGTTTGGGATCCGGTAAGGTTTCCGTCCGATGGTTGGAGACACTGCAGGCCAGCAATACCTGCGGCCACATCGCCGCCAGGTGGCGGGCCTGCAAGCAGGCGCACTCACCTCGCGAAGCTCTCAAGATGTGGGCAATGAGAGCCGATAGTGCAATGGTAGATCCCGGCGGGTCGTTCGGAGCTGCTGGGCGATATGCACTCTCACGAATCGCGAGCGAAGCCGATGACCGGTAAATGATGAGGACGCCCTCCCCAGCTAGTGCTGACCTCTTCATTGGAAGGAAGGGCAAGCTCTCTCGCGGCAAGGGGCGAATGAAAGGCTCGTCGCACTGGTCCAACTCTCCGGATCGGCGTCCCAAGCAAGACGAGACCGAAGCAGAGCGACTGCGCGAACAGCAGGACCAGCTCATACGCGTCACCATCGCCAACCGATCTCTGGAGACACACTTTCAGCCGATTGTCGATCTCAGGAGCGGCCAGGCGGTAGGGACCGAAGCGCTCGCCCGCTTCGCCCAGCAACCCATTCGGCCTCCTGACGTATGGTTCGCCGAAGCAGCATCTGTTGGCCTCGGTGTCGAGCTGGAGCTCACCGCCCTGGACTTGGCACTAGAGCAACTCGACCGGCTCCCAGCCGGCCTCTACCTGTCGCTGAATGCGTCCGTCGAAACAATCACGTCTGAGCAGTTCCGGGCGACTTTGGCAGATGCTCCCGCCGAGCGGATCGTCCTTGAACTTACCGAACACACACCGATTGTCGACTATCTAGAGTTCGAAAAGAGCATCCAGGACCTGCGATCGAAAGGTGTCCGGTTGGCCGTGGACGACGCCGGCGCTGGCTTCTCCAGTTTCCGCCACATCCTCAACCTCCATCCCGACGTCATCAAGCTCGACATCGGGCTTACCCGTGGTATCGACAGGGATCCGGCGCGGCAGGCCCTCGGGCGGGCCCTCCTCAACTTCGGCTTGGAGATGTACAACACCACGATCGTTGCCGAAGGCATTGAGACCGAAGGTGAGTTCGCGACACTACGCGCCTTGGGCTGTCCGAGCGGCCAGGGCTTCTTCTTGGGCAGACCCAGCCGACTTCCGTATCAGCGCCATGTACCTGCCGTCTCGATGCCCCTTCTGTCTCCAGACGCCCCCTCCGTCGCCATAGACCCGGCGAGCTTTGGTAGCCGCGCCGACGCCATAACCGACGTGGTCGAGCGGGTCGACGTGTTGGACATTCGAGATGCCGACATCGGCGCTCACTGGTCGACATTCGAGGATCTCAGCCCAGAACGACGGCGGGCTTTCCTCGCCGACACTCATGTGGCTCGGGTGGCACTGAGCGACTAGTCAGTTCGCCTCCCGTGTGACCCTGAGCAATTGCTCCGGGTCGATTTACCATCGACTCAGATCGTGGACTGCTGCCTACCGCAAGCGTGACAGTCTTCCAACATGGAAGCCCTCCGCTGTGTATCGTCAATTCGACCCACACAACACTGAGGCGGGACATGGCGGCAGGAATCATTCTTCGGTACCCATTTGGTATTGGTGAGGCGGAGTACGACGCGGTGAACGCCAAGCTCGGGTGGATCCCGAAAACTGGCGAAGGCGATCGGCCGGACGGGCAGCAGTCGCTTGGCCGAGATCCGGACTTTGGTGCGGGCGACGGCCCGGTAGGAGCCCACCTCTCGGTAGGCGGCATGTATGTCCATGTGTTCCCTCACTGATTTCATAGAGGTTGTCCCTTGGTCTGGTGCGGATGCTGGTTAGCACCACAACCGTCACCGGCCGGGGGACGTCTCAGGTGGATACCTCAATGAGGGGTGGGGACTTCTCGTTGCCACAGGCGGAGACTTTCGTGGCCACCAGCGGGGACCCCGGATGGCCATAACCGGGGACTTTCTCGAGGCCACGGACAAACTGCATCGCCCTCGCCCATGTGATTATTCGCTCATGTCGCCTGAGCTGGGCGGCTGAACCTTGATCCACCGACAGGTGTTGACTAATTCTCCGGATGAGTTAGCATCAAAATCAAGGGTAACCGCCAAACAAGGCGAGGCTAAATCGCCTTTCGAAACGGGCGAAGGCACCAAGCGTCGGTCGGTCGATCTACCGCTTCGAGGAGCGCTGGACCGAGCCGAGAAATGAGACGCAATGGATTCGGAGATCCACTTCCTGCGAGGGGAGTTGTCCTGTCCTCATTGTGGGAACAACGCCCTTGAGGTTGTGTCGGACGGGATTCAGACCAATTTCCTGTGCCAGGACTGCTGGAACTGCTGGCACTGGGACCTCGGATGGATGGCACCTGTCCCAGCAATGTCCTGCCGAGGATGCGTCCATAAGACTGAGTGCCTCCGAAGCCAAGAGCAGCGGATGAGCGCATAGCACCGGGAAAACGCCACGATGGTGAACCCGGCCGTGGATCGCGAATGCGACGCTTCGGCGGGTGCCGTCTCTGGCGGGGAGCGGCGGAAACCGCCGATCACTTCGCCAACCTGGCACTTCGGATTTGAGTGGGGCCTGGGATCCCGCGCGTAGCGGGAGGGACGGGACGGCGGTGTGGGTCAACTGCCCGAGGAGGTCTGGGACTCGGTCGATGGCCGCACGATCATCACCGAGCAGTGGGCATGCTCTGCACAATGCCCACTCACCGACCCGAGGGTCATCCCATCGAACCCACCGCGGCCACGGCTACCGAGTACCAACAGCTCGGCGTTGCGGCTACGTTCGACAAGCACGTGGCTGGCGTGTCCTTCGACGACATCCACGGACACGGCCACCGGTGAATCGGTACCTAAGACGCCGTGGACCATCTCGGCCAGCCCGTTGCGGGCCACGTCGATGGGGGCCGGCGGCGGGGGTCCCTCGGGCACCCAGACGAACTCCTCTCTCGTACTCCAGGCGTGGACGACGTCGAGTCGGTCCCCCACCAGCGCTGCGTAACGTGCTGCCCACCGCAGGGCATCGCGTGACTCGTCTGAGGCGTCAACGCCCACGAGGATGGTGCGCTCGTCGAGCTGCCCGGAGCGCTGCTCAGGGGTGTCGTCGGTCACGGCGATTCCTTTCCTCGCGTGCAAGGTCAGAGTCATGATATGAGACGACCGGCGCCATTACTAGGGGACAAAGGCCTGTGCAATGGCACAGTGGGCTTCCCCCCGGAACGTGGAGCTCCCCGGATAGTTGGTTGAGCATGTCACCGGGCCGCACCCTGGTACCAGCCGAGTCGATTGCCGGCCGCAGAGGCGATCCTGGGCGACGGTTTCACGCCGCCTCTTCGCCAAAGGCGGTCTTGTGGGCGCTGCGGGGTGGTCGCCCGGGTGAATGAGTTGGAGCACCATCGCCCTGGTTCGACGCATCGCGACAACGAAACTGACGAGCACCAAGCCAATGTCTGCGACCGTTGATCTGGTCGCTTCGACCTAATCTGCCGCCACCATCCGGCGGCGCAGCTCGGCCACGCCCGATCCGGTTAGGTCTTCCAACCCGGCCTGTCTTCCGACCATTGCCAGCAGCAAAGAAAGTCCGGGACCAGATATTTCCGGCCCGTCATTGATCGACCAGTCAAGGTTAGAGGCCACAAGGCGTAGATCTGCGATCCGCTTCTTGCCCCCGACCGGAAAGTTGGCCCCCGAGAACATGTCGAGGCAACGGACGAGCGCCTCGGTGTCAGCGTGGCCGGGCAGACCCAATGGACGACGTATGTCCTCGCCGTGCACGACAATCTCGCCGAGCATCGCCATGACCGGTGCGGGAGGGTGGTTGGTGGTTCCTGCCGTGACCCTCAATCGCTCAATGATCTCGGTTGATGGCAGTGCTCCGGTGCGACGAGCAACGCGATCCATCATCGTGTTGAAACGAAAGAAATTGGCCGTCATGGACTTCATGAAGCGCGCTGGAGTCTGCTCGGCTCCGACCAGAATGTGTCCGGCCGTGACTTGAACCGACCATCCCGCACACAGGGAGGGCTCGGCCCACTGTCTGGGTGTCAGTCCCGCGAGGGTGTCGGCCATCGCCGCTCTCTCCGCGTGGATCAGCTCCCACGTTCTGGGATCGTTCACAGATTCAACACCAATAGGACTGAGCAGCTCCGATGAACCGGTACGCCGAATCCACGGTCCGCATGGTCGAGAACCCAGTCATTCGTGCTGACTCCAGGCCTCCATCGACACGGCGCACCGCTTCCATCCGCATGGCACGGACTCACCAGACGGCCGCCTGGGATCTACTCCGATCTGGCTTCATGCGCCATCCGGTGCAATATCGGGCCCCGGGACGCCACCGGTCGCGGCAATGGTGAGGCGCTCGAGATAGTGATCCCAGCCTCCGGTGTGATCGGAGACGGCGTCGGCAGGGAGGCCTCGGTGCACAAGGCGAACGCGCGTCTTGCCGCCGTCGGGAATCAAGGTGATCTCGACCTGAGTCGATCCCGCCGGAATGGGATGGTCCGGCTCATCCCAACCGAATGTGAAGACAACCTTCTCGTCGGGCAGGACTTCGACGAATTCTCCAACAGAGGAGTGCTTGCCGCCGACGAGAACTCGATAGATGCCACCGGGCCGGGGGTCGAACTCAGCCTCGGTACCGAGCCACTTCACATGCAGCTCGGGGTCGATGAGAAATTGAAAGATGGTCGCCGGACTGGCGTCGACCACGACCTCTCGTGTCAGTTCGGCCATTAGTGACTTCCTCTCATCTGTTCAGCAGCCTCGGACAGGTCGCGCAAGCGCTCGAGGCTGCCGGTCCAGTAGCCGTCGAGGAATGTGCGGAGCCTGGCCACCTCTTCATGGTTGACCCGATACATCCGGCGAGTGCCGTCGCGCCGTTCCAATACCAGCTCGGCCTCTCGCAGAACACCGAGATGCTGAGATACCGCCGAACGAGTGACGTCGTCGAATCGGGCGGCGATTTGTGCGGCGGGAAGCTCCTCGGACCAGATCAGGCGGAGGATCTCTCGCCGCCGGGGTTCTGCCATGGCCTTGAACGCGGCGTCCACATGACAAATGTAAGTCAATACTTGCGTAAGTGTCAACTGAACCATATTCTGTGCCCCGAGAGATCCAGAAGCAGGACAACCGAGGCGTTCGAGAAGCACATCGAATCACGTGAGTCCAGATCGCTCCACACGCGAGAGCCTTGGGGTTCAACCACGATCGAGACTGGAGGAGGGCATCGATGCCTTATGACTTCGAGGTTTCAGACGTGCTTCCGGCAACGCCGAGAGCCATCTACGACGCATGGATGTCGAGCGGGGGTCACAGTGCCATGACGGGCGCACCGGCGACCGTCGACCCCCAGGTCGGGGGAGCATTCAAGGCGTGGGACGGCTATATCACCGGCAGAACCCTACTGCTTGAGCCTGGAAATAGGATCGTGCAGTCATGGAGAACGACGGAGTTCTCAGATGCCGACGAGGACTCGCAGATCGAGGTCGTGCTCCAGCCGGTCGATCTGGCAACGAGGATCACGATTCGCCACACCAACGTTCCCGATGGCCATCACAGCTACGAAGGGGGCGGCTGGCAAGAGCACTACTTCGATCCGATGCAGGGGTACTTCGGCCCTGCGTGAGGCGCCCAATGGCGTGTATCCCGGACGTCCATGGATGCCGCGCCGGGGATGCAAGGACCCTCGGCGCCGCGATCGCGAAAGGAGACACCAGATGACCGCTGGCACCAAGGAAGACCCGTGGGTGCTCAAGACCCCGCCGGGGACGTCGCAGTACACCATGTACGGAGACGAGCAGGCCGATCCACCGGCACTGGTCTGCCAGGTAGGTTCCACCACCCTGAAGTACCACCTCCGGGCCATCGACGACCTGCATGCGTGGCTGGTCGAGCAAGGCGATTGGGTCCCGCTCGGCGCAGCCGATGAGAAGAAGCCCGCAGCAATGGGCACCGTCGAGGCGTGGGGACGATCACCGGACAACCCGGTCGGAGGCTGGTACGGCCTGCGCAACGGCTACCGCGGCCGGTTCGGGATGTACCTGCCGCCGTTGTTGGAAGCACTCGGCCTCGCCGAAGTCACCCATGATCCCCGGAACAACCGGATGCGAGCGACCTCAAGCACATGAGTGCTGCGGTTCTTGGTAGGGAGTCACATTCGGTCCCAACAAAGGCTCTGCGAACAACCTAAACAGATGGAGATGACCGATGACAGTCGCCAAGGTGATCCGGTATCGGACAAAGCCCGAACGTGCCGACGAGAACGCGCACCTGATTCGTGACGTGTTCGCCGCACTGGCCGAAGAGAACCCTGAAGGCTTGCGGTACGCAGCCTTCCGTCTTGCCGACGGAGTCAGTTTTCTTCACGTCGCCGTGCTCGACGGTGACGAGAACCCGTTGTCGACATCCGCCGCGTTCGGCACGTTTCAATCAGGCATCAATGATCGGCTCGCCGAGGGACCAACTCCGTCCGATGCCATGGGCATAGGCTCCTACCGGTTCTTGCCCGAATAGTCGATAGTTGACGCGTCGCGGGAAGACGAATTCGCATCACCGACCCTGATCCCGCCCGACCACGGCGGGCCGACGGAGGTTCAGGGACGCTTGGTTCGGCGGGATTGGACATGCACGCACAGACTGCCCCATCCGCTCGGGTGGCGCACCCGATGGCGATCCCTGGCCGGAGATGTGCGGCCTGAGGTAACCCGGTCAGGTCAGGGGTGAGGAATGAGCCGGATCGCCCGGAGCTGCCAACTAACGCGGGACGTCGTTCGATTGACGACCCGACAGCGACGCGATCCATCCGAAGGATGGGGTTCCGTGGCCGGATGGCCGGCTGAACTGTAGGGCAGCCTCTACGTCTAGGTCTGGCGCGACAGTTGCACGAGGACTCGCCCGAACAGGTCGGCTTTGACGGTGCTGGGGTCGACGTACTGTTCGATGGCCAAGCCGTTGGAGAGTGCCAGCACCACGGTCACAATATCGTCGACGGTGAAGTCGCCGGCCGGTGGATCTCCACCAAGGATCTGCTGGACACTGTCGGCAATCGCATCTCGCATGGTCCGTCGATGGGCGATGAACCGTGCGCGCACATCATCGTCTCGGACGGCTCGGTGCCAGAAGTCGAAGAAGACCAACCGCCATTCCCGCTGTTCGGTGAATGCCTCGGTGAGTAGACGTCCGACATCGCGAAGGTCCTGCGGTTGGTGAGCGTCGGCTGTGCGAGCGGCTAAGGCGGTCCGGACTGACTCCACCCGGACCAACACTTGCTCGGTCATCATGGCGTAGAAGAGATCGTCTTTGCTGGTGAAATTGGAATAGATGGCGCCCTTGGAAAGGCCTGCGGCCGCGGCGACCTGGTCCAGATTTGCCGTGTCGAATCCCCGCTCGGCAAACACTTCTAGCGCCGCATCCAGCAATCGACGGCGCACCACCTCCCGTTTGGGCCGCCGGGTCCGAACAACCAAAGGAACGCTGGGGCTCGACGCGGTCACGGACCTCCCTTCCGTCTTGCCGTTGACATCGCTCATGCCACGCAGCATACTGGAGAGTATTCAATACTGGCCAGTATCGAGGAGAACGATGGCGCTGATCCCCTACGCCGACCCGCAGAGCGCACCCAAGGAGGTCCGCGAGCTACTCGACGTCCTACCCGACCTGCACGTGTTCCGAATGGTCGGTCAAGCTCCCACGCTGTTCGGCCCCTGGCTGGCCCTTGGCGGGGCGATCCTGGCCACACTCGAACTCGACCCACTGCTTCGCGAGCTCGCCATCTTGCAGGTTGCCAGCACGGTCGGCTGCGAGTACGAGCGACTCCAGCACGCAGCGATCGCTGCGGGCGTGGGCGCCACCGGCGACCAAGTCACACTGCTCGCCACCGCCCGCGAGGGCCGGGACCAAGATGCGATGCATCGAGCCTTCACCCCTGGTCAGCGGGCCGTGATCAGCTTCACCGATCAGGTGGCCGGCCCCGGCCGGGCGTCCGAGGAAGAGGTTGTCGCCCTACGGGAGCACCTGTCCGATCGCTGCATCGTTGAGCTCCTCCTCGTCATCGGTCACTACTTTGGGATCGCTCTGTTGGCCGAGACAGTTCGTCTCGACCTCGACGAACCAGCGCAGATGGCAGTCGTCGACCTCGCTGCAGGCACCACGAGCAACGGGCGATGACCGTGACCGTGAGTCCCGAGATCCCTGGAGCGTTGCCGGCTCATGTCAGTGAGACCGCTGCAGGCACTGCCGGTGGCCATGGCACTCTGCGGGGCCGCCGCCTGCTCGTGGTGGGCGGAGGTCAGCAAACCTACGATCAGTACGACCCTCCGGTGGGCATCGGGCGAGCGATCAGCTTGTTCGCCGCCCGCGAAGGAGCTTCGGTTGCTGTCGCCGACATCGATGCAGGTGCCGCGCAGACCACCGCAGATCGCATCACCCGGGAGGGGGGCACCGCCTACGCCCTGGTTGGTGACAGCAGCAATGAAGCAGACGTTGCGCGCCTCGTCGATCGGGCCGCCGAACTCCTGGGCGGACTGGATGCCGTCTCACTCAACGTCGGCATCGCCGTCGGGGACCACCTGGCCGGCACCACACCGGCCGACTGGGACAGAGTCATGGCGACCAACCTGCGGTCGCCGTTCTTGTGCTGCAAGCACACGCTTCCGCTGTTGCCGCCCGGCGCCGCAATCGTCCTCACATCTTCCACTGCCTCCCGTGTCGTCAGCACCACCGAGATTCCCGCGTACGCCGCCAGTAAGGCGGCGCTGTCAGGGCTGTGCGCGTACGTCGCCAAAGAAGCAGCTCCGCGACGAGTACGAGTCAATGTCGTCATGCCCGGGCTCATCGACACATCGCTCGGACGACTCGCCAGCCTCGTCAAACCCGACCGGGACAGCACTCCCATTCCCCTTGGTCGCCAAGGAACCGGATGGGACGTCGCCGCTGCCACCGCGTTCCTCCTCTCCCACGCCGCCGACTACATCACGGGCCAGACCCTCGCTGTTGATGGAGGTCTCTCCGAGGTCCGGTGATCGTGCACAACCGGGATGGCCAACAGCTTCGGATCCCTCTGTGAAATGCCAGGCCAAAGGCCTCATTGAGAACCTGGCACCCTTCAGCTCACGACTCGGACAGCATCGGGCTTGTCGGCTGAGTCCTTCAGAAGCCGATCCACGGCCTCCACATCGAGCGGCCCAGCGAAAAGAAATCCTTGTCCAGTATCGACGCCCTCCGCCCGGAGCCGTTTCACTTGATCGTTGTTCTCAATGCCCTCAGCGATGGTCTCAAGTCCGAGCAGCTTGCCCAGTTGGACCAGAGTGTGGACGATTGCCGCGGACTCGGACGAGATGGCAATCCCCGAGACGAACGACTGGTCGATCTTCAACACGTCGATCGGGAACTGTCGCAGGTAGGCGAGCGATGAGTAGCCGGTACCGAAGTCATCAACGGCGATGCGCACCCCGACGGCCTTTAGCAGCTCGAGTCGAACGAGGGTGGCTCGGACGTCATCCATCAATGCGGTCTCGGTGAGCTCCAAGGTCAGCATGCCGGGATCGAAGCCACTCGCAGTGAGCGCGCCATGAACGTCGTCGATGATCCGGTCCCGTTCGAGCTGCACGGCCGAAATGTTGACTGCAACCGTGAACCGATGACCCTGGCAGTGCCACGTTGCACCTTGTCTGCACGCGTCCTGAAGTACCCACCGACCCACCCGGGCGATCAGGCCGCTCGATTCGAGTGCCGGGATGAAGTCGTCGGGTCGCACGACACCGCGTTCTGGGTGGCGCCAGCGCAAGAGCGCCTCAACGCCGGTGACGGCTCCCGTGGAAAGATCGACGGTCGGCTGGTAGAGCAGGAAGAACTGGCCGGCTTCGAGTGCACCATGCAGATCGACTTCGAGATGTCGGTGGTCATCGACGTCGTGCTGCATCGCAGGGGAAAAGACCACGGCGCGGTGCTTGCCGGCGGCCTTGGCCCGGTAGAGGGCGATGTCTGCGTCGCGCAGCAGCTCTTCGGGTGCGGACCGGCCGCCCTCTGCGATGCCGATACTGGAGGTCACCTCCAGCGGTACGTCACTGCCGGGGATCTTGAACGGGATCCTCAGTACGTCGAGGATCCGCTCCGCAACTACTTCAGCACCGGCGGCCAGGGAGGCGCCCTCGACCAGTACGACGAACTCGTCACCACCCAGGCGCCCGACCGTGTCCCCTTCACGCAACGCGCTGGCCAGCCTGGCTCCGGCCGCGGCGAGTAGCTGATCGCCCACATTGTGGCCCAAGGTGTCATTGATGTCCTTGAAGTTGTCGAGGTCCAAGAACATTGCGGCCGCAGGTGTGTGCTCTCGTCGGGCGCGTGCCAGCATCTGACCGGTCCGATCAAGGATCAAGGCCCGATTGGGAAGCCCGGTAAGGGAGTCGTGGAGCGCTTGGTAGCGGAGCTGATCGGTGCGCTCATGCACCATCTGCAGGGCGCGTGACCGGCTGGTCCCCAGCACGTAGACCAATGCTCCCAGTAACAGGCTGAACGCGATGCCGGCCAACAGGAGGACAAGTGCGTTTCGATTGGAGAGCACCCCGCCTCCGGTCACCGTCCCGAATACCTGGACACTCCATCCATTGTGGAGGTCGATCGTCGTCGATTGCGCTCCTGCGGGCGCAGAGCCAGCCTTGAAGGTGACCTTGGAGGAACCGATTGCGTAGAGGAAGGCCACCGCGGTGCCCGGATGGCCCTGGATGGCGGTGCTCAGGACGACGCTCGGGAGGACCTGCGAACCTGTCCATCCGATGAACGCGTCACGACGGGCCTGGACCGTCTTCGGCACGTCGCCACCACGGTAGATGGGCGTGCCCACGATCAGCTCTGCGCTGTTTCCCCCTCCGAACGGCAAGTAGGCTCCCTGACCGGAGTCCCGAGCCTTCATGAGCCCCGGGCCCAGGTCGGTATCGCAGTAGTCGGCGCCGGCTGGTACGGAGAGTAGTGCGGCCCGTTCCTGCGACACCGTGATCAAGCAGTAGTAGGGACGGGTTCCCGCCGGGGTGACCTGAAAGGCCCCGCCAGGGCCCAAGGGGCCCGACGGATCAGCTTCGGCGCGTGCCGCGAACGCACTCAGCTGCGACGCCGGGACCATCTCCAACTCGGCGATGCCCTGAAGCTCTGGGTACCGCACGAAGGCACGAACCGAGTCCGTCCACTGTGCGAACTCGGCTTGCGTGGCGTCTGGATTACCGACGACGAAGGCGCCGGCACTCACGGCGAGATCCTGCTCATGCTGGATGGCCAGGTTCAGCGTCGAGGCGATGCCCGCCGCCGAGGTCACGAACGCCTGGTGGGATCTCTGGCCGTCGCTCCGAGCCACCACCCAGGCCCCGAGGGCCGAGCCGATGGCACCCAGGAGGACCAGCAGTGTGGCCGCCGTCAACCAGAGATACCGTCGCGAACTCATTGGCTCGACCGCTCTCCGACTCGCTCTCGCGACATCATGTCCCGAGCTCTATCCGGATGGTCGGGGGCAACGCCGTCGCATCTGGCGGGGCTCCCCTGGAGCGCCTGTACGGCAGGAGGAGCTCTGCGGGACTGACGATGATCGGGTAGTGGGCACGGTCCCTCCTTCAGCAACTCCCGAGCCAACTGGCCGTCTTCGATGACCGAAATGCGGGGTCAGACCCAACCCCCGCAGCCAGAACGATCGGCATCTCTTGAGTCACGCGTCAATCATCGACCGACTGGGGCCCTCACTTGAACGGTTTCCCAGCTTGACCAGCCGGAATCTGCCCACCTCGAGCCACGCTCCGCCGAATGGCCAGGATCGTCGAGGTGTTGTCGGAGCACGCTATGAAGCTCCTCTGGTTCAGGCGTGGGATGGCGTTCCCCGGTGATCCGCCTACAGACATCCATTCCTGAGGACTCTGAGCTTCCTCCCGTTTCGAACTGCCCCAACAATGGTGACCCAGCGCGTCTCGCAATTGTGCCCACCAGCTCCAAGGATTGGCCTCCTCGTCCAACGTGGCAAGCGAAAACAGACCAGACGGCGTCGAACGGGACGGACACAGACTCTCCGGGACGCCCTCATGGAGCAGCCACTCAGAGCAGTGGATCGAATGAATCCGGAGCACTTGGGATATGCCCTCACCGTCGTCTACCCAATGGGGGTCACCATTGGCCACACCTTCCGCCTCGGCAGGGACAGCCTCGTCCAGAAGGCTGGCTACACCCATCTGTCTCACGGCCGGCTGTCCAACAGCCTGTACGCCACCGCACCCGAGAACCCGAGGCAGGAGGTCGGCCGCAACGCAGAGGACACGAAACAGCGAAACACCCTCCAGTCCCTCGTCGACGCCATGTCTCAAATCCGGGAGCAGACCATCGTCCAGTACCGCCTACTGTCATGGCCAGCCCTGTCAGTTCAAGTCGGCCAACAAATTGGTCGACAACGGTACAGGGCCATATGAAGGGCAGGGGACTGGAATGGCAAATACGACTGCCACGGGTTCCGAAAACAACGGACCGAAAGGACCATGGTCGACGGGGGGACCCGACTCAGCGGCCGGAGCGCAATCGTCCCGGCGTAGGATCAACCCCACCTATCTGGCCTATCTGATCGGCCCTGTTGCCCTGGTGGCAGTCCTCCTTCTGATGCGATTCGGCGTGGTGGCTCGCGAATCGGCTTGGCTATGGCTGGCTGTCTTCATAGCGGTTCCTGTGGCCGGTCTCTTGGGCGATCACCTCTACGGCAGGCGCCCGTCCCGACTGCGGCTCAATGCACGGGTTGCGGTCCAGGCCGCAGGGGTGACGATGGTCATCTACCTGACCGGATGGGGGCCTGTGTTGGTCGGGGCCTTTGCCTTTCTGGCCCTCGAGAACGTCGCCCGTGGGGGATCGCTGGTGTGGCGCATCACCGCGTTCTGGAGTCTGGTGGGAATCACTGTAGGCCAGGTGGCCATTTGGCAAGGATGGGCGCCGTCGATCCTGTCAGAATCGCAGGCCAACGCCCTGGCCTTTATGGGCGCCTTCGTCCTGTTCTTCATCATCCGCATGGCGGGTGCGACCATGGAGCAGAAGGAAGACGCCGAGGCCACGATGAGCCTGAGCGAAGACCGATTTCGCTCCTTGATCCAGAACTCTTCCGACGCGACACTCGTGATCGACGACGAAGGGCTCTGCACCTACGTAAGCCCCGCAGTCACGGACCTCCTGGGATTCGAACCGAGCGAGCTCGTCGGCCGGCGCGCCACCGACTTTGTCCACCCTGACGACCGTGACCGCGTGAGGGATCGACTGGGACCGGAGTTCCAGGTCTCTCCCGAAACGGTGTTCATCCAGTTTCGCATGGAACGAAAGGATGGTGCCTGGCGAGACGTGGAGGCTGTCGTTACCAATCAACGGGACCGGCCTTCGGTCGCCGGCTATGTGGCCAACGTGCGCGACATCACCGAGCGCAAGGAGTTCGAGGCGCTCCTGGCGCACCGAGCTTTGCATGATCCGCTCACCGGCTTGGCCAATCGCCAGTTGATCCTTGATCGGGCCGAGCAGATGTTGGTTCGGTCCCGGCGGGTCCGCGATCCAGTGGCTGCCTACTTCATCGACCTCGACAACTTCAAGGACGCCAATGACTCGCTGGGCCACGAAGCCGGCGACAAGCTATTGCAAGCGGTCGCCGCTCGTTTCACCGGGTTATTGCGGGCCAGCGACACTGTGGGCCGCCTGGGTGGCGATGAGTTCGTTATCTTGACCGAAGGCGTCCCCCTGGCTGCTGGGCCTACCATAGTTGCCGAGCGAATCCGAGAGGTCCTGCGCAGTCCCTTCCACGTCGAAGGTTTCGAGGGCCTTCCCATCACCGTGACCGCCAGCATCGGCATCGCCACCGGCGATCGGCCTTCGGCACAGGAACTCCTTCGAGATGCCGACATTGCGCTCTATCGGGCCAAGGCCGTGGGCAGGGACAATTGCGTCCTGTTCGAGCCGACAATGAAGTCGGCTGCGGTTGGTCGCCTCGAGCTCAAGTCAGACCTCGATTCGGCGCTCGCCAACGATCAGTTCTTCCTCCTCTACCAGCCCATCTTCGACCTTGACAGCGTTCATATTCGAGGCGTCGAAGCTCTGTTGCGTTGGCAGCATCCGACTCGCGGTGTCATTTCGCCGGACGACTTCATCCCCGTTCTGGAGGACAGTGGGCAGATCATCGAAGTTGGTCGCTGGGTGCTGAACCAGGCCTGTGCTCAGGCGGCCTCCTGGCGCCGACACGGACATCGGACGACCATGTCAGTGAACGTGTCCATGCGCCAGCTCGAGACCGCGAAGTTGGTCGAACACGTTGAAGAAGCACTCGCAGCAAGCAACCTCGAGCCCAGTTCACTGATCATTGAAGTCACTGAGTCGACGCTCATGCGAGATGCGCGTGCCACGGTGTCCCGCCTAAGAAGGCTAAAGGAGATCGGCGTCATGATCGCCATCGATGACTTTGGCACGGGTTACTCGTCCCTCGCTTATCTACGTCAATTCCCAGTCGATGTGCTCAAGATCGATAGATCGTTCATTGCCGAGATGAATGGCGCGCCAGATGCTGCTGCCCTCGTTCACACGTTGGTCGAACTCGGCCGAACTCTTGGACTTACGACCATCGCCGAAGGCATCGAGGAACATTCGCAGCTAGAGGGATTACGAGACGAACAGTGCGATAGTGGACAAGGATTCATCTTCTCTCGGCCGGTGGATCCGGCCGCGATCGAGGCTCTCCTCTCTCAATCGGACAAAGATGCTGCTGCTTCCCTGACCAGCGTCAACGAGGCGGTGAAGACCCCGGCAGCCTCGCAGTGCACCGCGACGGGAATCCTCGAGGCTGTGCCGAGACCGGGGTGATCCAAATGTCCAACCCCAGATGGGCCGTGCGCGATGGAGGGTCGCTGAGGCTGCAGCCACCCTTCAGCCCGCTGGATAGTGGGTCAGTTCCAATCGGGACCATTCAGTGCTCGGCCCGTTTCTCCTTGGCGTAGAGCGCAGCCAATGGCGGGAGAATCCCCACGCCTTGCCGAGATCCATGATTGACGTGCTCGCTTCCAGTTCGGCCGCAAAGACGGTCCGCCGCATGTCGTGACGGCGCTGTTCGACGGCGGTAAAGGCGTCATTGACCCGCCGACGAGACTCGGCAGGTTCCGCCGCGATGATCGCTGTGGCCACGTCGGATCCCCGTTCGGACTTTCTGAGGGCTCGCCGGAGTGCGACTTCACTGGCTCGGATCACTTGGCGGCCTCAACCAGGGCTCCGAGGAGCTGTTGAGCTATTCGGAAGGCAAGGGGCGGCAGATCGCAGCGATTGTCGGGCCGCTCATTCCGGGACATCCTAGTGTAGTGACACGTAAATAGACGCGCGATAGTGGTACGGTCTTCGTATGGCCCGACCTCCTGCTCCACCACTCCCGCTGACCAAGAAGGAGCGCTCGGCGCTCGAAGGGATCGCCGCCAGTG
>JBKQMB010000014.1:0-2832 GCA_052326605.1 Acidimicrobiales bacterium | reverse complement strand
GGCCGTTGACCAGCGCGATCGCCTCGTGCCCCAGCTCGAAGAGATGGTCTGCGGCAAGTTCGGCGCCCCGGATGTCGTCCACCGCCGCAGAGCACAGCCCGTGGCTGCTGCCGTCCCGGTCCAGCAGAACCGTCGGGATGCCAGAAGCCACCAGTGCCACGGCGCTCTCGAGGTCGCTGTCGACCGGGCAGACGAGAATGCCATCGACGCGATGCTCCTCGAGCACGCGGAAGTAGCGTTGCTCGCGTTTGGCGGACTCGTCGGTAGAGCAGAGCATCAGGGCGTAGTCCTGCTCACGCAGCACGTGCTCGGCGCCGCGGACTATCTCGGTGAAAAATGGGTTCGCAATGTCGAGGAGGACCACGCCGATCGTGCGGCTCTTGCCCACCCTCAGCTGGTGTGCTGCGGTGTTGCGCACGAACCGTGTCGAGTCGATCGCATCGAGAACCCGCTTACGAGTCCCGGGGGCAACGACCGAAGGGTTGTTGAGCACGTTCGACACCGTGCCGAGGGACACCTGTGCAAGGTTGGCGACCTCGCGGATGGTGACCCGACGCTTGGCAGAGGTGCGATCGGCCCCAGAAGAGCCCGAGTGACGCGGCTCCGCCGGCCCCAACCGGTTCACCGGGGTTCCATCATGAAGGCCCGTGGGAAGCCGTCGTTGGTCATCGCTCGACTCCTTGACAGCGACTGGCTACGTCGTTAACGTTCGCTCCCGGAAAACTCTGAGCAAGGTGGCTTGGGCCCCATTCACGTGGGGACATGTTGGCGGTTGTTCCAAGGTAACTGAAATCGTCGTTTGTTGTTTGGCCGATTTGAAACGATTCATTCCTTTTCTGAAGAGAACTCGGACCGAGAGATGTCGCCAGACTGGCAGGGCGCACAGGCTTGGGAGACGGCGACGACATGGCGGTTGACACCGTACACGACGGCGTTCGCCGCAAGACAGGGACAAGACAAGGAGCAGGGACAAGACAAGGAACTGTGCCGCGGGTGGCACCCAGACGGTCCAGATAGCCGAGCCGCCGGACCGCAGGGCGACCTGTGGGGAAGAGCGTCGAGATGACGGCAGGCGACCTAAGCGCGCCTGTGCTCGTCCTCGAGCATGCGACCAAGTCCTTTGGTGCAGTGCACGCGCTCGTCGACGGTGACATCGAGCTCCGGCCGGGCGAGACTCACGGCCTCGTCGGCGAGAACGGGGCCGGCAAGTCGACACTGGTCAAGATCCTGGCCGGCGTCCACCAGCCCGACAGCGGCCGGCTTGTCGTCAACGGCCGGGAGATGATGCTGGACGGCCCCGCCGCCTCTCGGGCCGTTGGGATCGCCGTCATCCACCAGGAAGCGTCGGTGTTCCCAGATCTCAGCGTCGCCGAGAACGTCTTCATCGGTCGCGAACCGCTGCGTGGCGGGCGCCGTATCGACTTCAAGACCATGAACGAGGAGATCGCCGTCATCGTCGACCGTCTCGGCGTCCGTTTGGACCCCCGTCGGATCGCGAAAGGGCTTTCGGTCGCGGATCAACAGATCATGGAGATCGCGAAAGCGCTCTCGCTCAACGCGTCCATCATCGTGATGGACGAGCCGACGGCATCACTTTCCGCCCACGAGGTCGACCGGCTCTTCGAGATGATCGAGTTGCTCCGCCGCGACGGCACAGCTGTGCTCTTCATCTCCCACCGCCTCCACGAAGTGTTCGACATCTGCCAGCGGGTGACTGTGATGCGCGACGGTCGTCACGTCTTCACCCGGCCGCTCGCCGGCCTGGTCGCAGACGACCTCGTCCAGGCCATGGTGGGACGCGAGGTAGTCGACCGGCCTGCCGCGGGTGGCCAGCAGATGGGCGACGTGGTCCTCGCAGTCGAGCGCCTGAGCCGAGAGGGCGTCTTCTCCGACGTGTCCTTTGACGTGCGCGCGGGGGAGATCGTCGTGCT
The DNA here is from genome assembly GCA_052326605.1 of Acidimicrobiales bacterium. Classification (GTDB taxonomy): domain Bacteria; phylum Actinomycetota; class Acidimicrobiia; order Acidimicrobiales; family RAAP-2; genus Bog-756. The sequence goes on along the minus strand of JBKQMB010000014.1, from coordinate 901 downwards.
CGCCGGCCTGGTCGGGTCCGGCCGGAGCGAAGTGGCGCGGGCCATCTTCGGGATCGACCGTCGCGACGCCGGAAGGGTGTCGATCAACGGACGACCGCTGCGATCGGGATCGCCGATCCATGCGATCGCGGCCGGCGTCGGCTTCGTTCCCGAGGATCGTCGCCAGCAAGGTCTCGTCATGGCGATGGCGATCGACCGCAACATCGCCCTTGCCTCCCACGACCACCTGAAACGCAGAGGGTTCATCTGGGGTGCCCTCGAACGGACCTTCGCCACTGATTGGGCAAGCCGGCTGCGCCTCAAGTACGGACGGCTGAGCGGCAACGCCTCCACCCTGTCCGGGGGGAACCAGCAGAAGCTAGTTCTCGCAAAGTGGCTCGGACGGAACCCATCTTTGCTCATCGTCGATGAACCGACCCGGGGCATCGACGTGGCGACGAAGGCCGAGGTCCACCGCCTCCTGGAGAGGCTCGCGGCCGAGGAGGGGGTCGCGGTGCTGATGATCTCGTCGGAGCTCCCAGAGGTCCTGCGGATGGGCAATCGGACCCTGGTCATGCGCGAGGGTCGGCTTGTCGCCCAGTTCTCCCACAGTGAGGCTTCCGAGGAACGCATCGTGGCCGCAGCCACGGGGCAGACCGAGCCCGCCGACCACTTGGCCACCACAGAGGTGACGGGACATGGCACACCATGACCCCACAGCTGCTTGACGGCGCCACCCGCAGCTGGTGGCCGAGATGACGAACCTGGACGGAGCCTTGGTGCAACCCAGCGAAAGCCCGCAACGGCTGGTCGACATGGTCTTCCGTCTCCGGGAGTACGGGATCATCGTCGTCCTAATCGTCTTCATTGCTGTGACTACGGGCATTCAGCCCCGGTTCCTGGGACAGCAGAACATCAAGTT
>JBKQMB010000013.1:0-7662 GCA_052326605.1 Acidimicrobiales bacterium | reverse complement strand
GACTCAGGAAGGAGGCGCCGCTAACCTTTCCACTCGAGGAACCGGGATCAGCTCAACGCGGTTTTCGTTGATCGCCAAACGCGAGATTCACTGATCGCAGATCGCGGGGTTCGGTGAGAACGCACAGAGGTTGCCGACAGTTGGTCCTTGAGGCCGACCCACGACCCCAAGACCAACGGGATTAATGCCCCAGAAACCACGGTCAAACGCTCGATGGTGAAGAACACACAGCGGAAGGCCATTCCGTGCGTCGTTGGATCCTGCATCGCTTATGGGACAAACGTGTGCCGCCTCGACTAGCTCCGGCACCTCCAGATCACATACAGCGCATTGAGCTCCATATCGATGAATCACCTTCAAATGGAACTGTGGCTGTCCCTGCCGGATCTTTCGCAGAGCCTTCTTCTCCTCGGAGTTTGCCGTAAGGAAGAACGGTTCCTCTTCAGACTCGACGACGGGCGTCCCGACCGGCTGCTCTCCGAACGAGAGCAGGACCACTCGGCCTCCGTCGTCAGTGTCTTCGACCCAACTCAAGCGGATAGAACGCAGTGACGAGCTCGTGGCGCAAGGAAGGATCGCAAACACGGGTACTTGATACTTGCCAGCCCACTTGAGCGCCTCGACTTCACCGGCGTCTCTCGCCGCCGGGCGCTTCGTCCTCGGATAGTGGTAGAGAAGCGCAGTTTCCGAAAGGTCGTCTGCGTAGGACTGGCCAGTATGCAGTACGCCAACAGCAATCCCAGCACCATCCGGCGTCAGTTCTCCCGTCCGAGCCTTATCGACCCAAATGCCCTGAGCACCCCCGTAGATTCCCAGCTCACGAATCCGGGTTGGCTCGACGGCCTCTACGTCCTCACTCAGGAGTTGTGCCCAAATCTCAAGCCGGAGAGCACGTTCTGCGCCAACCTCAGTACCTCCCAAGTCGTCCGTCACCACACCTCCTCCAACTCAGTCCAGAAGACCGCCCGCCTCCGATCAAGACTTGGATCACCCAGCCTGACGCCTTGAGCATGGCGTCGATGACGAGCCGTGCCGCCGCTTCGGGTCCCAGGTAGTCGTCAGGAGTCACTGCTCCCGACATTAGGCGCCGATAGACGCTCCGGGTCGCTCATTCACCCGACGAATCGTCCGTGCCGAGTCAGCTTTAGCCACTAGTCGCAGTTGACGAACCGAATCGGGTTTTGGGCCGACACGGGCAGCTTTGCCCGCAAGTCGATAATCAGACCCCTTTGGTCGGTCGGGCGGCTAGCAGATTGCGAATCGGTAGCCTTAGCCACGTGACGACCATTGCCAGACCGTCAGTAGCTTCGCTGTTGCTCCACACGATAGGAAATGGAAATTCGCTTGGGTCGGCGACGGGCTTTGTTGTGGAGCACCAAAGTCGACGCTTCCTCATCACGAATCGGCACGTGGTACGAGGTCGGTCCAACAACGATCAAGAGGCAAACCTCCACCCATCAGGAGCGTGGCCGGACACGATCATGGTGATGCACAATGTGGCGAATCAGCTCGGCAACTGGCGGGCAGTTCCAGAGAGCCTTTACTCGGGTGATGGATTGCCGAACTGGCTTGAACATTCGGTGCTCGGATCTGCCATCGACGTTGTGGCGTTGCCTTTAACGATCACCGAGGGCTGCGATTTCTACGGCTACGACCTGGGAGAAGGGGGCCAACAACTCGCGGTCGGAGTGGCGCAACCACTTTCGATTATCGGCTTTCCGTTCGGGATCACTGGTGGAGGCGCGTTCGGCGTGTGGGTGCAAGGGACAATTGCAACGGAGTTAGACGTCGACTGGAACGGACTACCGGCATTCTTGATTGACAGTCGGACCCGCCAGGGTCAGTCAGGCTCACCGGTGATCGCGTTCCACGCTGGCGGTGCAGCAACTCTTGTGGGCGGAATGACTGTCGTGGGGCAAGGCCAGCTTGAGAAGTTCATGGGCGTGTACTCGGGCCGGATCAACGCTGAATCTGACCTCGGGATCGTTTGGAAGAAGGCGGTCGTGGTCGATCTGGTTGAGCGAGGAGTACCGGGGACACCGTGAGTAGCGCCGAGGCGGGCCGGAGGCCCGCCCTTAACTTGAATTAACAACGAAGCTCGTCAGCAGGCGTGCGCCACACGGGAGAGGTCGGGAGTGAGCGGGTCGTGCTACGGGAGGCGGTCCCAAGGAATGCCGGATTGAGCAATCGAATCGGCGATAGCGGTGAAGTCAAAGTCCTCGGGCCGTGCAAAGAAAGTGTGCATGGAAAGTTCGGATTTCTTGATCGGTCGCTTCGATGCGAGTCGCTCTTCGAGTGGTCCAGCTGATGCGTTCAGAGAGGTCAGGCTGACCGAGAGACAACCGGCATTGATGGGTCGGTACTCAAGGGGGCAAGTTCGCGACCAACTGGCGCCGACGAATGTCAAAGCTGCGATGCCTGAGATGAGCAGGCCCTTGTCGGCGACGCTGATCACGACAGCCTGGAGGTTGTCGTCTGTTCGACCCGCATCGGGAATCAGCAACAAGGCCACGAATGCCGAGGAGATGGTCGCTGTCGGTTGGGCCTCGTGTACCCTCTTCGCCGCTTCGTCGAAGATTCGACTGTCGGCCCTAGCTTCTGCTCGAACCCTGTCGAGTCCGTCCACCGCACGGTCAGGAAGAGCGGTGAGCAGCAACCGCGAGGTGAGTGTGGCACGCCTTCGCCGCATGGAGTGCACACTACCTTGCGGCGGATTGACGAGGCCCGGTCAAGGTCGGCTATAGGCCGCCCGGAGGGAGAACCTTGACGGGCCTTCTCGGTCTTACGGGCTTCGTCTATGTGGGCAAAGCAACGGTCACCGATCCCCTTGCCGACGTAGAAGGGCTTCTCGTTCCTGGGGTCAATGAGCAAGTAGACGTAGTACGAGAGCTTCTCGGCTACGCCGGGACGCCATCTGCGGATCGGGTTCTCTGAGCCGGTGGCCATGGATATTGTCCTATTCAGCCTGAGTCCTGCCACGAGTGGTTTGCGTTCAGGGGCGTTCGACCCGGCACTTCGTTGCCCCAAATCCCCCACGCTGCCTCTTGGTAGGCACGTTCACCATCATGCATCCACTGGTCGTCGAACGGTCCAGCAAACTCTGGACTCAGAACTACCTGGGCAAATGGATTGTGGAATACGGTCAGTCGGTACACAGCTTTGTCATCGTTGTAGCGACCGGCTTCCTTCTCCTCGCCAGCAACTTCCAGGACTTTCGCAATCTGCTGGCTGGGTGTCATCCCAAGATGGAACCGACCTTCTGCAATCCGCTCCACCTCGGCGAACCCCGGATTGAATCCGGCAATCACTGCTACGGCAGAGAATCGAGTGTTGAGACGTTGCTGAAGCCTTCCGCCCGGTCCAAATGCCAAAGTTCCGCCTCTATCAGGCGGAGTGTCGTCGCCTAGCGGAAATCTGAACTGAAGATTGCCGAAGAGAGCGCCCGCAAGTTGGTGTGGCTCAAATGACATCTCACTATTCGTCCGGGCGTAAACGATCACGAAAGGGTGGCCCGCATCAATGGCAACCTGGGCCTGATCCTTCTTGCGATCACTGTTTAGAGCTCTCCGCAATGCCTCCTCCGGGCCACGGATAGCACCAGAGTGGTACGAACCATCGGGATTCCGGGGGAGCCGAAACTCCGGCTCAACCACGTCCATGATGACCCTCCCGCATCGAGGATGGTCAACTTCGAAGTCGGGGTTAGGACCTGATGTAGCAGGCTCGTACCGAAAGCCGAGAGAGCGCTCGACGAGATAGTTCTGCAAGGCAACCTCGCCAGGTGATCTCGGAGAACCTCTTTGGTTAGCAATCATGAAGTATTTCCAGTAGGGCCTGTGGCGTGGGGCCACCTGAGAAGTGGCCGTCCTGGGATGATCTCGTGTAACTGGATACGCCCCCGGAGCGTATTTGGGTTGACCACCACCTCTTGTTCTCGATCATCGCCAAATAGAGCCAGTACCGCACGGGGAGGGATCGTTGCCCGGTAGATCCCGGCCTCAACCCCAAAAGTGGCCACACCTTCGGCGAAGCCTTCGGCACATTCACGGTGAATGGTCCATGACATGCCACGCCCATTCGTCGACGTTGGGCAACCACGCCACACCTCGACCGCTGCCACCGGCTGGGCATCTGGTTGGGCAAAGGCAGTGGGGATTGGTGTAGCCCGTCCGTCAATGTGGATGACACGACCTCCGCTGCTGTTGACGATGAAGAAGCCCACCGCTTTGAAGAGAGTCAACCACTTGCGCTCCCCAAGGCTTCGCAATGGCGAACTATTGCGCACCCACACGGCAGAGAGGGCATTCGGAAGCTGTTCATCATTAATCTGTCCTTCGCTCCACAGGTCGAAGAGAAGTGGCGGAACTTCGTCGGCCAATCCACAACTGACTGCATATGCTGTCGCCGTGTAGGGGTCGTCAGCCAGACGTGCCTTGATTTCGGAAAGTTGTGTCGCTTCACAGGCTTGCTCCGCAGCAATGAGGTCGGCAATCCAGGCATCATCATTCTGGGTCATGGTGGGTGCTACCTCTTGCTCGGATTTGCTCGTCCCCATATTTGGACGTGAAGAACAACAGGCTGCTGTTCGCTACCTCCTCGGACGACGATACTGGGCGGATGTAACACTGCGAGTCTCCCTTCGCCAGCACTGGCCAGGCTCCACGCAGAAGCCGTCGGCGTAGTGGTCCACATCGACGACGGTAATCAATGGATGGTCTCCGACCTTCGTCTGACACAGATCTGACACAAGAGCACGGCAAACACGGGTAATCACCGGTCGACAGGGGCTACCCGTTCTTCCTAATCAATGGCACTTTTCGACCGTTTCCCCAGGTTGCGGAAATGGCCGTTTCTGAATCCCGCCTACAGGCCGTCCGCAGAGTCAGGTCCGTCTAATCCAACTGAGATCAATCGGATCGCCCAAGGACGGGAATCGGTCGGCGAACCGATTGATGACCTGTGCTACGCAAAGAACACAGCCGCCGAGATTGGCCAATACCTCCAATCTCTCTCCCCCGTGCTCAAGTCCCACTGTCGACTCCACCCCGGGGTGCATGTCCACGTAGTGGGATGGCGGCGGTTTGACGAACGTCCAGGTATCGACGTGTGCGTTCGATACGAGCGGGACCCCAAACTGAGGATCGTTCCGGAATCCCAGCTCCGGAGGAATCGCATTGGGCACTGGCACAGACGACATGCCGACATGTACGAAGTGCGGCTGTCGATGCTTGTCTGCGATGTCGAGAGTGTGGACATCACGCAATGCCTGGCGGAAGGGGGTCGCCCAGTCATTCCGTCGGTGATAGGGCTGCAACCATGCGATCGCTGTGCGTTCCCGTGCAGCCAGGCGTTTGATGGTGGGCCATTGTTCAAGTGGCTTGACTCCGCCTCCCTGGACGGTTGGAGGCTTGACGAAGATCGGGAATCCTGAATCCTTGATGGCGGCTTTAGGGACGTTCCCTCTGAAGTGGCGAAGATGGAGTTGGAAGACGAGATGGTCTAGGGACGCTCGGAGGCTGTGTAAGCAATCTCCGAACACAAACGGCCAACGCTCATCCAGCGGCTCAATGTCCTTGACGTAAAAGCGATATTCCAAGCCGCTCCGGTGAGTTTCGACTCGAACGGGCCGCACCATACGGTCGACCCCGCCATGGAGTTCATTCTTGAGAGTGCGGTAGTGGTGTGCCGCCCAGCTGAGTCGGGCTACTGGATCGGTCAAGCTTCCACTCATGTTCTAGCCCCAACCATCACGGGATCGAGTCTCTCGTAGTGCGACCACCCATTCAATCGCACATATACTGAGACCGGCAGATACCTGATTGAGACGGCGGCACGTTGAGTCCAATCTCATGAAAGCAGGTGTTCAGGACGCATGGATTGTCGGCGAAGACGGGACCGAGCGTCCCACTGCCACGATCATCACCGCTGAAGCCGGGCCGGTCATTGCGATCCAAGATCGGTTGTGGGTCGTGCTCGAAGGGAATGCCTGGGAGCAATGGCCTGACCCTCAGCTGACTGATCGGAACGGGTTGGAGTCGCCCCCACCAAGACCCACCGCCAGGGGACCTTGGTTCGTTGGGTCGCAATCTTGCCGTCGATCGGAATGACGGACCCGAAAGGGTGCAAGAAGTTCCATCCTGACCTGCGACTTTCTGTCGATTCTGTCGAGATTCTGTCGAGATCGTGCAACCGTAACCCCCTGTTTCTGTGTGTGTCTCCATGCACGTCCTCCCAGGTCAGGACACGTTATCCCTAGTGAGCACCCTGTGGATAAACTCACTTTGGGCGTTCGGGACGCAGAGGTCGCCGGTTCAAATCCGGCCAGCCCGACCAACGAAGTGCAGGTCGATGGGGTCAAGGCCCGCGGCCGCCCCCGTCTCGGGGGCTTCGGTCGCGATTCTGTCGCCATCGCCAAATCGCATCGCGGTGGCCAACCGGTCCCCCGCCGTCGCCGGCATCGGACTTCGGACGTCCGAGGATCAATGCGTCTACCGGGATCGGGACCTGGTCCCGACCGGAGGCACCGTACGGCGCTACGAGTACCGCCTCGGCCAGGACGCTGCCAAATTTCCCTGCCCGAGCACCTCACCTGGCTCCTCGGGCGTCTCCCGGAACGCATCACCGCAACCGAACGGCGGCACATCCCCCTCGTGCAGGCTCTGACTCTCGAAGCGCCTGCCTGATTGGACCTACTTCCGTCTCGGACATTCCGGCATCCGACCGGCGCCAGGAGGCCACCCTCGACGATGAAGGACCACCTGGGAGAGCAGGTAGCTGCAAAATGCCGGGGTCGAGGAACATAAGTTCAGGGTGGCGAATCGAAAGTACGGGGTGGTGATGCGCCTCCTCCAGCCTTACGGTGCCACAAGGCGCTGGACGTGCCTGGGAGCGGCTGGAGGTAGAGCTATCCAATGACTCGATTTCGGCGGTCCGCAGTCACAGTTGCCATGGTCAGTGTCCTGGTAGCCACGTTGGTGTCGGTGGTGGCCCGCTCGGCAGAGGGCGCCACCCCGGTGCAGCTCAACCTCAGCGTGCTCCTGATCGGCTCGGGACCGTCGGATCCGACCACGGCAGCGTGGCAGTCGGCGTTGAGCAGCGAGGGCGTGGCCTACACGATGGTCACCGCCGCCGGGGCCTACGGCGCCGAGACGGTCGCCCTCCCGGCCCTGACCACGGGATCGGTGGGCAACTTCAACGCGGTGGTGCTGGCCGACTCGCCGACGGCCTTCGGCGCCGGACAGCTGAGTGCTCTGTTCTCCTATGAGTCCACCAACGGGGTGCGCCAGATCGACGGCTACATGTACCCGGACCCGGCCCTCGGGCTGTCCGCCGCCTCGGCCGGGGCGCTCGACGGCACCAACGGGACCCTGACCGCGGCCGGCCTGGCCGCCCTGCCCGGCCTGACCGGGACGGTGCCCTTCGACACCGGCACCTACGGCTACACGGCGACGATCGACGCCGGGGCGCCGCTCACCCCGTGGCTGGAGAACGCCACGGGCCAGGTGCTGGCCGGTGTCTACCAGCACCCGGGAACCGACCCCCAGGCCGGGGTGGCCGAGCTGTCGCTGACCTTCGACTACAACGCCAGCATGCTGCAGTGGTTGTTGCTGGCCCCCGGGCTCATCAACTGGGTGACCCAGGGCACCCACCTCGGCCTCGACC
>JBKQMB010000012.1:0-62034 GCA_052326605.1 Acidimicrobiales bacterium | reverse complement strand
GGTCGACCAGGATGTGCCATGGGTTGCTCCTTCTGTCAGGGTTTCTACCTGACAGAACGCGCCCCGGCTCCGGAAATTCCCGAATCCCAGGATTACTCAGCGGAACAGACTGACAGCACACTAGGAGCGCGATTCAGGTCAGCGTGGCGGAGGACCATTGTCGAATGCGCCTTGCCCGACCAGAACGCCTTGCAGCCGTGTAGATCTCCCGGTGCTCGGCCACCACTCGGTCCCATCTGACACCGTGCGCGCGTCTGGCCGCCAGGGCGGCCAGACGGCGCTGGAGTTCGGTGTCCATCAATACACGGCGTACCGCACTCTCGATCCCCAGGGGGTCCTCTGGATCGACTACGAGGACGGCGTCACGGGAGTCTGCGAAGATGGGCTCGTCGGTCACCACGACGGCACGTCCGAGGGGAAGTACGAAGCGCAACGTCGCACTCGACGACTCGCCCGTGTCCCGGTAAGGCAGCACGATCACGTCAGTGCCGCGAAGCAGCACTCGGGCAGTATCGTCCGGAAGGTACTCCGTGATGAGGACAACGTTGTCACTCATCCCCCGCGCGGCGATCTGTGCTCGCAGCTGCTCCTCGTACTCCTTGGATTCGATGTTCGGGTATCTTGCACACAGGGCGAGGAGGAGGATGTCGGGGAACTCCTCGCGCAAGGCGCCGACAGCCTCGAGAAGCTCGAGTGTCCCCTTGTGGGGAAGCAGAAACCCGAACGTGCCCACGATCGGCCGGGACCCCAGTTTGAGTGCTTCTCGCACGTCGGCCGGCGACACCACAGGGGGGGGAGCGGCCCCGAGGGGCACAATCGTGACGTTGTCGACCAGGCCCATGTCGGCGAGGTAACGGGCGTCGGACTCCTGATGCACGATCAGCCGGTCGACCTTCTCCAGGGTGGACCCGATCTGACGGAGGCTCAGGAGCTCGCCCCGATCGTCGTAGTCGAGCGTGCGATGGAGGGTGACCACCACGCCCTGTTTCTCGAGCTGGCGCTCGATCAGTTCGGCCATTCGATGGAACTCGAAGAACCCGAAGTTGAACTGCACGTGGAGCACCTCGGCATCGGAGAGCCGGAGTGCGTCCTCGAGCTCGGAGAGGTCCGGTTCCCAACGGTTCCTCCACGTACGCACGACGCCTGGTTCGACCAACGGGTCGATCAGTTCGACCCCCACGTCGGCGTAGATCTCGAACTCGATCGACTCTCGTGAGTGCCCCACGATGTAGCGGGTGTTCTCGGCAATTCCGCAGCGCGAGTTCCACGTGGTCACCATGGCGACCGACAGCGTTCCGGTGGTGTCCTCGAGGTCGGCGATGAACTGCTCCCACCGATTGACAGCGGCGTCCCACGAGAACTCGGTGGCGATCAGCTCCCTGGCCCGGTCCACGCGTTGGTGTACGGTCGGTTCCTCGGGATCGGCCGCCAGGCGTTGCATCTCGACGGTCAGCCGGTCCCGGTCGGGCTCTGCCCACACGGAGTCGGGGATGTCGAAATGGGTCTGGGCGGGCTCGAGGGTGAACGGAATCGTGATGGCCGTCTCGTCGGAGACGAAATCGGCCAGGCCCGAATGGGCCACACTGATCACCGGTACCCCGGCTGCCATCGCTTCGGCCACGGGCAGTCCGAATCCCTCTCCCCGTGCCGGGTGGACGTAACAGTCGGCAAGACCGTGGAGGGCCTGGATCTCGCGATCGCTGAGGTCCCGATTGATCCACCGCACGTCCGGTGGGCTGGCGTGGGTGGAGCGAAGACGGTCGAGGATGTCGCCCACGTTGTTGTGCGGATTGGGGAACGTCTTGAGGACCAGCGTCACGTCACTTCGTCCGTCGAATGCATCGAAGAATGCCTCCAGGAGGGCGTCGACACCTTTGCGCGGGAAGGCGGAGCCGATGTTCAGGAACGTGAACCGTCGCAGATCCCCGAGCTCCGGAGCGTCGATGGTCGCCGTGGGGTCCGGGGTCTCCACTCCGTTGCCAACGACACGTATCGGAATGTTCACCCCCGAGTCGCGGAGGACGTCCCGGACGAAGGCCGACATCACGCCGACGCCGTCGAGGTAGCGGTTGAAGTCCTCCACCATCGACTCGGGAATGCGGCTCTCCTCCCAACCGAAGTACTCACAGGTGATGCCACCGGGAGTGTCGATCACTCTCGGCGGGTACATCTGCCGGATGACCACGTCCGGGAAGGGCACGTCCTTCCCCCTGTCGAACAGCGCGGCAGCCTCCGGGTATCGGGCCAGGTCCTCCGGAGACGGCTGGTAGTCGCCGGGCCCCTCGGTCGCGTAGATCGACACCGCCTGATCCGGTGAACGGTCGAGCCCCAGGGCCAACTGGCGGTTCATCACGGCCAGGCTGTAACTGGTCTCGAAAGGGCCCTGGACCTGGATCTCGAGGGGTGGCCGGACCCCGGATGCCCGATCGATGACCCGCTGCAGCAGTCGTCGCGTGTCGAAAGCGCCCACCTGCTCGATGCGCACGAATTGGCGCTGGACAATGCGTCGCCGCAGATCCGGGTCCGACATCACCGCCTGGACGGTTGCCGCCACCACCGCAGGGTCCTTCGTACGCAGCAGCACGCCCGCACCGCCCAGTGTCTCTGGTATCGCCGCCGCCCCGAAGGCCACCACCGGAACCCCGGCTGCCATCGCCTCGAGAATCGGGACACCGAATCCCTCGTGCTCGCTCACCGAGACGAAGATGCCGGCCCCGGCGAACGCCGACCGGAGTTGGGCATCGGAGACCTTCCCCAATAGCACGATCCTGTCGGCGACCCCGAACCGTTCGGCCTCCTTTCGCACCAACGAGACGTAGTCGTCGTCTGAGGTATCGCCGATGAGTATCAAGCGCGCCTGATGGTCGAACGTCTTGCTGTACAGCGAAAAAGCGGTCACCAGGTCGTGCTGGCACTTGTTGCCGACGAGCCTGCCGACGTAGAGCCAGTCGTTGGATGCCCGTCCGTGAACACGGTCGACCGGTGTGAAGTCGCTGAAGTCCACCCTGACCGGCAGCACCTCGACCCGGCGAAACCCCGCGGCGAGCATCTCCCGACGATTGAAGTTCGAGTCGGCTACCCCGAACAGCGCCCGACGGGCCAGCAACGCCAGCTGGTCCCGGCCGAGCCGGATGTAGGACCGGACGAGGTCGCTCTCGAAGTACCTCTCAGGTGTCACGTTGTGGTACACGACGACGACGTTGTTGGGCAGAGCGATCACATCGTCGAACACGTCGTGCCCGATCGAGTGGTGGAAAACAAGAAGCTCTGAATCAGAGCCCCGGTAACCGTCAATCGAGTGGATCCGATCCTGGAGACCCGGAGCGATGTGCTCGGCGAAGATCTCCGAGACGAAGCCCATCTCCTTGAACAGCTTCTGGAGCTGGAGCATCTGGTTGGTGATTGCGTCCCCCAGGGCTGTCCCGGAGTGGAACTGATGGACCGCGCTGTAGTCGTTCACTTCGTGGCGACGATGACGTAATCCTGGTAACCGAACACGCTGTCGAGGAGGGCGTCCACTGCCCGTCCCATCGAATCCTCGGGGAGGTCGGCTCCGAGAGCGAGGGACGGATGGGGAGAGCGTTCCTCGAGTTGAACATTGTGGAAGCCGATCTGCTCGCAGATGAAGCGCAGGGTTTCCGGGTGGACGGGGCGCACGTGTGACGTGTCGGCATAGAAGTGATTGCCGAGGGCGAACGAGCTGCGCGGATTGATCGTCTCGATGACAAGAACGCCGCCGACACGGAGGGTCCGCAGCGACAGACGAACCAGCTGCTCCAACTCCGCGGTGATCAGATGCTCGACGACCTGGGCGCAGAAGATCCCCTTGAGCGAGTCGTCGGGTGTCTGCGAGAGGAAGTGGATCCCGTCGTCGGCGACGGCAGGCAGGCCACGGGCCTTGCAGATCTCCACCATGCCGAGATCCGTGTCGACGCCCTGCACCTCGTGCCCTTCGCTTTGGAGGAGGGCCAGCATCTCCCCTCGCCCACAGCCGATGTCCACGATGCGCCCGGGTTCCGACGCAAGCGGGAACAACGACACGTAGCGCTCCTGCGCCTTTGCGACCTCACCGCTTTCGCCCCGGAAGCGATCCTCGAAGCCGGCATAGTCGATGTTCGCCCCAGAGGTCCCGATGGCACCCAGCCGATCGAGCAGGGCAGTGACCTCTTGGGCGAGGGGCCGGACGTCATCCTGCATGGCAACCCCTTGGAGGAGCTCCTCTTGCCTGGTCGCGGCCTTGCGCAGCTCTCCCACTTCATGCCGATAGCGGCTGATCCGCTCACTCGCGGTCACGAGCTGCAGCTTGAGCCGGGCGTTCCGCTGCCGGAGCTCGTCGAGTTCCGCATCGATGCGCCGCACGCTGTTGTACATCTGGGAGTCGAACTCGATGTTCTGGCTGTCGATCTGCTGCTGCAGGATCCACCGGGGCTCGACGTACCAGCTGGTCAACTTCCGCACCACGCGCCTCACCAGAGAGTCGACGCGTCCCCGCAGGCCACCCGTGTGGCCGAGGTCGGGCGGATGCATCTGACTGTGGATGACCCGCATGGCGTGGATCGGCGCATCCAGGGACGGTGCCGGCGGTCGGCCGGTCGGGAAGGACGACAGTGCACTTGTGTCAATTGCACCGAGCAGCTGCTCGACCCTCTCAACCAGCACTTCCGCCGGCACGACCTGCCCATCTACGTCAAACATCGACTCTCCTAGGATGCGGTCCGGCATCGTCCCAGTTCATCGGAGACGAGCATATCCCGCGGCCCCGCCCCTACTCTGTTTCCCGCAATGGGACACCCCCGGCACGAACCGGTCCGCGTGGTGCCGCAGTTCGGTCGGCCCGCAGCCGGAGAGTCAACGCCCGCCCCACTTGCCCGGCCCCGTCGACCCTCTTGGGCCAGGGCTTTCAATCAGGGCAAATCCTTCGCAGCAGACCGAGTCCTGCCATCACGACGAAGGGGTCTCGGCTGACTTGCACCAGGACGGGTACCGCTACGGAAGAGGTGATACCCCTCACACCGAATCCAGCCCACTGCATCACGAGAAACTCCAGGTGAACGGCCTGGGTGATGTGCACGGCACCCACAGGCCGCACAGCTCAAGCGTTCTGGGCCTTCCCCGAAGTACCACACGGAACGGATCATCCTCTTTGGAACTGGCAGCCGATCGAACGAAGATGCTCACCAAGTTCGTGCTATCCAATGGGTCTCGGTTAACCGATAGCCAGCGCCCGGGTTACCGCGAACTCCCTCCGAAGGATCACCGAAGACCCATGAGCGTCAGCGACACGATCAGCGATCACCGACCGGCCGAGCAGGCCAGCCCGGCAATTCCTGCGCGGCGCCCGGTGGCGTTCACTCTGGCCGTCATTGCCGGATACGTCGTGCTCGGCATTGCTGCGTTCTGGCCGGTGCTCCCGGGCAATTCTCACCGGCTCTTCGGTACCGCCTCGGACTCCATTTTGGCTATGTGGTTCCTCGCTTGGGTGCCTCATGCGCTGGCCCACGGTCTGAACCCGTTCTTTAGCCACGCCATATTCGCCCCCAAAGGCGTGAATCTGGCCCAGAACACCGAGAGTCCGTTCCTCGGCCTGGTAACCACGCCGTTCGCCCTGTTCCTCGGTCCGGTGGCCAGGGCGAACCTGCTGATGGTACTGGCCATGCCGGTCTCGGCGACCGCCGCGTACGTGGTGCTGCGCAAGTGGCAGGTATGGGGGCCGGCGGCGGCGCTCGGTGGGCTGATCTACGGTTTCTCTCCTTACGCGATGGGCGAAAGCCTCGGCCATCTGGTGCTGGTGTTCGTCCCGCTACCGCCGCTCATCGCGTTGACGGTCGCATCGATCCTGCAGCGTCAGGGCTCACCCCGGCGGCTCGGGATCCAGCTCGGTCTCCTCGTGACCGCCCAGTTCCTATCCGAGCCGGAGGTGATGGTTTCGGTCACAGTCGTCACCGCCTGGGCGTTGCTGTGCGTTGCGATCCGCTACCGCTCAAAAGCGGCCGAGGTGGCACGTGCCTCGTTGCTGCCCGTCGGCATCGCTCTGGGCATTGCGGTAGCGCTGCTCGCCTACCCGATCTGGCTGATGCTGGCCGGCCCCCAGCACTACACCGGGACAGCACAGGGGATCGGGAACCCGTACTACAACGACCTGCTCAGCTTCGTGGTCCCGGGATCCCTTCAGAAGGTCTCGCTAGGGATGGCAGCTGTAGGTGCCCACATAAACAGCATGACCAATCCGTCGGAGGCCGGTGGCTACATCGGTATCCCGCTCTTGATCCTTGCCGTGTTCTTCTCCTGGCGGTCTCGCCGTAGTCCGCGCATGCAATTGGCAGTGGCCGTCATGCTCGGCGCCGCGCTCCTGTCGCTCGGACCACACCTGGCCGTCGACGGGCGGCTCACCCCTGTCCCGCTCCCCTTCTGGCTCATCGGCCGCCTCCCACTGGTCGACAACATCCTGGCGTGCCGGTTCTCGCTGGAAGTGGATGCCTGCCTGGCCGCGGTGGTCGCCTTCGGCGTGGATGACATCCGCCGAACACCGGCCCGTGCCCACCAGCGCGGTTCTTCGGCACGACGGCGGGGGGCAATCGTCCTCGGAGTCGTGACCCTCTTGGCGCTCGTCGCCACCCAGTGGCCGCAGTGGCCGTTTGCGTCTCAGGTCGTGCGCGTGATGCCGGCACAGATCCGCCAAGCCGTGCCGCCGGGAGATCCGGTGGCGATCACTTACCCGTATGCATCGCCGGTCTATGCCCAGCCGATGCTCTGGCAGGTCGAGAGCGACTTTGCGTTCAGCCTCACCGGGGGGTATTCAGAGCACCCAGGCCTCGATGGCGGGCCGAACGGCTTCCCGAACCCGACGATCCCGCCGGAGCTGGAGAATTTTCTCTATGGACAGGAGGGCTACAACCGCTACATTCCGCCTGAGCCCATCACCCCCGAGTTGATAGCCAGCACTCGGACGGCTCTGTCCAATTACGACGTCCGAATGGTCGTGGTGGACCGCTCGGTGCCCGGAGCCGGGCCGGTCATCGACCTGTTCACCCGTGTGCTCGGCGAGCCGCAGGTTTCATCAAGTTCGTTCGCACTCTGGACCAGCCAACATGGTCCGCTGTAGGCGGCGACCCAACCGACACCCGTTGCTGCCGCGTGGTCATCGCCCCTGAGCCGGCGACCCGGGTCGGGCACCTGGGCAACGGATCCCTGCACCAGGCACTAATCTAAAGGGGCAGGCCGAGGGCCGGGCTTGGGGGCACTCCCTGGAGGTGACGAGGCAATGGGACCGCGATGACACCACCGAAGAAGGCACCTCCGAAGAAGATCGGCATCCTGGTCGTCGCCTACAACGCAGCGTCCACGTTGGCCCAGGTCCTGGATCGGATCCCCGACGACTTCCGGTCCCAGATCAGTGAGGTGATCGTCAGCGACGATCACAGTCAGGACTCCACCTTCCTCGTCGGCCTGGGCTACCAGAAGCTCTCCGACCTGCCGATCACCATGATCCGACAGCCCCTCAACCTGGGCTACGGAGGCAACCAGAAGGCCGGGTACGACCTGGCCATCGAGCACGGCCTGGACATCGTCGTGATGCTCCACGGCGACGGCCAGTACGCTCCCGAGTGCCTGCCCGAGATGGTCGCACCGCTCATCCGGAACGAGGCAGACGCCGTGTTCGGCTCGCGGATGCTGATCAAGGGCGCGGCACGCCGGGGCGGGATGCCCCTCTACAAGTACGTCGGGAATCGCATTCTCTCCCGTTTCGAGAACGCCGCTCTCGGCTCCTCGCTGAGCGAGTTCCATTCCGGTTACCGGGCCTACAGCGTCGATGCGTTGAAGCAGATCCCGTACGGGCAGAACAGCGACGGGTTCAACTTCGACACCCAGATCATCATCCAGCTCCATGATCTCGCCAAGAGGATCGTCGAGATCCCCATCCCGACCTACTACGGGGACGAGGTCTGCTACGTCGATGGCCTGGGCTACGCGGCCGACGTCACCAAGGACGTCGTGTCCTACCGATTGGCAAAGGCGGGGTTCGGGGACGGCCGGCGGATCAGCCTCACCGACGAGTACCAGCTGAAGGAGGCTCCCGACAGCTCACACGGTCGGATCTACAGGCTGCTGGCGACCAGGCGGCCGGGCAGGATCCTGGACCTCGGCTGCTCGGGCGGGTTGCTTGCCGAACGGCTCCGCGGCGCCGGCCACGAGGTCACGGGCGTCGACACCGTCGAGATCGCAGACGTCCGCGAACGGGTGGACTCGTTCGTCAAGGCCGACCTCAACGCAGGCGTCCCCGAAGAGGTCGGCGGCGGCTACGACGTCGTCCTGGCCGCGGACGTCCTGGAGCACCTGAGCGATCCGCGGGTGCTCCTCGAAGGTGTGCGCTCTTCGCTGGCCCCCGGCGGCATGGCGGTCGTCTGCGTGCCCAATATCGCGCACTGGTACCCACGGATGCGCACGTTCCTGGGTCTCTTCGACTACGACCAGCGAGGGATTCTCGACCGGACGCACCTCCGGTTCTTCACCCGCCGCAGCATCATCCGCCTGGTCAACCAGGCGGGCTTCTCGGTGCGCCGGGTGGAGCCGATCGGCCTGCCGTTGGACGCACTCGACCTGAGCGGAGCGGGCGGCGCCGTGCTTCGCTCGATCGACCAGGTGCTGCTGGCCATCTGGCCGACGCTGTTCGGCTATCAGTTCCTGCTGGAGCTCACCCCGGACGACGCCCGACTCGACAGGCCCGTCGCGCCGGCCGTCCTCCCCGAAGAAGCCTCGCCGCCACACGCCGCCGCGGTGTAGCCGGGCGGCACCGACCGGTTCCGACCTCTACCGCCTGGTCAACAGGCTGCCCACCATCCCGTCGAGGATGTCCCCTTCGGACACCAGGCACTCGTCGAACCCGAACCGGGTCATCACCGCCGAGAGGATCATCGCCCCGCCCACGATCACGTCCTCACGGCCCGGGACCATGCCGGCACGGTCGAGGCGTGCCGACCGGTCCTCCTGGGCGAGCGTCCGGTACCAGTCGTAGGCCTCGGTGGAGGTGAGTACCGAGTGGTGGATCCGATCGCGGTCATACTCCGCGAGTCCGAGGTTGAGGGCGGCAAGCGTGGTCACGGTGCCGGCCAGCCCGATCAGCCGGTGGGCGGCGAGAAACCTCGGGTGCTCGGCGATGGCGGACTCCAGGGACTCGGCGACCATGGCCTCGGCATCGGCCAGCTCGGCCGGTGTCGGTGGATCGTCCAGCAGGAACCGCTCGGTGACCCGCACGCAGCCGAGTTGCAGGGAGACCGCCACCAACTCCGGATCGTCGGCGTCCGTGCCGGTGACCAGCTCGGTCGAGCCGCCGCCGATGTCCAACACCAGAAACGGCCCCCCGTCGGGCTCGAGGTCGGCGACCGCGCCGGCCAGCGACAGCCGTCCTTCCTCCGTGCCCGCCAGCAGCTCGGGACGGAGTCCCGTGATCCCACCGGCGGCCTCCAGGAACTCGTGCCCGTTCGAGGCGTCCCGTGTCGCCGACGTGGCCGCCAACCTCCCCCGCGCCACCCCGTACCGGTCCATCACCCTTCGGAACTCCCGCAGCACCTCCAGGCTACGTTCGACGGCGTCGGGTGAGAGCGTCCCCGTCGAGTCGACACCCTCTCCGAGCCTGGTGATCCGCATCAGGCGCTCGACGGGCCTGCCGTCTGCGCCGGCCACCAGCAGACGCGTGGAGTTGGTGCCACAGTCGATGGCCGCCACCCGACCGTCGGATTCCATCCGTCCTTGCTACCACGGCAACCATCGGAAGACCACACCCTGAGACGGTGCACACTCGATCTCGATCAGACCGGGTAGATGCCGATCTGCTCCGCCGTCCACTGTCCGATCGGATCGTCGGCCCCCGTCAGCCACCAGGCCAGGTGCGCATGGAGGCACTTGACGCCCTGTCTGGTGCCGCCGACCCCACCCGCGGGCCGCGGGCCGCGGTGGCCGGGGTCGATCAGAGCATCCCGTTCCGCGGCGTACAGGGCATGGGCGGCCGCCAGCCGGTCGGCATCCACCTCAGCCTCGGCCTGGCGCACGCCGCCCCGCGACTCGAGCCTGCTGACCTCCTCGCGCAGATGGGCGTCGACCAACCAGTAGCGGGTGGGCATGGGCGTGCCGTCGTACAGGAACGGCGCGTCGGCGATCACCGCAGGAGCGCCGTCCTCGGCTCGGACCACCACCTCGAACTCCCCCGACGGCGGGCGGCCCAGCAGCGCGGCCACGGCCTGCAGGTCCGTTTCGCTCACGCCCTGCCCGCCGGGGTCGGCCGGTGGTGGTGGGGTCACTTCCAGAATTCGAGCGTGTCGGTCACCCGGGACCAGAAGCTCGACGGGTGCGGTGTCTCGGTCGACCCTCCCGATGACGAGGTGCCGACCCTCCCCGATACGGCCGAAGCGGCAGCCCCCGCGGCCGGCGAGGACGAGGCCGCCGGTCCGGAGCTCGACGGCGTCTGCGGGAGCCCGGGATCGGGCGCCATGTCGGGGGCGTCGGACGGTGCCACCACGGGCTGCTGGCCGGGGTCGCCGGTGGCCATGCCGCCCGGGGTCGTGGTGTTGGCGTGTCCCGCCGCCGGCAGGATCTCGTAGAGGGACTGCCCAGGGGACACCAGCTGGTAGTCCTGCCGGGCCAGCCGCTTGATCTCCGCGGTGGAGCTCAACTGGCGCTCTTGTTCCGTCAGCAAGCGGTTCTCGTGCTGGAGCTGGGAGAGCTGGGCCCCGGAAGCAGACAGCTGCCGGTGCTCCGACAGAAGGGCAGAGGCCGGAAAGCTGGTGCCGAGCACGACCAGGGCGACAAGGGCGCCCACTGCCACGGGGACCCGGTTCCGCCGGACCACATGCGATGCCGGCTTGCGCTTGGCCGTCGCGCCGGGCCCGGCCGGCCGGGCCGGTTGCTTGCGGATCCCGATCGAGCGGGTCGGGCCCGAGCGCTTCGGGCTGCCGGGCCGCAGGCGGCGGCCCGCCGGCTTCGCCCTCGGCTTCGGCTTGTTCGCCGGCTTCACCGTCTTCGCCGTCCGTCGCGCCGTCACCGTTCTGGCCGGGCTCTTCGACGCCTTGGAGCGGGCGTGCAGACGACGGCTCACGGGGTGGTGCTCCTCGCCGCCAGGGCGTCGCCGCCCCGGAAGGCGGCCGACTCGCCGAGCAGCTCCTCGATGCGCAGGAGCTGGTTGTACTTGGCCACCCGGTCAGAACGCGCCGGTGCGCCCGTCTTGATCTGGCCGCAGTTGGTGGCAACCGCCAGGTCGGCGATGGTGGTGTCCTCGGTCTCGCCGGAACGGTGCGAGATCACGCACGTATAGGCGGAGCGGGTGGCCAGCGACATAGTCCCTAGGGTTTCGGTCAAGGTGCCGATCTGGTTGACCTTGATCAGGATCGAGTTGGCCGTGCCGCTGTCGATGCCCCGACGCAGCCGCTCCTCGTTGGTGACGAACAGGTCGTCCCCCACCAGTTGGATCTGGGTGCCCAACCGCTCGGTCAGCGCCGCCCAGCCGTACCAGTCGTCCTCGGCCATCCCGTCCTCGAGGGACACGATGGGATAGCGCCCGACCAGGTCCACGTAGTACTCGACCATCTCCGCGGGGGACAGGGTGCGTCCCTCGCCGGCCAGCACGTACTGCCCGTCGGCGAACAGCTCGCTGGCGGCAGGGTCCATGGCGATGGCGATGTCCTCGCCGGGCACCAGGCCCGCCGATTCGATCGCCTCGACCAGGATGCTGAGCGCGTCCTCGTTGTGGGAGAGGTTCGGGGCGAAGCCGCCCTCGTCCCCCACTGCGGTGGACAGGCCGCGACCCTTGAGCACCCCGGCCAGGGCGTGATAGGTCTCCACGTTCCATCGAACGGCCTCGGAGAAGGAGGCCGCTCCCACCGGCATGATCATGAACTCCTGCAGGTCGATGGAGTTGTCGGCGTGCACCCCGCCGTTGACCACGTTCATCATGGGGACAGGCAGCACGTGTGCGTCGACGCCGCCGATGTAGCGGAAGAGGGGCAGGCCCAGCTCATCGGCGGCCGCCTTGGCGGTGGCCAGCGACACGCCCAGGATGGCGTTGGCGCCGAGGCGGGCCTTGTTGGGCGTCCCGTCGGCATCGATCATGGCCAGGTCGACGGCCCGCTGGTCGAGCGCGTCGAATCCCTCGAGGATGTCGGCGATCTCGCCGTTGACGTTGGCCACCGCGGCCAGCACGCCCTTGCCCCCGTAGCGATCGCCTCCGTCACGCAACTCCACCGCCTCGAACGACCCGGTGGAGGCGCCGGAGGGGACGATGGCCCTTCCGATCGATCCGGAGTCGAGGATGACCTCGACCTCGACGGTGGGGTTGCCACGCGAGTCGAGGACCTCCCGCCCGATTACCTGTTCGATGAAGCTCACTGTGCGCTGTCGCTCCTTCTCGCGGTGTGACGAAACGGTACCACTCGAAACCACCCGGACCTGGGTATTCTCGTCGATTGCGACAGTGGAGCCCCCCTCCCGGTGGAGGCCTCCCGGTGGGCCCCCGGGCTCAGCCCCGTTCCTCGATCGAGGCCCGGAAGCCGGCGGCTCGGGCCCGCAGCGCGGTTTCCGGATCCACCCCGAGGTTGCGCGCCACGTTCACCAGCGAGAACAGCACTTCCCCGACCTCGGCCGCGTGATCTGCCAGCCCGCCCTCGCCGTCGGTGATCCCCCCCGGGCGTGCTCCGGCTGCATCCGGGCCGGTGTCGCCGGTGCCGTCATCGGCGCCGGCGAGCGCGGACACGACTTGCGCCACCCGGATCGCCTCCTCGGCCACCGTGGGCACCACCATCCCGATGGCCAGTGCCTTGCGCTGCAGCTTGGCGACCAACGCGAGCGCCGGCAGGGCGGCCGGGATGCCCTCGGTCACACTCGTCCGACCCTTCTCGGCCTTCTTCAGTGCCTCCCAGTTGGCGGCCACCGCCTCCGGCGTGTCCGCCGTCACGTCACCGAACACGTGGGGGTGGCGGGAGACCAGCTTGTCGTGGATGCCCCGGGCCACGTCCGCCAGGGTGAAGCGGCCCGCCTCCGCGGCAAGGGTGGCGTGGAAGTAGACCTGGAAGAGGAGGTCGCCCAGTTCCTCCTCCAGGTGGGCCACCGCCCGCTCCTCGGCCTCGGGCTCGACGGCGACCGGTGCCACCGGGGGCGGTCCGATCGGATCGGCCAGATCGCCGGCGGCATCCAGCGCGGCCAGCGCGTCGATGGCCTCGAGCGTCTCGTAGCTCTCCTCGAGTAGGTGGCGGGCGAGCGAGCCGTGGGTCTGCTCCCGGTCCCAGGGGCACCGCTGCCGCAGCGTGTGCACCAGCTCGTCCAAGTCCATGAGCTCGCGCGCCACCGGGGCGGCCAGATGCGGGATCCACAGCGAGGTCAGGTGGTCCGGGACGAACGATCGGTCCAACTCGTCCCACGGCACCTCCCACACCCGCTCGTCGGCCAGTCCCAGATGGTGCAGTACGGTCACCGGTGCCTCGGGTGCCGACTCCACCGACAGCTTGATGTCGGACAGGACCGAGGGGCTCCAGCACTGGGCCACCAACAGGGGGCCCCGCTCCCCTGCCGCATCGACACCGAAGGACTCTCCGTCGACGACCCGGACCCCGCTGGCAACCGGGTCCACCCCCATCCGGGCGAAGGCCACGTCGAGGAACGAGACCGACGGATGCACGACGAGGACGACCTCGCCACGGGTCACCGCCGGCGCCTCCTGCAGCAGGGCCACGGTGCGCTCGGCAACCATCGGCGAGCCGGGCACCGCGTAGACCACGGCACGTTCTGCTGCCGCTGCGGCCAGGAGGTCGTCGACGATGGCCCGGTAGACGTCCTCCAAGGTGTCACACCGCTCGTAGTGGTGGTCGAACGAGCGGGTAGGGGCAACGCCGGCCGCCGCCGGGTGGCGGGCGGTCCGGACGAAGAGCGCCGGGGCCGCCGCCATGAGCGCCAGGGCTTCGGCGGTGATCAACTCGGTCCCGGCCGGGCCGAGCCCGACCACGTCGATCCGAGGGGCGTCGACCGGCTGTCGGGCCGTCATGCCGGGATGCGCACCGGGCGGTTCAGCCGCCGCCGGTGGTGCCCGACGTGCCCGACGTGCCCGACGTGCCGGTGGTGCCCGAACCCTTCACGGAGAGCGAGGAGGAGGAGCCGGACGACCCGCCCGAGACGGAGGCCAGGAGGTACTCCGGCGGCGGGGCCACCGGGGCCACGATCGCCAGTGCCTTCCACGTGCCGTACTGCGGGTTGATGGAAATGTCCGAGTGGCGGGCGAAGCCCACCACCGCCTTGCTCACCCGGTTCACATTCGAGGTGGTCTGCAGCAGCTCGCGACGGATCACGGAGGTGGCGGCCGACAGCGGCTCGACCGACTGGCTGGTCACCTCGTAGATGATCCACTCGCCGCTGCTGGGATCCTGCACCGGCGCCAAGGGCGTCCCCGCGGTGACCGTCTGGACTTGCAGTGCCTGCTTCACCTGCGCCACGGTGTAGTTGCACCCGAGGGCGCCGCCATTGGCCGCGGTCTGGGAATCGAGCGAACTGGCCTTGGCCACCGCTGCGAACGAGGCCCCTCCATTCAGCTGGGCCACGATCTGGTTGGCGTGGGCTTGGGTGTCGGTGGCGATGACGCTCAAACAGGCGACCGTGAACTGCGCCGGGTTGCGTAGGTAGTACCCGAACACCGCAGTGGCCGACAGATCGGCGCCCTGCGCCAGCAGCTTGTCGTCCACGGCCTGGTTGTGGACCTGGCCTGCCGCCAGGTCAGCGGGAAGGCCGGCCAGCAGCTGGGCACCGGTGATGTTCGCCCCGCTGGGCAGCTGGCAGTACGACGTGGTACCCGACGCTCCCGACTGCTGCACTGCCGCGCTGATCTCCCCGTCGAGCGTCGCCTCGAATTCGGACTTTGACGTCGCCAGGTCCGAGGAGGAGACGGTGATCCCCTTGGCGGCGGCGTACTGCCCGGCGAGGAGGTCGCCCACCTGATTGTCGAGCACGGCGTCGGCGAAGGCCACGGTGTAGGTGCCGGAGCCACCGGCTCCCTCGCCGGAGTAGCCGGTGAGCTGGGGGTTCTCCAGCTGGAGGAGGCAGGCGCCGGCCGCTGTGCTCTGCAGGGCCCGGAGCTGGGAGTTGAGCGTGGTCACCGAGATCGTCGCCCCATTGGCCGATGCCGCCGAGGGGGCCACATCGCAGGCGGAGGCCAGTGCGCCCGCTGCGAGCACGACGAGAGCGGTGACCGTGCCGGAAAGGAGACGCTTCACGGCGGCGATGCTACCGGCTGCGGGCACGCTGCTGGCTTCGACGGGAGCGGCCGTACCGGCGAACCGGCCGGAGCGGCTGCTCGGATGTCCTTGCGGCCCCGGGGCGCCCGAGGCCGAAGAGCCGGCCGCCCGGACGCCGGCCGCCCGGCTATCCGTCGGCGGGCAACAGCTCGCCGAGGAGCGCCACCAGGCCCGGGGCGTACTCCCCTCCCGTGGCCGGAGGGGCCATCGGGACCAGCAGGCGATGGAGGTCGGGCTGGTAGGTGGCACCGGGGGCCACCCGCCGCAGTCGGACCTCCGCCGATGCCGGCAGGGTGATCGGCGACACCTTGACGGTGGACCGGGCGCCCGGGCGCCCGCCCGCTCCCCCGGCACCGCCGAGACGGGGGACGGCGACGGCCAGGTCGGTGATCCCCAGGCGCAGGCACTCGACCCGCAGGCTGGCCACGTCGAGCAGGGCCGCGGCCGGTGCCGGCAGCGGGCCGAACCGGTCCTCCCACTCCGCGCGCACATCCTCGACCTCCTCGACGGTCCGCACCCCGGTCAACCGCCGGTAGGCCTCGAGGCGGACGTCCTCGGCCTCCACGTAGGCCGCCGGGAGGTGGGCGGCATCCGGGAGGTCGAGCGACAGGTCAACTACCTGCGGCCGCGGCTCGCCCTTCAACTCCGAGACCGCCTCGGACACCATCTGCACGTACAGGTCGTAGCCGATGGCGGCGATGTGGCCGGTCTGGTCGCGCCCCAGCAGGTTGCCCGCACCCCGGATCTGGAGGTCACGCAGCGCGATCTTGAAGCCCGATCCCAGCTCGGTGTGGTCACCGATGGTGCGCAGCCGCTCGTAGGCCTGCTCCGAGAGCACCCGGTCGACCGGGTGGAAGAGGTACGCGTAGGCCCGCTGCCCGGCCCGGCCCACCCGGCCGCGCAGCTGGTGGAGCTGCCCCAGCCCCAACAGGTCGGCCCGGTCCACCACCAGGGTGTTGACCGTGGGCATGTCGATCCCCGACTCGATGATGGTCGTGCACACCAGCACGTCGTAGGCGCCCTCCCAGAAGTCGAACACCACCTTCTCCAACGTCCCCTCGTCCATCTGGCCGTGGGCCACGGCGACTCGCGCCTCGGGGGCCATGTGCTGCACCCGTTGGGCCACCGCATCGATGTCCTGGACCCGGTTGTGGACGTAGAAGACCTGGCCCTCGCGCAGCAGCTCGCGGCGGATGGCCTCCGATGCGGCCGCCTCCTCGAACTCGCCCACGTGGGTCAGGATCGGCCGCCGGGCGGCCGGCGGGGTGTTGACCATCGACAGATCGCGGATACCGGTGAGGGCCATCTCGAGCGTGCGCGGAATGGGGCTGGCCGTGAGGGTGAGGACGTCGACGCCGTCGGCCATGGCCTTGATCGACTCCTTGTGGCTGACCCCGAAACGCTGCTCCTCGTCCACCACCAGCAGCCCGAGCTTCTTGAAGGCGACGTCCTCCCCGAGCAGTCGATGGGTCCCCACCACCACGTCCACCGAACCGTCGGCCAGGCCGTTCAGCACCGCCTTCGCCTGGGCCGTGGTCAGGAACCGGCTGAGCATCTCCACCTTGAGAGGGAACGGCGCATACCGCTCGGCGAAGGTCAGGGCGTGCTGGCTCGCCAACAGCGTGGTGGGCACGAGGACGGCGGCCTGGTACCCGTCCTGCACCGCCTTGAACACCGCCCGGATGGCCACCTCCGTCTTGCCGAACCCCACGTCACCGCAGACCAGCCGGTCCATGGGCTGGGGCCGCTCCATGTCGGCCTTGACCTCTTCGATGGCGCGGAGCTGGTCGGAGGTCTCGATGAAGGGGAACGACGACTCGAGCTCGGCCTGCCAGGGGGTGTCGGGGCCGAAGGCGTGGCCGATCACTTCGAGGCGCCTCCGGTAGAGAGCGACCAGCTCCTCGGCCACCTCGTGCACCGCGGCACGCGCCTTGGATCGGGTGCGTTGCCATTCGGACCCACCCAGGCGGCTCACGGTCGGCGAGTCACCACCCGCATACGGGGTGAGCAGCTCGATCTGATCGGTCGGGAGGTAGAGCCTGTCACCGCCCCGGTACGCGAGGAGCAGGTAGTCGCGGGTGGATCCCCCCATGGTCCGGGTGACCATGCCCCCGTATCTGGCCACCCCGTGCTGGCGATGGACGACGTAGCTGCCCGGTGCAAGATCGTCGAAGAACCCGTCCACGGGACGGGCACGGGTCCGGGCCTGCCGGTGGGGCCGGTGCCGGCCGGTGACATCGGACTCGGTCAGGACGGCCACCCGGCAGCCCGGGAGGACGAATCCGCGGTCGACCGTCGCCACCACGATGTGCGCGCCGGGAGCCGAGAGGTCGGTGGCGTCCGCCGCCACCGGGACAGTCACCCCCTCCTCGGCCAGGATGCCCGAGAGGCGCTGTGCACCCCCCTCGGTCGTCGAGCACAGCACCACCGCGTAGCCGGCCTCGGCGAGGGTGGAGACCTGCGCTGCCAGCTTGGCGCCGTCCCCGAGGATCGGCTCCCACCCCCTGCTCTCCACGAACGGCACGTCCGGGCCCTCCGCCGAGGGCACCAGCGAGACCACACCCGCGTTCGTCCCGGTCAGCAGCCGGTCGAAGGGGACGTGGAGGCGCGGCGCCCCGTCGCCGCCCTCGAGCCCCCAGGTGGATGCCAGGGCGTCGGCCAGGGCCGACTCCTCGTCGAGCAGCTCGCCGGCACGGTCCCGGACCCGGCGGGGCTCGACCAGCACGATGATGGCATCGTCCCCCAACAGGTCGCAGATCAGCTCCTCGGAGTCGGCCAGCCACGGCAGCCACGACTCCATGCCGTCGAACTGGTCGCCGTCGGAGAGGCGCTCCCACTGGTGGCGCCCCCACGGTGCCGTCCCCACCAGCGCGGCCGCCCGTTTGCGGGTCACCTCGTCGGTGACCAGCTCGCGGCAGCCGAAGAGCTCCACCGGTCCGACGTCCTCGATCGAGCGTTGGTCCGCCACGTCGAAGCGGGTGAGTCGATCGACCTCGTCCCCCCACAGGTCGAGGCGGACCGGCTCGTCCGCGGTGGACGGGAAGACGTCCACGATGCCGCCCCGCACGGCCAACTCCCCGCGGTGCTCGACGATCGACTCGCGGCGGTAGCCCATGGACACCAGGCGGGCCACCAGCTCGTCGACCACGACCCGGTCACCCTTGGCCACCACCACCGGCCGCGCCGCGGTGCGCCAGGGGCCGAGCCGTTGGAGCACAGCCTTGATCGGGGCCACGATGACGTCCGGCCCCGGTCGACCGGTTCGGCCGGGGCCCGAGGTGCCCGAGGGCCCGCCCAGCTCCCACAGCAGGCGCAGGCGGCGGCCCATCGTCGACACGTCGGGGCTGACCCGCTCGAAGGGAAGGGTCTCCCATGCCGGGAACACCTCGACCCGGCCGGGGCCCGGATCGGTCGGCTCCGACCCGCCGGAGAACACCCGGAGATCGTGGGCCAGCTGGTCGGCGGCGGCCCCGGTCGGCGTGACCACGAGCACCGGCCGTCGGGTGCCCAGACGGATGAGGCCGGCGAGCACGAAGGCCTGGGCCGGCGTGGCCACCGCCAGGGTGGCGTTGGACGCGCCGACGACCCGCGTCATGGCGGGCTCGTTGCGCAACAGGGTAGGGAGCGAGCGGAGGCTCACCCGCTCAGGGTACCGGGGCGCAGGGTCAGCGATGCCTCGGCTCCCAGCGGAACCGCCGGGCGGTGAACACCAGGGCGGCCAAAGCCCAGATCAGCATGACCACCAGGTCGCCGGGGCGCAGACCCGAAGCGGGGCCGCCCTCGAAGGCGCTGATCAGCGCCGTGATCATGTGGCGGATGGGGAACCAGTCGGCGATCTTCGACAGCACCGAGCCGTTGCTGATCGGGTAGAAGACGCCCGAGATGAAGATGATCGGGAAGTAGATCCCGTTGATCACGGCGGGTGCAGCGTCCGCGTTGGGGATGATGATGGTCACGGCCAGGCCGAGGGCGCAAAAGGTCACGATGCCGACCACCAGCGTCACCAGGGTAGCCAGCGGGTGGTACGGGAAGTGGAGGTGGTAGAAGGACATGCCGATGCCGACCACGAGGATGGTCAGCACCGCCACGTTGATCATGATGCTGCCGATGACGCCGCCCATGTACGAGCCGATGGCGATGGGGGTGCCCCGCATGCGCTTCAGCACACCCGAGTCCCGCCGGTTGCAGACGACCATGCCCAGGTTGGTGTAGCAGGCCGCGATCAGGCCGAAGGTGAGCATCGCCACCACGATGTACTGGTCGTACTGCAGGGTGGTGCCCGGCACACGGAGGGAGCCGGCCGAGGTGCCCACCACCACCAGGAAGACCACCGGGAACATGAGGGTGAACACGGCCGCCATCGGGTTGCGCCAGTACGCCTTCTGCTCGTAACGCACCTGCTCCTTGGCGATCATCAGATCGTTCACGGCAGGTCCCTGCTCGTCAGCGCCAGGTAGACGTCCTCCAGCGACGGCCGGTTGACCGTCAGCCCGGCGAGCACCTCACCGCGCTCCACCGCCCACGCGGTCAGCGCGTGGAGGACCTCGGTGGGCTCGTCGATCTGGAACTCGACGACGTCGCCGCGCTGCTGCGGCTCGAGGCCGTCCGGCAGGGGCAGCGTGCCCACCGACACACCGGTGGGGAGCGCGAAGCGGACGGTGGTCCTCCCGTGGTCCCGGCCGCCCAGGGTGTCCGGCGGCCCCGAGGCCACCACCCGGCCGGCGGCGATGACGGTGACCAGGTCGGCCAGGGCCTGGGCCTCGTCCATGTAGTGGGTGGTGAGTACCACGGTGCGCCCTTCGGCGCACAGTCCCCGGACCACGTCCCATGCCTCATGACGGGCGGAGGGGTCGAAGCCGGTGGTCGGCTCGTCGAGGAAGATCAGCTCGGGGTTGCCGACCAGGGCCAGCCCCAGGTCGAGGCGGCGCTGCTGGCCTCCCGAGAGCGTCTTGACCCGGGCTTTGGCCTTGGACTCGAGGCCGACCAGCCCGATGACCTCGCCCACCGGGCGCGGGCGCGGATAGAGGCCCGACCGTTGGGTGATCGCCTCGGTGACGGTGAGGTAGGGGTCGACCGCGCACTCTTGGAGGACGATGCCCACCTTGGCCCGCAGTCCCCGGTCGCGGCGCTCGGGGTCCATGCCGAACACCGACACGGTGCCACCGTCCCGCTTGCGGTAGCCCTCGAGGATCTCTACGGCGGTGGTCTTACCGGCACCGTTGGGCCCGAGCAGCGCCAGTACCTCGCCACGACGGACGTCGAAGTCGATGCCCAGCAGGGCCTCCACGCTCCCGTACGACTTGGTGAGGCCCTGCACCGAGATGGCGAGATCGGCGTCGGCGAGCACAACCAGCGAGCGTACCGGGCATGCAGGGGGGAGGTGGCCGATCGGCCGGCGCCGGGCCGGTCCCTCCGCTTCGGCAGGTCCCGTTGCTTCAGCCGGCGGCGTTGACCCGGTTCATGGCTGCCTCCACGCCCTCGGCGGCGATGGCATCGACCGCATCCGCCGCCTGCTCGATGGCCACGTCGAGGATGGCCCGTTCGGCCGCTCCCGGTCGCTTCAGCACGTAGTCGGCACCGGGCTGGCGACCGGGGGGCTTGCCGATGCCGATCCGCACCCGGAGGTACTCGTCGGTGTGCAGGTGGTGGTGGATGGACTTGAGCCCGTTGTTTCCGGCGGTGCCGCCGCCGGCTTTCACCTTGACCCGGCCGGAGGGCAGGTCGAGCTCGTCGTGGACGACGATCAGCCGCGATGCGATACCCGGACCCGACTCGGTGCCCGGACCCGACTCGGTTCCCCCTGCGTCGATGCCGGCACGGCGCACCAACGGGGCCACGGCCAGGCCGGACTCGTTCATGTAGGTGAGCGGGACGGCCAACAGGACCCGCCGGCCTGCGATGCGGACCTCGCAGGCCAGGGAGCGCAGTCCCTTCTCCGACTTGAGCCGGCCCCCGTGGCGTAGCGCCAGGGCAGCCACGGCAGCGGCCCCTGCGTTGTGGCGGGTCCCCTCGTACTCGGCCCCGGGATTGCCCAGGCCGACCACGAGCAGATCCGCCGGGGTACCCGTTCGCCGGTCCCCCGGCCCACCCCGGCGACCGAGCAGGGCCTAGTCCTCTGCCGGCTCGGACTCGGCGCCAGGAGCCTCTTCGGTCGTGGTCGGGACCGCGGTGATCCCGGCGGCCTCGGCCTCCTCCTCCGCAGTGGCCTGGACCCGGGGCGGCTGCCCGGCGACGACGGTTGCCTCCGGGTCGGTCTCCAGCTCGACTCCGGGCGGGATGGTGATGTCCGAGACGTGCAGGGCATCTCCGATGGTCAGTCCCGAGATGTCGATGTCCACCGACGGGGGGATGGCGGCCGGCCTGGCCTTGACGGCCAGGGTGAAGAGCTGCTGGTCCACGATGCCGTCTCCGTGCTGGACCTCGATCGCCTCGCCCACCAGGTTGATGGTGACCTCGGCCGAGATCACCTCGTCCCGCCGCACGATCTGGAAGTCGACATGGGTGACCACGTTCTTGAAGGGGTGGTGCTGGATGTCGCGGGCCAGGGTGAGGAAGTCGGTGCCCTCCACGTGCAGCGACAGCAGCGTGTTGAGGCCGGCCTCACCGGACATGGCGATCTGGAACTCGCGGGCGACGACAGCCACCGGAAGCGGGTCGGCGCCGTGCCCGTAGACGACGCCGGGGATCTTCCCCTGGGCCCGCAGGCGGCGCGTGGAACTCGATCCGATCTCGCGGCCGGCTTCGGCGGTGAGCGTGACTTCGGGCATGCGGGGACTCCTCGGGAGGTGCTGAGACGGGGGCGGGGCCGCTCGTTCCGATCGTGCACCTGGCGACGATCGCGGACGGCCGCTGCTGACGGCCCATCATGATAGTCCCATGGCCGCCGGGTGGGCCACAGGGGGCCCCATGCCGGGCTCTGGTCGGGCCCCAGGAGATCTAGGCCAGGTTCTCCCCACCGAAGATCTCCGAGACCGAGGTGTCCTCGAAGACGGCATCGATGGCGTCGGAGATGAGCTTGGCCACCGACAGCACCTCCAGCTTGTCGAACCGGCGGTCCTGGGGGATGGGCAGGGTGTTGGTGACCACCACCTTGGTGATCGCCGAGTTCTTGAGGCGGTCCACCGCCGGATCGGACAGGACGGCGTGGGTGGCCATGCACCACACCTCGGCGGCCCCCCGGTCGGCCAGGAGGTCGGCTGCGGCGACGATGGTCCCCGCCGTATCGATCATGTCGTCGATCAGCACGCACTGGCGCCCTTCGACGTCACCGACGACGTGCAGCGCCTGGACCTGGTTGGCCTCGCCCCGCAGGCGGCGCTTGTGCACCACGGCCAGGTCGGCGGTCAGGTGCTGGCTGAACCGCTCCGCCACCTTCACCCGCCCGGCGTCGGGGGCCACCACCACCAGGTCCTGGTCAAGTTGGCTTCGCAGGTAGTCGACCATCACCGGGGCCGCCGTCAGATGGTCGACGGGGACGTCGAAGAAGCCCTGGATCTGCCCGGAATGGAGGTCGACGCTGACCACCCGGTCGGCACCGGCCACCGACAACATGTCGGCCACCAGCTTGGCGGTGATCGGCTCGCGCCCGGTGGCCTTGCGGTCCTGGCGTGAGTAGCCGTAGTAGGGACACACCGCGGTGATCCTCTTGGCCGAGGCGCGCTTGGCGGCATCGATCATGATCAGGTGCTCCATCAAGGAGTCGTTGACCGGGCCGGCGTGGGTCTGCACGATGAACACGTCGCTTCCCCGGATCGACGTGCCGAAGCGGCAGTGGATCTCCCCGTTGGCGAACTCGCGCAGATTGGCCTCGCCCAGCTCCACCCCCAGCTGCTGGGCGATCTCCTGGGCCAGCTCCGGATGGGACCGTCCCGAAACAAGCTCGAGACGTCGGCGGGGGGTGAACTCCATGCCCGCGAACTTACCGCGCCCCGGCGCCGGGATCTCCGGCCGACGGGCCCACCCGGGCGCCGGACGGCACCTCGGTGCCCTCGCCGAGGACGGCGAACGGCCCGACCCGGGCGTCGGCTCCGATCACCGACCGGCGGCACACGCTGGAGGACACCACGGCGCCCTCCCCCACCGTGGTGTCCACCAACCGGGAGTTCGGACCGATCTCGGCGTGCTCGCCGACCACACAGGCCCCCTGCAGGATGACACCGGGCAGGAGCACCACGTCGGTGCCCAGCTGCACGTCGACGTCGATGTAGGTCGTCTCGGGGTCCCACATGGTCACCCCCCGCCGCATCCACCGCTCGTTGATCCGGTCACGCAGTTCGGCCTCGGCCACCGCCAGCTGGGCGCGGTCGTTGACGCCGGCGACCTCCATGGTGTCCGCCACCACCACCGAACCGACCCGGTGGCCGGCCTCGTAGAGCACGCCGACCACATCGGTCAGGTAGTACTCGCCCTGGACATTGGCGGGGCTCAGCCGGCGCAGCGCCGGGGCCAGCACGCTCCGCCTGAAGCAGTAGATCGACGTGTTGACCTCGCACACCTCGCGCTCGGCGTCCGACGCATCTGCTTCCTCCACCACGCGAGCCACCGAATCGTCCCTGCCCCGCACCACCCGCCCGTAGCCGGTGGGATCGTCGAGCACCGCGGTCAGCAAGGTGGCGGCGGCGTCGGAGGCATAGTGCTCCTTCACCAACGCGGCCAAACTGGCCGGCCGCAACAGCGGCGTGTCCCCCGGGAGCACCACGACGTCCCCGTCGTCGTCGCCCTCGTCGTTGGGGAGCCCGGTCAGCGCCACCGACATGGCGTCCCCGGTCCCCCGCTGTTCGACCTGCTCGACGAACTCGATGGCCATCCCCGGCGGCGCGTGCTCGATCAGCGTCTTGGTGACCCACTCGCCCCGGTGGCCGACCACCACCACCACCCGGGTCACCGGCAGCTGGGCCAATGCGTCGAGCACATGGAGCACCATCGGTCGGCCGCAGAGGCGGTGCAGGGGCTTCGGACGCGCGGACCGCATCCGGGTGCCCTCCCCCGCGGCCAGCACCACCGCGGAGAGCGGCCGCGACGACCTCGTGCCGGCGAACGGCTGGGTCCGCTCCCGGCGTCCCTCGTCACCGGGTGTGCCCTGGGAGTAGGTGCGGATCACCACGACGTGCCTCCGCACACGGCGCTCCCCGCGGGGCCGGGTCCTGGATGGTGCGGTGCACGGGTCATGGGCCTATTCTTCCCACGTCGGCGCGGTGAATGCGACCCGAACCCGACACAGCGACCCACCGATACCGACACCGCCCAGCTCCCGTGCCCGCACTCCCCTCCTCCATCGACCCGAACTCGGAGACCTTCCGGGCCAACCATCGCGCCCTCGAAGAAGCCGTGGCCGGGGTCGACGAGCAGCTGGCACTGGCCAGGGCAGGCGGTGGAGAGCACTACGTGACCCGCCACCGGGAACGGGGCAAGCTCCCGGCCCACGAGCGGATCGAGCTGCTCCTCGACCGGGACACCGCCTTCCTCGAGCTCGCCCCCCTGGCGGCATGGGGCACGCAGTTCACCGTTGGGGCATCGACGATCCTCGGCATCGGCGTGGTCGAGGGGGTCGAGTGCCTCATCTCGGCCAGCGACCCCACCGTGCGGGGCGGTGCCATGAACCCGTGGTCCTTCCGCAAGAGTGCCCGCGGCGCGGACATCGCCCTCCAGAACCACCTGCCGGTGATCAACCTGGTGGAGTCAGGCGGTGCCGACCTGCCCTCCCAGGCCGAACTGTTCATCCCCGGGGGCAGAGCCTTCCGGGACCTCACCCGACACTCGGCTGCCGCCCTGCCCACCGTGGCCCTCGTCTTCGGCAACTCGACCGCCGGCGGCGCCTACGTCCCGGGCATGAGCGACTACATCGTGATGATCGAGCAGCGCTCGAAGGTCTTCCTCGGGGGCCCGCCCCTGGTCAAGATGGCCACGGGCGAAGAGTCGACCGACGAGGAGCTGGGCGGGGCGTCCATGCACGCCCGGGTGTCCGGCCTGGCCGATGCCCTAGCGGTCGACGAAGTCGACGCCATCCGGCTGGGGCGCCAGATCGTGAGCCGCCTGAACTGGCGCAAGCGGGGACCGGGGCCCAGTCAGCCGGCCGACGAGCCGGTCCATGACCCCGACGAGCTCCTGGGCGTGGCCTCGGCCGATCCCAAGGTCCCCTTCGACCCCCGCGAGGTGCTCGCCCGGGTTGTCGACGGCTCGCGGTTCGACGAGTTCAAGCCGCTGTACGGCGCCAGCCTGGTCACCGGATGGGCGTCCATCCACGGCTATCCGATCGGCGTGCTGGCCAACCACCGCGGCGTGCTCTTCTCGGAGGAGGCCCACAAGGCGACCCAGTTCATCCAGTTGGCGAATCAGATCGACGTTCCGCTCCTCTTCCTGCAGAACACCACCGGGTACATGGTCGGCAAGGAGTACGAGCAGGGCGGGATCATCAAGCACGGGGCGATGATGATCAACGCCGTCTCCAACTCCTCGGTCCCCCATCTCACCGTCAACATCGGCGCCTCCTACGGAGCCGGCAACTACGGCATGTGCGGCCGGGCCTACGACCCCCGCTTCCTCTTCGCCTGGCCCAACGCCCGCTCGGCGGTCATGGGGCCGGCCCAGCTGGCCGGAGTGCTCTCCATCGTGGGCCGCCAGTCGGCTGCGGCCAAGGGCATCCCCTTCGACGAGGAGGCGGACGCGGCCATGCGGGAGCTGGTGGAGTCCCAGATCGAGGCCGAGTCGCTCCCGCTCTTCCTCTCCGGTCGGCTCTACGACGACGGCGTCATCGACCCACGGGACACCCGCACCGTCCTCGGGATGTGCCTCTCGGTCATCGACAACCAACCCACCACCGGCACACGCGGCTACGGCGTGTTCCGGATGTGAGGGCCGACCGTTGACCGCCCCGAGTCGCACCTTCGACCCCATCCGGACCCTCCTGGTGGCCAACCGCGGCGAGATCGCCCGGCGCATCGTGCGCACGGCCCGCTCCATGGGCATCACCAGCGTGGCGGTCTACTCGGACGCGGACGCCGACAGCCCCCACGTGGCCGAGGCCGATGTGGCCGTCCATCTGCCCGGGGTGTCGCCGACCGACACCTATCTCCGCATCGACCTGATGCTCGCCGCCGCGGCACGGTCCTCGGCCGACGCCGTCCACCCCGGGTACGGGTTCCTGTCCGAATCGGGCGACTTCGCCAGGGCGGTGGTCGGCGCCGGCCTCACCTGGGTCGGCCCTCCGGCGTCGGCCATCGACGCCATGGGGTCGAAGATCGGGTCGAAGGAGCTGATGCGCGAGGCCGGGGTGCCCACCCTTCCCTCGATCACCATCGACGGGGACCTGCTCCCCGACGAGGGTGCGGTCCACTCTCTGGGCTGGCCGCTGCTGGTCAAGGCCTCGGCCGGCGGGGGAGGGCGCGGCATGCGCATCGTGGACCGCCCCGACCAGCTGGCCGAGGCGGTGGCAGGGGCGCGCCGCGAGGCGGCCTCGGCCTTCGGCGACGGGACCGTCTTCCTCGAGCGGTACGTCACCGATCCCCGGCACATCGAGGTGCAGGTCATCGCCGACGCCCACGGCGACACGGTGGCGCTCTTCGAGCGCGAGTGCAGCATCCAGCGGCGCCACCAGAAGATCCTCGAGGAGGCCCCCTCCCCGGTCGTGACGCCTTCGCTGCGGACCCAGCTGGTGGAGGCCGCCGTTGCCGCGGCCCGGGCCGTGCGCTACGTGAATGCCGGCACCGTCGAGTTCGTGCTGGACACCCGG
Organism: Acidimicrobiales bacterium; assembly: GCA_052326605.1. Lineage (GTDB taxonomy): Bacteria > Actinomycetota > Acidimicrobiia > Acidimicrobiales > RAAP-2 > Bog-756. Next base: position 35,043 of record JBKQMB010000012.1, on the reverse strand, counting down.
GACGATGGCGCCGTGCCCGGCGAGGATGGACCGGGACAGCCCTACTTCCTCGAGATGAACACCCGCCTCCAGGTGGAGCACCCGGTGACCGAGGCGGTCACCGGACTGGACCTGGTGCGCCTGCAGCTGCTCATCGCCGGCGGGGCTCCGCTGCCCGAGGAGGTCCACGATGCAGCATCGGCCGGCCCCAGGGGGCATGCCATCGAGGCCCGCCTGTACGCCGAGGACCCGGCCGGCGGGTGGCTCCCCTCGACCGGGACACTGCACCGGTTCGAGATCGGCCCGGTGGGTACCGGAGCCCAGCGGGACACCGACCCCGGGGGGGTGACCACGGTCCGGGTGGACACCGGGGTGGAGTCGGGGGCCGTGGTCAGCCCCCATTACGACCCGATGCTGGCCAAGGTCATCGTCCACGCCCCCACCCGCGCCGAGGCAACCGCCTCCCTGGCCTCGACCCTGGCCCGATCGCGCATCCACGGCGTCACCACCAACCGCGACCTGCTGGTGCGCACCCTCCGCCACCCTGGGTTCGCGGCCGGAGACACCGATACCGGCTTCCTCGACCGCCACGGCCTCGACATCCTGGCCGCCCCGCTGGCCGACGACGATGCGGTGAGGCGGCACGCCGTTGCCGCCGCGCTAGCAGGCCAGGCCGGGCGGCGCCGCCGGGCACCGGTGCAGCCGACCATCCCGACGGGCTTCCGCAACAACCCGTCGGCCCTGCAACAGGTCGAGTACGACACCGGACGCCGCACCCTCTCCGCGGGCTACGCCTTCGACCGCCGAGGTCACGCCGTCACCGGTATCGAGGTCGACGGGGCACCGTACGCCCTCGTGGCGACCCGTGTGGGCCCGGACGAGGTCCACCTGGTCACCGACGGCATGGCCCGGCGGTACCTGGTCGACCTGGTCGGTCCGGTGGCCTATGTGGACGGACCGGACGGGAGCTCGACCCTCACCGAGCAGGACCGCTACCCGGTGAGCGGCGACCAGGCCGCCGAGGGCTCGGCGCTGGCCCCGATGCCCGGTGGCGTGGTCCGGGTGGCCGTGGCCACCGGCGACGCCGTGGAGGCCGGGCAGGTGCTGGTCGTGCTCGAGGCCATGAAGATGGAGCACGCCGTCCACGCCGCCGCGGCGGGCACGGTCACCGAGGTCGACGTGGCCGAGGGCGACCAGGTCGAGACGGGAAGGATCCTGGTCGTGGTGGAGCCAGCCGGTCGGGCCGAGGGCGCAGGCGACTCAGGGAACCCAGACGCCGAGGGCGCAGGGGAGGGCGCACCATGAGCGACCCGGTGCGCATCGCCAACTGCTCCGGCTTCTACGGCGACCGGCTGTCGGCGGCCCGTGAGATGGTCGAGGGCGGTCCCATCGACTTCCTGACCGGCGACTGGCTGGCCGAGCTGACCATGCTCATCCTGTGGAAGGGTCTCCAGCGCGATGCGTCGAGGGGGTGGGCCCACACCTTCCTCACCCAGATGGAGGAGGTGCTCGGCACCTGCGTCGACCGCGGCATCAAGGTGGTGACCAACGCCGGGGGCCTCAACCCGGCCGGCCTGGCCGACCAGGTCCGGGCCCTCTCCGAGCGACTGGGGCTGGCGGTCTCGGTGGCCCACGTGGAGGGCGACGACCTCCTCCCCCGCATGGGTGGGCTGTCCGACTCCGGCCACTCCCTGTTCCACCTCGACACCGGCCAGCCGCTCACCGAGGCCTCGGGCGAGGTGGTCTCGGCCAACGCCTACCTCGGCGGATGGCCCATCGTGGAGGCCCTCGCCGAGGGGGCCCAGGTGGTGATCTGCCCGCGCATCACCGATGCGTCGCTGGTGGTGGGCCCCGCCGCGTGGCACCACGGATGGTCGCTCACCGACTGGGACCGCCTGGCCGGGGCGGTGGTGGCCGGCCACATCATCGAGTGCGGGCCCCAGGTCACCGGAGGGAACTACGCCTTCTTCACCGAGGTGGCCGGAATGGAGCATCCGGGCTTCCCCATCGCCGAGGTGGCCGAGGACGGCTCGTCGGTGATCACCAAGCACCCGGGCACCGGAGGCGAGGTGTCGGTGGGAACGGTGACCGCCCAGCTGCTCTACGAGATCGGCGGCCACCACTACCCGAACACCGATGTGGTGGCCCGCTTCGACACCGTCGACGTGACCCAGGAGGCACCCGACCGGGTGGGCGTCTCGGGAGCACGCGGGCTCCCGGCCCCCTCCGAGGTGAAGGTCTGCCTCAACCTGTTGGGCGGGTGGCGGAACTCGATGACCTTCGTCCTCACCGGGCTCGACATCGAGGAGAAGGCCGCCCTCACCCTTCGTTCGCTGGAGCGGGCGGTGGGAGGGAGCGACCGGTTCGCCGAGTTCGACGCGCAGCTCATCCGCACCGACAAGGCCGATGCACCGCTGAACGCCCAGGCCACCGCGCAGCTCCGGGTCACGGTCAAGGACGCCGACGGCGAACGGGTGGGACGCGGGTTCTCGAGCGCGGCGACCGAGTTGGTGCTGGCCGGCTACCCAGGCCTCCATCTCACCGCTCCACCGTCCTCGGGGACCGTCTACGGGGTCTACTGGCCCGCCCTGGTCCCCGCCCACTCCGTGGTCCCCTCGGTGGTCCACGCCGACGGCCGCCGGGTGGAGGTCCCCCACACCGCCTATCTGGCCGCAACGGATCCATCGGTCGTCGACTCGGCTGCTGACACATCGCTGGCCCCGGGCGCGACCGTCGCCCCCGACGTCGTGCCCCCTGCCGGAATCGACCGTCGAGCCGACGCCGGGCCGCTCACCGCAGCCACCACGGCCACAACCACCATCGCCGCCGGCCCCACCCGGCATCTGCCCCTCGGCACCATCATCGGGGCACGGTCCGGCGACAAGGGGGGCAACGCCAACGTCGGGCTGTGGGCCCGGACCGACGAGGCGTGGGCGTGGCTCGACGCCTTCCTCACCATCGGGGAGTTCCGGGTCCTGCTGCCCGAGGCCGACGACCTCGAGGTGCAGCGCCACTCGTTTCCCAACCTGCGCGCCCTCAACTTCGTGGTGGTGGGCCTGCTGGGGGAAGGGGTGGCCTCGTCCACCCGGCCCGATCCGCAGGCCAAGGGCCTGGGCGAGTACCTTCGGAGCAGATCGGTTCCCATCCCCGCCGGGCTCGTGCCCACCAATCCAGAGGAGTAGCACCATGGACTTCATCGAATCCGACGAGTTGCAGATGCTGCGCGAGGCGGTGGGCTCCATCGCCTCCAAGTTCGGGCACGACTACTACGTGGCCAAGGCACATGCCGACGAACGCACCGACGAGCTGTGGAACGCGGTGGCCGAGGCGGGCTTCCTGGGCGTCAACGTGCCCGAGGAGTACGGCGGCGGGGGCGGCGGGATCACCGAACTGGCCGCAGTCGGCGAGGAGCTGGCCGCAGCCGGCTGCCCCCTGTTGGTCATCGTGGTGTCCCCGGCCATCTGCGCCACCATCATCGCCAAGTTCGGGACCGAGGCACAGAAGCAGCGGTGGCTCCCCCGCTTCGCTACCGGCGAGCTCAAGATGGCCTTCGCCATCACCGAGCCCGACGCCGGGTCCAACTCCCACAACCTCTCGCTCACCGCCACCAAGGACGGCGACCTCTACCGGCTGAACGGCTCGAAGTACTACATCTCCGGCGTCGACGAGTGCGAGGCCATCCTGGTGGTGACCAAGTCGGGCGTCGATCCCGACACCGGCCGCGGGCGCCTCTCCCTCTTCGTGGTGGACACCGACACGCCGGGCCTCGACAAGCAGGTCCTGCCCGTCGAGATCACCGCACCGGAGAAGCAGTTCACCCTCTTCTTCGACAACGTGCAGGTCGAGGCCGATCGCATGATCGGCGCCGAGGGCGAGGGCCTGCGCCAGGTCTTCTTCGGCCTCAACCCCGAGCGCATCCTGTCGGCAGCCACCGCCAACGGCATCGGCCGCTACGCACTGGGCAAGGCGGCCGAGTACGCCAAGACCCGAGAGGTGTGGGGTACCCCCATCGGCCGCCACCAGGGGATCTCCCACCCGCTGGCCACGGCCAAGATCAACGTCGAGCTGGCCCGGTTGATGACCCAGAAGGCGGCCTGGCTCTGCGACGTCGCCGGCGACTCACCCGAGGCCGGGGAGGCCGCCAACATGGCCAAGTACGCGGCGGCCGAGGCCACGCTGGCCGCCCTCGACCAGGCCATCCAGACCCACGGGGGAAACGGCATGTCCACCGAGTACGGCCTGGCCGACCTGTGGGGCATGGCCCGCCTGCTGCGGATCGCCCCGGTCAGCCGCGAGATGATCCTCAACTTCGTGGCCCAGCACTCCCTGGGGCTGCCCAAGTCGTACTGAGCCTGAGCGGGTGCGTGCCGGGCACGGGCGTGCCGTGACATGGCGCTGTTCCCGTTGCTCCTGCGGACGAAACTTAGAGGGGCCATTCCTCAAGTCGGACCCCTGGCGCGCCGTTATGCCTGGTACAGGTGGAATCACGTCTATGAACACCAGTTCATGGCACTTACTCTGCCCATTAGAGCTATGCGCACTGACCAGAAGTCCGATTCGATCCACACGAGGGTCCGAAGCATCTCCTCAGTGCGCGCCCGCACCGGCGACCGTGCCGCCCGACGCCGAACGGACGAAGGGGTCACCCTGATCGAGGTGATGGTGGCGTTCACCGTCCTCATGATCGCCATGGTCCCCCTGTCCTACCTGTTCATCAACTCGGCGATCCAGGCCGGGCAGTCGACCAGTCAGCAGACCGCCCTCTCCATCGCCGAGCAGTGGGTGGAGACGCTGTCGAACGTGACCCCACCGGTCAACAGCTACGGCGAGGTGATCGTGAACAAGGACGCGGCCCCGGTCGGTCCGGCGGGCGCCTCCACCACCATCCCGGCAGCGATCAACAATGCCACTGCGTCGACGCTCACCACCCTCACGGTCCCGTCGGGATCCACCGCCTCTTTCGCCACCGCCTCCGCGACCCAACCACAGACCTTGTCGGTCACCACCTCGTCAGGCGCGCAGACGGTCATCTACACCGGTTCGAACGCCACGACGTTCACCGGCGTCACCGGCTGGACCGGCAGCACGGTGTCCACGGCGGCAGGCGCCGCTGTCTCCCAGACGTCGGCGGTGGTTCCGACGGAGACCAAGGGCAACACGGCCTACAAGCTGCTCGCCGAGTACGAGTGGACGAGCGTCCAGGGCGCCAGCAACGGGGCACAGCCCAATCTCTGCACGGCCGGCACCCCACAGTTGCTCAAGGTGCGCGTGACCGTGGCGTGGGGGCCCAACGTCGATACCAACAACGTCCAGGACAGCGTGGTCATCGACTACCCACCGGCAGGGATCCAGACGCTCGGCTTCATCGCCCTCCAGGTCAACGGGGACTCCACTGCCCTCGACACGCAGCAGAACCCGTGGAGCACGCGGGTGCAGGCACCACCGGTCCTCATCAGCGGCTCACAACAGACCCTGACCATCTATCCCGATCAGAACGGCTGCGCCTTCGCTCAGGTCGAACCGGGCACCTACACGGTCACCCTCTCCAACGCCTCCAGCGGCTACCCCTTCTCCAACGACACCTACGGCTCACCGCCCTTCGTCGAGAACGCGCAGGGGTCGTACACGGTCACCGCCAACGAGCTCACTCAGCCCCAGACCTACACGGCCACGGCCACCGTGGCCGTCGGCGCCGTCTCGAGGTTCAGCACCTACTTCGACCAGGGCAGCCTGGTCAGCCTCTCGTACCCTTCGTCCAGCGCCACCGAGGACGGGGTGGTCTGCCCGGGAGTCGGCGTGCTCACCTGCATCTCGTCGGGTGAGACCGGCACCGGGACGGGCGTCACCGGCACCGCCGTCCTCACCGTGCTCAACCAGTCCACGAACCAGTGGTCCACCGCGAGCCTCCCCACCGGGGTGACCCGCATCGCGTCGGTGGCCTGCGCCACGACCCGGTGCATCGGCGTGGGCTACGGCACCGGCGGCGCCGTGGTCATCTCATCGCCGACCACGAGCGCCACCTTCACCCCGGACACCTTCCCCACCGGCATCGCGGCCCTGACCCAGGTGGTGTGCCCGTCGTCCACCGGCGAGTGCGTGGCCATCGGCACCACGACCAGCGGTGCCGCCGCCGTCCTGTCCGGCGCCATCACGGCCTCCACGGACACCTGGACCACCGATGCGATCACCGTCTCACCCACCACTGCCACCATCGCCGGCCTGGGCAATCTGGTCTGTCCGACGTCGGCCGGCGGGTGCATCGCCACCGCCACGAGCACCTCGCCGAGCGCCGGATCGCCGGTCATCGTCGCCGGCGGGTTCGGCCTCGGGTGGACGGCCACCACCCCCAGCACCGCCACCTTCACCTCGATCTCCTCGTTCGCCTGCCCGTCGACCACCACGTGCCTGATCGCCGGACAGACCGCCGGAGGCCCGGCCCTGGCGTCGGGCACCACCGCGACCGGCCTAGGGGTCGCTGCGCCGGCATGGACCTGGACGGCCGACACCCTGGCGACGGGGACCGCCTCGGTCGCCGGCCTGTACTGCCCTTCGACCAACAAGTGCCTGCTCACCGGACGCACCAGCTCGGCGCCCCTGGTGCAGTACGGGGCCACCACCCCCAGCACCAACGTGACCTTCGCCGCCGACACCACGCTGCCGGCGGCCGTCACCTCGCTCTCGCAGATGGCGTGCCCGACCTCGACCGCCTGCGTGCTGATCGGGGCCACGGCCTCGGGCCCTGCCATCGTCTCGGCGGCGATCACCGGGCCGACGACGCCAGACAATTTGACGAGTGACACCGTACCGTCGGTGACCGCCGGCTACACCCTGTCCCAGCTGTCCCAGCTGACCTGCTGGTCGAATCCGTCGTGCGCCATCACCGCGGTGGGCACGAACAACTCCAACAGCCAGCCGGTGGCCTTCCTCCTGGCCAGCTCGGGCACTACCACCACCTGGAGCTCGGTCGGCCTCCCCACGGGCAACCCGGCGCTCTACCTCGGCGGCTTCGGCTGCGTGGGGTCGGGCACCGCCACCTGCAGCGCGGTCGGCGCAGGCGCCACCGGAGCGGTCGAGCTGGTCTCGGGTACCGGGCCCACCAGCACCTGGGCGGACGACACGGCAACCGGTATGTCCGGCCTGACCGCCACCGGTGTCCCGATCGAGATCGACAACGCCAACCTGGCGCCGAGCACGTTCCAGACCTTCATCACGCCGGGATGGACGACGGCGACGGCACCGGCCACGCCGCTCCCGCCCCTCTACCCGTTCACCAGCGGCTATTCGGTGTACGCGGGGGACTGCCAGAACGAGTCGATTTCCGGGCTCAACGTGGCCCAGGCGGCCACCGTCCCAGGGGGGAGCTCGTCCGCCACGGTGCCGCTCGGTCTCCTCTCCGTCCAGGTGCTCCACTCGACGGGCAACTCGGTCGGCCTGCCCTACGGCGCCACCCTCTCGTTGACCTCCACCACGTCGGGCACCGGGTGTGGCACCGACACCTACCCGCTGCAGAGCGCCGGTGCCGACGGCCTGAGCCGGACCGAGGTCCCCTACGGCACCTACAACCTGACCATCACCACGGCAGGCGGGACGACGACCATCACCGGTGTCACCGTGGGAGGGAGCTCGGTGACGGTGGGCGCCACGACCTACTTGCTCCCGACGCCGGTCCCGGAGAAGGTGGCGTGATGGGCGGCCCCCGAATCGGCCCCGACCGGTCGCGTCTCCCCGGCCCATCGCGGTCCTGCCCGCCGGACGTCGGCCCGGCCCACCGTTCCTTCGTCCACCAGGCCTGGCCCCGCGGGAAGGGCCGTCGAGAGCTGTCGGTCGACGGGTCCCTCGGCGACCAGGGATTCACGCTGGTCGAGCTCCTGGTCGCCTTTGCCGTCCTGCTCGTCCTCTTCACCGTCGTGGGCACGGCCATCAACGCCTACATGTCGGTGAGCAACAACGTGATCGCCTCGTACAACACCAACGACCAGATCCTCCCCACATCGATCGTCATCCAGCGCCTCATCCGCAGCGAGGTCGAGCCGGCACCCGTCCCGACCGCCTCGAACCAGGTGTCCGCTCCCCAGTGCCCGGTGCTCAACGCTCCCTGTCCCCCGTTCGTGCTTGGCAGCGTGGGAACGACGTCGGCCACGTTCTACGCCAACGTCGGGATTCTCACGGTCAGTGGAGTGGCGCGTCCGGGGCCGGCCAAGATCGTGATGTCGGAGAGCACGCCGACCAAGTGTGGAACCTGTGCGTTCTACACGTCGCAGTTCACGGTAACCGAGCAGGCGCCCGACCTGAACTCGTGCCCGTTCTCCACTGCATCGACGCTGCATTGCACCTACACCACGGCCATCGCCACCATGCTGGTGAATCTGAGCAACGTGGTCAACGGCCAGGCCAACCTGCTCAACCCGGGCACCCCGATTTTCACCTACAACACCCTGGACCCGTACTCCGCCGCCTATGTTCCCGGCAACACCAACTTCGGGACGTCCCAGTGCCAACCCCCGACCGTCACCGTCATCAACTCGATCCCGACGACGACGGCTTCCAACTGCCCCGCCGACAACATTCAGAGCGTCGGCGTGGACCTGCAGGTGCTGCAGGCCGGCTCGCAGCACGAGAACTACCAGGAGAACTCCTTCGTGGTCTACCGACTCTCGTCCGCCTCGTCCCTCTACCGTCAGAACCTCGGATAGGTCACCATGGTCAGGCACACATCGACGTTCAAGCGGCTCACCGACCGGCGCAGCCTGGCGGACACCGGGCAGGCCGCGCTGGTGATGGTCCTCGCCTTCGCCCTCCTGCTGACCGTCCTCGGCGGGGTGATGGTCAGTTCGTACGTCAACAACGCCCCCATCCTCACCCAGGCATCTCTCCGGCGCCTGGCCTACCGGGCACTGGCCTCGGGACTCAATGCTTACCAGTCCGCCATCAACGCCAACCCGTACCTGGCCGCCTGCAACACCGTCAGCGGCAGCAATCCCCAGTGCGCCGGCATCACCTACCAGTCGTGGAGCCAGGTCGCCGGCACCAACACGGCCAACGGGGTGATCCCGGAGCTGTACATGTTCGACAACCCCCGGCAGGTCACCAGCACGACGACCGGGGCCATCACCTACCTCGAAGTCCAGATCGTCGGAGCAGCCGGGTTCCCCGGTAACTACGTCTACTACTCGACGGTGGCCCACTTCACGCCGCAGAACGACTTCTTGAACAACGTCTGGTGGTCGAACTACGAGTCCTCCAACTTCCCCAACGCCAACGCCGCCACCTGTCTGCACTTCTGGTCAGCAACGGTGAACAGGAATCAGAACAACAATCCCTGCACCCCGGTGGAGTGGCAGAACCTCGACAATGTCACCGGGCCCGTCTATAGCAACGACTCCCTCTTCATCGCCAACGGCAGCTCTGGGTCGGGGGTCTTCAACCCACCCCCGACCCCGACCACCGCCGATCCGGCCTGCCTGTACGAGCAGGACGGCAACGGCGGGTTCACGTGCCAAACGGCCACGCCACCCACCTATGGCCATGCCCTGGAGGCGCCACCCGTAACCAACACCCAACTCAAGGCCACGGCCATCCAGGGCGGGTGCGACTACCAGGGCCCGACCACCATCACCTTCAACAAGACCGGCTCCTCCACGGCCATGACGGTGAACAGCCCGCTGAGTCCCAATTACCCAGGCAACCTGACCCAGGCACAGCCCAGTACCGACACCAGCACCTGTCCGACAAGTTCGGCAAATCCCGGACCCTTCCCCAACAACGGCGTCATCTACGTCGACGCGGCGCCGTCCGGGGCCAACTCCAACAACCCGTTCTACTCGGCGACCACCGGGCTCTCCCAGCTCACCAACTGCTCGAACTGCTACTACGGCCAGACTGCAAACCCCGGTGACGAAGGTGACGCATTCGTCGGTGACACCTGGGGGGCCAACGGTGGTTTCTCCGGTCACCTCACCGTAGCGGCCAACAACAACGTGATCATCCAGGGCCCCATCGTCTACAAGGACTGCACCTGGTCCGGGACGCCCTCGGAGAGCATGTGCAACTACAACGACGCCACCACCAGCACCCCCAACGATGTCCTCGGACTGATCGCCAACAACTTCATCGAGGTCAACCGACCAGTCTACAACCAGAACGCCGCCTACGGGAAGGCCGGTACGGTGCTGCCCAGCTGCAACGGCACCACCTGGCTCGCTCCCCTGTGTGACCCGTCGACCTCCACGGGGGATCCCACGGGCACGTCACAGGGCCTGACCGTCGACGCCACCATCCTCGCCCTCAACCAGTCCTTCGTGGTCAACAACTACAGCCTCTCCCCGAGTGAAGGGAACCTGTACGTCTACGGATCGATCCAGCAGGACGCCCGTGGGCCGGTGGGCCTGGTCGGGGGCAACAACGGCTACGCCAAGAACTACCAGTGGGACCCCCGCCTCCCCCTGTACGGCCCCCCCTACTACCTCACCCCGGGCACGCCGTCGTGGTCCCTCGACTCGTCGGCCGAGAGCTACACGGGCTCCTGCCCGGCGATGCCACCGCCACAGCCCACACCGACAGCACTGGCGGCCGGTTCCGACCTCACCTTCCCCATCAGCGGTTCGACTTCGCCCTGCGTCACTCCGTAGCGCTGCCGGTGAGGGCTGCCATGCCGCAGTGCCGGGACCGACCCCCGTCCCCCGGCAGGTAGCCTTCTCCCCTCATGCCCCTGCTGACCCGAGACGACATCCGCAACGTGGCCATCGTGGCCCACGTCGACCACGGCAAGACCACCCTGGTGGACGCCATGCTCTGGCAGTCCGGGGCCTTCCGGGCCAATGAAACCGTCAACGAGAGGGTTATGGATTCGGGTGACCTGGAGCGTGAGAAGGGCATCACCATCCTGGCCAAGAACACCGCCGTCCTCCACAACGGGGTCAAGATCAACATCATCGACACCCCGGGGCACGCCGACTTCGGCGGGGAGGTGGAGCGGGGCCTGACCATGGTCGACGGGGTCCTCCTGCTGGTCGACGCGTCCGAAGGGCCCCTCCCCCAGACCCGCTTCGTGCTGCGCAAGGCCCTGGAGGCCCGCCTGCCGGTGGTGCTGGTGGTCAACAAGGTCGACCGGCCCGACGCCCGCATCGACGAGGTGGTCCACGAGGTGGAGGAGCTCTTCCTCGACCTCGACGCCGACGAGCACCAGATCGACTTCCCCATCCTCTTCTCCAATGCCCGTGCCGGGTGGGCCGCCACCGAGCAGGGCGTGGAGGGCACCGACCTCGAGCCGCTCTTCCAGGCCATCCTCGACCGTATCCCCGCTCCGCACTACGACCCGGACGCACCCCTCCAGGCCATCGTGTCCAACCTCGACGCCTCCCCCTACCTGGGTCGCATGGCCATCTGCCGGGTCCACAACGGCACGCTGGCCAAGGGCTCGACGGTGGCCTGGTGCAAGCTCGACGGCACCATCGAGCGGACCAAGATCACCGAGCTCTACGTGACCGACGCCCTGGACCGGGTCGACACCGCCGAGGTCGGCCCCGGGGAGATCGCCGCCGTGGCCGGCATGGCCGAGATCACCATCGGCGAGACGCTGGCCGACCCTGACGATCCCCGGCCGCTGCCGGTCATCACCGTCGACGAGCCCAGTCTGTCGATGACCATCGGGATCAACACCTCGCCCCTGGCCGGTGCCGACGGGAGAAAGCTCACCGCACGCCAGATCCTCAGCCGGCTCGAAACCGAGCTGGTGGGCAACGTGTCCATCCGGGTCCTCCCGACCGAGCGCCCCGACACCTGGGAGGTCCAGGGTCGGGGCGAGCTCCAGCTGGCGGTGCTGGTGGAGACCATGCGCCGCGAAGGGTTCGAGCTCACCGTGGGCAAGCCCCAGGTGGTGACCCGCGAGGTCGACGGCAAGATCCACGAGCCCATGGAGCGAGTGGCCATCGACGTGCCCGACGACTACCTGGGCGTGGTCACCCAGCTGATGGCCCTCCGCAAGGGCCTGCTCATCGAGATGGTCAACCACGGGACCGGGTGGGTGCGGATGGACTACCGGGTGCCGGCGCGTGGCCTGGTCGGGTTCCGCACCGAGTTCATGACCGAGACCCGCGGCACCGGCATGCTCCACCACGTCTTCGACGGGTGGGAGCCCTGGCACGGCGAGCTCAAGACCAAGCGCAACGGCTCGATGGTGGCCGACCGGCGGGGGCTCACCACCGGCTACTCGCTGATGAGCCTGCAGGAGCGCGGCATGCTGCTGGTCGGGCCCGGGACCGAGGTGTACGAGGGCATGGTCGTCGGGGAGAACGCCCGGGACGAGGAGATGGACGTCAATCCCACCAGGGAGAAGAAGCAGACCAACATCCGCTCGGCCTCCGCGGACGAGGCGATCCGCCTGACTCCCCCCTTGCTCCTCTCGTTGGAGCAGGCCCTCGAGTTCATCTCCGACGACGAGTGCGTCGAGGTGACCCCCAAGGCCGTCCGCCTGCGCAAGGTCGTCCTCGACCAGGCCACGCGGGGCCGCGTCCGGAGCAGGGCGCGCAAGGCCGGCAACTGAGCCTCGCCCACCCGGAGAGGCACGGGGGACCGTCTCGGCTCCGAGGGGAGGGCTCGAACCTCCAACATCTGGCTCCAAAGGCCAGCGTTCTGCCGATTGAACTACCTCGGAACGGGCGCCGGCTGCTCGACCGGCGACGGCCACAGGCTAGCCCCGCTGCCGGGCTCAACCACCTGTCCGGGCCACGGCAGCAGGCCGTGCGCCGTCGCCCCCGCCGTGCCGTTGCCCGCGGGCACCGGGTGCTCCCCGGCCGGCCTGCTACGGCAACGAGGCACGATGCCGATAGGCTCCCGGCCCGATGAGGGTGCTCGTGGTCGAGGACGATCCAGCTGTGAGCGGTGCGCTCAATCGGGCACTCCGGCTCGAGGGCTACGAGGTGACGCTCGCCACCGACGGGCCCCCGGCGCTCGAGGAGATCGCCATCCGCCCGCCCGACGCGATGATCCTCGACATCGGCCTACCCACCATCGGCGGACTGGACGTGTGCCGTCGGCTGCGGTCGGCCGGTGACGACACCCCAGTCCTCATGCTGACCGCCCGGGACGCCATCAACGACAGGGTCCAGGGCCTCGATGCCGGTGCCGACGACTACCTGGTGAAGCCGTTCGCCCTGGCCGAGCTGCTGGCCCGGTTGCGGGCCCTGCTCCGCCGTCGCCCCGAGGACGCCGGCGACGTCCTCCACTTCGCCGACCTGAGCCTCGACCCGGTCACCCGCGAGGCGCGCCGCGGCGATCGGCAGTTCACGCTGACCCGCATCGAGTTCGACCTGCTCGAGCTGCTGCTCCGCCATCCCCGCCAGGTGCTGACCCGTGAGCTGATCCTCGACCGGGTCTGGGGGTACACCTTCGACTCGGGCACCAACTCCCTGGCCGTCTACGTGGGGTACCTCCGCCGCAAGACCGAGCTCGACGGCGAGCCGCGGCTGATCCACACGGCGCGGGGTGTCGGCTACGTCCTGCGTGAGCCGTGAGCCGTGCCCTCTGACGGTGGCCGCCCACCGGCGATGACGGGCCGCTCACCGGCGTCGACCGAGATCCGACCGTGACCTTCCGGGCGCGACTGGTGCTGGCGGCCACCGCCGCCGTCCTGGTGGTGGTGGTCCTGGGGTCGGTGGCCACCTACCTGGTGGCCTACAACTCGCTGGTGGGGTCGATCGACGTGACGTTGGGCCAGACGTCGCGCTATCTCGTCGCCACCAACAGCATCTCCAACGGCTGCGGCACCGCCGGCAACTGCATCCAGGTCGTGTCGTCGAGCGGTCAGACCAACCCTGCCGATCCGTCGGTGCTGCCGGTCACCGACGCGGTCAGGGCGATTGCCGCCAGCCAGGGCACCAAGGCCGACACCTTCTTCTCGACCACGGTGAACGGCATCGCCGTCCGCGAGAACGTCTCGGCACTGCCACCGGGCTACACCTACCGCGGCAACAACTTCCCCGTGCAACTGACCAGCGGGGGTGCCCTGCAGGTCACCTCCCCCCTGACCGGCGTCAACGAGGAGCTCCGCCACTTGGCGGTCGCCCTGTGGCTCATCGTGCTGGTCGGGGTGGCCCTGGCCGTGGCACTCGGGCTCGGCGTGGGGCGGACCGTCCTGCGCCCGCTCAACAGCCTCACCGCCACCGTCGAGGAGCTGGCCGAGACCACCGACGTCTCCCGGCGGCTCGACCCGGGCGGCCCCGACGAGCTGGGCCGTCTGCGCCGGGCCTTCAACCGGCTGCTGGTGGCCCTGGACACCTCGCTGCAGAGCCAGCGCCAACTGGTGCTGGACGCCTCCCACGAGCTGCGCACCCCTCTCACCAGCCTCCGGACCAACATGGAGGTCGCCCGGCGCATGGAGGAGCTGGCCCCCGAGGAGCGCGACGTGCTGATCGGCGATGTGCTGACCCAGCTGGATGAGCTCACCACCCTGGTGGCCGACCTGGCGGAACTGGCAAGGGGCGAGCAGCCCCGGCTCACCTCGGAGCCGATCCGGCTCGACACGGCGGTGCTCGAAGCGGTCGAGGTGGCCACCACCCACGGTCGCAGCCGCGAGGTGACCTTCGAGGCCCGGGTGTCGCCCACGTGGGTGTCCGGCTCCTCGGCGCGCATCGGGCGCGCCATCGACAACCTGTTGGACAACGCCCTCAAGTGGAGCCCGGACGGGGGGGTGGTCGAGGTCACCTGCGCCGACGGTGTGCTGGTGGTGCGCGATCACGGCCCGGGGGTCGCCGACACCGACATGGAGCACATCTTCGACCGCTTCTACCGGGCGCCCGGAGCCCGTGGCCGGCCCGGATCCGGCCTGGGGCTGGCCATCGTGACCCAGGTGGCCCGGGACGAGGGCGGCAGCGTGAGCGTGCACCATGCGCCCGGGGGCGGGGCCCTGTTCCGGTTCGCCCTGCCGGTGGTCACCGCCCCCCACCCCGCCGGCCGGGAGGACTGAATCGGCCCCCACCGCTCGTCCCCGGTTGGGCCGCAGGCGTCCGGGATACAGGGGCCACATGGCGCAAAACGACCTGGTCGACTAGGGTGCCGGTCGACATGGGATCCCTGATCAAGAAGCGCCGTAAGCGCATGCGCAAGAAGAAGCACAAGAAGATGTTGAAGGCCACCCGCTGGCAGCGGAGAGCCGCCGGCAAGTAGTTCGGCCCACAGGCCCACGGGCCGCCGGTTCGGTCGCGAGAGCGCCGTCCCCTACCTCGAGCCGCCTGACGTCTCACGTCTGACGTCTCACGTCTGACGTCTCACGTCTCCCGCCTGCCCTACCCGAGCGGCGGGGTGGTCCTGACGGGCACCAGCAGGGACCGTTCGACACCGAGGTGCAGCCACGGCCCGGCGCCGAGACCCAACTCCTCGGGAGCACCCTCCACGAACCAGGTGGAACCGCTGCCGGCCAGGCGCGGCTCGATCCCGGCAGCCTTGGCGAGTGCCCGCTTCCACGGCCCGAGCCGGGGCTCAACGGCGAGTGCCGCGTCCTCGAGGTCGTTGGCCCGCCCGCCCGGGCTCGGCCCACCACTCGCCGCAGCCAGCCCGTCCCAGGCCCGGTAGACCGCACCGGTGTCCACGCCGAACGGCGGCAGCAGGAGGGTGAAGCGCCGGGCCTCGAAGGGAAGCGGCGTGAGCTCCTCACCGATGCCCCGCACGATCGCCCGCCCACCGGTCAGGCAGAAGGGGACGTCGGCACCCAGCCCGACCGCCACGGCCAGATCGGAGCAGCCGGCCCAGCGCAGGATGGCCGCAGCGTCGGCCGATCCCCCGCCGAGGCCCGCGCCGGGAGGGATCCTCTTGGTCAGGTGTACGCGTGCGCTCCGTCCGACCGCATCCAGCGCCCGGACCACCAGATTGGCGGGGCCGGCGGAGAGCGCCGTCGACCGCCACGGGTCCCTCGAGATGGCGCCGCCCGATCCGGAGCGCAGGCCGTCGCCGACCCTGGCGGGTCCTACCGACCCCATCCGGTCGAAGATGGTCAGCCCGTCCCCCGGTCCCACCACCAGGGTATCCGCCAGGTCGAGCGTCACCATCTCGGACTCGAGCAGGTGGTAGCCGTCGGGCCGGATACCGGTGACCCGCAGCGACAGCGTGAGCTTCCCCGGCGCCGTGAGCTCGACCGGGGTGCCCGGGCTGGCGTCGACACCTTCTTCGGCTGCTCCGCCGGTCATCGGCCACTTTCCGCAGGGCGATCCCCCGGCGGTGCTGTCTCCCCCGGCTGCCAGGCGGCCAGGCGCTCCCATTCATCGAGGGCGAGCTCCTCGGCCCGCGCCGTGGGCCGGATGCCCACCGCCTCGAACGCCTCGGGGAGGACCAGGCCGTCGAGGGATCGGCGGAGCATCTTGCGCCGATGGGCGAACCCGCCCCGCACCACCGAGAACAAGCGGTCGTAGGCCGGCGAACCGGGGCCGTTCACGACACCACCGTTGACGACACCGCCGTCCGCCCCACCTGCGCCGGCGCCCCCTCCCACGGCCGATGCCCCCGTCCGATCGGGGTTCCGGTCGAGCCGGACCAGCACCGACTCGACCCGCGGCCTCGGGATGAACACCTGCGCCGACACCCGCCCCACCACGGCGGCGGTCGCCCAGTAGGCCACCTTCACCGACACCGCTCCGTAGGCCTCGTCCCCGGCCCGGGCCGCCAGCCGCTCGCCCACCTCGCGCTGGACCATCACCAGCAGCGAGGACACCTGGGGAGCCTCCTCCAGCACCTTGACGACCAGGGGCACGGCCACGTTGTAGGGCAGGTTGGCCACCAATGACCAGGTGGTGTCGGTGCCGAGCAGCCCGGACCAGTCGATGGTGAGCGCATCGGCCTCCACCACCCGGACCCCGAGGGGCTCGACCTGGGAGCGCAGCACCGGCAGCACGTGACGATCGATCTCCACCGCGGTGACCGAGGCGCCGGCCTCGACCAGGGCCAGGGTCAGGGAGCCGAGCCCGGCCCCGATCTCGACCACCCGGCCGCCTTCGGTGATCCCCGCCAGCCGCACGATGCGCCGGACCGTGTTGCCGTCGGCCACGAAGTTCTGGCCGAGCGCCCGGCTGGGTCGGAGGTCGTGGGCAAGGAGCAGCTCGTGAATCTCGGCTCGGCCGTGGGTCACGTGGTCAGTGTGTCACCTTCCTGCCACCGGGAGGCGCTGCCGTCAGGCCTTCACCAGCTCAGCTGGGCATCGATCACGCCCTGGGAGAGGGGTGCGATCTCGGCGAACGTGCTCGTGGCCAGATCGATGGACCGCTCCGTGTCGGCCTCACGATCGTCCACCACACAGGAGATCGACGCACCGTTGGCCGGGTTGGTCACCCGGACCACCGTGCCGAAGGGCAGCCACGGGCTGGCGCAGGTGCCCGGCGCATGGTCGTAGTAGGTGACCGCACCGCTGGTGTCGGTGCCCGCGGCCGCGGTCACCACCGGTCGTGTGGTGGTCGTCGGGGGCGGCTCGGTGGTCGTCGTGGTCGTCGGGGGTGCCACCGTGGTCGTCGGGGGTGGCACCGTGGTCGGGACGGGTGCCGCCACCGTGGTCGGGACGGGTGCCGCGGTCGTCGACGTCGTCTGGGCGGTGGCCTGGCCCTGCGGGCCTCCGGACCCAGACGAGGACGTGTGCACCTCGACCGCCGAGGTCAGCTTCCACGAGGTGGCAGTGCCGCTCACTCGGGCGACAAACCCCGAACCGGGCGCATGACTGCCTGCCGTCGTCGACGCAGACGCATCCGAACCGCTCTGGATCAACAGGAGCGGCACGATCAGCACGGCTCCGCACAGGAGGAGCGCGACACCGGGTCGGCTCCCCTTCTTCAGTCTGGTCCTCAGGACTCCACTCTCCTTATGGGACGAAGTCTGCTGACCTCCAGGGCGGGCTCTTCTCGGAGCGGGCCCACGGGCCAGGTCCGGCCCATAGGGGGACGGACGGGGTCGCCTCCTCCAAGTCGACCCGAATGCGCCCGACGAACGCACTACTTCGTCAAAGCAAAACGACCGCTTTGAAGAGCGGCCGCAAGCGAAAGGCTAGGGGGTTCGTGCCTATCGGTCAAACGCGGCACCTGGCCTGGGGAAACGCCGGGCACCTCTTGTGCGCGGAATCACATGGCGGAGGTCGGCGGTCCCAGAGGGCGAACAGAGCCCGGGCGTTGGGCGTCGACACCTCGGCAAACACCAGAGTCTCAACCACTTTGACCTGGGCAATTGCCGCGCCGACCACCAGAACCCTCGATGGTCAGTTGAGGGTTTCACGATGGGGTACCGGGGTGAGGAACGGAGCGTCCGTCTCCACCAGCAGCCGGTCCAGGGGGCGGAGGGCGGCAGCCTCAGAGGGCGAAGAAAGCCCGGGCGTTGCGCGTCGACACCTCGGCCAGCACCAGAGTCTCAACCCCTTTGACCTGGGCAACTGCCGCCCCGACCACCGGAACCCTCGATGGTTCGTTGAGGGTTCCACGGTGGGGTACCGGGGTGAGGAACGGAGCGTCCGTCTCCACCAGCAGCCGGTGCAGGGGGCAGAGGGCAGCAGCCTCCCGGACCTGGTCGGCGTTCTTGAAGGTCACCACCCCGCTGAACGAGAGGAAGGTCCCGAGGTCGAGGCACCGGCGGGCCTCCTCCGGCCCCCCGGTGAAGCAGTGCACGACGGTGCGCTCGGGAACACCGACAGCAGCCAGGATGTCGAGGGTGTCGGCCCACGCCTCGCGGGTGTGGATCACCAGGGCGAGCCGATGTCTGTTGGCCAGCTCTACCTGGAGGGCGAACGCCTCCCGCTGGGTGGGACGCGGCGAGTGGTCGTAGTGGTAGTCGAGGCCGCACTCGCCGATGGCCACCACCACCCGCTGCCCGTCGCCGAGCGGCACGGTGCCCAGCTCCGCCCCCAGCAGCGCATCGAGCGAGTCGACCCCGTCGACCGCGTCGTGGGGATGGAGGCCCACGGTGGCCCACAGCTCCACCCCTTCGGCCACCGCCACCGAGTCGGGGCGGCGCATGGCCCGCACCAGGTCGACCGCCTCGGCCGACGATCCGGCACCGGTCCCCACGCAGACCATCCCGGTGACGCCGGCCTCGGCCGCCCGGGCCACCGTCTCGGCCAGCCGGGTGGCGTGGGGGCCCGGGTCGTTTCCGTCGCCGGCCTCGGCGAACTCCTCTTGGAGGTGGCAGTGGGTGTCGAACCACTCGACGACGGCGTCGTGCGCCACAGCCCGCCCCTAACCCTTGCGGCGGGGGAAGAGGGGCGCCCCCTTCTCCACCGGCCGGCCGGCCTCATAGCCGCCCCAACCGGCCGCGCCGGGAAGCCGCCGATCGGCGGGCGAGCCCTCGAGGCCGATGCGCCGCCAGATCTCCTGCGCGGTGGCCGGCATGGCCGGCACGATCAGGATCGACACGATGCGCAGCACCTCGAGGGCGCTTCCCAGCACTGCGTCCACGGCCGCGCCCGGTTCGGCCTTCCACGGCTCGGCCATCTCCAGCTCGGCATTGGTCTCCCGGATCAGCCTCCAGGTCACCTCCAGGGCCAGATGGGGCTGGCCCGCGTTCCACGCCTCGGTGGCCTCGGCCAGCACGGTGGCGGCCACTCCGGCCAGGCGACTGGTCGGGTCGGGGGCCGGGCCGGTCCCCCCGCACTTCGAGCCGACCACGGTGGCCACACGCGACAACAAGTTGCCCAGGTTGTTGGCCAGGTCCGCGTTGTACCGGCCGGCGATGCCCTCCGCCGAGAACTCGCCGTCGCTGCCGAACGGTATGTCACGCAACAGCTGGTAGCGCACCGGGTCCACCCCGTACTCGGCGGACAGGTCGGCCGGCGAGATCTGGTTGACGCTCGAGTTGGACATCTTCTCGCCACCCAGCAGCAGCCACCCGTGCACCTGCACGTGGGCGGGGGGGTCGATGTCGGCGGCCATACACATGGCCGGCCACCAGACGCAGTGGAACCGGATGATCTCCTTGCCGATCAGGTGGTGGACGGCCGGCCACCACGCCTCGAACCGCTCCTCGTCGCTGCCGTAGCCGATGGCGGTGAGGTAGTTGATCAGCGCGTCGTACCAGACGTAGAAGACGTGGCGCTCGTCCCAGGGGACCCGGACCCCCCAGTCGATCGACGTCCGGGTGATGGAGATGTCCCGGAGGCCCCCCTTGATGAAGCTGAGCGCCTCGTTGCGCTTCGACTCGGGGACCACCGCGGTCGGATGGGACTCGTACCACTCGAGCAGCGGCTGCTCGAAGGCACTGAGCCGGAAGAAGTAGTTCTCCTCCTCGAGGTGCTCGACGGGTATGCGGTGGATCGGGCACCGGTCGCCGTCGACCAGCTCGTCCTCCGCGTAGTACTGCTCGCAGGGCACGCAGTAGAGGCCGCGGTAGGTGTCCTTGAAGATATAGCCGTTGTCGTTGATGCGACCCAGGAAGTGCTGGACGGCGTCGCGGTGCCTGGGCTCGGTGGTGCGGATGAAGTCGTCGTTGGCGATGTCGAGGTCGGCCCAGGCCTCGGCGAACCGGGGGGCCAGCTGGTCGGTCCACTCGAGGGGGGACAGCCCCTGCTCCTCGGCGGCCCGTGCCACCTTCTGACCGTGCTCGTCGGTGCCGGTCAGGAAGAACACCTCGTCGCCGATGAGCCGGTGCCACCGGGCCAGGGCGTCGGCGTTAACCGTCGTGTAGGCGTGCCCCACGTGGGGCGCGTCCTTCACGTAGTAGATCGGCGTGGTGATGTAGTAGCGGGGCACTGCCCGGTAGCGTACCGATCCCACCGCGAAGGGCCGACCAGTGGTGAGCGCCGGGGCTCAGCGGCCGGCCGCGTCGGCCACCCGCTCACCGGTTGGCTCCTCACCAGTTGGCGACGTGACAGCCGCCCCGGCCGCTGCGCTCGGTGAAGCGCTGGTGGTACTCCTCGGCCGGCCAGAAGGTGCACGCCGGGGCCACCTCGGTGACGATCGGGCGCTTGAACCGGGCCTGGAACTCGTCCAGCGAGGCACGGGCCGACTTGCCCTGTGCCTCGTTGCGGGTGAACACCGCCGAGCGGTACTGGGTCCCGCGGTCGGGGCCCTGGCGGTTGAGCGTGGTCGGATCATGATGCCGCCAGAACTCCTCGAGCAGCGTCTCGAACGAGACCCGGCCCGGGTCGAAGGTCACCAGCACCGCCTCGGCATGGCCGGTGCCGCCCGTGCAGACCTGCTCGTAGGTCGGATGGTCGACCTCGCCACCCTCGTAGCCGGAGATGGCGTCGACCACACCGGGCACCTCCCGGAAGAACTCCTCCACACCCCAGAAGCACCCGGCGGCGAACGCCGCCCGGTCCAGCCCCTCGGGGACGTCGTCGGGGGCGATCCCCGGTGCCTGCGTCCTGTCCATCTCACTTCGTCCGAACATCACGCGTCCTCTCTCTGCTGCTCGCTGCTGCCTCGGTCCCTCACCGGTCCTGTCACGGCAACGCCGTCCCGCGTTACGTCATTCCTTGCGGCGCGGGGTCCGGAACGTCGGTCGGTGCACCGGGGACGGCCTGCAGGGCCAGGGCCACTTCGTAGACGCGCTTGCGCTGAACCCCGAAGGCGGCCGCGACGTCGTCGACCGCGCCGCGGGTCCTCTCCCCCGCCGCCAGGCGCTCGGCCAGGGCACCGGCGAGCACCTCGTCACCGACCGCCGGTTCTTCGGACGGCTCGGCCCCGTCGAGCACCAGCACCACCTCCCCGCGCAGGGGACGGTCCTCCGCCCACGCCGCCCCCTCGGCGAGCGTGCCCCGCCAGATCTCCTCGTGGAGCTTGGTGAGCTCACGGGCCACCGCCACCCTTCGCTCACCCCCGCACGCCTCGCCCAGGTCGCGCAAGGTCGAGCCGACCCGGCCGGGGGCCTCGAAGAGCACCGTCGTCCGCTGCTCACGGGCCACCGACGCCAGACGCCCCCGTCGATCCTTGCCTGAGCGGGGCAGGAAGCCCTCGAAACAGAACCGACCGGTGGGCAGCCCGCTGGACACGAGGGCGACGAGGACAGCAGAGGGGCCGGGCACCACCGAGACGGGCAGCCCCGCCTGGGCGGCCGCTGCCACCAGCCGGCTCCCGGGGTCCGAGATGCCGGGCATACCGGCGTCACTGACCACCGCGACGGTGCGCCCGTCGGCGACCGACCGGAGCACCTCCCCGATCCGCTCGTCCTCGTTGTGCTCGTGCAGCGAGCGGAGCGACGCCCCGGTGATGCCCGCGTGGGTGAGCAGCTTGCGCGAGTGCCGGGTGTCCTCGCAGTAGACGACCTCGGCGTCGCGGAGCGCCTGCACCGCCCGTGGCGACAGGTCGCCGAGGTTGCCGATGGGCGTCCCGACCAGCACCAGCGCCCCCCGGGCCGGCGGTCCGGACCGTCCGTCGGTCATCCCCGGAGCTCCAGCTGGTCGCCGACCTTCAGTCCCCATCGATCGAAGGCACCCGCCTCCGCCTCGATCACCGAGCGGCCCCGCCGACGCGGGATGCCCACCCGCCACGGTCGCAGCCTGGCCACGCCGACCACCACCATCTCCTTGTCGCAGAAGGCCACGTCGATGGGGAATCGCATGCCCATGGTGTGGACCGACCGGGTCCGGGGCAGCACCATCGCCCCCTCGTAGCCGGAGCGACCGAGCAGACCCTTCGACCGTTGTGCCAGGCCATCTGCCACTTCCGCCGTGGCCAGCACGTCCCCGTCCCGGAGCAGCCAGCTCACCGGTCAGTGCCCATTGGCCGTTGACGATCCGGAGCGACTAGCATCTGCGAACTGTGTCGAAACGAACCAACAAGCGCAAGCTCCGGGCCAAGAAGAAGGCCAACCACGGCAAGAAGCCGAACTGCGGGCGCGGCTGACCGTCCACGGACGGACCGGCACGCCGGTCGCCACCCCTTCCCCCGCCGTCGTGGCGCGAGCGAGCACGGTGGCTAGCTCCCCGGGTCCCATGCGCAACCGAGGCGGTTGAGCACCCCCACCAGGGCGGTGGGCCGGTCGGTGATGACCCCGTCGACCCCGAGCCCACAGAGTCGTTCCATCTCCAGCTCCTCCTCGATGGTCCACACGTGGACGGCCACGCCCTGCCGGTGGGCCACGTCGACGAACTGCTCGTCGACCAGCGTCACGTCGCCGTAGGTGACCGGGACCTGGAGCGCCACGTGGCGCATGGGCGGTGGCTGCTCCCCGGCCCGGACCGCCTGGTAGAAGGCGGCGGTGGCCACCGTGCCCGCCGACGTGGGCACCTCGGGGGCGAACGACGAGAAGGACGCGGTGGCGCTGTCGCTGAACGAGGCGACGATGACGTCGTCGACCCGGCCGAAGCGGCGCAGCATCGCCGCCAGCTTCTCCTCGTACGGCTCGACGAACGGTGCGGTCTCCTTGATGTCGAGGTTGAGCACCACCCCGGCGAACTCCTCGAGCACCTCCTCCAGCAGGGCGATCCCGAAACTCCGGTCGCCCGGCGCGCGTCCGCGGAACGGGTACCGGTCGGCTGCGAGCCCGGGGGAGACATCGGCCCCGGGCGCCCACCAGTAGGCGTTGTCCAGCCTGCGGAGCTCGGCGGCCGACAGCTCGGCGATCCGCCCGGTGCCCTCGGTGGTCCGGTCGACGGTGGCATCGTGGCACACCACCAACTGGCCGTCGGACGTGGCGTGCACGTCGAGCTCGATGCCGGTGGCCCCGGCGTCGAGGGCCGAGCGGATGGCGTGGGGCGTGGAGGAGGGGCCCTCCCATGCCCCGCCCTGATGGGCGTAGGCGATGACCCGGCGATCCGTCCATGGTGGCGGGTTGACCGAATCGGGAGAAGCGGGCATGGAAGAACGGTAGCCTCTGCCCCGCCATGCTGGACCACGTCTTCACCCAACTCGTCGCCTCCCACCGACATGCCTTCGAGGCTGCCCTGCTGCAGCGACAGGCCGTCGAGGAGCGGTTCCAGGTGGACGTCTTCCTCGGGGACGTGAGCTTCGAGACCTCGTACAGCCTGCCCGGCGAGGAGCGCCCGGCACGGATCCGGGTCGATACCAGCCTGGACTGGCCCACCTGGAGCCAGACCTCCTATCGGAGCTGGGCCATCGGCGAGGAGCCCGAGGAGCTCCCCGAGGTGCTGGTCGAGATCGCCTTCCGGGTGCAGGGCCTCGCCGGCGTCCCCGACGTCGGACCACTGCTCGACGTCCTCCCCGAGGAGCTCGAGGTCCTCGGGGAGGAGCCGATCCTCCGGAGCGCAACCACCGTCGAGCAGGTGCTCCATGGGGGCCCGGACGGTGTCGACTGCGCCGTCGAGGTCTCCTACGAGGGATCGTGCCAGCTGGACGAGGCCATCCTCGACGACCCGACCAGCCTCGACGACGCCCTGGCCCCGCTCGGTCGGGCGGTGGCCTCGGCGCTGGTGCGGATCGGCGACCTGCCCTTCACCTTCCGCCCCGCCGACGGCCCCAAGGTCTGAGAGCCGCCGGGGCGACCCCCGGCCCGCCTCCGTCAGCCGAACAGGCCGGCCTCCACCGCCAGGGCCCGCAGGTCCGCCTGGGGACGGGCGCCCACATGCGAGATCACCTCGGCCGCGCACACACCGCCCAGGCGGGCCGAGTCCTCCGGCGAGAGGCCGTTGGTGATCCCGTAGAGGAAACCGGCGGCGAACAGGTCACCGGCACCGGTGGTGTCGACCACCCGTTCGACCGGGGCGGCAGGGACGGCGACCGGTCCGGCGGCCGTCACCACGACGGACCCGGCGGCCCCACGGGTAAGCACGGCGAGAACCCCGGTCTCGGCCACCGCTTCCACGGCGGCGTCGAAGTCCCGGGCGCCGAAGAGCATGATGATCTCCTCCTCGTTGGCGAAGACCAGCTCGAGGTCGCCGGTCAGGAGGTCGAGGAACTCGGCCTTGTGGTGCTCGACGCAGAACGGGTCCGACACGGAGAGGGCCACCGCTGCGTTGCCGGCATGGGCCGCCTCGATCGCCTCGCGCATCGCCGCCTTGGCCGGGGGCTGCTCCCACAGGTATCCCTCGAGGTAGACGACCTGGGTCGAGGACAGGTGGCCGGCGTGCAGGTCCACCGGGCCGAAGTCGGAGGCCACACCGAGGTGGGTGGCCATGGTCCGCTCGGCGTCGTCGGTGACCAGCACCAGGCAGTGCCCGGTGACCACCTTGCCGGGGACGGCCCTGGTCGGCGTCGGTTCGAAGGCCACCCCGATCGACCGGATGTCGTGGGTGAAGGCCCGACCCAGCCCGTCGTCGGCCACCCGCCCGAGGAAGGCGGCACGGCCCCCGAGGGAAGCCACCCCGGCAGCCGTGTTGGCCGCCGAGCCGCCCGACGCCTCGGTGGTCGGCCCCATGGTGGCGTAGATGGCCTCGCTGCGGGCATGGTCGACCAGGGCCATGGTCCCCTTGACCAGGCCGTGACCCGCCAGGTCCTCGTCGGTGGCCGAGGCCAGGACGTCGACCAGGGCGTTGCCGACGGCCACCACGTCGAGCATGGGGCCGTCGTCCTGCTCGGCCGGCGGCGTCCCTCCGGAGCGGCCGGCAGGGGCCCCCGACGCGCCGACCCCCTCCGGGTCGCCGTCCGCGATCCGGCCGTGGTCTCGAGGGGAGTCGGGGGGTTGCGAGCCTGTCTGCACGGCCCGACGGTAGCCTGCCCCACATGAGCGCACCGACAACCGACCTCGACGACACCGCTTCCTACCGCCTGTCCACGTCGGTGCGGCCCCATGCGTACCGTCTGGTCCTCACCCCTGACCTGCCCGGCGCCACCTTCGATGGTGACGTCGAGATCGACGTCACCATCGAGGAACCCAGCGCATCGATCACCCTCAACGCCGCCGACCTCGAGATCACCTTTGCCGAGCTCAGCTCCGGCAACCCCGATGACGGCTACGCCCTGGCACCCTCCGCCATCGCCCTCGATGCCGACGAGGAGCAGGCCATCCTCACCTTCGCCGAGCCGCTCGCCACCGGGCCGGCCACCATCCACCTGGCCTTCACCGGCGTCCTCAACGACAAGCTGCACGGCTTCTACCGCTCCACCTTCGTCGACGAGGCGGGCACGGAGCACACCGTCGCCACCACCCAGATGGAGTCCACCGACGCCCGCCGGGCCTTCCCCTGCTTCGACGAGCCCGAGCTGAAGGCCACCTTCGAGGTCACCCTGGTGGTCGACGACGCCCTGGCCGCCGTCTCCAACGGCCCGGTGGTCGAGGAGACGACCGAACCCGACGGCAGGCGTCGGGTCCGGTTCGCCACCACCATGCCCATGTCGACCTACCTGGTGGCCTTCATCGTGGGCCCGCTGGAGACCACCGACCCGGTGGACGTGGGCGGCGTCCCCCTGCGCATCGTCCACGTCCCCGGCAAGGCCCACCTCACCCCGTTCGCCGTGGCCGTCGGCACCCACGCCCTCGGCTTCTTCACCGACTACTTCGGGATCCCCTACCCGGGCGACAAGCTCGACCTGGTGGCCATCCCCGACTTCGCCTTCGGCGCCATGGAGAACCTGGGGTGCGTGACGTTCCGCGAGTCGGTGCTGCTGGTCGACCCGGACCAGGCGTCCCGGGTCGAGCTCGAGCGGGTGGCCGATGTCATCTGCCACGAAATCGCCCACATGTGGTTCGGCGACCTGGTCACCATGAAGTGGTGGAACGGCATCTGGCTCAACGAGGCCTTCGCCACCTTCATGGAGGTGCTCGCCGTCGACGCCTTCCGCCCGGAGTGGCAGCGGTGGGTGAGCTTCGGGGTCGAGCGCGAGGCGGCCATGGCCGTCGACGGCCTGCACTCCACCCGACCGGTGGAGTTCCCGGTGGGCCGCCCGGAGGAAGCCCAGGGCATGTTCGACGTCCTCACCTATCAGAAGGGCGGCAGCGTCCTGCGCATGCTCGAGCAGTTCCTCGGAGCCGACGTCTTCCGCGAGGGCATCCACGACTACCTCACCACCCACAGCTATGGGAACACCGAGACCTCCGACCTGTGGGACGCTCTCGAGCGCTCCAGCGGCCGTTCCGTGCGGACCGTCATGGACACCTGGATCAACCAGGGCGGCTACCCCCTGGTGCGTGTCGACGAGGACGGATCGCTCTCCCAGTCCCCCTTCTCCTACAGCGGCGAGCCCGGTGGCGCCATCGGCTCGCGTTGGCAGGTGCCGGTGCTCACCCGCTCCCTCGGCGACGCCGAACCTGATCCGCGGCCGATCCTGTTGAGCCGGGACCACCACGCCGCCGACGCCGAGGGCGGTGCCGCCGGCCTGGTGGTGAATGCCGGCGGCTCGGGGTACTACCGGGTCTCCTACCCGACGGTCATGGTCCAGCGTCTGGCCGCCGGCATGGTCGACCTCGCGCCCCTCGAGCGGTACAACCTGGTATCGGACACCTGGGCCGCCTCGCTGTCGGGCCAGGCGCCCCTGTCCGACGTGCTGGCGCTGGCCCGGGCCCTGATCGACTCGGCCGAGGGCGACCCGAGCGTCTGGTCGGTGCTCCTGGGCGCCTTGGGCCTCTTCGACCGGGTGATCCCCGACGGCGACCGCCCGGTGCTGGCGGCGGCGGTCCGGGCGCTGCTCGGTCCCCTGGCGCGAGACCTCGGCTGGGATCCGCGCCTGGACGACGGCGAGCGCACGCCGTCCCTGCGGTCCTCGGTGCTGAGGGCCCTGGGCACCATCGGCGACGATGCCGACACGATCGCCGAGGCCGCCCGCCGCTTCGCCGCGTCGGGGACCGCCGCGCTCGTCGCCGACACCGAGTCGGCCATCTTGGACATCGTGGCGACCAACGGCGGCGTGTCCGAGTACGAGGCGTTCCTGGCCCGCTACCGGGTCCCGGCGAACCCCCAGGAGGAGAACCGCTACCTCTACGCACTGGCCTCCTTCACCGACCCGGGCCTGGTCGCCCGGACGTTCGACCTGGCCGTCTCCGAGGTCCGCACCCAGAGCGCACCGCTGCTGGTGCTGTCGTTGGTCGCCAACCGGGTCAACGGGCCGCTGGCATGGCAGCGGACCACCGAGGAGTGGGACGCACTGGTGGAGAAGTTCCCGTCCAACATCCTCCCCCGCATGCTCGACGGCATCCGGGGCCTGTGCACCCCGCCCGAACTGGCCGAACAGGTGACCGCGTTCGTCGAGGCACACCCGTTGCCCGCGGCCGGACGCTCGGTGGACCAGAACCTCGAACGGCTGGCCGTCAACGTCGCCTTCGGACAGCGGGAGGCCGGGCAGATGGCCGACACCCTGACCCGGGCGCTGGGTCTATCCCGGTAGCGGTGCTGGGCCCGTCCCGGTAAATGGGGCGGCCCAGCGGGGCGACGGCGCCGGCGGGGCCGACGCCGGCTGACGGGTGCGGCCCGCCGATCGGTGGTCCATCGGGCCATGGCCGAGTCTCTAACCTGAGACGGTGCAGCTAGGCATCGTCTTCGGGACCTTCTTGGTGATCATGGTGGCCGAGCTGCCCGACAAGACGATGATCGCCACCCTCATCATGGGGAGCCGGTACCGGCCGGTGCTGGTGTGGTGGGGCGCAACCATGGCCTTCGCCATCCACGCCGCTCTCGCCGTGGCGGTCGGCCAACTTCTGCAGGTGCTCCCCCACCAGTGGATCGAGGCGGTCACCGCGCTGCTCTTCGCCGGCGGTGCGGCCTATCTCTTCTTCGTCCCCGAAGAGAAGGAGGAGGAACAAGGTGTCCGCAAGGCCGAGCGGGCCCGCCCGGGTCTCAGGCCGGTGGTCACCGCCTTCGTGGTCATCTTCATCGGCGAGTTCGGTGACCTGACCCAGATCCTCACGGCCAACCTGGCGGCCAAGTACCACGCCCCCGCCTCGGTGTTCGTCGGCGCCTTCGCCGGCCTGACCACGGTGGCCGCCATCGGGGCGTTCAGCGGTCGGGCCCTGCTCCGCGTGCTGCCGCTGGCAGTGATCCGGAAGGTGGGCGGCGTGCTGCTGGCCGGGTTCGCTATCTACTCCCTGGTCACGCTGGTCCGCGGGTGAACCGTGTCCTGCGCTCGGCGATCAGGCCTCTGCCCCGCACGCCGGCAGGCCGTCGGTGCGACCGCCCGGTATGCCGGGCCCCCCGGCCCGTGTCAGGCTGAACGCATGGATCCCCCGCCCCCGCCGCCACCGGCGCCCGCCAACGAGCGCTCGGAGCGGCGCGAGCAGCTCCTCGGCCTGGCCCGGGCCGCCACCGGATTCATGCCCGACGACGAGGGGGAGACCCTCTACCTGGCCGCTTTGCGGGCGGGCGCCTGGTTGGAGAACGCCACGTTCGTGGAGATCGGGGCATGGTGCGGCAAGTCGACCGTCTACATCGGGGCCGCCGCCGAGGAGACCGGGGCGGTGCTGTTCAGCCTCGACCACCATCACGGTTCCGAGGAGAACCAACCGGGCTGGGAGCACCACGACCACTCGCTGGTCGACCCCTCGACCGGGCGTATCGACACCCTCCCCCACTGGCGCCGGACCATCATCGGCGCCGACCTCGAGTCCTCGGTGGTGGGCGTGGTGGGCGACTCGCCGACGGTGAGCTCGCGCTGGACGATCCCGTTGGCCTTCTGCTTCATCGACGGCGGCCACGGAGAGGCGCCGGCGTGGGCCGACTACCGGGGCTGGGCACGCCACGTGGTCGAGGACGGTTGGCTGGCCATCCACGATGTGTTCCCCGACCCCGCAGACGGCGGGCGGCCGCCCTACGACATCTGGCGCGCCGCGCTCGACTCGGCGGAGTTCGTGGAAGACGGCGAGTGCGGCTCGTTGCGTATCCTGCGGCGCATCTAGGATCGACCCGGCTGTAGCGCCCAATGGGCCGCAACAGGTCGGAGCCCCCTGACCGCGAAGGGTTCAGGTGGCGCCGGGTGAGCCGGGCGCCCGCAGGGCCGGCTCCACCGGGGTCTCCGGCGCCGGCTCGGTGAGGTCGAGGTGGCTGGGCAGCCCCTCCCCGCGGAAGAGACCCGAGGCCGCAGTGGTCCGGCTCAGGGCGTCGGCGGCCAGCACCATCGCACCTGCGGTGTAGGACGACCGCTCGAGCGGCGGGTAGGTCGCCTCTTCGGGGTAGACCATGCCTGTCCAGTAGGAGCCGTCCTCGTTGCGAAGGGCCTGGACCCACGAGAGCAGCTCGACTGCGGCGTCGTCCAGGCCCAGGGCGTCCAGGGTCAGCACGCACTCGGCGGTCTCCGCCGCGGTCACCCACTCGCCGGTGGACACGCAGCGCACCCCGCGGCCCTCCAGCACGAACGTCGACCACGATGCCTCGATCCGCCGGTGGGCCGCCTCTCCGGTCAGCGCACCCGCCAGGACCGGGTAGTACCAGTCCATGGCGAACTCCACCTTGGAGGCGAAGGCGACCGGATCGTGGGCCACGGCGTGGGCCAGCCGGCCGGCGGCCAGCTCCCAGTCCGGCTTGTCGTGGCCGAGGCGCCCGGCACAGGCGATGGCACACCGGAGGCTGTGGTAGATCGATGACGACCCGGTGAGCAGGGCGTACTCCTCGGGTAACCCGGAGGGATCGAGCGACCAGCGGATGGAGCCGTCCACCCGCTGCCACCGGAGCACGAAGTCGATGGCGGCCTCCACGCTGGGCCACAGCTTCTCGAGACCTTCGACCTCACCGGTCGAGATGAAGCGGTGCCAGGCACCGGTGGCCAGGTAGGCACAGACGTTGGTGTCGAGTCGGGCGTCCTTGATGCCGGTGATCAGGTAGTAGTTGAACCAGCTGCCGTCGGGGAGTTGGGTGTCGGCCATCCACTGGTAGGCCCGGTCGGCCTCGTCGTCCAGGCCCACGGCGGTCAGGGCCATCGCCGCCTCGACGTGGTTCCACGGATCGCAGTGCCCCCCCGGGAACCACGGGATCATCCCGTCGGGCCGTTGCAGCGCCACGATGGACTGGGCAGTGGCCAACACCTCCCCGGCCGTCATCACGCCCGGTACCTCGGGGATCGACCTCACGCCACTGCCTCCTTCGTTGATGCTGCCTCATGCGAGCGTGCTGCCTCCTGCGAGCGTGCACGCTCCTCGTCGGGCTTGACCAGGTAGACCACCAGGCTCTTGCCCACCAGGGGGTTGAGCACGCGATCGGCGTAGCGGGTGACCTTGGGGGCCTTCACGATGTCCCACACCAGCAGGCGGTGGTAGGCGGCGACGGCCGGGTTGCTGTCGTTCTCCGTCCCGACCAGGCACTTGAGCCACCAGTAGGGGGCGTGCAGTCCGTGGGCGTGATGGCGGCCCACCGCCTTGAGCCCGGTCCCCTGAAGGCGGTTGACCAGTGCGCTCCGGCGGTAGATGCGCACATGGCCGCCGGGCACGTTGTGGTACTCGTCGGAGAGGGCCCAGTTGACGAACTCCGGTCCGCAGCGGGGGACGGTGACCGCCATCGATCCTCCCGGCCGCAGGACGCGGGCCAACTCGGCCATGGCAGTCTCGTCCGCGGGAATGTGCTCGAGGACCTCGGAGGCGATCACCCGGTCGAAGGCAGCGTCGGCGAAGGGGAGTCGGAGGGCGTCGCCCTGGACCGCCCCCACCCGGGCCGCCTCGGCATCGAACTCGCCGGCCACCCCCATGGCTTCGAAGGTGTCCCGGACGTTGCGGACCTCCTCCGACCCGGCGTCGAAAGCCACCACCTCGGCACCCAGACGGGCGCCCTGGTAGGCGTGGCGACCGAAGCCGCATCCGAGATCGAGCAGGCGGTCACCCCGGCGGACCCCGAGCTTGGCGTAGTCGACGGTCAGCACAGCGTGGCCTCGATGGCGGGGTCGGTGGCGGGGTCGTTGACGGGGTCGATGGCGGGGTCGGTGGCGGGGTCGATGGCCGCTGCAGTCGGGCCGTCGTCGGCGAGCAGCGCCCGGTACTCGGCGGCAGTGCCCGCTGCGGTCACCTGCCAGGTGAACCGGCCGAGTACCCGCTCGCGGCCTGCCGCCCCGAGGCGTCCGCGCAGCTCGTCGTCGTCGAGGACCCGGCCGATGGCCAGCGCCAGCGCACCGGGGTCGTCCGGGGGAACGAGCAGCCCGGTCACCCCGTCGGTTCCGACCACCTCGGGAAGCGCACCGCCGGTGGTGGCCACCAGGGCCACGCCGCAGGCCATGGCCTCGATGGCCGGCAGCGAGAACCCTTCGTACAGGGAGGGCACCACGGCCACCTGGGCCTGGCCGTAGTTGCGCGCCAGATCGTCGTCACTGATGCCCGACACGCACCGCACGATGGGGGCGAGGTCGAGCCGCTCGATGGCCTTGGCCACCCGGCCGTCCGGGCGGGGATTGCCGATCACCACCAACTCGATGTCCCGCTCCGTGCGCAGCTTGGCCACGGCCTCGAGCAGGGGCACCAGGCCCTTCATGGGCACGTCGGACGAGGAGGTCACCATGATCCGGCCGGGCACCGGCGACACCTCGTCCCGGGGCCGGAAGACGGTGTGGTCCACGCCCACCGGCACCACGGTCATGCGCGACGACTCGACGTGCATCTGCTCGGCGATGTCGGCCTTGGACGACTCGGACACGGTGACCACCCGGGGCAGGGTCCGGGCCACCTTGACCTGCATGCGCAGGAAGCCGAACCAGCGGCGCTGGGTGAACTGCTGCCAAGGGTTGGCGGCATGGCTGAGGGCCAACTGGCGGTCCACGGTGATCGGGTGGTGCAGGGTGGTGAGCAGTGGCCACCCGTCGTCGATCATGCCGAGGATCCCGTTGCCCAGGCACTGGTTGTCGTGGACGAGGTCGAAGTCGTCCAGCCGGTCGGCCAGCAGGCGCCGGGCCCGGAGGCTGAAGGTCCACGGCTCGGGGAAGCCCGCCGTGCACATGACCCCGAACTCGAGGGCGGCGATCGACGTGGTGCACGAGTTGCGGAACTCGCGCAGGTGGGGGACCCGGAACGGATCGGGGTCGCGGTAGAGGTCGAGGCTGGGCACCGGGGTGAACCCGACGCCCTCGTCCACCTCGGGCCAGGGCTGGCCGGCGAACACCTCGACCGAGTGGCCCAGGGCCACCAGCTCACGGGTGAGGTGCCGGGTGTAGACGCCCTGGCCGCCGCAGCGGGGGTTGCCCCGGTAGACGAGGAAGGCGATGCGGAGCCCCCCTGGGGCCGGAGGCCGGGGGGCGATGCGCTCGGGCACCGGGGGTGGGGTGGCCGGACCCTTGACCTTGTGCCGCTTGAGCCCGAAACTAGGCATGGAGAACCGAGACCAGCAGGCACATAGAAGTCAGATACTCCCCCGGCCAGGGCCTTCGGCGCAAACGAGGCCGCATTCGACCTGGCGGGGGGCCATGTCCTGCCTTCCGCCGGGCGTCATCCGGGGGCGCCGGGCCTCATGGCCCCGACCGGCAGCATCATGCGAGCTCGATGGCTTTGACCAGCAGCAACAGGACGGCCACCACCAGGTAGATCCGGAGCAGGTACATGCCGACCAGGCGCCCACGGGACCACGTGGGGCGTTCCAGCAGGTTGAGCGGGGGCATCCGCCAGGTGGCCCGCTTCTCCATCGGGACCACCGGTTGCGGCGGGCGCTTCGAGCGGGTGCGCACCATGACCACCCCGGCCACCGCGAACACCGCCACCAGGAGCACGCCCAGCGCCTCGGACAGCAGCGTGACGTTGATCTGGGAGAAGAGGGTGGTCGCCATCAGGACCAGCGACATCAGCAGCAGGATGGCCACGATGAGGCTGGCCAGGACGTTGAGCCAGGGGCGGTTGACCCAGGGGCCGAGCACTTCCTTGTCGTTGCACAGGAGCAGGAGGAAGACCGTGGCACTGGGGAGCAGGACTCCTGCGAGGGCCTGGACCCCGGTGGTGATCACGCCCAGCGGGGCCCCCGGGATGATGACGATCCCGGCCGCCAGCACCACCATGCCGGTGAATGCTCCGTAGAAGAACTTGGCGTCCTTCCAGCTCCGGTGCAGCGAGTGGTGGGCGCCGAACACATCGCCGAACGCGTACGAGGTGGCCAGGGTGACCGAGGCCGCCCCGATGATCGAGGCGTTGAGCAGGATGATGGCGAAGATGTCGCCGGACGCACGTCCCACGTAGTGCTTGAGGCCGGTCGCCACCCCGCCGGCGTTGGTGAAGTGCCCGGCCAGCGACGTCCCGCTGAAGGCGGCAGCCACCACGGCCATCAGCATGGCCGCGGCGAACACCGTGATCAGCGAGCCGATCACGGTGTCCGCCCGTTCGTAATTGATCCACCGGGGCGTGATCCGCTTGTCCACGATGTTCGACTGCTGGAAGAACAGCTGCCAGGGGGCGACGGTGGTCCCGACGATGGCGATGATCAACAGGACGGAGGTGGATGAGAACCCGCCCTGGACCCCCGGCTTCACGAAGTCGGTAAAGAAGGGGCCGGCGGGCGGGTGGCTCATGATGGCCAGGGGGATGACCAGGAAGTTCACCGCGATGAAGACGAACATGAACCGCTCCCAGCGCCGGAAGCTCCCGGTGGCCGTCATGAGGACGAGGAGCACGGCGGCGATCGGGACCGAGATGTACTCGCTGACCCCGAAGTACTGCAGGGCCAGGCTGACCCCGATGAACTCGGTGGCGATGGTGAGGAAGTTGAGGATGAACAGGTCGCCCACGGAGAAGGCACCCCAGAACCGGCCGAACCGCTCGTTGATCAGGCGGGCGTGTCCGACACCGGTGACCGCCCCGAGCCGGACCACCATCTCCTGGTTCACGACGAGGACCGGGATCAACAGGGGGAGCGTCCACAGCAGGGTGAGGCCGAAGTTCTGGCCGGCCTGGGCGTAGGTGGACACCCCACCGGCGTCGTTGTCGCCCACCATCACGATCAGCCCCGGTCCCATAATGGCCAACAGCGTGAGGATGCGCGCCCGCCAGGAGCGGCGCGTGTCGAGGTCGTGCTGCCGGATGGTTCCGAACGCGCCCTGGATGTCGCCGACGTGGGCCTCGTCGAGCACTGCGGAGTGCTCCGCGGGCTCGTCGTGCCCGGGCGTTCCGTCGCTGTCGACCATTGTGTTCACCTCCTTCGGGCGGTCATTCTTCGGCGGTCTTCGTTTACCGGTCTTGGTTAGCCGGTCTTGGTTAGCCGGTCTTGGTTCGGCGGTCGTGGTTCGGCGGTCCGGCTGCGGGCCGACCCCTGACCGTGGCAACACGGGTCCTGCCGCGGTCAGGCGCCGGTGGATCGGGGTTCGGATCGGATCGGGGCTTCGGGCGGGACGGCTG
>JBKQMB010000011.1:0-23119 GCA_052326605.1 Acidimicrobiales bacterium | reverse complement strand
GATCGAGAGTCCCGATGGGACCCAGCAACGCCGTCCAATCCCAATAATGGTCGGGGGATACGACACCGGCATGGACCTTCTCATCGAGGCTGCCCATGCCCTGGATCTGGCCGGCGAAGCCTGTGATGCGCCGGAGGATGCAGCTTGCTTCTCGACACTGGCGGATCGGGTCCGCAGCTACCTGGCAGTGAGTCGTCCGACCACGACGCTCGGAATGCCCCGGATTCCGCCGGGCGGCCATCGGCTCACGGATGAGGACGTGATCCACCGGTCCGGAGCGGCCAAGCAGTCCCACATACGCGTCCTTCCGGACTGAAGGAAGACCTCGCTGCCAGTGAGAGCGTGACCGGGCTACGGTGCTGCGGACGTGGTCGTCACCGGGACCCCCTGGGGGGCCAGCTCCTCCCACGTGTTGCCGGGCTGCAGGGTGATGGGAGTACCGTCCGACGCGGTCAGCGTGGCCGGCTGGGTGAGGCTGGATCGGCTCCACGTCCCGGCGATGGCCGCCCCGCCCTCCATGACCACCAGTGGCCCGGAGCCGGTGGCGGCCACCTCCACCTCCTTGGACCCCTCGCTGTTCTCCACCCACGGCCCGGTGAAGGTCTGGACGGTCATGACCACCACGTTGACCGACGAGGTCTGTGTGCCGCCGACCTGCATGTCCGGGGTACCCGAGTAGTAGCGAAGGTAGTGGCCGGCGGACGGGTCCCACCGCCAGGTCACCTGCGACGAGGAGGAGAAGGGGATGTGCACACCGGAGCCCGACCCGGGCACCGCTTCTTTCGGAAGCCCGATGGCGTAGGTGAAGAGGGGGGCGGGCTGCGTGGTGTCGGAGGGTTCGAGGGCCCACAGGGCGTGTGGCTGGACGAAGGTGGAGTACGGGGCGTACCGGCCGGCCGGGTGGATGACGGTCGCCGCCGACGCGCCGCCGAGGACGTTCTCGCTGTGGAGGGGGGCATCGGCCAGCAGGGCCAGCACCGGGTCGATGCCGCCGGCGTGGGCGAAGATCGGGTCGGAGAGCTGGGAGAGGATGCCGACGTCGGGCTCGCGGGCGGAACGAACGTCGCCAACCAGGGCCGGCGCCTGGCACTGGAAGACGGCCACCAGACGGGTGATGGCCCCCTCGACCGGTTCCTCGAAGACGATGTCGGCCTGGTTGAGCCCCTCCGAGGGCCGGTCGCCGGAGTAGTTGCCGACCTTGATGGCCAGTGCCGGCCGGGCCGGCACCACTCCTCCCGGGGCCGGCTCCCCGGTCAAGGGGCAGGTCGGCCCGGATGCCGGCTGGGTCGACGTGGTGCCGCTCCGGGTCAGCAGGACGGCCGCGGCCACGCCCACCACCGCCACACCCACCCCGGCGAGCACCAGCCACCAGGCCCGGCGACGACCGCCCGCCCCTCGGCGCATGTCTCGTCGGGAGAGGATGACCGGGCCGGCCGCCGCGCCCTTGCCTGTTGTCGGAGGCGTCGACCCGTGGCTCATCGGGGCCGACGCTACCGTGCCCGGGAGGGGTCCCGGCGCCGTTTGGTAAGCCACCCGCAGAGAAGGCCATCCCCAGCGGGGAGCGGATGACCTGAGAAACGAATGCCGGCAGCCGAAAGGAAATGAAACCGGGACACGCGACCAGCCCCTCCGGTGGCCGTCCCGCATAACTGGCCGGATGCGCGCACATGCCCGACCCGAAAGGGTGCTGACCCGGGTCAGGTGGGTCTGTTGGGTAGACGATGACCGACAACACCAGAACCGATGGGCACGTTGGACGCCACGGCATCGCCGTGGTGAACGGACCTGAGGACGACGATCTCGACTGGCTGTCGATCGACTGGCAGCGGGTCGAAGACGACGTACGGCGTCTGCGGCAACGCATCTTCACGGGCCTGCTTGAGCCCGGTGCGGTGAAAGCCGCAGCCGGGTTCTGAGGGGCCCGCGGGGCAGCGATGCCCCGGGGCTACCCGACCATCGTCCATAGGTTGATCTGATCATTGGTCCCGCCCTGGGCACGCAACGGCGGAATTCGCTGATCAGTTCGCTGAGCTGGCTTTTTCCAAGCCGGAGCCAGTCTCAGATGGTCTGCTGGAGGCATGGGTCTCCGGAATGCCCTGCAAGCTGAAGACTCAGAACAGGCTGAAGCGGAGCAGGGAGAAGGAACGGCGGATCAGCCCGGTCTCGCTGCGAAATGCCAGTTCAGGTCCATTGTCGGGAGACTGGTGCTCTTGGGCCACCGGAGCCTTCTGGTCGAGATCAGGCCAGGCCGTCGAGGAGGGCGGGCACGTCGGCCACCGAGTCGACCACGTGGTCGGGCCGGCCCGTCGACCGGGCCAGCGACTCCTCGCGGAACTTGCCCGTCCGTACCAGCACCCCGCCGATTCCCGACGCCTGTGCGCCGAGCACGTCGGCGTCGATGTCATCACCGATCATCAGCGCATCCGCCGGCGCCACCCCCAGTCCGGCGAGCACAGCGCCGAAGAAGGCGGGGGACGGCTTACCTACCACGGTGGCCGTCACGCCTGCGGCCTGCTCGAGTCCCACGATGAACGCCCCCATGTCGAGCCGGAGCCCCCCGGCTGTCTGCCAGTCGAGATTGCGATGCATGGCAATGAGCGACGCTCCCCCGACGAGAGCTCCGAACGCCCGATCAAGTAGGTCATAGGTGACCTCCGCTCCGGCCCCACCGGTTAGCACGACATCGGCATCGTCGCCCTTCGTGAGCGCCACACCGGCGAGATCCTCACCAACCTCACCGTGGTTCACGAGCAGGCACCGCGCACCGGGTCTGTGCTCGGCCAGGTACCCGGCGGCGGCGCGAGGTGCTGTGAACACCTCTTCGGGGTCGACGCGGAACCCAGCTTCGGTCAGACGAGTCGCCACTATTGCGCGGGTGGCCGAGGTGGTGTTGGTCACGAACACCAGCGGGATGCCGGTGGCGCGCATTTCGGTGAGGGCCTCGACGGCGCCGGGCAGGGCTTGCCACGACACCGTGAGCACACCGTCGATGTCGCACAGGAGTGCACGGGGCCGACTCATGGATGAACGCTACCGGTCCCGATCGAATCCACCCTAAAAGGTGCCCGGACCCGACCCCGCTTCTATTCGGTGCAATGCGTCCTGCAGGTGTCGAGAACTCCATCCGAGTAGGTCATGGGACGAGTCGATACCTGTGAACGAAGTGCCAGATCAGACGGTTCCGGATCGAAGTCACAACCTGAGGCGAGATTTGGCGGGCCCCAGATCGGCTCGGCGGTGGTTGATGCCCGGCTGGTGTTCAATCTGCGCGTTGCTCGACATAAGGCGTGAGCATGACCTATGGCTTCACCCGATCGTTCAGGGCCACGGAGTCGGGGAATCGGTCACCACTCTCCTGACCTGGAACTTTGTGGGTTGAACCCTGACTCTGCCGATTCGCGTCAGGCAGGTGTTCTCTGAATGCTGAGCAACCTCGGGATCTTGGCGGTGACGGCAGAGGATCGCCCACGGCTCGATGGCCGCTCCGTGCCCAATCCTGGACGACAGTTCTCAGGATCGTTGCCCGCCTGTGGCACGCAATATTCGGCGGAACCGGTCAGCGTGAGGCTGGATACCCGAGCCAGGTCTGACTCAAATAGACCGGCTGACGTCCGGTTCGCAGGTGTCCTCTTGTTGCGGCTCTTGCCCGACCTAGACCTCCGTGTCCCGCTTGCCGAAGACGTGGTCGGCAAACATCTTGACGGCGTCGTCGATGAGGTGAAGGTAGCGGTCGCCGCCCGGATCATTGGCGAGCTGCTGACTGGCCAAGCCGGCGACGAGGGCAGTCCAGAGGTCGAAGTCCGCGTCGTTGTCGAGCCCAACAGCTGTGAGAATCGATCGGCCCGTGGTGAAGACCTCGGTGGCGATGGCGTACGACTCGGGCGATGGTTCGAATTCAGGGATCGTGCGCAAGAAGAGCAGTTCGTACCGGGCCCGGTCCTCGGCGGCGAAGCTCATAAAGAGTTGGGCCACCGCACAGAGCACTTGGGAGGGGTCGTCACCGACCTCGATTCGTTCCATACGGTTCAAGAGCTGGCGGTTCCCGTCGGCGAAGAGGTGGTCGTAGACGGCGTGCTTCGAGGAGAAGTACGTATAGAGCGACTGGGGCTCCATGTCCACGGTACGGGCGAGCGCCCGGAGGGACAGACCGTTGAGGCCGTCATCCCGCACCATCTTCCACGCGGCATCGAGGATCTCGCGCTTCGTCGCTTCGTGGCGAACATGACGGCGGTCGCGACGGACGGCGTTGGTTGGAGTCGAAGAAGTCACCCCTTGATCTTACTCGAAAGTGGTGCGATAATCCTGACAGGATTCGGATAACCGACTGCTAAACGGAACACTGAGAGGCGCGGCAATGGAAACGGCAATGATTGACGCAGCAGTCGCAGCGCCCATCGGGCACCGTGAGGCGATGCAGCTGGCGGAGGCCGAGTTCGCCGAGATGGTGGCCCAGTTGCGCAGCCTGTCCGCCGACGACTGGAACCGTCCCACCGTATGTGAACTGTGGGACGTCCGCACCATGGCCTGCCACGTCCTCGCCATGGCCGAGTCGCAAGCCTCGTTCCGCCAGTTCGCCCACGACTTCCGAGCAGCAGGCAAGAGGACGGTCGGGAAGATGATCGACGCGATGACTGCCACGCAGGTCAGCGAGCGATCATCCCTGACCCCCGATGCGATCGTCAGTCGCCTGGAAGTCGTCGCCCCAAAGTCCGTGCGGGCGCGGCGGCGCACGCCGGCTCCGATGCGCTGGGGGGTCCGTATGAAACAAGATCCGCCTTTCGAGGCCGAACGGTGGCGTTTCGGCTATCTGGTCGACACCATCTTCACCCGCGACACCTGGATGCACCGCCTCGACATCAGTCGAGCCACCGGTCATCCCATGGTTGTCACCGCCGAGCACGATGGGCGGCTGATCGACGATGTTGTTGCTGAGTGGGCCCGCCGTCATGGTCAGCCGTTCACGCTCACGCTCACCGGCCCGGCGGGCAACAGCTGGCACGTCGGCGATGGGGGCGAACATCTTGAACTCGATGCCCTCGACTTCTGCTGGTTCGTCGGCTCCCGGCAGCAGGGCACCGGCCTCCTGGCCACCGAAGTACCGTTCTGACGAGTATCAAGCTTGCCACGTTCAAAGGACTATCGCCATGAGTTGCACCGCGGTGACCCGCTTCCACTCCAAAACCGGCCAAGAAGACGCACTGGTCGAGCTGCTCATTGAGGGACGCAATCGAATGCAATCCGCTGAGGGCTGCGAGTCTTTCGACGTTCTTCGAGACGAGGCCGACGCCCAATCGCTCATGTTCGTTCAGCAGTGGTCCTCCCATGGAGCTCATGACGCTGCATTTGCCGAGCTCATTCTGCAAAGCGGCCACCTCGAAATGGTGCTTGCGACACTCGACGAGCCCATCGTCCAGAACATCTACGAAGTTGTTTCATAGGCGCTTCCCCGAACCACAGGAGCCGAACCATGACCACCAGTGTCGACGAGATCGCCCCCAGCATCTATCGGCTGTCCACACTCGTATCCGAGATCGGGCCCAACGGATTCACCTTCAACCAGTTCCTCCTCGATGACGACGAACCCCTCCTATTCCATACCGGCCATCGCTCGATGTTCCCTTCGATCCGAGATGCCATCGAGCGCGTGATGCCGGTGGAACGCCTGCGGTGGATCGCGTTCGGCCATGTCGAATCCGACGAGTGTGGTGCCATGAACGAGCTGCTCACGGTCGCGCCCCACGCCCAGGTCGCCCACGGAGGGCTCGGGTGCATGGTCTCGATCAACGAGATGGCCGACCGTCCTCCTCGCCCATTGGCCGACGGTGAGATCATCGAGCTGGGCGCGAAGCGCGTGCGTCACGTCGATACTCCCCATGTTCCGCACGGCTGGGACGCCCGGGTCCTCTACGAGGAGACTACGGGCACACTCCTGTGTGGCGACCTCTTCACCCGCCTGGGCAACGGACCCGCCCTCACCACCGACGACATTGTCGAACCTGCCATGGAAGCCGAATCGATGTTCCGGAGCACCTCTCTCGCCACCGACACCGCAGCCGTGATGCGCCGACTCGGAGACTTTTCGCCACACACCCTGGCCTTGATGCATGGCTCGTCATTCACCGGCGACTGCGCCAAGGCGCTCTGCGACCTTGCTGCCGCCTACGAGTCTGTGTACCTCACGTCCTCCTGACAACTTCGGGTCACCGTCACCGAAGTGCCCTCGGCGCGCACATATCAGCGCTCACAACCACGCTCCGCCCCGGCTCCGCCCTCGCGCGAGAACGACGGGACCCTCTTCGTCGAGCGCACGGAAGGAGGCCGTCATTTCAGGCAGGTTGAAGTCGGGAATCGGCGAACAGTGCGCTGACATGCGCATTCTTTGGTCGGAGCGAGGTGGAGAGAGCCGAGACGAGGCAGGGGTTCCCTGAATGCTCTGCAACTTCCGGACCGAGGGGATGGCGGTGGAGGATGGCCCATGGCTTGGTGACCGTTCCGTGCCGACGGGATCAGCGCTTCATCCAAGGCGGCAACGCTCCCGATCGTTGGGCCGCCTGTGATCAACAGCGGAGTCCGTGAAGTGGAGATCGAGGCGCAACTGCCAGTGGGGCGCCCTGCATGTGAAGGTTCTGGCAATGACCTGCCTGTCCTACATCGCCGGGAACGGCACTCGTCGAGAGTGCTCGGCCCATTGGAGGCAATTTCTTCAAATCAGGTAATCGCACCCTTGCTCGCAGCCCCAGTGCTGAGACCGAGGCTTGCTCGCTCCTTGATGACTGCTTCGGAGGCATCTGGGTCATCCGGCGTGATGAAAGGCTTCACTCGCTTTCCGATGTCGACGAAGAACCCGATCTTCTTGTTTGGTCGTTGCGGGTCATAGTTCGCCCAGCGGTTGAGGAGCGTCGTACCCCAGATTCGCCATTTCGAGGGTCCAGGTACGTCGAATCGCTTCACCCCTCGGATCGAGTTGTAGGCAATCCGCTTCGTTCCCAATGAATGAGTGGGGAAGTAGTAGGCGTGGATGAGCAGCCCATCAGCCCCACATTCGAGCCGCCCGTCAGAGTTGTCGCTCATGTTCACGCCCTCCTCGCGGCATTCTCGCCACTGATCCGACGATACTCCTGACTCTGAGCATCAATTGTCTGCGCAACTCGGTCGATCTCGGTCCGTCATCCTCCTGGCTCCTGGAACGCCGTGTGGGTGGGGCTTCCCGGCACGTGGGGGATGGCCGCAGTCGTGCTATCGCACGACTCGGTAGGTGAGGTCCGTCACCTCGGAGGCGGAGATGACGCTGTCGATGGCGAGATCCCGCTTCCCGGACCCAACGCCTTCGAGGAGCCTGACCCCGTCTCCAAGCGTGACGGGAACCACGTTGACGACGATCTCGTCGAGAAGATCAGCGCGTAGGCACTGCTGAACCATGCCCGCTCCCATGTGCACCACGTCCC
This sequence comes from Acidimicrobiales bacterium, assembly GCA_052326605.1. Classification (GTDB taxonomy): domain Bacteria; phylum Actinomycetota; class Acidimicrobiia; order Acidimicrobiales; family RAAP-2; genus Bog-756. Next base: position 15,674 of record JBKQMB010000011.1, on the reverse strand, counting down.
TCTCTGCCGCGGCACGTTGGGCCTGCTCGATGGCGCTCCCGATGCCACCCGTGACAAACGGGTCTGCCCGAGGAAGCTCGGGTTGATTCGATGTCGCTCATTGACGGAGGACACTTATGGCAATGGCACCAGTCCCAGGGCTTCGACCGTCTGGGTGTGCGATGCCACCGGCCGACCGACATCTGCGCAGAGGCTCACGGCGGCCTCGACAAGCTCCCTGTTGGTGGGCTGGCCCTCACCGCTCCAGTCCTCGAGCCCCACATGAAGGTGTCCGCCTCGTTCGAGTGTCATGCGAGCGATACCGCTCTCCACGACATCGCCACCGATGACGGCAGCCGACCACGGAAGGGGGCAGCCTTCCAGCATCGACAGATAGGCCTCGAGCGCCGACTTCGTAGGAGGCAGCCCGAATACTCCACCGAGATAGCCATCTTCACCCCCGAAATACAGCTTGATCATGGCTCCAGGTGGAAGTCGTTCGGCCCTCCAGAGGCGAAGGGCGATGCGCAGGAATCCGGGCTCGAAGATCGCCAAACTCGGGGCAAGCTGGTGCTCGGCGCAGAGCCCCACTTGATAGTCGATGTCGGTCCGTGCGTTCACGTAGACGAAGTCACCGAGGTTGACCGATCCGGCATCCACGATGCCGATTCGGCAGCCAGCAGCGGCGAGGTTGGGAAAGTGGGCAAAGCTCTGCTGCACGGGCCCGGCATTCACTGTCGGATACAGAAGCGCACCTGGGATGACATCCCAGATCGGGTGCCAGCACTCCAGGTAGTGCTCCGCTGCCGTCGGACCGTCCACCATCACGACGTCCACGTGGTTGTGGACAATGGTCGCTCCTGCCGAGAAGCATTGGAGCGCATCTTCGGCGATCTCCAAGGGGAGACGAGGTACGTTGATGTTCTGCAGCTTTGACGTAACGCCGTTGATCGCGGCCTCGATGATGACGGGATGCTCCACGGTCTCCCTCCCTAGCTTGCGCGTCTGTCCCCAACGTGAGGACGTTCGTTACACCTTGCAACCCGACCATCTACTTCTGGACGCACCATCCGCTGGCGCTGGCTCCCCTGCAGGCGCCTTTTGACACGTTTGGGACCATGGGTCGTCGAGGTCGCACATTCCAACTGTCCACGACCACTGGTTCGTCCCCGGGATGCCCAGACGGAGTCATAGCGCCATGTCGGACCAATACGATCCATCCAACATGCCGCGCAAGGTCGATCGGTGCATGATCAGGTCATCGATGTCGTCGGGCCCTGGAGCTTCGCCGAAGAATATCGACCTTTCGGCGACGCGCCTCATGTTGAGGGCGTGGCGAATTGCGGCATACGCGATATGCCATCTGAGATCGCCGAGGGATCGGCTCGAGGCATCGCCGTACGTCCTGCGTACGTCGACCGGTCGCAGCATGTGTGGAAGCCCGGGCGCACCGAGTTGCAAGGTGAGGTCGTGGAGGAACAGGTGGAGGTAGCACAACTACCCACGTCGACCTCTGGCGGCGCCACCTCTACCATCTCCCAGTCCAGTACCGCGACCACCTCAAGGTCTCGGAACATCATGTTGCCGATGCGCGGATCGCCCCACGAAAGAGCGTCACCATGAGCATCAGTGGGGAGATTGTCGATGACCCAGTCAGAGCACTCGGCCAGCAGGGGCGACGGCTCGTCACCCACCACAGTGTCGTGGTACTGACGCCAGTGGTGCACGCTCCGTTCCAGTGACGTCTCACCCGGCAGATCGTGTTCCAGAGATTTGAGATCATATGCGTCGGGAGTAATCGCATGGACTCCCGCCAAGGCTCGGATGGCCGAGTCCCGGAGGGTTCGGCGATCGGCCTCGCTGGCGTCAAGTACCCAATTATCGGCGAAGGTGTAGGGCGGGACATCAGGCGGTACCAGCCCTTCGGTCCGATCCATGACAAGGAATGGACTACCGAGCACCCTGGGGTCAGGCTCATACCAATGTGTCTCGGGTGCCGGGACCGCAGTGTGTTCCCGCACCAGGCGCATGACTCTGAACTGCCTGCCCAGGTCGTAGTTCGTGAAGACCGGCCACGCGTCGCCGGGCGGCTCCATCCGGGCGACCAGCCGATGCTCGCTACGGGCATGGGACTCACTCCAGGACGCTGTGACGAGAAGCGTCTCCGATGACATCCCGTTGCTCTCTGGGCTGACGGCCTCGGTGATCACCGGATTGCTGCCAGTGGGGAGTTCCTGAGCAAGCCATCGTTGGAGTTCGTCTGCAGTCTCGAGTAGGTCGCGGGTCGATCTGGCGATGTGCTCAGCATCCATCTCCATCGGATGGTCTGACGGAGGGGCCGACTCTGACGACGTTCCCGATGTCACCTGGACTCTCCGGCACCAGTTCGCAGCGGCTCTGTGGCCGGAAGTGTGGCAGGCCGAAGCTCATGAACGGGCAGCGGCCTGGCCAGGGCGCGATGTTCCGAGCATTCCCGATGGCGGTATGACCGTCCAGGATCAGGGATTAGCACTGGCCGTCGATACCAGCCCACCGCTTGAGGACTCTGACCATACGTGCTCACGCCAGATGAAATCTCTGATGCCTGCGGCACCATCCGCCCATAGGTCAAAAGAACGAAGACTCACCGGTGAGTCCCAGAACCGGATGGGCGCCAGAGACGGTTGGCTGGCAGTTGCCCCAGCCCTCGGATCCGGTGCCCAGGTCGCGCACATGCACGAAGGTGTCACGAATCTGGTGGAGTTCACGCGCCAGACTCGGCTCGCTGCAGTCTTCCAAACGCTCCCCGTCCATATGCAGCTCACCCCGCCATTCCCCGTAGTGGTGACCACGCCATCCGAAATACAGGCCCGTGCCCAGGTGGAATCCTGTGGACGTGGGAACATCCAGCTGAAAGCGCCTGATCGCTCCATCCTCCATGGTCACTTCCACCACGCCACCGAGGAGGCGCCGGTTGGATGGGTCATACCTGAGGTCGGGTCGGATGTCAGCGATGCGCTCGACCCGACCATCGACGTGCTCGACGGCGCCGGTCACCGTCCGCTGGACATGCCCGAATCCGTTCAGGTCGACCAGGTGCATGAAGAGACCCCAGCGGGATCCGTCGGGATCAACCATGAGAATTGGGCACCAGATCATGGAGAAGACCATTTCGGGAATGGGATCGAATGGGTCCATGTCGGTGGGCGGCGCCCCCACGTCGTAGCGCACACCCCATGAATGGTCACGTGTCGATACCCACTCGTCAGGAGTGATCTCGTGCCGTTGTCCATCGACCTCAATCCAACCCGAGGCCGTGCCTATCTGGTGGTAGCGAACCAGATCCGCGTTGATCCTGTAGCCGAGGGGTGTTCGCATGTGGGTGCGTTCTTCGGTGGCTGGCGGCAGCACCGCTTCGTAGATCCACTCGAAGGAGACCGGCTGGCACGCGTTGGCCTCAAGCGCGAAGCGGACCTTCTGCATGGGTTCGAGTACTTCGTAGTGGATCGGACCGACTGAGGTCAGATCCGGGTGGGGAAAGAGGCGTCGACTTGCCCTCACGGTGATCTGCTCGACCCCTCGGGACAAGCCCGCGTAGCCGTCGAGCACATTGCGGTTGGTGAACTTGCCCATGCCGAAGCCGAGCTGCAGGCTCCCGTCACGCTTCGCCACCATGGCGCAGACCTTTTCTGTCCAGGACGGATCACTGACTCCGACCGTGGCGAAGGTGTCGGCGATCTGGTGGTCGAATCGCTCGTCAGCCGGTCCCAGCGGACCGAGCGGATTGGGCATTCGCTTCTCTCCTCTTGTTTGACGCGTAGCCGGGTTCAGCGCTTCGGAAATATCCCTACGAACGCAGTACGGTTCCCGGTCGTGTGGCGAGACCTTCGGGTACTGGATGGCCGTCGATCCGGATGGGTACCCCGTTTACCAGGGTGTGGGTCATGCCCATTGGTGTGTCGGCCGTCAGTCGCTCGCCATTCGCGGGAAAATCAGTTACCCGCCGGAGCTGACCGGGTCCGATGGTGTCGGGATCGAATACCACCAGATCAGCTGCCTTCCCGATCTCCACCGAACCTCGGTCCGCGAGCCCATAGACACGAGCTGGTTCACCGGTGAGCTTGTGGACGGCATGTTCGAGGCTCATGACCTGGCGCTCCCGGACCCAGTTGCCCAGAAGGTCGGTGGCGAAACACGCGTCGCAAAGTTGACTGACATGGGCACCCGAGTCGGCCAGTCCCAGCAACACATCATCACGGGGTAGCAGCGAAGCGATTCCCTCGGTGTTGTCGTTTGCCAGAACTGACCAGAATCGAGTGGCAAGGGAGTCGGCGAGGGACAGGTCAAGCATCACGTCAAGGGGAGTGACACCCTGCTCCTGTGCCAGTTCGACGACTCGACGGCCGACCAGATCGGGCCGGTTGGGCGACTCGGCGACCGACAGTGAATCCACATTGAACAAACTGAACGCGCTGGAATTGAGCTGCTCCCACGCGTTGGCCCGCCACGCAGGATCCCGATAGGCCGCCGTTCGCTCCTCGACACGGGAGTCCATGAGAGCATTGAAGTTGGGAAAGGTGTTGAGCGAGAACGGCTCGGCCAGGTTCATCTGGAACACCAGCGGCCGGCACGACACCTGAGGCCACACGTCTACCCCTGTGCTCCTGGCCGCTGCGTGCTCGGCCATGACCTGCTCGTGGTAATCGGATCCGGCGAAGGTGAGCAACGCCGTCCAGGTGAATGGCCGTCCGATGTGGCGCTGGAGTTCGAACATCTCTGAATGGGACATGATCCCGCCGGGCAACAAGGCGGCCACGCCACGACTGCGGCCATGCAATGGCTCGAGCAGGGCGGCGAGCTCATTGAGGTCAGCCACGCGCGAAGGCACCGGCCGACCGTGGTCACCGTTGTGGGTCGGTGACCAACTAGAGGCGAAGCCGATGGCCCCGGCGTCGAGTGCCTCGTCGACGATCTGGACCATGGCGATCATCTCGTCGTCGGTGGCGCCCCGTTCGTAGGCATCGTCACCCATGGTGAAGAGACGGACGGCCGTGTGGCCGACATAGCAGCCATAGTTGAGCCCGACGCCTCGGCGTTCCACCGCGTCGAGGTATTGGGGGAAGGTCTCGAATTCGTCCCAGGGGACCCCGGCCATGAGGGTGTCAAAGCTCATGTCCTCGACATGCTGGAGGGTGCGGACCAGGAGCTCGACCCCTTCGGGGCGGGTGGGGGCGATGGAGAACCCGCAGTTGCCTGCGATCACCGTGGTCACCCCATGGTGTGAGGACGGGGTGAGATCAGGGTCCCAGAACACCTGAGCGTCGTAGTGGGTGTGGATATCGATGAAGCCAGGTGCTACCACCTGCCCCGAAGCGTCGAGTTCCGCAGGACCCGACAGCCCCTCTCCGATGGCTGCGATCTTGCCGTCTCGGACGACTACATCTGCCACTCGCCCGGGCGCACCGGTCCCATCCACCAGTGTCCCCCCGCGTATGACGAGGTCATCGCCCATGCCCGTGTCCACCCCCTCGACCATCGTGGCTCGTCGTGTCTGCAGCGCTGGCCACTCGTCCCCGGCCCTGGGGTCGAAAGGAGATCAGCGCAATGGCGGGACCATCGAACCTGGAGACTGCCTCTGGTTCAGCAGGGATTAGCTGGTCGCGCGCCGACGACCGAGTCGTCGAACTCACGACTTCTGACTTCCGGCAGATGGGGCTCGGAGAGCCCCATCGACGAAATCGTGGAACTCTTCGGCCGTGAGCGTTCCGACATTGGCCTCGGCGGACGATGTGGCCAGAAGGACGAACTCATTGACCATCACCGAATACAGATGAGCGATCGAGCGCTCGTTGCCCTTTCGGATGCGGCCGGCGGACTGTCCATCCTTGACGATGGTGGCGACTCTCTTCAAGATCTCGAAGTAACGACCGTCCACCTCGGTTGCGAATTCGGCGAGGGCAGGACCAGTCACTGCTGGTCCTCCACGTATGTGACGGAGGAGAAGTCGGAATTGGGGCCTCTCGTCGAAGAAGCGGGTGGAGGCATCGATGATCTCATGGAGCTTTTCGAGTGGATCCGAATCGCCTTCCGCCACTCCTTGGATCGTGGAGTTCCACTCGTCGGCACGCCTCGTGAGCGTCTCCGCCAGAATTTGCTGCTTGTCCTCGAAGAATAGATAGAGCGCAGCCGCGGAGAAGCCAGAAAGCTCGGCGATCCGGCGAAGCGATCCATCGCGGATCCCGTCCTCGCCGAATACTGTCTCAGCGGCATCAAGGATCTCCGTGCGACTCTGCTCCCGGCGGGAGGCTCGCCTTTCGGCTCGGCGATCAACTTTTGCCGTCGGCTCGTTCAAGGGAACGATCGTACCGGCTGAGTGAGCCGGTGACAGCCTTGTCGTCACCGGGGAATGACCCGAATCGGGAGATGCTCATGGCGACGCACCATCAAGCTCTCGACTCGCTCGGGGGAAGATGCCGGGTCGAGAGCGATGCTCTCCGTGCGTGCCAGAAGTGCGTCAAGAACGATGCGGGCCTCAAGGCGGGCAAGGGGTGCGCCAACGCAGTGATGGATCCCCCGTCCGAACGCAACATGACGTCGGGGTGCTGCCCGACCAAGCACGATCTCGTCAGGACGCTCAAAGACCGCCGGATCTCGATTGGCCGCCGCCCAGAACAACAAGACAGTGGAGTGGGCGGGGATCTCGACACCACCGAGAGTTGTGTGTTCCGGCACGGATCGCAAGAAGGAACGAAAGGGTGACTCGAGGCGGAGTGCTTCCTCGACGAACGATGGGATCTGTTCGGGATGTGAACGGAGCTCCTGCTGTAGCTCTTGGTTTTCGGCCAGCAACCGGACTGCATTACCGAGCAGACTCGATGTCGATTCGCCACCGGCACTGAGCAAGGTGTGCACGATGACACAACCCTGCTGGACCGACAGCGACTCAGCCCTGATGCCACGTGCGATTGCCCCCAGGACGTCGTCGTCCGGAGCAGCCACGGCAGAGGAGAGTTGCCCTGCGATCCAGTGCTCAATCTCCGCAACGCGCTCGACGAAGCCTTCAAGCTCGGAGAGGCGAAGTGAAGCACCAAGAAGTGAAGTCGAGTCGAACGCAGCGCGACGGAGCTGATCGAGGTCCTCATTGTGAAAGCCGATGAGTCGACTGACGAGAGTGATGGGCACAAGGTTGCCGATGTCGGCCATGAAGTCGAAGGCGACCCGATCCACTGTCGAATCAATGCATCGAGAGGCAAGATCCGCGATCAGCGGCTCGAGCTGAGCCATGCGCTTGGTCACCAACTTCGAGAACACGACGCCTCTGTGGGTCATGTGAAACGGTGGATCTGCGGTGGCGAGCACGTCAACGCCTGCATCCCCGAAGGACAACTGGGTGGGTAGCCCTTCCTCATCTCGATAGAGCAAGGATCGCATGTTCGAGGAAAAGTCCTCGACTCGGGCAGCGGCTTCCGCCACCATCGCGAACGACGTGACAACGAAGACATGCCGGTCGGGCACATGCCACACCGGAGCATGCGATTGGAGTCGGCGGTAGAACGGATAGGGATCCTCGATGACCATCGGATCAAGCAACAGTGTCCCTGAGACATCCTTGGTCACTGGACAGACCCCTGATCAGAGTCGGCTCTGATCTGCCGGAACAGCTGCATGTGATCGCCGTACGTCCACGTCGCCACTACCGATTCCTCGCCGAACTCGTAGACCTCGCAGGTTTGCACGTCGATCGTTCGGTGGGTTGGGGCGTAGCCCATGAACTCGCCTTCGTGAACTCCTCGAAGCCGCCAGCGAGCACAAACAAGACGCCCGCTGCCAAAGAGGTGTTCTTCTGCGAGGAACAGCGTGCCGAAAGCACCCCGAATCTGGCGGAGGCTGTCGCTGACTTCTGCCAGCGTGAGTGGACTTTCGAATCCGGAAATCCACCGCAGGCATGACTGGTCGAAGTGCTGGAGGTATTCCTCAACACCGCCGGAGTTCAGCGCCCTAACTGCAGAGCGAATGGCATCAACGTGATGCCCATCACTCGAGGACGGGTCTCCTTGATCGATGACCATGAGTTCACTATAGTGAACCGATATTTACTAGTCGACTCCTGCGTCGCTCAACGCGTTCCTCTTTGTCTGGATCAAAAAGTGTTGCTGGGACACGTGCTGCCACGTAGCGAGTCGGACGTCGATACACGGTCTTGCCTTCAGAGGAGAGTCGATCGCCAGCAGTCTTTTGAGAAGCGAGCATTGCCGATGGGGGATCATCTTCCGACGCCATCGAGGCCGGATCAGTCGCTCGGATTACAACCACAATGGAACGTGACGCCATCGTTCGGGGCTCACTTGCCACTGGCAATAGGGGGAGAACTTTTGTGAATTCAGTCCACCGCTGCTCGGTCCCACGGCGGCAGGGTTCGAAACTCGTCGTTGGGTTGAGCGTGATGATGCTGGCAGTCACGTTGGCCTCGTGCTCGTCCACTGCATCACCTACCCCCGGAACTTCGTCCTCGACCAAGTCCGCCTCGTCGAAACCGCCCATTCCCGCTTCGGCATTTTCTGACTACACAGGAGTCACTTCGAAGTCAGTCACGATCGGCAATGTCTCAACACTGAATGCCGGACTGTTCACGGGAGCAGTCGTTGGATCCGACGCTTACGCGGACTACGTCAACTCTCAGGGAGGGATCAACGGCCGTCGTTTGATTGTCAATTCTTCCAGTGACAATTTCCAAGGTGCAACGAACAAACAGTTGACCACAGCGGCAGTGCAGAGTGACCTCGCCATGGTGGGAGGGTTTTCGCTGGAAGACAGTTTCGGCGGGACCGTGTTGGCAGCCAATCCACAGGTTCCCAATGTCGCTGAATCCCTCGATGCCACCACAAATGCGTTACCCAACAGTTTCAGTCCGAATCCCGCCGCTGGCGGATACGCCCTTGGTCCACTCGTGTACCTAAAGAAGAAGTACCCGAATGCCGTACTCCACACCGGCGCCTTGATCGCGAACTATGGCTCGCCGGAAGCGATCTGGAGCGGCGAAAAGGCCGCCATGGAGCATTTGGGGTACGACGTGGTGTACGACCCGACGTTTCCCACAAGCCAGACCGACTTCACCCAGAACGTAATCGACATGAAGAATGCAGGGGTGAAGATTCTGTTCATCGAACAGATGCCCGAGAATTACGCAGCTGGCGTTGTCAAAGCACTCAACCAACAGGACTTCCACCCGGTCCTAGTGGTTGGCGCATCGACCTACAGTCAAGCGCTTGTCCCCGATTCTGGGGGAGCAGCTGCCATCGACGGGACGTATCTTGAGCAACCTACCGCCCTCTACCTGGGCGAGGATGCGAAGACTGTTCCGGCCGTCGCCACATTTCTGAGCTGGGTGCAAAAGGCATCGCCCGGATTCAAGGCCGACTACTACACGCTTGCTGGATGGCTGTCGACGGAACTCTTCGTTCAGGCGCTTCGAGCTGCAGGTGCACACCCAAGCCGGGGATCGGTGCTTCAAACATTGAGGAAGATCACGTCGTTCTCGGGCGGGTATCTCATAGGAACCGGCAATCCATCGGCCAAGACGCCAACCAATTGCTACGTCATGGCCCAGATAGAGAACGGGCAGTTCCAGCGCATCGATGACCCTCCGGTGAATGGGCCGACCCACGGCTTCCGATGCGATCAGCCGTATTTCTACCCGCCGTCTTGACGCTCGATTGCCGCCACAGCTCCTCCGTCGACGAGGATGTCGGTTCCCGTGATGTAACTCGCCTGGTCGGAGCAGAGAAACGCAATGACCGCGGCGAGTTCTTCCGGCTGACCGATTCGCCACAGCGCGCTCCCGTGCGCAATCTCGGCTGTGCCTCCAGTGCCGGCTGACTCCAGGTTGCCCATCGGGGTCTCCACGACGCCCGGGGAAACTGACACGATGCGAGCGCCACGGCGTCCCCACTCGGGTGCTGTCCGACGGACAAGGCGGATGACGCCCAATTTGGCAAGCATGTATGCAGTGCTGGGATCGCTCGTGAGTCCGGCATCAGGGGTGCTGAGTGGATCATCGAGTTGCCGAATGGTCGTGGCCGGCCAAACGCCGAGGTGGCCGGCCATCGATGCGACACACACGGCTCCCGAGCCAGGGGCAACGAGGCTTTCAAATGCTTGGAGGACCCGAGCCATTCCGGCAAGGTCCACGTCAAAGATCGCATGAGCATCGGCCGTTGCAGGCGAGACGCCTGCGGTAACGACCAGGGCGTCCAAATGGTCCACCGAACTCGCCAACCTGATGAGTGATGCACTGTCGGTGAGGTCACAATGCACGTCCCCGCCGACGCGATCCCCGATGATTGTCTCCCCAGGGAGTACTGCTGCCACGGCGGCGCCAATACCGGATGCGCCACCTACGACGATGTTCATCTGACCGGGTCCACCATCCGGATAGCCCGCCCCGAGACCTCTTTGTAACCTATCTGGTGTCGCACTAGTAATCGGGTACGCCAGAATCGTAGATCCGGGGTCCGCCGCCCAGTTCCGAGTCTGATGGATGCACGAATCCTCGACACACTTCTGGAGCGACCCTCGGGGACCTATTCTGGAATGCGCAAGAGTTGCCGCAAGGCGAGTAAATCCGCGGATTCACGGTGACACCATCAATCTCGGAGTGATTCACTCCTGGTCGGAGTGAAACTGCCGAAACCAACGGCGATACTGCGCTACCGGGCCGTCGACCTTCGTGATGATCGGGCGCTCGCGGTAGATCTTGTTCTCCCAGATCGGGACGTCCTGCGTGAATTGCACATTAGTGATCTGGTCGTTGAGCTCGGAGATCGACTCGGTCGACTTCTCATCAGGCAGGCGCTTCATCGAGAAGAGCAGGTTTACTTCGGTGAACTGATCATCGATGGGAGTCTGCGCGATGTAGGTGAGCATCTCGAGCGGGCCCTGGTTCACCTCGATCGCAGCAATCCCGGGCCCACAAGTCGTCGTCCGCGTGCTGACCTCGATGCCCGTCTTCGATACGGCGGTCACCTTCAGGCTCTGTTCGACGACCATGGAAGCGCCGGAGAAGCTCACTTCGAAGTGGTCTTGATCGGGCGCCGCCATGTCGTGCACCGTCGCGAAGTGCGCCCTGTCAATGATGTTCTCGGTCAGGTCCTGCACGTGGACGCGAACCCGGTACGTGCTGCTCCGCCATGGCGTCCAGCTTGCCTCGTCGTCTCGGTAGCCGATCACGTCGAAGCTCGGCGGTGCGTCTGCTGCGTGGTGCCAGACGAAGATCCGCCCGTTCCGCTCACACACATGCCACGCGTGTGCGGTGGCCCGCGGCGTGCGGTCGAGACCCGGCACCTCGGCAAGCCGGCCCTCGCCGTCGAAGCGCCAACCGTGGAAGGGGCACACGATGCCGTCGCCGCACACACGTCCTCCGAAGCCGAGATTGGCGCCGAGATGCGGGCAGTGGGCATCGAAGACACGCGCGCATCCGTCCTCGCCACGGAAGAGCACCAGCTCGCGACCGAGGTAGTGCGCTGGCTTCACGTCGCCTTGGACGAGATCATCAACAGCGCCGACACTGAACCATCCATTGGGTGAAGCGGGAAATGGATAGCGCGTGTTCATGAGCCCAGCCCGATTTGCTCGACGAGCTCTTCGTTCGCCGGAGCGGTCCCATGGAAGCGGCCCGCGAAGGCGCGCAGCGGGAGGTCCGCACTGGTCAGAAGGCCCGGCCCGGCCTCGCACACGGCCCTTATGGCGTTCAGCGCCGGCATACCGGTGATCGTCATGCCGATCGAGGCAAAGTAGTCCGCGTCCATCAGGCTGTTCGGCGTGCCGGTCTCAGGGAAGATCATGTGGCGGTTGACGATCGTAGGGTCACCCTCGATGGTGGTGATGTAACAGCCTTGGACATTCCACTTGGGCTCAGTCTTCGGAGTCATCTGCCATTCGAGGTGCACTTCGATCTTCGGCTCGCCGTTCAACATCCCCTTGAACCTGGCGAGGCTTCCTCCCACCGACCCTTTCGGCAGTGTCCACCAGCCGAGGTCGACCTCCTCGGTGCACGCTCCGAGCTCGCACTCGAAGACGACGTCATCGATCGGGAGGTCGAGGCAGTCCGCCATCATGTAGATCGAGTCCGCGAAGACCGTGCAGCCCGTCTCGAGCAGGACCGGGATCTCGGGATCGTCCGCGGGCCGCCCGTAGCCGACGTTCTTCCATGTGTCGACCGAATGGTGGCACGAGACATCAACCGTCTCCAGCACCGTGAGGTGGTCGACACGTCCCGTCCCTGCCGTCGCGACCACGCTCAGTATCTGCGCCAGGCCGGGATTCATCCCGGTCCCGTAGAATGTCGTTCCTCCACGTTGGCAGGCGGCCTCGATGAGCTCGGTGGGCTTCGCACCGGACGGGTGCGGGTGATTCCGATCGCGATGGTGCCCGGTGATCCAGTCGGAGGTGGTCACGACGTTGATGCCGTTCTCGAGCAGCGTGCAGAACGTGTCGACGTCCGGCCATACGCCGTTGAAGTTCACGACGTCCGGTTTCGCCTGAAGAACGTCGGCGATGTCGTTGGTGGCCGTCACCCCGAGCGGCGCGATGCCGACGATCTCGCCGGCGTCGCGGCCGACCTTCTCGGGTGAGTAGCAGTAGAGACCGACGAGTTCGAGGTCGGGGTGTTCGACGATGCGCCTCACCATCTCGGAACCCACGTTGCCGGTGGCGAACTGGACGACTCGAAGAGTTTGCTTCGGCATGACACTTCCTTCCAGCACGCGGGCGCGCCCTCGTTTCCGCTGTCCTCGGCATTGTACAGCGGACCTGGACACTTGGCCAGATACCGGTCTGGACGCTTGTCCAAGTCGCGATAGCTCCAGAGACCGGGTCTGTCACACCGATCTCGTGACCCTGAACCGTGACGTTCCAGCCTGCCGCTGAACCGGCAGCGGGTCGCGATATGCGAAGCACAATCCAAGGCGTGCTTGCCGGCGCGAGCAAGGCTTCTGATTCAACTGATCGTCCGGTGCCATTCTGAGGCTGGTAGAGAAGGAGTCCGCAGATCAGTACGCTGAGCAGCGAAATCGCGGGCTGGAACCAGTTTCAGACGGCCCGCAGGAGACATGGGTTGGCTGACTACTGAGCAACCTCCGGTCCGTGGGGATGGCGGCGGAGGATTGCCCATGGCTTGGTGGGCGTTCCGTGCCAATGGGATCAGCGCAAGATCCAGGGTGGGCATGATTGAAAGATGCAGACGCCAGGCACTTCGGGGAGTGCGTGGCATTTGGGCTTGAGCACACACCGGTTCGACCGTTGGACGAGCCGTCCGTTACGAGCCATGCTGCACGCTCCGGTTGATCGACCAGGATCATCCGTGTGTGCCGATGGGAGGGGCCCGGTGAAGGTGCTGGTCACAGGGGGTACAGGGTTCGTCGGATCGCACACGGTCGCGGCCCTTGTCGGCCGGGGGCACGACGTTCGTGTCCTCGCACGCAGCCCGGAGCGGCTGCCACTAGTGCTCGAGCCGTTCGGCATCGATGCTGAGGCGGTCTGGGGCGATGTCACGGATCCGCAGTCCGTGGCATCGGCGCTCCATGGTTGCGACGCCGTCGTCCACGCTGCCGCCGAGATCGGTGTGGGTGGCGCTGGAGGGCAGACGACGGACGTCAACGTCGTTGGCACACGTACGGTCCTCACCGAAGCGCTTGCCGCCGGAATGGATCCGATCGTCTACACGTCCACCATCACGGTGCATCTCCCCAGCCAGGATGCCGTCGTGACGCCGTCGTCGGCACTGGCTGAGCCGCTCTCCGCCTATGGCGCGTCCAAGCGGGACGCGGAGCTGTTGATCCGTGAGCGCCAGGAGCAAGGTGACCCGATCACGAGCTTCACCCTGGGCGGGATCTACGGACCCACGTCGCCACACCTGGACGGGAGCTTCGGTGCCATCCTCGGCGCACTCGGGTCGATGATGCTCGTGCCGCCGGGCGGCCTGGGGGTCGTGGACGTCCGCGACGCAGCCGAGCTGCTCGCTCGTGCCGTGGAGCCGGGAAAGGGGCCGAGGCACTACCTGGCCGGGGGCCAGTACGTCACGTGGGCCGAATGGACTGCACTGCTCGGCGAAGCCGCCGGGGTCGACCTCCACGGCCATGCCGTGAGCGCCGACGACATGGTCGAGATGGGCCGCCAGTTCGACGCCCAACGGGCACTCGGACCCGTCGACATTCCGCTGTCAGAGGAGGCGGCGATCATCATGACCAGCGGCGTCCCGACTGACGACTCGGCCACCCTGGCCGACCTGGGCATGGCCTACCGTCCGCTGCTCGACACCTTCCGGGACACGGTGGCCTACCTCCGTGCCAGCGGACTCCTGCCGACCCGCTCGCCCTAGTCCTGGGACTGGTGCCGCCCGCACCCAGCAATCGTGCCCTGCGTCCCGCCTGGCCAGCCTGTCCCCGAACAATGCCGGTTCCGCGTCGCTGAATCTCGGGCTGAGCTGACGACTCGCTAGCTATCACGAGCACTTCGACCGAGTCGCCGTAGGGGTGGGTGAATTCAGCAGTGAGCCGGACGACACCGGCCTTTCGGTGGTCTGAACTGGGAAGTCACGGCCTGTGGCCGTGTTTCGTACACCGCTCACGAACCCTGGGGTAACTGATGAATGCTGAGGAACCTCCGGACCGAGGGGATGGCGGTCGAGGATGGCCCACGCCTCATTGGCTCTTTCGTCGCCCTCGGATCAATGATCCGTGCCTCTCGTCGCCGGTGCTCGCGGAAGTTGCATGCGCCCGGAACGGCACGACTGGGACAGGCAAACCGGCGTGTTCGGCGCGTTATTGGGACGCGTCGCTCGGCTCGGATGGGGGAATCTCGGGGCCGCCCTACTCGATCCGTTCACTCGCCATCACACGCGCGCGTGTCGGGGAATCCTCCAATGATTCCCCGACACGGTTCGGGCGATCAGTGCAGGGCCGGCTCCAGGTGCTCCGGCTCCAGGTGCTCCGTCTCCGACAGATCCATCGCCGGAGCGGCCGTTCCCCGGGAGGCGGCCCGCTCGGTCCAGATGTCGAGCACGAGCAGACTCAGGTTCGACACGACCGCCGCACCGATGATCGTCGTGATCCACGCCATGAGCCCACTGGTCACGTGGAAACCGAGTGCGGCTCCAGCCACCGCACCGACACCCGCGGCACCGATGCCCTTGGCCCGCATCGCCTTCGGCGTGTCGGTGCAGACCCAGCCGGCGTAGACCCCGAGCCAGATCGGCACCGCGACCGAGACCACGGACAGCAGCTGGTCGGGGAGCGCCCGGCTCGGCCAGAACCGCAGTACCAGCAGTTCGCCGAGGAACCATCCGCCGAGTCCGAACACGATCGGACCGGCCGAACGGATCCATGCGCCCGTCTTGCGGCCGGTACCGCCTCGGCGGCGAATCCGGATCGCCAACACCACGAGCCAGATCACTGCCAACAAGGCGAAGCCGATCATAAACCCAAGGATGTCCTTGGCAATCGCTGCCTGCGAGGACGGCGTGGCGAAGCTGACCACGTTCGGGGTGTAGCGGGACGTGTCGACCTGGCCGGTGGCGTAGAACGTGGTCAGTAACTGCGTGCTGGCGCTCGGCTCGTAGGCGTCGAAGTCGTCCACGTGCCCGAGCCCGGACAGGATGACCTGATGCCCGTTGGAAAGGTGCGGCAGCAGCTCCTTCGTGGCGTTCTGGGCCGGTGTCTCGA
>JBKQMB010000010.1:0-20147 GCA_052326605.1 Acidimicrobiales bacterium | reverse complement strand
GCCACTGGTGGTGACGGTCACGTTGACCGTGCCGGTGCCGGCCGGCGAGGTGGCCGTGCACGAGCTCGCAGTGCAGGTCACGTTGGTGGCGGCCGTCGACCCGAAGACCACGCTGCCACCGGTCAGGTTGGAACCGGTGACGGTGACCGTTGTACCTCCGGCGGCCGGGCCGCTGGCCGGGGTGATGCCGCTCAGGGTCGGGGCGGCCGGCGGCGGAGTGCTGGCTGCCGGCAGCTCGTAGACAACGGCGCTGGTGAGATTGCTGTCGAAGAAGAGGTCGCCATGGGCATCGACAGCGACGCCTCCCTGCTCGGGCCAGTTGTCTGCGGGCTCGCTATGGACCACGGTGCCGCTGGCCGAATAGGTAGCGGTGCTCGGGTTCCCGGTGTATTCCATGACCCGAAAGTTGCCCGTGTCGTTGGCGAAGAGATCGCCGTTCTGGTCGACGGCGATTCCGCCGACGCCGCCCAGTGTGCCGGCGGGCGCGGACAGCTGGTTGAGGCCGTCACCGCTCCCGCCCGTACCGGCCACGGTGATGCCGTTGGCCGCATATACGCCGGTCGTGGAGTTCACCAGGTACTCCTGTATCCGGTGGTTGGGAGGGTCGGAGACGAACAGGTCGCCATTGGCATCCAGCGCCACGCCGCCCACGCCGGCCAGCTGGCTGGCCCCGGCACCCGTGCCGCCCACCCCGGCAACGGTCGTGCCAGTGGCCGCGTAGGTGCCGGTGGTCGCGTCGTAGGCGAACTCGAGCACCTGGCTGCCGTCGGCGACGAACAGATCGTTATTCTTGTCGATCGCGAGAGAACCAGCGACGAGCTGTGACAACTGGGTGGCACCGGGCACGGCCATGCCGGCGGCCGGATAGGAACCCGCCGTCGGATTGTAGGCGTACTCCAGGACCCCGACGGCGTTCCCCGGATTGGCGATGAACACATCACCGGCACTGTCTACGGCCAGTCCGGTGGAACCAGCACCAATGAACGTACCGAGCGGGGAGTAGGCACCAGTGGCGGGATCGACGTGAAACTCGTTGACCCCGGTGTTGTTGATCGTATCCGAGACAAAGAGATCCCCTTGACCGTCGACGGCCATGGCGCTGATTCCGGCGTTGACCCTCCCCTGTTGGCCCAGCACCGTGCCCTGGGGAGCGTACGTGCCGGTGGACGCTGTGTAGGAGAGCTCCAAAACCATGTCCCACACTGTTTGATTGGGGTCTGAGGTCTGTGCGGTCTCGATGACGAACAGATTGCCGTGGGAGTCGAAGGCGATCCCAGTCGGCCCGACCATGGCGGCGGGGTCCACCTCGACCCCAGCGCTGGCGAATGTGCCGGTCGCCGAGTTGTAGGCGTATTCCAGAACCTCGTTGTAGCCGAGGTAGCCGTAGGAGACGAACAGGTCACCATTGGCATCGAAAGCGACTGATTGAGCAAGATTTGGCAGTGTGGCCACCGCCGTCGCTGCGGAGGCGTAGGCGCCCGTGGACGAGTTGTAGACGTACTCCACCACCCGGCCGTTGAAGCTGTCGGCGACGAACAGGTCCCCCTTGGCGTCCAAGGCCACCCCACTCGGGCTCTCGAGTTGGGTGGGCCCCGAGCCCGCTCCCCCTGAGCCGGCCACTGTCACGCCGATCGAGGTGTAGGTGCCGGAGACAGCGTTGAGGTCATACTCCAGCACTCGATTGTTGCCACCGTCGGCCACGAACAGGTCCCCCTTGGCGTCCAGGGACATCGCACTCGGACTGCTCAGCTGATTGGACCCCGATCCCTTCCCCCCCACGCCCGCCACAGTCGTCCCCGTTGAGGAGTAGGAGCCCGTAGTGGGATTGAATGCATACTCCAGCACTCGATTGTTGCCGCTGTCGGCGGCGAACAGGTCACCCTTCGCGTCGAGGACCACCCCACTCGGACTGTTCAGCTGGTTGGAACCCGAGCCCAGTCCCCCAACACCGGCCACCGTCGTTCCAACCTTGGCGTATGCGGCGGTACTCGAGTTGAAGCTGTACTCCAGCACGCGGTTGTTCGACTGGTCAGCTACGAACACGTCGCCCTTGCTGTCCACGACCAGGCCGCCCGGGCTCCCGAGCTGGCCCGAGCCGATACCGAAGGCGTCAACACCGGCCACCGGAACAGGGGTGCCACCCAGCACCGCCGCTCGGGCGGGCGGAGATAGCGTCACGAGCGTCCCCACTGTTGCCACGAAAAGAGCGACACTGACTGCCGCCCGCCAGCAACATGCTGCGCCGCCAGACGAACGGTCCAGATCCCTACGCACGCGACTCATCACGGAATTGGCCTTCCACCGGTGGGACGTCTTTCAACATAAGGAACCCACCGCATGGGGACAACCCCGCTTTTGACGGGACAACCCCCGCCAGTTGAGGGCCGGACCCTCACACTTGGGACGAATCAGGCTCCCGATAGCGATCCCAATCGGGCGAAGTTGCATTCGGGCTACAACCTGAATGACGCACCACCCGGACCGCTCGAGGGAGATCTCACTCTTGAGATGCCGAGAGGCGGCTGCAATGAGAGCTCCCAAGGTGGTCTCGAACCGCGGTTACTCCGCCTCAGCGACCTTCTTGATCGCGGCAAGGGTCACCGGAATCCCCTGACGGGCGGCCTCGGTGCGATCGGCAATCTGGGTGGGAGCCTGGTCTCCGAAACGCTCTTTGAATCTCGCGATTCCATCCGGGAGGAACTCCCATGACTCCGTGACCTGGGTCCCTTCGGTCACGGGAGCAAAGGTGTAGCCCCAACGGACCCGGGTCCCGCCGACAACGAACGCGAACTCTCGCCCGCGTTCCGCCGCCACAACTTGGGAACGGGTCTCCCATGTCCGTTCGGGCGTCTCGTTGCGACCCGTGAACCACGCACCAACGTTGGGGCCATCGCCCTCGTCCCACCAGCATGCTTTGCACACAGGGCTCCACCCGCCCATCCGGGTCACGTCGGAGACCATGTCGTAGATGAACGCTGGGGGACGACCGATGACGATGGAATCTGAGAATGAGAGGTTCTCCACCCCTGCACTATCGCGGGAGTGAACGGGTATCCGCTACCGCAGGGTGGGCGCGCCATGCCTGGCACGATCCAAGACAAGCTTGCTGGCGCGAGCATGGCCACTCGTTTCGTCTGATCGACCGGTGCGATCAGGGGTACATCGCTCCAGTCAGCCGGTGCCGCGGTCCTGGGTACAGTGCACCACACGTGCGGGGAACGCTGGTCCGACGTACGCGAGAGGAGACGGCAGCCGATGGAAGGTGATGAGTTCGCCGACAGGACCTCCCTCAGTCGGCGGGGCGTGCTGGGCGGTGGCCTGGCCCTGGGCCTGGGCGGGCTATTGCAGGCATGCGGGGGCAGCGCGACGATCAGCCGCTCCACAGCGGTCCGTCCCGCCGGCAACGATCTCGACGCCATCGAGCACGTGGTCTTCTTGATGATGGAGAACCGGTCGTTCGACCACTACTTCGGCACCTACCCGGATGCCAAGGGGTTCGACGATCATCCTTCCGGGAGCCTGGGGCCGTTCAGCCAGGCCTGGGCCACTGCACCAGCGGGCCACGTGCCGGCCGGGCAGCTCCTGCCCTACCGGCTCGACCCGGCGACCGTCTCGGCCCAGTGCGCGGGCGACAATTCCAAACCCGACCACGGGTGGATCTCCCAGCACGAGAGCTGGAACATGGGCGCCATGGACCGCTTCGTGGCGACACACTCGGAGCCGGCGTTCGACGGTCCGGACCAGGGCCCGTTGGTCATGGCGTATATGACGCAGGCAGACCTCCCCTTCCGCTGGGCCCTTGCCAACGCCTACACGCTGTGCGATGCCTTCTACGGCTCGGTCTTGGGCCCGACGATGCCCAACCGGCTCTACTACCTGTCGGGCATGCTCGACCCCGACGGCAAGAACGGCGGGCCGATCGTATCCACCCCTACCGCAATGCAGGCCCCGGCCGCCGTCGGGAGCTGCGACTGGTTCACCGCGCCCGAGGCCCTGTCCGAGAAGAACATCAGCTGGAAGGTGTACCAGCCCGCGGACACGTCGGTGGGGCCGCTGGAGAAGATCAACCTGTACCTTGGCTTCAACGCTCTGCTCTACTTCAGCCAGTTCCTCAAGGAAGGGACCGACCTCTACAAGCGGGCCTTCCTGCCCCGGTGGCCGGACGAGTTCGGAGCCGACATCCAAAGCGGCACGTTGCCCTCGGTGAGCTGGATCCTTCCCCCTGTAGTCGACTCCGACCACCCCTCGGCCGCCCCGAACAACGGGGAGTGGTTCATCGACCAGGTCCTCAGCGCGCTCGTCTCGGTTCCCAAGGTCTGGGCCAAGACCGTCTTGTTCGTCTCATACGACGAGAACGGCGGGTTCTTCGATCACGTCCCCCCGCCCGTGGCTCCCGTGGGCACGCCCGGTGAATTCCTCACCGCCGCCACCCTGCCGGCTGAGACCGGTGGGATACGGGGGCCCATCGGACTCGGGTTCCGTGTCCCGGCCCTGGTCCTCTCGCCGTTCTCACGCGGTGGCTCCGTGAACTCAGATGTCTTCGACCACACGTCCATGCTGCTCTTTCTGGAGAAGCGGTTCGGGATCTCCATCCCCAACATCAGCCAGTGGCGCCGATCGACGGTGGGAGACCTCACCACCACGCTCCACATCAACCGGCCCGACGCCAGCCCACCGAACCTGCCCCCCACCGCCATCAACTCGGCCGCCCTCGATGCGGTCTGTCCGGACAATCAGAACATCGTCTCGTTGCTTGACCCGCCGCCCCCCCTCTCCATCCCGGCCACCCAGACCATGCCGACGCAGTCGCCCGCCACGTCGTGACGGAACGCGTCATGGCCGGATTACTGAGCGGGTCAGTACATTCGGGACGAGGTGTCCGGCATCGGCGTGGGTGTCGCTGACCATCGGGACCATCATCGCCTGTGGCCCAATTCTCCGAGCGTCACGGCCTCCGGATCTTTGGTCGACCGTCATGGGGTGCCTTCACTGCGGCGGCGTGCTTCGGTCGGTGGCTTGACGGATTCCCGGTCGGAAAAGTCGCCGGCGTGGTCGATGCAGGCTTCCGCCTGGTGCGGCCTGCCGCTTCGGTCCGTCAAGATCCCTCGGTGGCCTACGGGCAGGGAGCAGTCGTGTGGGTTTCCCTGGGCACCGGGGACGGCACTGTGGACGATCCGAAAGCGCTGACCGGGCCTCGGCGAAAAGGCCGCCGCATAGTGCCGGTGGGTGGTCGTCATGACGGGTGTCGAGCCTGCTGGCGACCTCACCCGTGGAGCATCCGCCCCTGATCGTCCGTGACGGCGATCACGCCTTGTGGGCAGGGTGTGTGGGTTACCGGTGAACCCCTTCGGACCTCTGGGACAGCCCTGGGGGGCCGTCAGAGTCGTCTGGAAGGACGGTGAGCAGTCCTCACACGGTCAGCGAGAAGTCCGCAAGACTTCGTCAGTGTCCTATGGCAGCCAACTTCTCTCAACGAGAACAGTCCTGGCCAGAGGCCTTTATGGGGATGAACTCCCCGTTTCGGGGCTGCCCTTGGTCAGTTGGAGACCAAGAAGTAACTCGGCCGCTCGTTCAGTCGCCTTCCGGCGACGCGCAGGCGGCACAGGTCTGCGTCATGGGCTCCTCGGCCAGCCGGGAGTCCTCGATGGCCGCTCCGCAGGCCCCGCATCGGCCATAGGTTCCGTCGTCCAGCCTGGACAGGGCCCGTTCCACGTCGTCGAGCAACCGGTCGACGACTTCGACGAGCGCCTCGGGCCCCTCGGGCCCGCCGTGCGCCGGCGGGCCGGGGTGCACGGCAACTTGGCGTTCCTCGACTGCCGTCGGGTCCGGTCGGCCGGCGGAGTCCGGACCCGACCACCTCCCATCCACTACACCCACCTGATCCTCGGTGGCCCACTCGGTCTCCATGGGGGGAGCGTACTCCCAGGGAGGGTCGCTCCCACGTAGGGGTGCCGACTACTCGAAAGGAGTGACGACCACGCGGCTAGGGCGGCGGCGGGGGCGGGGGCGACCTACGATCAGCCGATGCTCCGGCGCCCTCCGACCAGATCAGTGGCGAACCCCGTGGCGACAACCATGGCACCTACCCCGTCGACCTCGCATCGCGCTCCCGACCGGAGCGCGGCCGAGGGAGGCGGGGTCCGCCGCGTCCTGGCGGCCCTGGTTGTCATCGGAGCGGTCGCCATGGCGGCCGGTTGCACTTCCGGTTCTCCGGCGGCGACGCCGTCGACACCCACCGCCTACGTGGCCACCGGGGCCAGCGTGGCCAATCCGGGGAACACGGTGGCCGTGGTCAACACGGTGACGTCCACGGTGCAGAAGCCGATCGTCACCGGCACCCTGCCGGCTGCCCTGGCCGTCACCCCGGACGGGAACGACGTGTTGGTGACCAACAGGGGCGACAACACCCTCAGCGAGATCGACGTCGCCTCGGGCAAGGTGGTCAAACGGACCACCGTGGGACTCGAACCGGATGCCGTGGCCGTCACGCCGAACGGCGCACTCGCGCTGGTGGCCAACTTCGGGGACAACACCGTGACGCCGGTCGCGCTCCCGTCGCTGCGCCCCGGGCGCCCACTTGCGGTGGGCAGGCAGCCCGTGGCCATTGCAGTCGCACCCGCGGGCAACCTGGCACTGGTGGCCAACTACCAGGACGGGAGCGTGTCCCCCATTGACCTGTCGACCCTGGTCGCGGGCTCACCGGCATCGGCCGGTGCAGAGCCCGAGGCGCTCTTCATCACGCCCAACGGCACCACTGCGCTGGTGGCCGACTTCCAGACCAGTGTGGTACTGCCCATCAACCTCGCGACCATGGCGCCGGAACCGGCGATCGCTGTCGGAAGCAATCCGACCGGCATCGCCGGCCTCCCGTCGTCGAGCACCGCCTACGTGAGCGGGGGGGGCGGCATCACCCCGATCGATCTGCAGACGCGCCAGCCGCGGGCACCCATCCCAGTTGGGACGATCGCCGAGGCACTCGCCATCGCCCCGGGGGGAGCGACCGCATGGGTGTGCGGGGTAGACGGCACACTGGTGCACGTCAACCTGGTCAGCGGCTCGGTGATCGGGCGGGTGACCGTCGGCAACCAGCCATCTGCCGTGGTGATCTCGCCGAACCGGGGTAGCGCCGGCTGACGTCACAGCGAACAGCGAACAGCGAACGGCGAACGGCGAACGGCGAACGGCGAACGGCGAACGGGTGAATCGCCAGTGCGCGCCTATCCGCGGCCGGGGGTGGCGACCACCAGGATGGTCACCGTCCGCCGCATTGTGAATCCCATCGCCTCGTAGAGGCGGATGGCGCCGGTGTTGGTGGCCGAGGCATGGAGGAACGGGACCTCGCCGCGACCGACGATGCCGGCGGCCACTGCCCGGATCAGCAAATCGGCCAGCCCCTGGCGGCGATGGCCCTGATCAGTGGCCACTGCGCTGATCTCCGCATAGCCCTGCGGACGGAGGCGCTCGCCGGCCATGGCCACCAGTCGCCCCTCGCGGCGGATCCCGAGGTAGCCGCCGAACTCGACGGTGCGGGGAAGGAACGGTCCGGGTTGGGCCTCCGCCACCAAGGCGAGCATGTCGGGGACATCGTCGCCTCCGAGGCTCACCGGGGCGTCCGTCGGCCGGTCGGCCGGAAGGGAACCTGCCGGACCGAACCGAGTCGGTTCAGGACCGACCCGGTTCCCCACCATCTGGACGCCGGTGATCTCCCTTGTGATCGCCCAACCGGGCGGTGGCTGCTCCATGCCGTCACCGAATCCGATCAGCCCCACGACGCGGCCCGGACCGGCCAGCTCGGCCAGGTCGTCCCAGTGCGTCCGGGTGGGGGCGTCGGCAAACCCACCGAAAGGCGAGACCTCGGGACAGAACCGGGCGGCCAGGGATGTGGCCGTGCCGAGTGCCCGCTGTGGTCCGGTGAGAGCCGACCACACTGGATTGTCGAGCACGGACACGGTGGGGCTCTCCTTGCCGTCGGCTGGGGAAAGGGACGTCCTCCCGACAGTACCGATGCTCCGAGCGTGGTGGGCAGAGCCGATACGCTCCTCGGCGGGCCGTTAGCTCATCCGGTAGAGCAGGGGACTTTTAATCCCAAGGTGGCGAGATCGAGACTCGCACGGCCCACCAGTTCAGAGCGTTGTGGACGCCGGTGAGTTGCCTCTCGTGACTACTCTGTGACTGCAATCTCAGGCGTGAAGGGCACGATGACCGATGTTCGGCCGGGCGTATGGCGCCTTCGTGTCTACGCCGGACGTCGGGCCAACGGGTCGCCGGTGCAAATCAGAAAGACCGTCGAGGCCAAGGAAGTCCGACGGGGCCGACAGAGAATGGCGGCTTGCGGTGATCGAGTTCCGTCTCGCCGTCGCACGCGACGAGGATCTCGGTGCGCGCTACCGCACGCTCCGCGCACGGTCACTCGAACTCAAGTCCGAAGTTGCCGAGCAGATGGTGGCGAACGGCGCGATCGTTGGCTCGCACGACTTCCGCACCATGGCGACGGCTGCATTCATCTTCGAGAGCGGACTGGAGCTTGAGGACCTGGCGGCCGACGAGCCTCACCCTCGACGGACTGACCTCACTGCCGACGATGACCGAGACCGTCCATGCCACCGGGATCGTCAGTGCGCTCTTCGGCGACGGTGCTCCACTCGACCTTCAGACGATTCCGGCAGACCTGCCCTTCGACGAGGTGATCCTGCGCCTGGAAGCACAGCGCCCGGTGGCCATCGCTGCATACGCATCCATGCTCGTCCGGCTCGCCGAGGCCAAGTCGGCCGGGTCGCTCAGCATTGATCCGTTCGTGCTGAGTGCCACCTCCGCGCCGCTCGACCTCGACATGATCAATGCTGTCGAACAGGCCTTCGAGGTCCGCCCGACCGACACGCTCGGCTCGAGCGAAGGGGTGGTCGGTTCAACCTCGCTTCGCATGGGTGTATGATGTTCCCCGAGCGGTATGCATGATGCGTATGACACGCGTTGTCGTGAGCCAAAAGAGGCTGCGACGCTCGGCTGTGCGCAGTTCGCTGGCGTCGACACCGTCGATGCGGCCGCAGAGGTCATCGACTACACGACGACGATCCCTGATGTAGTACCGGTCACCGGCCAATCAGCATGAGTGCTCACGATGACGTCCATCCACTGGCACAAGCGGATCCCCGATCAGTGTGGAACTGAACAGAAACCGTGCTCCCAATTGCTCAATTATCAGGTGCTCATGCCGCAGCGTGGCAGGCACACCTGGACCCACGTACTCGACAGGCTTATCAACGAAATCAAGGAAGATGCACATGAATCACCAGTCAGAAATCCACACAGCCATCGCCCGAAGCCGCGCCCGAAGCCAGCAAGCGGAGAGTCAGCTGCGCTCACTACGCGGTACGGCCCTCAGTGCTCCACTTGCCGAACTCGACAGCTTGCTTGTCTACGAGTTGCGGCTGGAGACCCGCCTGGCGGAAGTTCTCAGTCGCAGCGCCATAGTCGCAGTCCGGTGATGAATCTCGGAATGAGAGGTCATGTAGGTCGGTGCACCAGCGTGAACTGTCTTCGGCATCGGCTCGAGCTCAGCGTGGTGCTGACCGGACCCCGCTGCCGGGTCTGGGCGCGTCTCTCTGATGACTAGAGCGTCGCCATTGGCAGCCAGGGCCCTCGGTGCCGAGGATCCGGCCTGGCAGCATCATGATGCGGTGTGGGACCCAGGGTCTACGATCGTGCACCAGGAGGTGTGGCAAGGGCGGGTGTGGGCCGCCCGGCCACTCACCGTCATAGAAGACATTGCCAATCGGATGCTGCTGTGGATCCCGAAGGGCACCGTCCGCAAGGTCCCAGCGACTCCGCCCTCACGGCCTGACCCGCTGACTCGACATGCTCGGATCATCGAGACCCTGGACCGCTGCGACTGGGTGCTCGGTGAGCACGTCTGGGACGTTTCAAGTTTGTGGATCCTGCACCCCGGCGACAGGGGACTGGCACGCCATCTGGGTGTCCTGGAAAGAGCCTGGCGTGCATCTCGGCTGGTACGTCAACCTCCAGCGACCATTCCGTCTGAACGGACATCGGTATCGAAGCGATGGACCTCATGCTCGACGTGGTTGTCGAACCGGACATGAGCAGGCGTTGGAAGGACAACGACGAGTTCGACGAGATTGTCGAGCGCGAGATATTCGACCGCCCGACGAGTGAGCGCGTTCGACAAGAGGCAGCAACAGTCATCCAGCGCATCGAGCAGGTGGCGCCACCGTTCTCCGAACATTGGCCGTCATGGAGACCAAACACGGAGTGGCCTACCCCGGTGCGTCCTAAAGGGTGGGACGACTCCTGCCTGCGAACAGGGCAATTGCCGGGCAGTCGTGAAATGTCCCCTACGGCCGGCTTCAGGTCGCGCTATCCGCGGCCCGATCCAAAGAGTGCTTGCTCTCAAGCGAGCATGACCGATTGTTCGATCTGCACCGCCGGGGCCATGGATCGACCCTGGCTCAAGAGCGCACAGATCGACGGCGATCAACGCCAGCCCGCAATCGCCCGAGTGGAAGGCCTGACCAGACGCAGGGACGGGGCGCTTGGGCTGGCAGTCGAAGAATCAACTGCTGGCAGGAGTTCCAGTGGCCTCGATGAATGCGGCTCTTGCCCGAGGGCCGCCTGGTGCCGTGCCCTTTAACAACGCGATTACGACAAGACAAATCGCTGGCAACCGAGATAACAGACCACGGTCGGACGACTTACGAGCGATCATGATGCCCACTCCGAGCGCAGCAATGGTTGCCAGCCAGCCTTCGATCGAGATTGGACTCAGTCCCCAACCGAACCGGCGCGGTGCAAACCACAACTTCTTGCCGACCAACGGAGTCGTACGCACCCGATCATTATGGCACCGCAGATCCTGGTTGCCACTTGGCGAGATGAGCACCCTGCTTTGCGGTGGGGGGGAGTCCCAGCACGCCGGGTCGGTGTGCGCTCGTCGTCCCCCCCAATTCGGCTAGCCAGCAGTGATTTCGTCGAGCATTGGTGGCTGCGCATCAGTGGACGCCGTGATCCGAACGGCGACATAGCGGACCGTGGTCGGCGGAAAATGTAGCGCATCAATCGTGCCCGTCGTGCGTCTGATCACCCGTGCGACCGTGCGCCAGCTTCGACCATTCACGGAGACAGAGACGTCATAGCTGGTTGCCCGCAGGATTGTGACCGGACCCGGCGGTGGTGGCTGATTTGCTCCGGTGGGCGCTGGCCATTGCTGGCCCCACCGCAGGGTCACGGTGCTCACAGTTCGAGGCCCGTGAAGCAGTGAGGCTGTCAAAGTTGCCGGGATGGCCAGCGCCTGCCAGTCCGTCGCTGGGCTCCCGTCGACTGCGGCGAGCGCAGATGCACCCGGCTTGGAGGAGGTGGCAGCGACATTCCCGCACCGCAGGTCATCGCTGGTCGGCGCCAGGTCCGTTCGCCGAGTGGGGATGGTCAGCGTGTGCCCACTCCCGACCGTGCGAACGCCAGATGCCGTACTGACCGGCAAGGTTGCACCACTGTCCAGCGTGACCGATGTGTTGTTCTGGCCGATGGTCACGGTGAACCGTCGACCGTGCCACGACAGGCCGTGGAGCACGATTCCGTCGAGCTGGCTGGTGAGGCTGGGAGACAATTGCACTGCTTGGGCGTTCCAGCGCAATCCGGAGTAGCCGTAGATGAACTCTTGGAGGAATCCACCGATGCCTGTCATGAACGTCAAGACACCGCCGGTTCGGGTCTCCGAGAATTGGTCGAAGACGTCGCGGATGAACGGCTTTTCGCTGCGCTGGGTGTACACGAAACTGGCGCACCCAGGAGCTCCCAATGCTGAGGTGTCGATGGCGTTGACCGCATCGCTCATTGACGGGCCACTGGGATCGGTGCGGGCTGCGTAGTAGCTGATGTTGCTCTCCGCGACGGTCGACGGCATCGTGTACCCCCACGGATATTCGAGCAGTGTGACGTCGGCCTGCTTGATCAGCCCACCGTCGTACCCGGAGAACTCTGGCTGGATGCCGAGCGCGGAATCCTCAGGTACCACGATGCCCGACGCGATTCGGGTCCAATCCGTCGGGACAGCCAATCCCAAGACCCGGGCAGCTTGAGCAGCATCCTGCAGTGTCGTCTTTGCCGCCACATTCGTATAGACCTCGTCGTTGACATCCGGATTGTCTTCGTCGGGTCCGGTGACACCGTCAATGTGGTAGCTGCCTGAAGCGCCTGGGGTAACTCTGGAGACCCAGAAGGAGGCAGACTGCGAGAGTACCGGCCAGCCGCGCTGCGCCAGCCATTTCTTGTCGCCGGTCGCGAGGTAGTACTGCCACTGCGCTAGCGCGATGTCGGCGGTGACGTGCTGCTCGTACACGCCCTCCGTGAAGACCGACGCCGGCGGCGGGATTTGCTCCGTGCCGTCACTCGCACTTTCCCAGGGATACCGGGCGCCCTGGTAGCCAGAGGCGGCAGCGTGCTCTTGTGCAGCAGTGAGCCGTTCGTAGCGGTAAGCGTTCATCCCCGCTGCGAGGTCCGGGTGCTGTGCGAGCAATGCCGGGTACATCCACGTCTCCGCGTCCCAGAAGATGTGACCGTTGTAGCCGTTGGAGGATAGGCCGGCCGGCGAGATGCTCCAATCAACTCCGTCCCTGGTGCTCGACCAAAGGTAGAACTCACTGGCATTTACGTCCGTGGCCAACGCCGGATCGCCCAGTACATCAATCCGATCGGCCCACAGGGCCCGCCACGCAGCGTCGTTTGCAGCGACAAGTGCCCCGAAACCGATGGCAGCGGCGTTACTTGCCTGCTTCTGGGCGCCGACCGTCGGGGAGTCGACGCCCTGGGAGGTCTCCACGCCGATGTACTTGGTGATCGTGTAGCTGTGGCCAGCGGTTACGGGGAATGTCAGGCGCTGGCCCACGCTCTCATCGGTTGTCTGGTCGACGCTGGTCGTCACGCCTGTGACATTGGTGCTTGTGGTGAGCTTGCTGGCTAGGGTCGCTTCGATCTTTGCACCTACGGTCTGCACGGTCACCCAATCACTGCGGGTCGAAGGCTCCCAGCCTTTTCCCACCTGGGTGCTCAATGTGGCAGGAGACCCATCGATCGTGTCGGTGACCGACGCGACGCCGGACCATCGAGGGGTCAGTTCGAGGCGGACCAAGCCGACGTGCGGACGGGCCCGATCGGTGAGCACCAGGTAGGTCAACTCGGTCACGTGGCCGTCTGGGGCAGTCCAGCGGGTGGTAGTTGTGATAACGCCGGTCCGCAGGTTGATCGACTGGCGCCAATCACTGGTCTCTCCCGTTGCCATAGTGAATGTTTGACCACCATCTGAGTAGGTGAGCGTCGACCAGGTCGGAAGGTTGGCCCGCTGCTGTGCTCCGCCGACGGGCTGGGCGTAGAAACCCGCAAGTTCGGACTGGGTAGGCACGTTGCCGGTGGCGTAGCCTTGGCCGGCCGGAGGCACGCGAATACCCAGTTCGCCGTTTCCAGTGAAGGTGGGCGCATAAGTCGAACCGGTGTTGGTAGCGGTCAGGAGGTAGGAGCCTGTCCCACCAGCAGGCTCAGAGACAGCTTCAACAGTTGATGAGCTCGAAGGCAGGACTGCGCACCCTGCGCCACCAACCAGGGAGACGAGCATCACGGCGAGAACGAGGGTCGTCTGCTCGCGACGATGCACCTTCTCCCTTTTCTTGAAAACCGACATCAATCTGTCACTCTACGAGGGAAGACGGCATGGACGAGGAGAACAGTGTTGTCGCGACCCTTTGGCCGGGGAGTACGGACTTCAGAGTTGAATTGATGGTGGGGGTCGGGAGAGGGGTCGGCCTTACCCAACGCGCATCTCCATAATGTTCCACTTTGCCCACGGTTCGGGCTGCTCCCGATCACCGGCTACCGGCATACCCCACCGAACCTGGGTTCGGTTGCAACCTGCCCCAGTGACTCAGCCAGAGGGTCGGAGTTCCACGCTCACTTCGAGGCCAAGAGCTGTGGCGACCCGCTGGGGTGTCGTCAGGGTCGCGCCGACGCCACCGGACTCAAGCCGGTCAATGGCAGCCTTGCTGGTACCCATGCGGCGGGCGAGTTCACGCTGACTCAGCCCGGCGGCCTCCCTGGCGTCATGAATGCGCTCACCGACATCTGCAGCGAGTAGCGCCTCGGCATAGGCACGGGCGTACTCGGCTCGCTCGAGGGTCGTCATGGCGCCAAGCTTCTTATCCTTCAAGCCCGTCCAACTCGACCGAGTCATGAGTCCCCTCCTTCGGCCGTTTGGCCCTTTCCGACGCATCGCCTCATTGCTTGCCTGGCCCGGGCCACCTCAGCGCGCTCGCTCCGACGTTGCTTGCGAAATCAGGCCATAACCATTCGGGACGCGTGGCATAGGTGATGCCGTTATGCCACGGCTTTACGTAACGGGATCGGACAGCTTCCGGATGTCGTTGCCGAGCACCCTGCGACGACCGAGAAGGCCTCTCCGCTCCCCCCGCAGCGATCCGGTCACCGGGCCATCCTCTGTCGCCATCGCCCGGATCCCGAGGTTGCAGAGGATTCAGCTGACCCGTGTCTCGCCCAACCGCATTGCCGGATAGCGTGTCGAGTCCAGTTACGTCCGTTGTTGCTGGTCAAACATGATTTCGATTCCTGGTCTGGAGTTGGGAGGCATGGCCTGAGAAGTGCCGCGACACAAATGTCATGAAGGACCGTCGCTCTGTTGGATTCTCCGTCGGTGGCAACCGGGGAGTGCCCGCATGTGGCTGCTCCAATCCTGCGGAGACCACCGCCCGGTGTCGTGGACCGTCGGCGGTCCCAAGCCGTTGGGAAGCGACAGATTGCCTATTCGGTGCTCGATCCCACGCCTCGACGACCATGCTCAGGCGTCATCTTGGCGCGGCACCGGGCCAGCGTTGCAAGGCGGTGGATCAACGGTGGTGATGAAAGTCGATTACCTCCAGAATCAGCTGCCTCGCTAGGGGTAAAGGGAGTTCTGCTCAAGCGCCGCGTGGCCAAGCGTCGTTCCTTGCGACTTCGTCAATGGATGTGACGCTGCCGTGCTCGATGTGTTCGCGGACGCCGCAATATCGACATCGATCGCGGTGATGGCCACTCTGGTACCCGCTTGCCATACCACAAGGTATTCAGGCGCATTGCTTGCTGACGCGAACGCCGACGTTCCCAGTTCCTTTGGAACTGTCATCGATCGATCGGTAGCAACCTGCTTGCGGGCTGCGGCCAGAGCAGTCGATGCCGATGCCACCGACTTACAGTTCAAGACGTCGGAGATCAGACCTGTCTGCCCTTCTGTGTCCTCGTAAACGGCTTCGACGGAGTTAGTGCAGCCCTTCTCGTCGGTGACCGAAGTCTTCTTGGCCGTCTGTAATGTCTTCGGAAACCCAGCGCTTCTGGCATAGCTTGGACTGAGTACAGAAGCAGCGGGTGTCAGCGCGGTGCCTTGTGCATTCCGATTGGTTGCCAAGATCAAACCGACGACCACCAGCACAACGATCGCTGCCCCCCCGATAACCGCCACTACCCTGGTCCGCGGCCAAGAGATTGTACTCATGGGCTGAACGCTACAATCACAACATAAGAACCCGCTGTGATCCCGCATTCGAAAACTTGGCGCTTCCGGGTATCCAGTAGGTTCGAGGGTAGAGATCAAAGCCGCCTACGTGCCATCGCATCAAGCTCTGCGTAGTGGAATCCCAAGATCTCTGTCGGCAACGTCCCCAAGCGGTACGGCCCTAAGACCGCGATCGCCCGCCCACTGCTGCAGTGCATGCGCTGTGGCGTGCTGCGGGATGTGGCACCCAAGGGCGAGGCCGGCCTAACGCTGGGACCGGACCACCAACACCGGTATGGAGCCGTCGGTGTCGACATCATGTTCTCGGGGCTGTACCTGGCCTGCGCCGGAACCTGAGGTCGTTGGCGTGAGGCTGCCGGCACTACGGCGCCGGGAGCCATAGCTTGGGTAGGTATGACCGACCAATCAAGACACCTCGGCGACGCTCGGGGCGAGTGGTACTACTGCTTCGTGCACAAGAAGGTCGAAGCGCTCGACGAGTGCGACCAGATGGATCGAATGGGCCCGTACCCTACACGGGAGGACGCAGAGAACTGGCGAGAACGCGTCGCAGCACGGAACGAGGCGTGGGACGACGAGGACGAGTAGGCGTCAATCAGCGGGCGAGCCCTCGGGCCATCCTGTACAGCCTTCGCTGAACTCACCAGCTTGCAGAGTCGAGTAGCCGGGGGGAATCGCACCCTCCGTCTCTCACAGAACTGGACGTGAACTGGGCTTGATCCGGTTCGGCGGACAGGTTGCTTGTGTTGATCATGCCGCCTGACGGTCGGCGTTGCGGAGGATAGCTTCCCATTCGGCGGGACTGCAGTAGTCGAGCGAGCTGTGTAGCCGGCGCACGTTGTACCAACCCTCGATGTAATCGAACACGGCACGGTGCAGGCCGGCACGCGTCGGCCAGGCCCGGGTATCGACGAGTTCGCGCTTGATGGTGGCAAAGAAGCTTTCGGCCACGGCGTTGTCCCAGCACTCGCCCTTGCGCCCGACCGACAGCACGACACCGTTTGCTCGAGCGAGCTCTCCGTAGTCCGCACTGGTGTACTGGCATCCCCGATCCGAATGGAAGATCAGTCCTTCCTCGGGGCTGCGGTTCTTGAACGCCATGGACAGCGCGTCGGCAACGAGCTCGGTGCGCATGTGGTCGGCCAATGCCCACCCGACGACCCGACGGGACGAGAGGTCGATGACCGTGGCCAGGTAGGCCCGCCCCTCCCAGGTGGCGATGTAGGTGATGTCGCCCACGTAGCGGCGGTCGACTTCGACACCGGGGCCGAAGTGGCGCCGGATGAGGTCGAGGGCCGCCTCTGCGTCCGGGTCGGCCACGGTCGTCGTGCGCCACCGCTTCTTGCAGCGTCCCTCGAGGCCTGCTTCCCGCATCAGCCGGCGGACCCGTCGCTTGCCGCAGCCGACGCCCTGCTTGCGCAGGGCCCGGTGCACCCTCGGGGACCCGTAGGTCCCCTTGGACTCGGCGTGGATGGCGTTGATCCTCTCGGTGAGCTCGGCGTCGGTGACGGCCCGGTGAGAGGGGACGGCTTTGCGGCGCTGGTAGTAGGCGGCACGGGAGACCTCGAGCAGGCAACAGGCGTTCATCACGCTGTGGCCTGCGGCTTCTTCCGCCTCGATGAACGGGTCAACGCTCATCGGGTCTCCCGGGCGAAGAAAGCCGTCGCTCGTTTGAGCGTCTCGTTGTCCTCACGCAGTCGTCGGTTCTCCCGACGCAACTGGGTGAGCTCAGTCCGCTCCTCGGTCGTCAGACCGGGCCGGTCACCGGCATCGGTCTCGGCTTGGATCACCCACGCCCGCACTGCCGTCTCACCGAGGTCGAAGTCCCTGGCCACTTGGCTGATGCTGCGATCGCCGCGCTTACAGCGCTCGACGATCTCAGCCTTGAACTCCGGGGTGAACGACCGACGAGGACGGGGCTTCTTCCGTTCCATAGTCTCCATTTTGAACATCCTTTCCGGGGCTGTGCCCCTGATGGTGGATGTCCGTCAAACCGGAGCAAGCCCAAACCTCTCAGTTCATCCGGCTCTTGCAGGTCGGTTGGGGGTGAGCGGGAGAAGGTGTCAGTGAGCGAGCAGTCTGGGGTTCTGCTGTCGAGCAGCGATCACCCAGGTCCACGCCCTTGCCGGCTTCCTCCGCAGTCGTTTGAACTTCCGCATGGCCCACCGGACCAGGTGCTGGTCGATGCGCAGTGCGAGGGAGTACAACTCGGAGCGGTAGAAGGCCCCGGTCGCGGTAGGGACCGCCCCTTCGGGCGGCCCCCGCACAGATCCCAGCGTGCGGAATTCCCGCACTGGGCTCCTGCCTCAGGTGCGAGCGTCGAAGCGTGCTTCAGGGTAGGGATGCAGGATTTGTGCTGGTGGAAGTCAACGTTGAGCGAGGCGGCCATGCGCTCCCAGTTCAGGCGCTGGCGCTGGCTGCGGCGCCGGTGCGCCGTGAGCCAGCGGTGGGTCACCTGATAGCGAAAGGCCTGAATTGCCCGGCTGTTACCCGGCATGGCGTAGTAGGCGCAATACCCTCGCAGCACGCTGGCCAGCCATTGGCCCAGCTCTGGGATGGGCAGATGTCGGCGGCGCTTGAGTTGGCCAAAGACCTCGGCAAGCTTGGTCCGCATCCGTTTGACCATCATGGTGCGCCGGAGCCAGAACTGCCCGCTCCTGCCCTTCCCGCAGATATGCGTGAAGCGCAGGAAATCAGGAGGTGATCGAGGCACTCGGCTCGGACTATCGCCACCCAGCGCTCGGCAAACGCGTTCGCACGCGGTGCCCGCACCGGCGTGCGAACGGTCTGGATATGTGCGGACCGGAGAACCTCGTCGAATGCAGCGGTGACCTTGGTATCACGGTCCCCGATCTGGAAGCGGATGGCTCGCTTCGTCTCTTCCGGGTCGCAGACGAGGCTCCGGGCCATTTGGGTCACCCGTCGGCCGTTCGGATTCGTGGTGACACCGAGGAGGTGGACGACCCGACGCTCCATGTCGATGACGAACAGGACGCAGTCCCGCCCATTCACCGCGTCGATGTGGAAAAGTCGGTGGCCAGCATGCTCTGCGCCCTGGGAGCGGAGGAACTCCGACCAGTTCGGTCCCTCCCTGGGCCAAGCCGGAGGCAACCCGTGGCGGCGACACACGTTGCGCACGGACGTAGCGGAGACCGTGACACCGAGCTTGCGCAGTTCGCCCACGATTCGGAGCTCGCCTCAGCGGGGATTCTCCGGTGCCAGTCGACCGATCAGGTCGAGGTGCTCATCGGGAATCGGAGGATGGCCCGAGCCCCGATGCGGATAGCTCCAACGCTTCCGGACGATCTTCCGCTGCCGGCTCAACACGGTCGCCGGCGTCACGATCATGATCGACCACCGGCGGTGGGGAAGGAACCCACCGGCAAGGGCGAGGTACGCCCGAGCAGCCCGAGTGAACCCGGGGACGTGGCGTGTGTCGATGCAAGAACTGGAGTTGACGGCGGAGCACGATGATCTCGACGTCCTTCTCGGTGTCACTGAGACGACGAATCCATAGAGGATCCAAGGCGCTCCGGACGGGACGAGAGGGGAACGAGAGAGCCACGACCCGAGAGGCTGGCGCAGGCATCGGGCCTGGTCAAGCTAGCGATCGAGGTTCGTGCACCCCACAGTCCACCACCGATGACTAAGGACGCAGCGAGGGGGAGGTACCGACGAAATGCCAGGGTCGGCTCCGATCCGGGGCCGGAAAGTTCAGGGTGTCGATGCGACAGTGCAGGGTAGGAATTCCATGCCTCCACCTTTACGGTGCCATGAGGCTCCTTGCGCGTTTGGCGCGCTCGGCAGGAGGAAGGGCAACTCATTCTCATGACTCGATTTCGGCGATCCGTCGTTCTGCTGGCTATGACCAGTGTGCTGGTAGCCACACTGGGACTGGCCGTCCCCCGCTCGGTTGGAGCAGCCGCTCCGCCAACGCTCAACCTCAGCGTGCTCCTGGTCGGCTCGGGACCGTCGGATCCGACCACGGCAGCGTGGCAGTCGGCGTTGAGCAGCGAGGGCGTGGCCTACACGATGGTCACCGCCGCCGGGGCCTACGGCGCCGAGACGGTCGCCCTCCCGGCACTCACCACGGGATCGGTGGGCAACTTCAACGCGGTGGTGCTGGCCGACTCGCCGACGGCCTTCGGCGCCGGCCAGCTCAGTGCTCTGTTCTCCTATGAGTCCACCAACGGGGTGCGCCAGATCGACGGCTACATGTACCCGGACCCGGCCCTCGGGCTGACCGACGCCGCGGCCGGGGCGCTCGACGGCACCAACGGGACCCTGACCGCGCCCGGCCTGGCCGCTCTGCCCGGCCTGACCGGGACGGTGCCCTTCGACACCGGTACCTACGGCTACCCGGCGACGATCGACGCCGGGGCGCCGCTCACCCCGTGGCTGGAGAACGCCACGGGCCAGGTGCTGGCCGGTGTCTACCAGCACCCCGGATCGGGTGACCCCCAGGCCGGGGTGGCCGAGCTGTCGCTGACCTTCGACTACAACGCCAGCATGCTGCAGTGGTTGTTGCTGGCCCCCGGGCTCATCAACTGGGTGACCCAGGGCACCCACCTCGGCCTCGACC
>JBKQMB010000009.1:0-22258 GCA_052326605.1 Acidimicrobiales bacterium | reverse complement strand
CTGCGGCCCGGGGCTTCCACGATCCCGAGAGCTTCATCACCATGATCATGCTGAACCGAGCAGGCATCGCCCCTCAGCTTCCATGGGCCACGGCCTCATGACCCACGACAGGAGCAGAAGACCCGGGTAATCCGGGTAGCCCCGGTCGTCTGTGAAAGTGGCCACCGAGGCGCGACCCAAAGTTGGGTCCACTGCCCAGGCACGCCATCACGCACGGAGGTGCGGGACACGCTGATGAACCGCGGTCCGGTCGCGCCGCTAGCTGGCCTGACCATGGTGCTCGTCAGGTGGCTCGTGCAACCTTTGACCAATAATCCGCCGACGATTCGCGTCCCACCTCCGAATCGCACGAACACACGATCCACGGTTCCCCTGGCCCGGTCCGGCCCCACAACCCCCCGTGTCACGGTCCGCTCTCGCCTCTGCCGGCATCCTGGCCGGCTCTGGCGAATCGCTGGCACCACGCTGGCGCTCTCCGAATGCAGAGCTGTGGCGGTCACGATCTCCAACCCACCGAGCAGCGTCGGCGGATCAGGTCCCATTGGTCGGGTAGATCGAAGTGGCGCCCAGACGGGCTTCGAGCCCGCCGTGGCCGCCGATGCAGCATCACTCTCGTCAGCTCCGCCAGACCGGTACGAATTGTCCACACCCGTGCACCCATGGTCCGAACGTCACCCTCGCCCCTGCGAGACACCGTCTGAGAGCGGGGTCCGGGCTCTCCAGAACGACGCTGCGCATCGATGATGCAACTGTGTGGACATGGTCGTACCGCTCCGGTAGAGCCGATCTGCTGAGTGAATCAGGCGCTCATGGCGGGCTCGATGGCCGCCTGGGCGCCTCTCCGGTTCGACTTGCCGGCGAACCAGGTCTCCGACGCCGAACATGCCACCGCACTCGCTGAGGACAGGGCCGAATTGGACCACTACGTTCCATGACCTGCTCCGAGGACTGTGAAGGGCCCTTGGAGCGACCGGGCACTGAACGCTGCATGGTGGCAATGGTCCAGGCACAATCAAGCGCCCGGCGTGCCCACAACTCGTAGGTGAGCTCGAGGGTGACATCGGGGGAGGCGAGGGTGACGTTGGGCTCGGGCGAGGGTGACGTTCCGGGTGACGTCCATGTGGACGATGGACACGACCACCCCAACCGAACGGAGCCTTACATGACCGACAACAACCGCACGCATCGTCCTTCACTTCGCAGGCCCGCGGCGACCCCCATGGTCGTCATCCGCTCCGATGACGAACATCCGCTTGAGGCTGCGGCTCAACATGTTGGGAATCTACCCACATCCCCAGCCGGCAGTGACCGCCTCGTCCTGACCGTCGACGAGGCGGCCTACCTGTTGAATATCTCGCGGGGGCTTGCCTATGAGCTCGTGGCCAGGGGTGAGCTTCCCGCCATCAGGCTGGGGCGGCGCATTGTGATTCCAAGAGTGGCCATGGAGGAACTGCTGGGCACTCCGATCCGCTGAGGACCGTGAGGCGCCGGGGCCAGTCGGGCTACGTAGCCAGGCCGACCGGCTCGATCACGGCGAGAGCGGGAGCGTCCTTCGGCTCCGGCTCGTCCAGGATCTGACCCAGCATGGTGGCCACCGGGCCGTCGGCCGATTCGACGGCATGGGCGTACACCCGGAGAGTCATGGCCGGATTGGCATGGCCGAGCCGATTGGCCACGGTCCGGATGTCATGGCCGCGGGAGATCGACATGGTCGCAGACCAGTGCCGCAGATCGTGGAGCCGCCATCGGCTGTCCACACCGGCCCGGTCCCGAGCCCTACGCCACCATGCCCCGATCCGCTCCGGATTCACCGGTCGCTCCCCGACCGTCAGGATCCAGGGGCCGAGGTTCTGTTGGAGCCGCTTCAATCGCTTCAGCGCCTCGGCCGTGGTCGCGTCCAGGGTGACGGTCCTGCGATTGGCCGTCTTGGTCGGATCGTCCCGGAGGGTCGGCGTCGATGGTGCGTAGAGGGTCCCATGGCGGATGATGGCCACACTCGAGTCGATGGAGAGTCGGTCGCCGTCGAGGTCCGCCCACCGCAACGCCGCCAGTTCCGACCGCCGGGCGCCCGTGATGGCGGCCAGGCGGAGGGCGATCGGTGCCGCCGGCTCGACCTGGAGGGAGTCGGCGAGTTCCTCGGCCGCGGCCAGGACTCTCCGGACCTCGTCCTCGCCGAGTGCCCCACGCGGCACATGCTTTCGTTTGCCCAGTTGGGCCACCGCGACGACGTTGGTCATGACCCAGCCCCACCGGACCGCCTGGGTCACGGCCGCCCGTAGCACCTGGTGCTGGTTGCGGATCGACCCGTCGCCGGATCCGTTCCGGGCCAGTCGGGCGTGCCACCGGTCCACATCAACCGCCGACAGCTTGGCCAGGCGGACCCTGGCGATGGGATCGGCCTTCACCTGGGCTACCCGGCTCTTGTGGTTCTCGACGGTCGACGGCGACCAGGAGGGTGTGTGTTGCTCCATCCAGAGGTCGAGCAGTTCCGACACGGTGACCTTGCCGGCCTCACTCCCCCGACGCAGGGTCAGTTCGGCCGCCACCCGTTCCGCCTCGCGCTTTCCGCCCCGGACCGTCCGACTCACCTGGGTGGGGCGGCCCTGGCCGTCACGGCCGGTGAAGGCCCGCACTTCCCAGACTCCCGGGGACCTCTCTCGGATGGTGGCCACGGGCCCAACCGTAGCCCAGTAGGGATAAAGTAGGGATACGAGGTCGACTTTGGCCTCTGACGCCCAAGCCGGCGGACCCGAAAACCCTATCCCAGCAGCTTCTTTGCAATCACCACCCGCTGGATCTGGTTGGTGCCCTCGTAGATCTGGGTGATCTTCGCGTCGCGCATGAAGCGCTCGACCGGGAAGTCCTTGGTGAACCCATAGCCACCGAGCAGCTGGACGGCGTCGGTCGATACCGCCATGGCGGTGTCCGAGGCGAAGCACTTGGCCATGGCCCCCATCATGGTGAGCTCGTCCTCGGGGTCGCCGTTGTCGACGAGCGAGCACGCCCGGTACACGAGGGTTCGTGCCGCCTCGGTCCGCATGGCCATCTCCGCCAGCATGAAGCGCAACCCCTGAAGGTCGGCGATGGGCTTGCCGAAGGCCGTCCGCTCCTGCATGTACCCCGCGGCATAGTCGGTGGCACCCTGGGCGATGCCCACCGCCTGGGCCCCGATGGTCGGGCGGCTCCGGTCGAGGGTGTGCATGGCGATGGTGAACCCCATGCCCTCCTCCCCGATCAGATTTGAGGCGGGAACTCGGACCTCGTCGAACACCACCGCTGCGGTCGGACTTCCCCGCAGGCCCATCTTGTCCTCGTGCGGAGCCACCTCGACGCCCCACTCCGCCTCGACGATGAAGGAGCTGATGCCACGTCGTCCGGCGTCGGGGTCGGTGACGGCGAAGACGGTGTAGGTGTCCGAAATGCCGGCATTGGTGACCCAGTACTTGGTGCCCGAGAGCAGGTAATCGCCACCGTCCCGCACGGCCCGGGTCCGCATGGCGGCCACGTCG
The DNA here is from genome assembly GCA_052326605.1 of Acidimicrobiales bacterium. GTDB lineage: Bacteria > Actinomycetota > Acidimicrobiia > Acidimicrobiales > RAAP-2 > Bog-756. Next base: position 18,749 of record JBKQMB010000009.1, on the reverse strand, counting down.
CTGCCTGCGTCGGCCTCCGACAGGCAGTAGCTGGCCTGGCACTCACCTGACGCCACCCGGGGCACATAGGTGCGCTTGAGCTCCTCGGAGCCCCAGTTCATGACCGGCAGCATCCCGAGCTTGGAGATCAACAGGGTCACCGAGGTCGAGGCGCAGACCCTGGCCAGCTCCTCGGCCATGATGGCCTGGGTCACCATGTCGGCCCCTGCACCCCCGTACTCCACGGGTATGCCGAGGGACGGGAGCTCGAGTTCGACGCAGGCGTCGTAGGACTTCTGCGGATAGGTGGCCTCCCGGTCTGCCTCGGCGGCGTTCGGGGCGATTCGGTCCTCGGCGAACCTGCGGAGGGTGGTCCTGAACTGGCGGTGGGTCTCGGTCAGGGCGAAGGCGGGGGCATCCATCCCCCCAAGTTACTCACCGGTAGCAGGTGGCGTGGACCCGCTCTCCGGGTGCGGGGGGCCGCCCGCCCGGAGTGGCGTCGCCCAGGTTGGGCGGTGAGCCGCCGGAACGTCAAGATGCGCTCAAGTCGACCTCAAGATCGGCCGATCAACTAGGTCAGCAACCGTAGATGGTTGGTGCTCGGAGGCCAACCATCACTAACAGCAGCGGAGGCATCATTATGAGTGACATTTCTGCAGTGCCCGGCTGGTGGATCGCCAGCGACGGCAAATGGTACCCACCCGAACTCCACCCCTCGGTTCGGGGCGCTCACCCCGGCCAGATCGGTGGAGCGGAGGGGGCGCCGACCCAGCAGCATCATGACCAGCCCGATGCCGCCTCGGGCTCCCAAGTCGGCCCGCGGTTCCCCGACCTGTTCCAGGTGGCGATGCAGGGGTCGAGTTACGCCGACACCGTCTCGGTGAAGTACGACGGGAGTGACGAGCGGAGCGGGCATCCGCAGCCAGCAGGTGCCAGCGCCACCGCCTCGGGTACGAGAAGCCCCGGAAGCGCCACGGCCGATGTCGGGGCCGGCAGCGGCGGGATGGCGGTCGGCGCCTTCACCGGGGCGTCGGCCAACAAGCGAAGGTGGCGCAAGGGCCGCTGACCACCCCCCACATCCTCCCGGTCACGCCATCGGCGCCCGGGACGGGCGGGCGGCGGCGGTCACTCCGTCACGGGTCGACGAAACCGGCCGTCAGGCCGATTCTGGGAGCACCAGCAGTTCGTGCCACTCCCCGACCCGTTCCGCCACTGCCTCGGGGGTCAGTCGCAGCGTCTGGTCGGGCACGCTGTCGGCGATGGCCCGCTGCAGTTGATAGTGGTGGCCGGCCGAACGGAAGAGCGGGCCACGGGCCTCGACCAGGTCCGCCGGTGCGCCACCAAGGAAGCCCCACAACGTGAACCCGAAAGTCAGGTCGTGGACCACTGGTGCCCGTCCGAACCGGGCCGACCGGCGCATCGCCACCGCCGTGCAGCCGGCGATGGCGTCCTCGACCGACTCCCCCGGCGCCAGGACCAACCGGTCCTCGAACCGCCGGGCCAGCTTGAGGGCGAACCCCTGATCAGGGCCGGGAGAGCCCAGCAGGGTGCCGGTGGGCTGGCCCGTCCCACGCAATTCGGAGGGTCGCGACTGGGTCCAGATGCTCGGCACGCGCAGCTGATAGGCCCGGCGGACCTGGTCTGCCTCGACGATCGGCACAAAACTCGGCTGGGTCATGGTGGGCTCCTGGATCTGGACGGCGGGCGGTCAGCCGCCGAAGCTGCTACTCGCCGTCGGACACGCCCGTGTGGAGCAGACCGTAGACGATCGAGTCCGAAAGGGCCTGCCACGATGCGGCAATGATGTTCTCAGAGACTCCGATGGTCGTCCAGGTGCGCTCCCCGTTGGTCGAGTCGATGAGCACCCGGGTCACCGAGCCGGTGCCCTTGGCCGAGTCGAGCACCCGGACCCGGTAGTCGACCAGGTGCACTTCCGACAGTGCCGGGTGCCGGGCGCCGATGGCGATGCGGAGCGCACTGTCCAGAGCGTTGACCGGCCCGTTCCCCTCGGCGGTGGCGACGATGCGCTCGTCACCGACTCTCAACTTCACCGTGGCCTCGGTGGTCAGCCGCAGGCCCTGGTCGGCGATGACCCGGTACGACTCGAGCTCGAAGAAGCTCTGATCCCACCCGGTCGAGTGCCGGAGGAGAAGTTCGAGCGATCCGTCGGCCACCTCGAAGTGGTAGCCCTCGTACTCGAGCTGCTTGAGGGAGTCGAGCACCGAGGTCATGGCCTGCGAGTCGAGCTCCAGCCCGAGCTCGGCTGCCTTCAGGGCCAGTGTCGACCGGCCGGCCATCTCGGAGACGACAAAACGGGTGCCGTTGCCGACCAGCTCGGGTGTGATGTGTTCGTAGGCATCCGACCGGCGGGCGATGGCCGACGTGTGCAGGCCGGCCTTGTGGGCGAACACCGAGACTCCGACGAACGGCTGCTGTGGGTTCGGCGCGATGTTCACCAGCTCGGCGATGTGGTGGGACACCGGGGTGAGCAGCTCCAGCCGGTCGGTCGGGATGGTGTCGACCCGCAACTTGAGGGAGAGGTCGGGAATCGCCGCGGACAGGTCGGTGTTGCCGGCCCGCTCGCCGTACCCGTTGACGCAACCCTGGACGTGGGTGGCGCCCACGCCCACCGCGGCCAGGGAGTTGGCCACCGCGCAGCCACTGTCGTTGTGGAAATGGACCCCGATCTGGGTCTCGAAGCCACCCAGCACGTCGGCGACGATGCGTTCGACCTCGTAGGGAAGCGTTCCACCATTGGTATCGCACAGCACGAGGGTCTCGGCACCGGCCTCCTCGGCGGCACGGATGATCCGTTTGGCGAACTCGGGGTTCGCCTTGTAGCCGTCGAAGAAGTGCTCGGCATCGAGGAAGACCCGCAGGTCGTTGGCCCGCAGAAACTCGACGGAGTCGGCCACCATGGCCACAGCCTCGTCGAGGGTGGTGCGGAGCGCGTCGACCACGTGCACCTCCGAGGACTTGGCCACGATGCAGACCGCCTCGGTCTGGGCATTGACCAGGTGGCGCAGCGTCTCGTCGTCCTCTGCCTCCACCCCGGCCCGGCGGGTCGATCCGAAGGCGACCAGGGTCGAGCTCGACAGCGAGAGCTCGGAAGGGGCCCGGGCGAAGAACTCCGCGTCCTTGGGGTTGGCACCGGGCCAACCACCTTCGATGAACGTGACCCCCAGCTTGTCGAGCTGCTCTGCCACCCGGAGCTTGTCGTCGACCGTCAACGACAGCCCTTCCTGCTGGGATCCGTCCCGGAGGGTGGTGTCGAAGACGTCGACCGCCTCGGGAAGGGCGGGTAGATCGAAGTCGTGCCCGGCGCCACCGCCACCGGCGTCGGGGGCGTCGACGGATCCGGTCCGCTGCTGCCGGCCCGCTTCCTTGCCGTGGGCATGGGCGTTCTGACCCGGCGTCACCGGGTGGGTGTGGCTCGGTCCGGCCCCGTGGGAGTGGGCATGGCCCCTGGGCGGCCGTCCGCCGGCGTGGGAATCATCGTTCAGGGTGGGGCCGTCACTCGACATAGTCCAACCAGTCCTTGTACTGATCGACCTCGCCCCGCACCGTGGCGAAGTAGGTCTGCTGGAGCTTCTTGGTGATCGGCCCGGGCCTTCCGTCGCCGACCTTGCGGTCGTCCACGGCGCGGATGGGCACGACCTCGGCGGCGGTGCCGGTCAGGAACGCCTCGTCGGCCGTATAGAGATCGGTCCGGATGATCTGCTCGTAGACCACGTCGTAGCCGAGGTCGCGGGCGATGGACTCCACCGACTGCTGGGTGATCCCCTCCAGCGCCCCCGCGTCGGAGGTCGGCGGGGTGATCAGGCGCCCCTCGCGGACGATGAAGATGTTCTCGCCGGTGCCCTCGCTGACGTTGCCGTCCGGGGCGAGGAGGATGGCCTCGTCGTAGCCGGCCTTCAGCGCCTCCACTTTGGCCAACGACGAGTTCACGTACATCCCGGTTCCCTTGGCCGCTGTGGGGACCGCATTGGGGTCGTGGCGCCGCCACGAGCTGATCTTCGTCGACACCCCGTTGGCCACGCCCTCGTCACCGAGGTAGGTGCCCCAGGGCCACGCCGCGATCGACACGTTGACCGGGCAGGGCATCGGGTTCAGGCCCATCTCGCCGTAGCCCAGGTAGACCAGGGGCCGGATGTAGCAGCCCTCGTCCAGCCCGTTGACCCGCACCAGCGTCCGGGTGGCATCGACCAGCTCGTCCACCGAGTAGGGGATGTCGATCATGAACACGGCGGCCGACACGAACAGGCGCTCGATGTGGTCGCGCAGGCGGAACACCGCCACTCCACGCGCGGTCGGGTAGGCCCGGATGCCTTCGAACACGCCAGATCCGTAGTGCATGGTGTGGGTCAGCACGTGGACCGTGGCGTCGGCCCAGTCGACCAGCTCGCCGTCCATCCAGATCTTCTCCGTCGGGGTCAGGGGCATGGCTCACAGCCTTTCTACGATGGCGTCGCCGATGGCGGCGGTCGAGAGATTGGGATCGGGTTGCGATGCGATGAAGTCGGCGACCGCCCGGGTCATCTTCTCGGCGGCGGAGGCCTCACCGAGGTGATCGAGCATCAGCGCGGCCGAACGGATGGCTGCGGCCGGATTCGCTCTCCCGGTGCCGGCGATGTCGTGGGCCGCGCCGTGGACCGGCTCGAAGAGGGACGGTCCGGTGCGATCGGGATTGAGGTTGGCCGATGCGGCGTAGCCGATGCCGCCGGCAATGGCCCCTGCCAGGTCGGTGATGATGTCCCCGAACAGATTGTCGGTGACGATCACGTCGTAGCGGCTCGAGCTCTCGACCAGATAGATGCAGGTGGCGTCCACGTGGTTGTATTCGCGGCTCACCGACGGGTAGTCGGAGGACACCTCGTCGACGGTGCGCTGCCACAGGTCGCCCGAAAAGGTGAGCACGTTCGTCTTGTGCACCAGGGTCAGCTGGTGGCGGGGCCGCTCCGCGGCAAGGGCGAAGGCGAAGCGAGCGCACCGTTCGACGCCATGGCGGGTGTTGACCGAGCCCTGGGTCGCCACTTCGAAGGGAGTGCCCTTGCGCAGGAAGCCGCCCTCTCCTGCATACGTGCCCTCGGTGTTCTCGCGGATCACCACGAAGTCGCAGTCCGGTGCCAGCGCACCGGGCACCCCGGTGAACGGGCGCATGTTGACGTAGAGGTCGAGTTCGAAGCGCAGGCGGAGGAGGAGGCCCCGTTCGAGGGCGCCCGAAGGCACCGCATTCGAACCCACCGGGGGGCCGACGGCTCCGAGCAGGATGGCATCCTGGTGGCGCAGCTCCTCGAGCACCTCATCGGGCAGGATCTCGCCGGTGCGGACGTACCGGTCGGCACCGAGGTCGTACTCGGTGGTCGAGAGCGGGACACCCACCGCCTCGGCCACCTTGAGCGCCTCGGCCACCACTTCGGGACCGATTCCGTCGCCGCCGATCACGCCAACCTCGTAGCTACTCACGCTTGTCCTATCCCTCTGCTGTCGTCTTCTTCTCGTCGTGGTGCCCGTTGGCCGGCCATCGCCACCCCCTGGCGCATCGGCTCCGGCGGTTTGCCGCCCGGGCCCCCGATCCCCCGGGCGATGCCTACCTCATCACGACCGATTCGTCAGGGCCGGCCACGAATTGAAAAACCGCCCACCAGGTGGACGGTCAGGGGGCACACACCGGTCGGGTACGTGCCTAGTCGATGATAATTACGTCGCCGCGTGCGTAGTCCCCGATTTCCATAAGGCCTCCAGTGTCGCCTGTCGACAGGTGGAACGTCAACCCCACGGCAGACCGGGGCCCGGGCCGCCCCGGTGCATGCACCTCCCCGGGCGGCCCCGGTGCCGTCCACCGTGCCCGGAGCCCGGAGCCTCCTCAGGCGGTCCTGGCGATCAGGACGTGGCAGCCGGCCTTGTGAGCCACGCTGTTGGGGACCGAACCAAGGACCCGCCGGGTGCCCCGCATGCCCTTGCTGCCCACGACGATGAGGTCCGCTCCGACCTCGTCGGCCCGCTTGACCAGCACCTCTGCCGGGTCGCCGACCGCGGTGTGGATCTCCACGTTGATGCCCTCGATCCCGCCGGGCACCCTTTCGAGCAAGTTCTGGGCCGCCGTCTCCAACTGCGTCTTGGTCGCACCCGCGCTCGCTGAGGGCACGGAGACAGCGGTGGTGGAGTGCACACCGATCACCAGGTGCAGTTTTCCGCCGCCCTCACGGGCGAGTTGGACGGCAAGAGCCACCGCCTCGCTGGCTGTCTCGGAGCCATCAGTGCCGACAACGATGTTTGTGAACACCGGACCCTCCCCACACCTAGTTGACCTTGCGAGTGGCATGGTAGCGGATGGAGGGTGGCGGCCGCCGGGAAAACTGGCGTCAGGCCAGCGCCCGCCGGCGCCAGCGCATGAGCGGCCGCTCGACCAGGTACCAGCTGAGCAGTGCGATGGTGAAGATGATGGCGAGCCGGAGGGCCTCCACCGGCCAGAATGACCAGTGGGTGGTCAACTGGCTCACGGCCACGTAGACCGGCCAGTGCACGAGGTAGAGGGTGTAGGCCAGCTCGCCGATCAACACGAACGGGGCCAGGCCGACCAGCCGTGAACCGAGGCCTTCGGGGCACACCACGAAGTAGACGATCAGGACGGCCGAGGCCACGATGCTGAGGGGGAGCCACCACAGCAGCGACTCACGGGTCCCATAGGTGGCATTGATCACCATCCATCCGAGCAGACATGCGGACACGAGACCACCGGCCGCGACACTACGGCGGAACGCGGCGCCTGAGCGATCGAGGTGCCCTCCCGTCGCCGCCAGGCCGATCACGCATCCGACGAAGAGTGCGTCCACTCTCGAGCCGAACCCGAAGTAGACCCGGCTCGCCACTTCGGTCGAGAAGTGGGGGGCGCTCAGCAGGAGCCAGAATCCGTAGGCCGCGCTGATCGCCGCACCCGAGATGGCCAGTCCGTAGGCGGCGAAACGCCTGCCCATGGCGAGTGCCGCCAGCATCAGGAGCGACCAGAGCACGTAGTACTGCTCCTCGATCGAGAGCGACCACGCCTGGGCGAGGAAGCCCAAGAACGGCTCCCGCCCCGAGGCCGAGCGGAAGTCGGCGTAGTAGAAGACCGCCGCCGAGACGTCGCCCCAGACCCGCTGCGGCGCATCGGGCACGAAGACGATGGCGGCATAGATGCCCAGCAGTGCCACCGTCATCAACAACGGAGGCAGTAGGCGCAGTGCCCGCCGCGTGTAGAACCTCCGGAGGCTGATCCGATCGTTCCGCTGGTGCTCGGCGACCAGCATGGAGGTGATGAGGAACCCACTCAGCACGAAGAAGACGGAGATCGCCGCCCACGCCCCCGGAAACGTGCGGAAGTTCGAGTGGTACACCAGAATGCAGCCGATCACGAAGGCCCGGATTCCGGTCAGCGGGGGCCTGTTCCCCAGACGGAACTTCGACCCCCCCGAAGGAGCGGGGTCGGGAGAGCCGGCTGCGCCGGAGGACGAGGCGGCATCGGGCACCAGGAGTCCCCCACCGGGAAGCGTTCCCCCCTCTCCGACCGGTGATCCGGCCGGCCCACCGCCGGTCACCGGCCACCGCCAGGCGCCGGCCGGCCGGGCCGGTGGTCGAGGATCTCGTTCCAAGGGAGGGCTCCCTCACGGAGACATCGGGAGGTGGGGCCGCGGCACTCGACCACCGTGGAGGGAACCCCGTCGCAGACCCCCCCGTCGAGGATCACTACCGGCTGGCCGGCACCCGCAAAGGCCTGCGCCACCTGTTCTGCCCTGGTCGCCGGAGCCGAGCCGTGGATGTTGGCACTGGTGACGGCCAGCGGTCCCAGCCGGCGGCACAGCTCCTGGACCAGTTGGTGGTCCGGCCAGCGGATCCCCACCGTCCGGCGTGCCGACCGGCGGCCACCGAGGTCGACGGCGAACCCGGGGCGCCGAGGGACGACCAGGGTCAGGGGGCCCGGCCAGAAGCGCCCGGCCAGGGCCTGCGCCGCGGTCTCCAGCGGCCTGGCCAGTGCCTCGACCTGATCGGGGCCGGCCACCAGCACGGGGAGGGCCACATCGGCCGGGCGCTGCTTGAGGGCGAACAGGCGCTCCACCGCCTCGGGACGGCAAGGGTCGACGGCCAGCCCGTAGACGGTGTCGGTCGGTACGGCGACCACAGAGCCCTCGGCCAGTGCCTCGGCGGCGAGTGCCACCGCCCCGGGGTCGTCCGCACGCAGTATCGCCGCCATCGTCAGCACCGTGCCACGAGCATACGGAGGCTCCCGGCCAGGTCGCGCTCGGTGGCCACCTGACCGAAGCCGGCACGGCGGGCCGCGTCCATCGATGCGTAGGCCTGGTGAGGCGCGATCTCGATCACCACCGCCCCCGAACGATGCAGCCAACGCCGGGCACCGGCGATGATCGCCTCGATGTCGGCCATTCCCCCCACTCCACCGACACCCCGTTCCGCCACCAGCGCCCGGCGGGGCTCCCAGTCGCGGACGGTGAGCTCGAGCCCGGTGTATTCCGACGCAGCCACGTAGGGCGGGTTCGAAACGAGCAGGTCGACCCGACCGGCCAAGCGGGGCGGCAAGGCGTCGAACCACGAGCCCCGTGCCAACCGGACCCGCTCCGCAGCGGTCGGATCCACGAAGGCGAGGCCAGCGAGGTTCTGCTGGGCAACCGCCAGGGCGTCGGCCGACTCGTCGGTGGCCCACACCACAGGGCCGGGCACATCGGCACCGGCCTCCACGGCCAACGAAAGAGCGATCGCCCCCGAACCGGTCCCCAGATCCACGCAGACCCCGCCGGCGGCCTGATCAGCCGACCGCCCGGATGCGCCGGCCCCGTGCCCCGAACGGACGGCGGCACGGATCCGGTGGAACTCGGCCAACGCCACCTCCACCAACTGTTCGGTCTCGGGACGGGGGATGAGCACCCTCGAGTCGACGTCGAGTTCGAGCTCCCGGAACGGCCAACGACCCAGCACGTACTGGAGCGGCTCGCCGGCGGCCCTCCGTTCGGCCAGCGCACGCGCCAGCTCCTCGCGGCCGCCGGACGGCCGACGGGATGGGACCTGATCGGAGCGGCCCCGGTCTCCCGACCGGACCGCGCCACCGGACTCGACGTGCTCGACGATCCACCTGGCTTCACGCTCCGAGCCCAGCAGGGAGGCCAGGGACGAGACCAGCCGGGACCGGTCGTCGTCGCCGGCGTGCCCGGTGGACTCGCCGACGGCACCGGACGGAGGTCGAGGGGCCACGCCGGGCTCAGCCGTCGGCCAGCTGCCGGGCGCGCTTGTCGGCCATCAGTGCATCGGTCAGGTCGTCGAGATCGCCCATCAGGATCCGATCCAACTTGTGGAGGGTCAGCTTGATCCTGTGGTCGGTCACCCGGTTGTCCTTGTAGTTGTAGGTCCGGATCTTCTCGGACCTCCCGCCGCCGCCCACCTGGCTGCGTCGTTGTTCGGAAAGCTCCGCCGCCAGCCGATCCTGCTCCGCCTTGAGGAGTCGGGAACGCAGGACGGTCATCGCCTTGGCCCGGTTCTGGATCTGGCTCTTTTCGTCCTGCATGGCCACCACGATGCCTGTGGGCAGGTGGGTGATGCGCACCGCCGAGTCGGTGGTGTTCACCGACTGACCGCCCGGGCCGGTCGAGCGGTAGACGTCGATCTTGAGATCGCCGGGGTCGATGGCGACGTCGACCTCCTCGGCCTCGGGCAGCACCGCCACCGCCGCCGACGAGGTGTGGATGCGGCCCTGCGACTCGGTGACGGGCACCCGCTGCACCCGGTGGGGCCCACCCTCGTGCTCGAGCCGCTGCCATGCGTCCTTGCCCTTGACCAAGAAGGTGATCTCGTTCAATCCGTCGCGTTCGGACGGGCTCGAGGAGAGCACTTCGATCTTCCATCCCCTGGCAGACGCATACCTCGAGTACATCTCGAAGAGGTCCTTGGCGAACAGGTTCGCCTCTTCCCCGCCTTCGGCACCGCGGATCTCCATGATCACATTTCGCCCCGCGTTGGGGTCCTTGGGGAGCAGTTGGAGGCGGAGCTCCTCCTCGAGCCGCGCGATGTCCTGTTCGGCCTGGTTGACCTCGAGTTGGGCCAGTTCACGCTCCTCCCCGACGGAGTCGTTGGACATCTCCCGGGCCGTTTCGAGATCGGCCTCTGCTCGCTGCAGCCGGCGCCAGCAACCGACCACTTCCTCGAGCTCACGATGTCGACGCGACAGGTCGCGCAGACGGTGCGGATCGGAGGAGATCGACGGGTCGTTGAGCGCCTCCACGACGGCCTCGTACTCGCGCTCGAGCTCGGTCAGGCGGTCGTTGAGCACGGGCCAAGGGTAGCGTCAACCACGCGGCGTACCTCTGGGAGAGCGGTGGACGCCCGCCCGATCACCAACGGGCCGGGGGATGCGATCCGATCAGGATTCAGAGGGAGGCGTGCGCTTCTTGCGCGAGCCGGTCTTGGCATACCGGCGCTGGAACCGCTCCACACGGCCACCCGAGTCGACCAGCTTCTGCTTGCCCGTGAAGAAGGGATGGCACTCGTTGCATAGCTCGAGGTGGATTTCGGACTTGGTCGACCTGGTGGTGAACGTGTTGCCGCACGAGCAGCGCACCGAGGTCTCGGTGTAGTTGGGGTGGATGTCAGTCTTCATTGGAATCTCCCGTAGTGGCAGCGTCTCGGCGTCGACCGACGACCGGATCGCAGCGGACAGAGTGTACCGGACCAGGCTCACCGCTCGTTCGCCGGTGGTTCGTGGGCAATCGGCTCGCGTGCCGCTCACCGCCCGGGTGTGGGTCAGGTGGCCGGGCCCTTGGCGATCTCCGCGAGGAACTCGTCGTTGCTCTTGGTGGTGCGGATCTTGTCCATCAACAGCTCGAGGCCTGCGGCGGCACTGCCTTCGTTGGCCAGGGCATTCAGCACCCTGCGGAGTTTCCACACCTGCTGGAGCTGGGAACGGTCGAAAAGCAGCTCCTCGTGGCGGGTGGAGCTGGCATTGACGTCGATCGACGGATACAGCCTCCGCTCGGCCAGGCGGCGGTCGAGGCGGAGCTCCATGTTTCCGGTGCCCTTGAACTCTTCGAAGATGACTTCGTCCATCTTCGAGCCGGTCTCGACCAGAGCCGTGGCCAGGATGGTAAGCGACCCTCCCTCTTCGATGTTGCGGGCCGCACCGAAGAAGCGCTTCGGGGGGTACAGGGCACCAGAATCGACGCCACCGGACATGATCCGGCCGGTGGCCGGCTGGGCCAGGTTGTACGCACGGGCCAACCGGGTGATCCCGTCGAGGATTATCACCACGTCGCGGCCCGCCTCGACCAGTCGCTTTGCTCGCTCGATGGCCAATTCGGCGACGGCAGTGTGCTCCTCGGAGGGACGGTCGAACGTGGAGGCGACCACCTCGCCCTTGACCGAGCGGCGCATGTCGGTCACCTCTTCGGGACGCTCGTCGACGAGCAGCACCATCAGATGCACATCGGGGTTGTTGGCCTCGATGGAGTGGGCGATGTGCTTCATCACGGTCGTCTTGCCGGCTTTGGGGGGCGACACGATCAAGCCGCGCTGACCCTTGCCGATGGGAGAGAGCAGATCGACGATGCGCGTCGTCATGTTCTCCTTGTCCCCGGGCATCTCGAGGTGCAGCCTCTCGTCGGGAAAGAGCGGGGTCAGGTCCTCGAAGCGCGGGCGGTTGCGGGCGACCTCGGGATCGAGCGAGGAGACGGAGTCGATCTGCAGCAGCGCCGGGAACTTCTCGGTGCTGCCCGCGGGGCGGCAGAACCCCTCGATCCGGTCACCCTTGCGGAGCGCGAACCGGCGGGCCTGGCTGATCGAGACGTACACGTCCTTGGTCGAAGGGAGATAGCCGTCGCACCGCAGGAATCCATATCCCTCGTCGCGGAGATCGAGCAGGCCGCTGACGGGGATGAGCTCGCCCTGGTACTGCTGCTCCTGGGTGCCGGAGCCCTGCAGGTCCCCATCGCCACCTTGGCGGTCACGACCGCGCCGGCGGCGGTTGGTGCGCCGGTTGCCGGCGTCGTCGTTGCCGCCGCCCTGTGGGTTCTGGCTGTTGCGGTTGCCCTGGTTGTTGCGGTTGCCCTGGTTGTTGCGATTGCCCTGGTTGCCCTGGCTGTTCTGGTTGCCCTGGCTGTTCTGGTTGTTGCGGTTGTTGCGGTTGCCCTGGTTGTTTCCCTGTCCGTTGCCGCCGGGCTGGTTGCCCTGGCGGCCTGCGTCGCCGGACGGCTGGGAGCCCCCCCCGCCCTGCTGGGCGCCGGCACCGGTCTGCTGTGCTCCGGACTTACCACCGCTCTCACCCTGCTCGCTGCCGTCGTCGGCGTCGGCCTTCACATCGCCGAAGTCGGCATCGAGGTCTGACGGACCGTCCGACTGTTCGATGCCGTCCGCCGGTCCGAAGGAGTGCACCACCGGCTTCCGCCGGGACGGGCTCGGACCATCGGATCCTGCGCCCGAGGAGCCGCCTCCCGATCCACCCGGCGCGTCACCGTTGGTCGTCGCTCCGTTGCCGCCGCCGTTCGCGGAATCGGCGGCACCGCCGCCCACGGCCACTCCGGTGGCCTTCAGAATGCCGTCGATGATGTCGGCCTTTTTCGTCCTGGTATTGGTCTTCACAGACAGGGCCTGTGCGATCGCGTGGAGCTCATCTCGCTCCTTGCTCTCCAATACCGAGCGCTCGAGCTGCTGTTCGGCAGTCATCGGCTTCCTCGTTTCACAATGTCCTCGTTGACAGATGGATTGGCTCCGACTGCCAGGGAATCAGGGGCGGGGAGTTGCGAGCCTCGAGATCGACTCTCGCCAGCTACTCCCCCCGTCGCCGGGCACGGGCTGATCGCGTCGACTGATGCGCACCAGAAGGTCCCGCCCACAGGCCCGAACGGGCAAGTTGTGGAAGCGAAGGTGAGCCCATACTACAGGCAGCAGGCGGTTCCGGCAACAACCGGGGGGTCCCGGCCCATCGTCCGGTCCCTTCCTCCGGGTGGTGGAAGAACCTCCCCGACGGCGCCCGACTACAGCGAGAGCTGTTCGAGCACCGCTCCCAGATCGGCATCGACCACCGTCGGTACGGAGATCTGGCTGATGGCGATGTCCGGGTCCTTCAACCCGTGGCCGGTCAGGACGCACACCACGGTGGCCCCCGGCCCGACGCCATCCGGCAGTCCGTTCTTGAGGAGGCCGGCCACCGAGGCAGCCGAGGCAGGCTCGCAGAACACCGACTCCTCGGAGGCCAGGAAGCGGTAGGCCTCGAGGATCTCGTCGTCGGTCACCGCGCCGATGCCACCCCCGGACTCCGAAGCCGCCGAGGTCGCTCCGTACCAGCTCGCCGGGTTGCCGATCCGGATGGCCGTGGCCACGGTGTCGGGGTGTTCGATCGGGTGCCCCTCCACGATGGGGGCCGCTCCCGCGGCCTGGAAGCCGAGCATGCGCGGCAACCTGGTGGAGCGCCCGGCCTCCTTGAACTCGAGGTACCCCTTCCAATAGGCGGTGATGTTGCCTGCGTTGCCCACAGGGATGCAGTGCACCTCGGGGGCGTCACCCAGTTGGTCGATCACCTCGAAGGCACCCGACTTCTGGCCCTCGATGCGGTACGGGTTCACCGAGTTGACCACGGTGACCGGCGCCCGCTCGCCGAGCTCGCGCACGATGGCCAGCGACTGGTCGAAATTGCCACGGACCTGCAGGACCCGCGCCCCGTGGATGAGGGCCTGGGCCAGCTTCCCCAGGGCGATATGGCCTTCGGGTATCAGGACCGCACAAGTGAGCCCGGCGCGTGCCGCATAGGCAGCAGCTGAAGCCGAGGTGTTCCCGGTGGAGGCGCACACCACCGCCTTGGCGCCTTCCTCGGCCGCCTTGGAGATGGCCACGGTCATTCCCCTGTCCTTGAACGAGCCGGTGGGGTTGGCGCCCTCGACCTTCAACAGGACCCTGGCCCCGACTCGGGCCGAGAGCCGGGGCGCGGGTAGCAGCGGGGTGCTTCCCTCCAACAGGGTGACGACAGGCGTGGCACCCGAGACGGGGAGGAACTCGCGGTACTCCTCGATGACTCCCCGCCACCCGACTGCGCTCCCGACGTTGGTCATCCTGCGTCGCCGACGATGCGCATGACTCCCCCGATCTGCTCGACGATGTCGAGTTCGGCCAGTGCCTGCAGTGTGGCCTGGACATCGCCTTCGCGCGCCACATGGGTGACGAAGAGCAGCCGGGCCTCGCCCGCATAGCCCTCCTGCTCCATGGACCGGATCGAGACGTTATTGTCCCCGAACGCCTTGGTCACCGTGGAGAGGACGCCGGAGCGGTCGATGACGTCGAGACTGATGTAGTACTGGGTCTGTAGATCGGATTCGGGTAGAAGATGGGCGGGCTGGCGATCCGGGGCCGGCGCGGACGCCCCCGCCAGGAAGTTGCGGGTGGCGTCGATCAGGTCGCCGACGACCGCACTGGCCGTGGGGAGGCCGCCTGCACCTTGCCCGTAGAGCATCAGCTCCCCGGCCGCCTCGCCTTCGATGAAGACGGCGTTGAAGGCGTCGCGCACCCCGGCCAGCGGATGGGACTTGGGCACCATGGCAGGATGGACCCGCACGGATAGGGCGTCCTCCCCGGTGCGTTCCACGATGGCCAGCAGCTTGACGACGTAGCCGAACCTGTCGGCGAACTCCACGTCGACGGCGCGGATGGCGGTGATCCCCTCTCGCATCACCTCGTTCCCGGCCACGTCGTACCCGAAGGCCACCCCGGCCAGGATGGCAGCCTTGGCGGCGGCATCGAAGCCCTCCACGTCCGCCGTCGGATCACGTTCGGCCAGCCCGAGCGCCTGGGCCTCGGCCAGCACGTCGGCGTAGTCGGCACCCTGCTCGCTCATCTTGGTGAGGATGAAGTTGGTGGTTCCGTTCACGATGCCCATGACCCGATGGATCCGCTCACCGGTCAACGACTCCCGCAAGGCACGGACCAGCGGGATCGCCCCGGCCACTGCGGCCTCGTAGAGCAGGTCGACGCCTCGCTCGTCGGCCAGGTGCCGCAGCTGCACGCCTTCGGGAGACGCAAGCAGTGCCTTGTTGGCGGTGACCACCGGCTTGCCCGCCTTCAGGGCCGTCCGGACCAACTCCTCGGCAGGTACCAGGCCACCGATCAGCTCCACCACCAGGTCGACCGAGGGATCGGCGACCAGGCATTGCGCGTCCGCGGTCAGCATCTCGACCGGGACGTGGGGGGGCCGGGTCGCTGAGAGGTCGTTGACGGCGATGCCGGCGATCTCGAACCGGGCACCGGACTGGACGGCCAGTGCGTCCGCCCGGTCCTGCAGGATACCGACCAGCGCGGAACCGACGTTCCCACAACCGAGTATGGCGATGCGCACGACACGATCCGACGAGGGCCCCGAGGTCACCCGGTCACGCTACCGCCTGATGGAGCAGGTGAACGACTGTCAGACGTCGAGGCGCACCAGGTCGTCGAGCGTCTCGCGGCGGACGACGATCCGAGCTACACCATCGGCGATGAACGCGACTGCCGGACGGGGCACCTTGTTGTAGTTGGACGCCATCGAATGCCCGTAGGCACCGGTGACCGGGGTGGCCAGCACGTCACCGACCACGAGGTCCTCGGGGACGTAGCCCTCGGAGACCACGACGTCGCCGGTCTCGCAGTGCTTGCCGACCACGCGGATCGCCTTGGGGCGGGCAGCGCGGACCTCCCGGGGCAGGAAGGCCTCGTACCCACTTCCGTAGAGCACCGGCCGCGGGTTGTCACTCATCCCGCCGTCCACCGACACGTACGTCCGATGGCCGGCGATGTCCTTGACCGTCCCCACCCGGTAGAGCGTGATGCCTGCGGTGGCCACGATCGATCGGCCGGGCTCGGCCGTGACGCGGACCGAGTCGGGGATGCCCGCCGCACGACAGGCCTGGAGCACCGAGACGGCCCACTCGGCCATCGGCGGCGCCTCCTCCCCGTTGACGTAGGCGACCCCCAGACCGCCTCCCACCACCAGCTCGGGAAGGCCGAGCGGCGCGAAGAAGCCGGCCAGCACGTCGATGGCCCGTGCGAAGGGCGCCAGGGCGAAGACCTGGCTTCCGAGATGGGCGTGGATGCCCACGAACTCGACGACCCCCCGGGCATCGAGGGCGGAAAGGCGCCCCACCGCTTCGGCTGCCGCACCGGAGGCCAGCCCGAAACCGAACTTCGAATCGTCCTGGCCGGTCTGGACGAACTCGTGGGTGTGGACCTCGATCCCGGGGGTGATCCGGGCCAGCACCTTGGGACGGCCCGGGGACGCGGCTACCAGGCGCTCGAGCCGGTCGATCTCGTCGAACGAGTCGATGATGATGCGGCCCACGCCCACCTCGAGGGCGGCGGAGAGCTCGGCATCGGACTTGTTGCTCCCGTGCAGGACCAACCGATCGGCGGGCACCCCGGCGGCCAGGGCGACATGGAGCTCGCCACCGGTCGACACGTCGAGGCACATCCCCTCTTCGTGGGCGAGCCGGGCCATGGCCACACACAGGAACGCTTTGGTGGCGTAGGCCACACCGTCCCCCCACGCCTCGACAGCCTCGCGGCACATGGCCCGGAGATGTGCCTCGTCGTAGACGAACAACGGCGTGCCGAACTCCTCGGCCAGGCCGGTCAGGTCGACACCGCCGACGCGCAAGCGGCCGGCCGGGTCGACCTCGGCTGTCACCGGGAGCAGACCGCGGGCGACCGGACCGGAGGGATCTGCGTCCAAGGGATCCGGGGGAATCGCACCGGCCCGATCGACGCCCGGCGCCGACTCGGCGGTCACATCGCCTCCGGCGCCGACACCCCGAGCAGTCCGAGGCCGATGGACAACCCGATCCGGGTACCCTCGACCAGCCACAGACGGGCCTGGGCCAACCCCGGATCCACGTCCTCGGCCAGAATCGGGCAGTCGTGGTAGAAGCCGTGGAAGCAGGCGGCCAGACGGCGGACCCATGCGGTCACCTTGGTCGGCGCCCGGTCGACGGCGGCGTCGGCCACCACCTCGGGAAGCTCCTCGAGGCAGCGGATCAGCTCGAGCTCGCGCTCGTGGGTGAGCAGCGAGAGGTCGACCTCGGCGAGGGGAGCCCGGGACACTCCCCGCTCCGCGGCCTTCCGACCCACCCCCCCGATGCGGGCACTGGCCATCTGCACGTAGTAGACCGGGTTCTCCGCCGACTGCTCCCTGACCGCAGCCAGGTCGAAGGTGGTGGCCTGGTCCGGGGAGGTCATAAGGCTGAGGATCCGGGTTGCGTCCGGCCCGATGTCGGCCACCAGCGAATCGAGCGGGATGGCATTGCCGGCCCGCTTCCCCATCTTGACCGCCTCGTCACCGTCGACCAGCGAGACCATCTGGCCCAGCTTCACCTCCAGACGGTCCGGCTCCACCCCGAGAGCCTTGACCCCAGCGACCAGGCTGGCCACCTGGCCGTGGTGGTCGGCACCGAACACGTCGATCACCCGGTCGAAGCCCCGCACCAGGAACTTGTCGCGGTGGTAGGCGAGGTCACCGGCCAGATAGGTGGCATCACCATTGGACTTTCGCAGCACCCGGTCACGGCTGTCGCCCAACTCGGTGGCCCGGAACCAGGTGGCTCCGTCCTCCTCGAAGACCAGGCCCTTCTCGGCGAGGAGGGCGATCGTCTCGTCCACAGCCCCGCTCTCCTCGATCGACGCCTGGCTGTACCATTCGTCGAACACGATACCCACCGAGGCGAGGGTGGCCTTGATGTGGTCGAGAATGCCATCGGCCGCCCAACGGCCGGCGACGGTCACGTCGTCGGGCCCGTCGTAGGTGGCAGCAAGTTCGGTCACGTACTCGCCCTGGTACCCACCTTCGGGCACTTCGTGGCCGTGATGTCGGGCCAGGAGGCTCTCGCCCAAGGTCCTTATCTGGCCACCGGTGTCGTTGACGTAGTACTCGCGGCTGACCCTGTAGCCGGCACGAGCCAGCACCCGGGCCAGGGCGTCGCCGTAACTGCCCCACCACCCGTTTCCGACATGGATCGGGCCGGTGGGGTTGGCCGAGATGAACTCGACCTGGACCCGTTCGCCGCGGCCGATGTCGGGACGCGCGTAGTGCTCCTCCCCTTCCAACAGGACATCGGCCAGGGCGTCGTGGAGCCATCCGTCGTCGAGCCGGAAGTTGATGAACCCGGGTCCGGCGATCTCCACCAGGGTGACGTGGGCGGGCGGCTCGGCACCGAGCACCTCCACCAGTGAGGAGGCCAGGGCCCGCGGGTTGGTGCCGGCGTTCTTGGCCGTGGCCATGGCGACATTGGTCGACCAGTCCCCGTGCTCACGGTGGGCCGGGCGCTCGAGATGGACGACGTCAGGGTCGACCGAGAGGTCGAGGCCGTCACGGGCGGCAAGCGTGGCGACGGCCTCGCTGACGGCTTGGGCAAGTTGATCTCGGGCAGACATGCTGCTGCGAGAATACGTGGTCGGCAGGCACTCACCGTTTGGGCGGGAAGTCCGGGGTCGATGGATCGCACTACAGTTGGTCCCTCGGTGGAGCGTGCCGTCGGTTCTGATGACCGGCGCCCGGCCCCGCCCGTTGCCCTCGTAGCTCAGCGGATAGAGCACCGGCCTCCGGAGCCGGTGGCGCAGGTTCGAGTCCTGCCGGGGGCACTGCCGGGGGCACTGCCGGGAGAGAGGGAGGAAGGGGGGAGAACGGCCCGAAGGCACCCCCGCACCGCACCCCCAAGGCGCCCCACCAGGGAGGACGCCGAACGCACCACCCCGCCGACCCGGCCCACGGGGAGCGCCCAGCC
>JBKQMB010000008.1:0-178930 GCA_052326605.1 Acidimicrobiales bacterium | reverse complement strand
CAGCGTCGTCCCGTTGGCCTGGGTCATGGAGTTCCAGAAGGTGATGTCGACGACGCCCTTGTGCTTGGAGAGGGCCTTGAGGTTGCAGCTCGGGAGCTTGGTCGCGGCACCCGCCGCCGGTGCGCCGGCGGCGCCGATGGCGGTCACGGTGGCCGTGCTGGCCGACGTCACGCAGAGCGCGGCGGCGGCGAGGAGGGAGAGACGAGGGGTCCGCATGTCTATTGCCTAGCACCGGAGCCGCCGAGGCGGCAGCCGCTCCCTACTTGACGGCGCCCGCGGTCAGGCTCCGCACCAGCTGCTTCTGGAAGACGAGCAGCAGGATCACCAGCGGCACGAACGCGATGACCGCGCCGGCCAGCGACACGGGGATCTGCGACACCTGGGTGCCGATCAGCTGCTTGAGCCCGATCTGGACCGTGTTGAGGGGCGACTGGCCCCCGGTCGAGACGAGGGGCCACAGGTACTGGTTCCACGCGGCCAGGAAGGAGAACACGCCGAGGGCGGCCAGGGACGGCCGGGCCAGGGGCACGGCCACCCTGGTCATGAAGCGCAGGTGCCCGTAGCCGTCGAGCTGGGCCGCCTCCTGGAGGTCGCGGGGGATCTGCAGGAAGGCCTGGCGCAGCAGGAAGATGCCGAAGCCGGTGGCGAGGAACGGGATCGACAGGCCCTCATAGGTGTTGAACCAGTGCAGCGACGTGATCGTGTCGAGGTTGGTGATGAAGGTCACCTCGAGCGGGATCATGAGCGTGGCCAGGCAGATCACGAACAGCGTCCGCTTGAGCGGGAAGCGCAGGAACGCGAAGGCGTAGGCAGCGAGGATGGACGTGACGAGCTGGCCCACGACGATGACGACGGTCATGATGGCCGACGTCGTCATGTACTTGGACATCTGCCCCGAGGTCCAGGCGGTGAGGTAGTTGTGCCACTGGGGGTCGGTCGGGAAGAGCGGGGGTGGCTGCTGCACCAGCTGGTCCGGGACGAGCAGCGAGTTGACGACCGTCACGTAAATGGGGAACAGGACCAGGATCGCGAAGACGGTCAGCAGCGCGTAGCTCCCGATGGTCCGCAGACGCCGGCGGGACCGCTTGGGATCCCGGGTGTCAGCGGGCATAGCTCACCCGCCGCTCCAGGAGCCGCATCTGCAGGATGGTCAGTCCCAGCATGATGAGGAACAGCACCGTCGCCATGATGGCGGCGGCCCCGGGGTTGTTCTCTATCTGCAGCGTGTTGACGATGTTGTAGATCAGCACGTTGGTGTGCAGGCGGACGGCGTTGCTGTTCCCGATGAGGATGTCCACCGCGCCGAAGGCCTGGAAGGCGTAAATCGTGCTGACGATCACGGCGAAGAAGATGGTGGGGGACAGCAACGGCACGGTCATGCGCCAGAACCTCGTCCAGGCGGTGGCGCCGTCGATGCGCGCCGCCTCGAGCAGCTCGTCGGGCACCGACTGCAGCCCGGCCGACATGATGATGAATGACAGCCCGAGGAACTGCCAGATCGTGATCACCGCGACCGACGGCAGCGCCCAGGTGGTGCTCTCGAGCGCCGGCGGGTTCGGGTTGATCCCGAGCCAGGGCAACAGGCCTACCACCGGGTTGAGCAGCGTGCCGAAGATGACCGCGGCGACGGCCACCGAGCTGACCACGGTCGAGGAGAAGATCATCCGGTAGATGCCCATGCCCTTGAGCCTGCGGTGGGCGGCCACGGCCAGCGCGAGCCCGAGGATCAGGCTGAGCGGGACCACCAGGATCACGAAGACGAACGTGGTGAGCAGGCTCTGGGTGAACTGCGTCGAGGTGATGGTGGGGATGATCTGGTGCAGCCCGACGTAGCGCGACGGGAGGCCGGGCACCGGCGGCGTCTCGTAGAGCATCAGCTTGAAGTTGCGCAGGAAGGGATAGAAGGAGAAGACGCCGAAGAGCACCATCACCGGGAGCAGCAAGACGTAGGCCAGGGCCGCCTCCTTGCGCATGCGGGACCGCAGGCCGTGGCTCCGCGCGGGGGCCTTCGGTGCCGCCGCCGCCGCAGCCGCCTCGGCCACCGCGGTCACGGTCCCCCCAGCCGCTCGCCGGTGGACGCGTCGAAGAGGTGGTACGCCTCGGGGTCCGCGTCGACGGCGATGCGCACCGCCTCGCCGAGCGCCGGCTTGGTCGCCCCCGCGCCCTGGCGCACGATGATGCGGGCGCCGCTCTCGGTGTGGCAGATCACATGCGTCTCGGCACCGAGCAGCTCGACGATGATGACGTTGGCCGCGATCACGCCGTCGGGGCTGAGGCGCAGTGCCTCGGGACGCAGGCCGAGCACGACGTCGGGCCCGCTGCCGCGGACCGGGTCCGCCACCTCGGCCGGCAGCGGCACCGAGGCCCCGGCGAAGGCGACGCACAGCGTGCCGCGTCCGCCGCCGCCCGACGCGTCGGGCGACCCGTTCTCGACCAGCATCCCCTCGACCAGGTTCATGCCCGGGCTGCCCAGGAAGTGCGCCACGAACACGTTGGTCGGGTGCGCGTACAGGTCTTCGGGCGCCGCCACCTGCTGCAGCCTGCCCTCGCTCATGACCGCGATGCGATGGCCCATCGTCATCGCCTCGACCTGGTCGTGGGTGACGTAGAGGGTGGTGGTCTTCAGCCGGCTCTGCAGCTCGACGATGTCGGCCCGGGTCTGCACCCGCAGCGCAGCGTCGAGGTTGGAGAGCGGCTCGTCCATCAGGAACACGAGCGGCTCGCGCACGATGGCCCGGGCCAGGGCGACGCGTTGGCGCTGGCCGCCCGAGAGCTGGGCCGGCTTGCGGCCGAGGAGATCGCCCAGGCCGAGGGTCTCCGCCGCCCGCTTGACCTTTGTGGCGCGCTCCTCCTTGTCCACGCCGCGCTGGCGGAGCGGGAACTCGATGTTCTTCCCCACCGTCAGGTGCGGGTAGAGCGCGTAGCTCTGGAAGACCATGGCCACGTCGCGGTCCTTGGGGTCGACGTCGTTGACCACCCGGTCGCCGATGCGCACCACTCCGGCGGTCGGGGTCTCGAGGCCGGCCATGATGCGCAGGGCGGTGGACTTGCCGCACCCGGACGGGCCGAGCAGCACCAGGGACTCGCCCGGCTCCACCTCCAGGGTGAGGTCGTCGACGGCGACCACGTCGCCGAAGCGCTTGGTCACCCCCTCGAACGCCAGTCGGCTGGGTTCCGCTACTGCCAGCCCCCCCAGTCCGGTCCGGGCGTCACGTGCGTCCACGGGTCGGCCCCCCTGCCCGTTCACGCCCGGCTCAGGCGCCGATCCGGGTGTTGTAGCTCGAGATGATGCCGTTCGCCGTACTGGTCAGCTGGGACATGGCCGACGTGGTCGAGGTGCCGGTCGAGATGGAGGTGAGGGCGGAGTCGATGGCCTGCTCCACCTGGGACTGGGGGCCGTACACGGCACCGGCCGTGGCTGGGTTCTGGGGACTCTCGGCCAACTGCCGGTAGGACACCTCGAACTCGGGTTGGCCGGCCCACAGCTGGGTGATGGCCGGCAGGGCGGTGGCGCTCTTGCGGATGGGGATGTACCCGGTACCCACCGCCCACTGGGCCTGCTGGGCCGGCTGGTCGAGGTAGGTGATGTACTGCCAGGCGCCGTCCTGCTGGGCCGGCGAGGACTTGCTCACCATGTAGAGGCCGGCCCCGCCGGGGAACACGCCGTTGCGGTCGGAGGTCGTGCTCGGGGTCTGGGCCACCCCCAGCTTGATGTTGGCGTACTGCCCCCCGCTGAGGAGGGTCTGGATGGTGCCGAGGGCCGCGGAGGTCTCGAGGCAGATGGGGGCGATCCCGTTGGCGATCCCCAGGAGGTTGTCGTAGGTGGTGGCCGAGGTGGGCTGCGCCAGTTTGCTGTCCAGCATGTCGGCGTACCACTCGAAGAGGGAGGTGCCCACCGCACCGTCGAACACCACCTTGGTGGCCCGCCCGCTGCGTCCGTTCTCCTCGTTCACGATGAGTGCGTCGGCCAGGGTCAACCACTGCTCGAAGTAGGCAGAGTCGAGCTTTAGGCTCATGCCGTACTTGGCCGTGCCGCTCGACACGATCTTCTGGCACGCCGCCTTGAGCTCGGCCAGGGTGGCGGGCGGGTTGGCCGGGTCGAGGCCGGCCTTGGTGAGGGCGTTCTGGTCGAAGTACAGGACGTTGGACGAGATGTTGAAGGGCATGGCCCACTGGGTCCCCTGCACCTTGAAGAAGTTGATGGTGGAGGGCAGGAAGTCCGAGAGGTCGTAGTGGGCGGCGGCGATGGCCGCCTGGGCGGGCACCACGCTGCGGGAGTCGATCATCAACTGCAGATCGACGGTCTCCATCTGCAGCAGGTCGGGGAGGCCGCCACTGCTCAGCGCGGCCGTGAAGAGCGTCAGGGTGTCGGTGTAGCTGTTCTGGTTGACCAGGTTGACGTGGACGTCGCCCTGCGAGGCATTGAAGGCGGCGGTGAGCTTCTGCAGCGTCGTCTGGTTGTTGTAGCTCATCGAATGCCACATGGTGACCGTCGTCGGCTTCGACGACGCTTTGGCTGCCGCTCCGATCGGGAAGGCCGCCGCCGGGCTCGACGTCGATCCGGACGACCCCGACGATCCGGACGAGCATGCCCCGAGCACAGCGCCGCCCGCAGCCACCGACAACAGCCCGAGGAACCCCCGGCGGTCCAGCCGGGCCCCTGACCCTGACTCCGCTCTGCTTGCCTCGGTCACGGTTCCCTCCTTGCGCAGCATCTGCCCGTCGAAGCTAGCCGCGATCGCCCACGCGCCCGGGTTGTTCTCCCAGGCGAACCGCGCCAACATGCCCTCCAGGTGAGGAAAACGCAATTCCTGCTCGCCTGCGACCCCGAAACCAGGGGAGCACGCCGGGATGTCCGCCCCCTGACGTGTGCTCCGCTCCTCGAGATCGCCCCGATCGCATGCAGCCACCATGGGTCACTGGAGTCGAGTCCAGCAACGACGGGGTCGACCGGTCGGTCGATCCTCCCCCTCGGCGGGCCCCATGGAGTACCGTCGATTTCGGTGTTGACCATGGGGAGCCGATCGAGGCCTTTGCTGGCGGCCATCTTGGTGGCGGTGGTGACGTGCGGAGGCCTGGTCCAGGTCGTAGCAGTCGAGCCGGCATCGGCCGGGTCCCCGCTGCCCGGGGCACCCGACTGCCCGATGTTCCCGGCCGACAACGTGTGGAACACCGACATCTCGGGGCTTCCGGTGGACCCTCACAGTGCGGCCTGGCTCGCCAGCATGGGCAGCGCCACCACGGACCTGCATCCGGATTTCGGTCCGTCGAGTGACCCGTCCAACCCGTATGGAATCCCCTACACGGTGGTGGCGCCGTCCCACCCGACGGTGTTCCCGGCGTTCACCTACGCCGACCAGAGCGATCCGGGCCCCTACCCGTTCGGCGCCGACACACCGATCGAGGGCGGTGCGAGCTCGACCGGGGACCGCCACGCGCTCATGGTCAACCCGGCCACGTGCACCCTCTACGAGCTGTACGACGCGCACTACAGCCTCTCGGGATCGACGGCGGGCTCCGGAGCCATCTGGAACCTGGATTCGAACGCCCTGCGTCCCGCCGGGTGGACATCGGCGGACGCCGCCGGGCTGCCGATCCTGCCCGGCCTCTTGCGCTACGACGAGGTGCAGGCGGGCTCGGTCACCCACGCCATCCGCATGACGGCCGAGTCGACCGACACTTCGTTCATCTGGCCGGCCCGCCACGAAGCCGGGGCCTCGAGCAGCCCGAACCTTCCCCCGATGGGCGCCCGGTTCCGACTGAAGGCCGGGTACGACATCTCGGGGTACTCACCGCAGGCCCAGGTGGTGCTGCGGGCCATGCAGCAGTACGGACTGATCCTGGCGGACAACGGTTCCAACTGGTACTTCGGTGGAACGGCCGACCAGAACTGGCCGATCGCCCTCGTCAACGAACTCAAGCAGGTGCCGGCCAGCGCGTTCGAGGCCGTCGACGAGTCCTCGCTGATCATCGACCCCAACTCGGGGGAGGCCCGGCAAAACGGCGGGGCGGTGGCCTGTTCACCCGGACCCGGCTACCGCTTGGCGGCGTCCGACGGGGGTGTGTTCTCCTTCTGCGAGCCCTTCTTCGGCTCCATGGGGGGCCAGCACCTCAACCGGCCCGTCGTCGGCATGGCGGCGACCCCCGACGAGGGCGGCTACTGGCTGGTTGCGTCCGACGGCGGCATCTTCTCCTTCGGTGACGCCGGGTTCCACGGGTCGACCGGCAGCATCCACCTCAACGCGCCCATCGTCGGCATGGTGGCGACCCCTGATGGAGGCGGCTACTGGCTGGTGGCGTCCGACGGCGGCATCTTCTCCTTCGGTGACGCCGGGTTCCACGGGTCGATGGGGGGCCGGCCCCTCAACGCGCCCATCGTCGGCATGTCGGCGACCCCCGACGGAGGCGGCTACTGGCTGGTGACGTCCGACGGCGGCATCTTCTCCTTCGGTGACGCCGGGTTCCACGGGTCGATGGGGGGCCGGCCCCTCAACGCGCCCATCGTCGGCATGTCGGCGACCCCAGGCGGAGGCGGTTACTGGCTGGTGGCGTCCGACGGCGGCATCTTCTCCTTCGGTGACGCCGGGTTCCACGGGTCGACCGGCAGCATCCACCTCAACGCGCCCATCGTCGGTATGGCGACACCATCCAACGGTCCGGGGTACTGGCTGGTCGCCTCCGACGGCGGCATCTTCAACTTCGGTGGGGCCGTCTTCCAGGGCTCGACGGGGGCGATCAGCCTCGTTGCCCCCGTCGTGGGCATGTCCGGCTGATCGGGGCCGGCCCCTGCGCTTGCGCTCAGTAGTCTTGGACGGCGATGGGAGGTTGTACCTGTGAGAGCGAACACCATCACCGCGAGCCTCGAGACGTCGCGTGAGGCGCCCGCCCCCTCCCCCTGCGGTGGGCACGGGGCGCACCGGGGCACGACCGTACGTGCAGACTGAGGCCGCGCCGGGCGGGCCGATGCCTGCCGGCCGGTCGCCCGGTGCGATGGTCGCCCGATTGACGGCACGGAAAGCGGTGCGGTCGGGGGCCCTGTGGGGGTACGTGTTTGGGATCTTCGTGGCGTCCTCGGCCTTCAGCTATCTCTCGTTGTACAAGACCCAGGCGCAACGGGACCGCCTGGCGGCGGCATTCGGGTCGAACAGTGCGACGACCGCACTGTTCGGTCCCGCCCCCGAGCTCCAGACGGTCGCCGGCTTCACCGTGTACAAGGTCTCCATGACGCTGATGATCCTCGGTGCCGTCTGGGGGCTGCTCACCAGCACCAGGCTGCTCCGCGGCGAGGAGGACTCCGGGCGGTGGGAGCTCCTCCTCGCGGGCCGGACCACCCGGCGGGGTGCCACCAACCAGGCGCTCGTCGGCCTGGCCGGGGGCGTCGCCACCCTGTGGGCGATCACCGCCATCATCACCGTCGTCACCGGACTATCCGGGAAGGTCGGCATCCCCGCGGGGCCGGCCCTGTTCCTTGCCGTCGCCCTCGTGTCGAGTGCAGCCATGTTCCTGGCGGTCGGAGCCCTGACCAGCCAGCTCGCCGCGACCCGCCGTCAGGCCGCCGCCTGGGCCGCAGTGGCCCTCGGCGTGAGCTATGCCGTCCGCATGGTGGCCGACTCCGGCGTCGACCTCCACTGGCTGAGGTGGGCCTCCCCGCTCGGATGGGTCGAGGAGCTCCAACCCCTCACCGGGCCCCGCCCGGTGGCCCTCCTGCCGATCGTCGCCTTCACCGCCGTGCTGGCGTTGGTGGCCGTGCACCTCGCCGGCAACCGGGACGTCGGGGCCAGCACGCTGCCCGACCGGTCGAGCGCCAGGCCACGCCTCGGGCTGCTCTCCGGGCCCGTCGGATTGGCGATTCGACTGACTCGCCCCACCGTCATCGGGTGGGGAGTGGCAATCGCCCTCTCGGCACTGCTCTACGGGCTCGTGGTCAAAGGCCTGGGTGCTACAGGAATCTCCGGCTCCTCCGTCGGGCAGGTGCTCACACGACTCGGGGCGCCCGGCGCCGATGCCAATGCCTATCTCGGCCTGGTCTTCCTCATCCTGGCCGTGCTCGTCGCCTTCGTCGCCGCCGGTCAGGTCACCGCGGCGCGCGCCGAAGAGGCCGGGGGGCGTCTCGACCACCTCCTGGTCCGCCCCGTCTCCCGACCATCATGGTTCGGCGGGAGGCTGCTGGTCGCGACCCTCGTACTGGTGGCGGCCGGGGTGGTAGCCGGCGTGTGCACCTGGCTCGGCGCGGCGAGCCAGCACGCGGGGGTGGCCTTCACCCCGGTGGTGGGAGCCGGGCTGAACATCGTCCCGCCGGCCATCTGCATCCTCGGGATCGGCGCGCTGACCTTGGGCGTCTGGCCTCGGGCCACCTCGGTCGTCGTCTACGGCGTCCTGAGCTGGTCGCTGCTGGTCGAGATCGTCGGCGGAATCGGCGCGCTCAACCACTGGGCGTTCGACACGTCGGTCTTCCACCAGATGGCCTCCGCTCCCGCCGTTTCTCCGAATTGGACGACAGGGGGCGTCATGGTGGCGATCGGCGTGATCTCCGCCCTCGTGGGCGTGATCGCCTTCAGGCACCGGGACCTTGCGGGCGAATGAGCCTCGGGAGGCCAGCTCGCAGGCGACGTCGCTCGGGCAGCCGGGCCGGGTCGTGGTTGCAGGCCCTCCGTGCTGCGCTTCGCTACCCCGGGGGCACCGCCATTCCAGCTGCCATTCCACGGGCATGCCCACCAGCTCGTCCTCGCCGAACCCGAAGAGCTCCCCGGCCTGGCGGTTGGCCCTGCCGCCCGACCAATAGTGACAGACGGCCTCCGGAGGCAGGATCCGTACGCCCGCTGCTTTCGGGCCCGCTCGTGCCCAGGGCGCTCTCCCCCACCGGCAGGGGCGGAGAGGACCTCCGGACGGATGGCGCCGCGTGACCACCGGAACAGCCCGCTCGCAGGGTCCCGTGGACTCAGTGGCGGAATCTGAAGGCGATCCGGTTCGGTCGTTGCCGAAGCTCCTTTCGGGAGCACGTTACAGTGCGCGCCACGTACGGCCGGAATGCAGAATCCGCCGGTCAACTGCCGTCTTTATGCTACCCACCGGCAGTAGCCGGGACGAGGCGGGTCCGACGCCCCGAGAGCGGGCCGAGCCGGTTCACCGAGTGCCATCCGTGGTGACGTCATCGATCCACTCGAAGTAGTCGGGAGCACCTCCGACGAGCTCGAGAACGACGACTTCCGGTGTGTCGTAGGGATGTCGGCTACGGATTGCGTCGACCACCTGCGGAGCGAGCTCGGATCGCGTCTTGAGCAGCACCAGCCACTCCTCCGCGTGCTCACGTGAACCCTTCCACCAGTACTGACTGACCATCGGGCCGGTGCGCTGCCCGCAGGCCACCAGGCGTTCGGCCAAGAGCAGCTCGACAATTGCGTCGGCCGCTCCGGCGTCGTCGATCGCGAACTGGATCTGCACATGGGGCAAGGCGTCCTCCTCTCTCGATGCTGCGGCGGTCACAGGCAGGTCGGCCCACGTTGTCCCGCCCACGACCGGAGGTCGCCGCCTCAGGTCGCCGAAGCCCGGTCCGTGTCGACGATCAGCAGGCTGCAGGGGCAGTGGTGCGACACCTTGTTGGGGACGCTCCCCAGAGCGAAACGCTTGATCCCGGTCATGCCCCGGTTGCCGACGACCACGAGGTCGGCGTTCTCCGCCTCGGCCACCTTGACCAGCGCATCCGCGGGGTCACCATCGAACGTCAGCACCTCGACTCCGACTCCGAACTTCTCGGCCTCGGAACGCAGCTGCTTGCCGATGCGCTCGCTTTCCTCCTGCCGGCCGGCATTCACTGCCGCCACCGCGGCCGCATCGATCTGCTCGGTACCCAGCATCATCGCCGGGCGCACGACGTGGACGCCGTAGACCTTTGCTCCGGACGTCCGGGCCAGTTCGAACGCCTGCCTGACGGCGACCGCCGCCCGATCCGAGCCGTCCGTGCCCACGACGATCACCTTGAACATGCTGGCCTCCATCCGCCCCCGGCGGCACTCGGATTCACCCCGGCGACCCTCGATCAGGAAAGTGCACGCTACCTGTTGCCCTCCCGAGAGGCCCGCCACGCGGGACGGGCGATCACTGCGCCCGCGCTCACCGATCAGAGGCCCAGGATGAAGCGGGTCACACCATCTTTGACCCGCGTGGGCACGATCGACTGCAGCGCGGCGAATGCCTGGGCGTCGTGGCCCACGAGGTACCTCGACCGCGGATTGCGCGACGTCACGGCGCCGGCGATGACATCGGCGACATGCGAGGGTTCGCCCATGATCGGCCCCGCGAGCCGGGTGACGGCCAGCAACCGTTCGTAGGAGGACGCGAACCGCGACTCGGCTCTGCCACTCAGCTCGTCGTCGGCCTCCTGCCAGATGCCGGTGCGGAAGAGCCCCGGCTCGACGAGTATGACCTTGATGCCGTCGGCGGCGACCTCGGTCCGCAGGGCATCCGATACCCCCTCGAGCGCGTGCTTGCATGCCTGGTACCACCCGGTCAGCGGAGTCGACGTGCGCCCGTAGATGGAGGACACGTTGACGATGCGGCCGGAATGGACCTTGCGCATGTGAGGGAGCGCCAGTCGGGCCAGCCGCACCGGTCCGATGACCATCGTCTCGAGCGCGGTGCGCAGTTCCTCGTCGCCGATGTCCTCGACCGCCCCGGTAATCGAGAACCCGGCATTGTTGACGACCACCGTCGGCCGGTACCTGCGGACGACCCGCTCGCAGGAGGCGGCGTCGGTGACGTCCATGATCGCCGTC
This sequence comes from Acidimicrobiales bacterium, assembly GCA_052326605.1. Taxonomy (GTDB): domain Bacteria; phylum Actinomycetota; class Acidimicrobiia; order Acidimicrobiales; family RAAP-2; genus Bog-756. The sequence continues at coordinate 168,158 of JBKQMB010000008.1, read as the reverse complement.
TCCACCTCGACGCCCGCTTCGGCGGCTGCTTCTGTGACGGCTTGGGCCTTCGAGCGAGAACGGACCGTCCCCACCGAACGCACACCGCGACGGGAAAGCTCCAGGACGGTGGCAAGTCCGATACCCGAATTGGCCCCGGTGGTCAGGGCAACCAGTTGGTCAGGCATTTGCTCCCTCCCCCAGTCGCGTCGGCCAGGTCGACTCTACCGATTGCGCCGGTTCGGGGCCAGGGCGGCGGCCCGCGCCAGGGCGCGCTCGTCCCTCGTCGGCCACGATGGCGGCGATCTGCCCGGTGGGTGTTCTCAGCTCCACCCGTCGAGGTCACCGAACCCGACGCCGGTGAGTTCCTCGGAAACCTCCCACAGTCGCCGGGCGGTGTCGGGGTCTCGGGCCGCCCGCTCGAACGGAACCGACGTCGGGTGTCCGTGCATGCCGAACAGACCGTCGGGGCCGTAGAACCGGCCGCCGCGGGCGTCAGGTGACGTCGCGGCGTAAAGGCTTGGGAGCGCCCCGGCGGCAGCGGTCTGGGCGAACACCGAGTTCCCGAGGCCGCTGATCCTCTCCAGGAGACCGGAGCCACTCATCCTGGGTCCGACCATCTGGAGGTTGGTGGCGGCGTAGCCCGGGTGGGCGGCCGCGCTGACAAGGTCCAGGGAACGGCTGGTCGCCCGTCGGCCTAGCTCGACCGTGAACAGCTGGTTGGCCAGCTTGGCCTGGGCGTAGGCAGTCCATTTGCCGTAACGGCGCTCACCCTGGAGATCGTCGAACCTGATGCGACCCATTTTGGCCACCGTGCTGCTGACCGTGACGACCCGCGCACCCGGCCGCGCGACCAGGCTGTCCAGCAGCAGGCCGGTGAGGGCGAAGTGGCCCAGGTGGTCGGTGCCGAACTGCATCTCGAAGCCGTCGGCAGTCTCGCGGCGGGGGATGGCCATCACCCCGGCGTTGTTGACCAGGATGTCCAGGCCGTCGTGCCCGCTCGCGAACTCGGTGGCGAACGACCGCACCGACCCCAGATCGGCGAGGTCGAGCCGACCTAGCTGCACGTCGGCGTCGGGCACCTTCCGGCGGATGCGCTCGAGGGCGTCACCTCCCTTGGACTGGTCGCGGCAGGCCAGGACGACGCGGGCCCCGGCTCCGGCCAGTGCCAGGGCCGTCTCGAATCCCAGGCCGCTGTTCGCCCCCGTCACCACGGCAGTGCGGTCGGCCAGCCGGGGGATGTCCTCTGTGGTCCACGTGGCCATGACCAGCGACCCTATGCGGATCAGTGGTTCCGTTCCAAGTGCGGCCCTCGGGCCCTGTCAGCGAAGTTCGGCTCCGAGCTTGTCCAGCAGATCGATCGTCCCCTCCTAGCGCGATGCGGGCAGATCGTGACGGTCCAGGAACGCGCCCTGTTCCGTGTAGATCAGCAGTGTTCCCGATCCCTCCGCCAGGAGTTCGATCGTCGCCACCGACACCGAGATCCGCACGTCGTCCATGTGCATCTCGTAGGTCGTCACGATGCGCTGATCCGCCACGATGTCCCGGAACTGCGCGTCGAAGGAGTGGACCGGGCCACCCAGCGGACCGCCACTGACGTGTTCGCGGCCCCCGACCCGGAAGTCGAGCTCGTGGTCGGATCGCTTCCAGTCGTCGGGACCGATGAACCACCGGCCCCTGGCCTCTCTGGACGCGAACGCTTCGAACACCCGCGAGGGAGGAGCGTCGTAGGTGCGTTCGATGACGAATGTCGCGTGGGCCACAGACCGTTCGGTCATGATCAACTCCTCTGCTCTGGTTCTCCACGGTGTCCGGCGAGGTACTCGCCGAGCTGTTCGAGATGGCGCTCCCATGCGCTCTGCCGTTCGGCAATCCACCGCTCGGCCCTTGCCAGGGTCGCCGGCTCGATTCGGCACGTACGGGTTCGGCCCTTCTTCTCCGTGCGGACGAGCCCGCACGCCTCCAGTACCTGTACGTGTTGGACCACCGCCGCAAGCGAGATGGCGAGCGGTCCGGCGAGCTCGCTGACCGAGGCCGGCCCGACGCTCAGCTGCTCCACCATGACCCTTCGGTTCGAATCCGTGAGCGCCTGGAACACCCGATCGAGGGAGACAGTTCGGTCAAGCACTTACTTGCGCATATGGACGGGTCGGCGGTCGGTCAAGCGGCTGCTTTACTGTTGTCGGCGGGCCATCCTCACCGCCGACTCCGGCCGGCGGCGGACGGGTCCACCGGGATCGTGCTGGCGCCGGGCTCACACCGCTTCGCCCCGTGTCCCCCGACCCGCACGAGCAGAGGGGCGTCGCTGGTGACCGTGACCAGGTCGTGCTCGGCGCGCACGTTGACGCGCCGGCCGGCGAAGCGAAAGCTGAGACCGAGCGCGGTCCATGTCTGCGGGAGGCAGGGGTCGATGGAGAGGACGCCCCCTTCGGCGCCCAGTCCGAGGAAGCCGAAAGCGAGGGCCTGCCATACCCCTCCGAATGTGGCCATGTGCAGTCCCAACGCCGTCGTCCCGGTGAGGTCGTCGAAGTCGAGGCGAGCGGCCAGGCGGAACATCGCGAGTGCCCGCTCCGGGTCTCCGGCCCGGGCCAGAAGCGATGCGGAGACGGCCGGTGACAGCGAGCTGCCGTGGGAGGTCCGGGGCTCGTAGAAGGCGAGGCATGCCGTGAGCGACCCATCCTTCATCTCCTCGGGGAGGAGATGGTGGAGCATGAGCACGTCGGCCTGCTTGATGATCTGGGAGCCGGCCACCCGCTGCGAACCCAGCACGGCGTCGGCGAGGGTCGGCGGCGGGGCGACCCCGGACATGACGAGCGGCTCCAGGGCGAAGTAGCCGGCGAACTGCTCATAGATGCCCTGCTCGGGGCTCCACCCGTCCACCAGGCGGTCGGCGAGTGCACGCCATGCATCCGCCTCGTCCGTGTCGCCGGATCCGCTCAGGAGGTCGGCGCCCCGGCGCAGGTTCCAGCGGGCCATGACGTTGGTGTACGTGTTGTCGTCGACGACCGAGTGGTACTCGTCGGGGCCCTCGACTCCGTAGAGGTGTCCGTGGCCGTCGGCATCGACCCGGATGCGGCTGGCCCAGTACCGGGCGGACTCGACCAGCAACCCATGGCCCGGCCCCTCGAGGAATGCGGCATCGCCGGTCCAGTCCGCGTAGTGCGCCGCCGCCCAGGCCACGTCGGCCACGATGTGCTCCTCGTGGGCGCCGGTGGCAATCGGAATGACCTCCCCACTGCTCCTCCGGAACAGCCGTGGCGTCACGTCGGTCCCGTCGGCCGCCGACTCCCAAGGGAAGCGTGCGCCCTCTCGGCCGTGGGCCCGGGCGTGGGCACGCGCCGCCGGGAGGCGCCGGATCCGGTACTCGAGCATCGCCCGCGCCGCTTCGGGCCGGATCGCCGCAAGAACGGGGAGGACGAACACGTCCGCATCCCAGAAGACGTGGCCTGCGTAGCCGGCACCCGTCAATCCGCGGGCGCCGACCGCAGCCTCTCCGGTATCCGCCACCTCCGACAGCAGGTGGAAGACGGCGAAGCGGGCGGCCAGCTCCGCATCGTGGTCCCCTTCGATCACCACGTCAGCGTCCGCCCAGAGCTGCGCCCACGCCTCTCGGTGGTCGGCCAGCAGCCCGTCGAAGCCGAGCGCTTCCACGTCGGCAAGCTCGCGGTAGGCGTCGTCGAGGTCCGCCGCCGCCATGGGGTTGGCAGCCCAGGTGGCCAGGCGCTCGACCGTTCGACGTCCCGCCACCGTCTCCACGCGATCGCGGGCCGCCACCGCGATGCCGGCACCCGCCGCCTGCTTGGCACCCGCCGCCGTCCTGGCGCCCCACCTCCGACCCTGGAACTCGCACTCGAAGTGCACGTCCTCCCTCGGTGGTCGAAGTGGGTCGCCAGGCTCGAGATGGGACTCGGGAGCTTCGGCCCGCAGTGCCATGGCGTGCGGCATGGCCATGGAGACGAATCGCAGGGAGCGACCGCCGAGGCGCTCGTTGCCGAGACGGACGAGCGTGCCACCGCGCAGATCGAGCATGCGCTTCTCCGTGTACCGACGGGTGATGCCGGGCCGGTCGAGACAGGTCCAGAGCGGTCCCGGGAGAAGCTGGCCCTCGTTGGTATAGATACCATTCACCAGGAAGAGGGGGCCTCCGACCCGGTCGTCCTCCTCCCAGGAGCTACGGGTGCCGGCGAAACCGTTGCCGAGCGTGCCGAGCGACTCGGCGACCTGCTCCATGGCACGTGTCGAGGCCAACGGGACGACCCAGGTCGGATCGAGGTCGATGGCCGGCACCCGGCGAGCCGATCGCCGAGCCAGCTGCCCGTCGAGCAGCTCGAGGAACCCGTCCGGTCCGCTTCCCCGGTGCACCACTCCGGCGGGAACGCCCTCGGGCTCGACCCCGAACGACACGACCACTCCGCGGGCGAACTCCTCCACCATCATCATCGAGTCACTGCCTGCCACGCCGCCGATGGGCCCGAACTCGTCGCCCCCGATCAGCACCAGGCCGCCGTTGATCCCCCGTTGGGCCAACCACTGCGCCGCCCACCGTGCCGAATCGGACTTGTCCGTCAACCCGATCTCCACGTGCTTCACGTCGCTGGTGATCCGGGGGTCGGCCAGACCGACACCCCGGGAAACGTCGGCCGCTAGTTGCACGACCTCGGCCAGACCGGACATCCCTGCCGATACGAGCCGCCCGGCCACCGCCTTACCCAGGGCGCCGATCTCGGCCTTCTTCGGATCGGCCCACGCAGGGACGGGGATGAGATCGATCCTGCGCCGGTTGAACCGCTCGGAAACCACCTCCGCCTCGACACCGCGCTCCCGGAGGCGTTTGACGGTGACCTCGGCTGCCAGATCCAAGAAGCGGTCCTCTGCAACGCTGGCCGTGCGCCGGAACACGAGCTCTGGTCCCTCACTGGTCACCGCGAAGACCTCCGACCCCCGATTGCAGCACAGGTATAGCTGCCCTCTCCCGTGCGGCCGGGCCCGCAACTGGCCGTCGACGTTGCCGACGTGGGTTCCCGTCACGACGATCACGTGGACACCCGCGGCGCAGATCTCCTCGATGCGCTCCCGCACGTTGGAGGCATCGGCCTGGCGATCCGGAACGGCGGTGCCGTCCCAGTCGAACACGATCGCCTCGAAGGTATTGTCCCAAGCCAGAGCACTTCCTCGTCCGCGACGGACGGAAGGTCGGACCGGGTCGGCCACGGTCAGAACCTCGCCGGCCGGTGGGACGTCCGACCCGATCCCTTTGGCTCATCCACGCACGCATTCTCCATTGGCACGGGAGAAGTCTGCCAGGGCGCAGGTCCTGGACGGTTCGGCTCCTGCCTCGGGAGCCTGCAGGCGTGACCGTCCGCCCGTTCGGGGCCCGGGGGGGTGAGGTGACCGGCCGGCCCTTGGCCGAAGAGCCATAGGACGTTGCCGGTGATCGTCGCCACTGCGCCCGCGGGGCAGTTCAGGGCCGTGCCCGCCAAGGGTGTCAGCGCGCCTAACTGCGTGCGCGTCCGCGCAACGGCTGTCCCCAACTGCGAGAGGTGCGGTGCACCGGCGGTCGACTGAATGGTCGAGGCTAGCGAGGCGTCGGTGGGTCGGCGCCGGGGACGCCACCGTCGGTCACGTGTTCGGTCCATTCGCTCCCCGACCAGTACCGCTGTTCGTGCCTGCAGAAGGGGTCCGTGAGCCAGCCCGGAGCGATGCCGGTGAACGCCGTATCCCCCGGAGCCGGCGACCCGGACGGCGACCCTCCCGCGCTTCCCCGGGGGCGGGTGCCGGTGAAGGCGCTCCTCGAGGTCGGTGTTCCGCGGCTGCCCCCCCGGCGTCGTTGCGAAGAGAGGGCCCGCATGGCGAACATGGCACCGAAGACCACGAGGACGACCCACGAACCGTGTCCGTAGTACATGGGTCCATTGTAGGGCCGGTGGCCGGGCCGGGCCGGTCAGCGCCTGCCTCTCGGAACCTCGGGTCCGCGGCGGAACCCTCCCTGGTCGTCCCGGCAGCCGGCCGGCTTCCCCGTCCTGGTCGTCGTGGGACGGTCCGTCGTAGTCGGCGCTCCTCCAGTCCCGTGGATAGCACGACTATGCATGTAGGGATGATCCGGGACCAATGATGCAGCTGAGGCGCTTCGTTCCGGGCGGAGCCGGTGCTCCGCAGAGTCCGCCGTCGAGGTGCGTCGTGCTAGACGTCGAGGTCCACTCCGATCTCGACGAGCTGGGAGTGCTGCTTCCCCAGTGGGACCGGCTCGTGGTCGCCGGCGAACGGCCCCGCTCCGCACCGGCCCTCGTGATGCCCTGGTACCGGCACCTCGCGGCTCCGGGGACGTCGCCGAGGGTGCTGACGGCGTGGGAAGGCAGCGAGCTGGTGGGCGTGCTGCCCATGACCCTGTTGAAGCGGCGCTTCAATCTGGCCCGATACGAGATTGCCGGTTCGGCGGTGTTGAACGCCGTGGAGCCGGCTGGTGCCCCGGGGCGCGAATCGGAAGTGGCCGGGGCGTTCGCCCGAGCACTCCAGCGGACGAGCCCGGTTCCGGACACTCTGCGGTTCGGCTGGATGGAACGGACGTCCCCCTGGTCGGACGCGATGTGGCGCGCATGGGGGGCACCAGGCCGAACCTCTAGAGCCTCGCCTCGTGCCCGGGCCTGCGCGTGTCGCTCGACACCGGCGGGTACCAAGGCTGGCTGGCGCGCCGTGACAAGGGGCTGGCCCACGGAGTGCGCCGTCGCCAACGCCGTATTGCCGAGGAGGGATTCGTGATCGCCACCCACGACGACGCCGCCGGGATCACCGCCCGGCTCCCCGCGGTCGTGCGGCAGTACAACAGCAGACGAAAGGCCCGCCAGGACGGTGGTGCGGTCTTCGACGAACGCGTCCTGGAGATGCTGCACGAGTCCGTGATCGCACTCTCCGACCAAGGGCGCATCTGGCTCACGACCATCGAACGCGACGGGGAGTGCATGGGCGTCGGGCTGAGCGTGACGGCCGGCAAGGTGGCGACCGGCTGGATAGCGGGCTTCGACGAAGCCTGGTCCCGCTTCGCCCCGGGCATCTGCACCCTGTTCGCCAGCATCGAATTCGCCGCGTCCCGTGACCACGCGGAGTACGACCTCGGCATCGGGGGCCAGGCCTACAAGTACGGGATCGCCGACCGTGAGGTCCCCCTCGAGCTGGTCGAACTCGAACGGCGTGGCCTGTGGCCGCTGCAATCGCCGTTCCAACTCGTACCCCTCCGACGGCGTCCGGCGCTGATCGCCGGCGTCGACCGGTGCTTGAAGCAGGCCCGCGCCCTGCGCAGGCGCACGGAGGGTGGAGGCCCAGGCTGAACGGATCAGGATCGACCTCCGATCTCGTGCCTTCGACCGATGTCAGCCGGTCGGCTTCATCTGTTCGAGGCTTGCCCCCATCTGCCGGTGCACCAGGTTGATCGCCTGCAGTGGTCGGATCATCACCCGGAACTCGACGATGCGTCCCTCCTCGTTGCAGCGGATGATGTCGACGCCGTTGACGTACTTGCCCTCGATGGTGGTCTCGAACTCGAGCACCGCCGTATCATCGGCCAGCACGGTCTTCGTGTAGTGGAAGCCCCCGTTCGGAGGAGTGCCGTCCCCCGGGGGCGACGTCGCCTGATCGCCCGGAAACGTCTGGCTGGCGGCCTGAAGGTAGAGCGCGGTGATCGCCTTGCCCTTCTGGGGCGTGTAGACGATCGGCGAATAGAAGACGACCTCGTCGTCGAGCAGCTCGTCGAGCCCGCCGGGAAGCCGGTCCCGAAGATACGCGTGCCATCGTTCGACCACTTGCTCGATCACGGGCCCTCCTCGTTCGTGCAGACGGTAGCCGAAGCCCGCTCGCGGATTCGCAGGGCGCGAGCTCCGGCGACGGAGGGACCCTCCGGTGCCGGTCCCTCCGTCGGGGCCGGCCGAATGCACGGAGGCCACAAGCTTGTAACCAGGTACTTTTTGGTACTTTCGGTGCGTGCGGGATCGCCCGGCGGCCGGCGTCCCGATGCTGCAACCCGTGATTGCAACCCGGGCGGATCCGTTGCCGCGTGGCGTTCCGGTGGCCCACCACCGCCCCGGCCCGGTACACTTGTCTCTCGGAAGGCCACGGCACCCGCCGGCCCGCCCGCCGCCCAGGCGTGAGCAATTCCCCTCGAATGCCCCGGGCATTCGGCGCGGACCGACCGACCAGGAGACAGCGAAACAACCCTCAACCAACGAACGGACGTAAACACCCGCTAGCACACCCGGCTCTTGTAGCCAGGCCGAACCACCCTTCCCGGTGCTCGGTTGGGGCGTTGAATGCACCGATGTGGGGTCCACCCAACCAAAAGAGAGTCAGAGCAGCTTCGTCGGACGAAGTGGCTCTGACCGACCGAGGAAAGGTCACCCACCATGCTTTCGACTACCCCTTTTCGCCGTACACCTGTTCGCAATTCCACTCGCTCCGATGCATCACCCTCCGACTCCGTGGCAGGCTCACAGGCCCCGCGGACCCGCCGCTGGGTCATGGTCGGGGTTGCCACCTCCGCCGCGGCGGCCGCATGGGCGCTCACCGCGCTCACCGCGCCGGTAGGAGCTGCCCCGACCGCCCTTCCCAACGGGGACGGTGTGGTGCTCAATGCGCCGATCGTGGACGTCGCCTTCACTCCTGGCGGTGACGGCTACTGGGAGGGCGCCTCTGACGGGGGCGTCTTCGCCTTCGGCGACGCCGGCTTCTACGGCTCGACCGGGGCTCTCCACCTTGACCAGTCGATCGTCGGGATGACCTCCACACCGGACGGACGCGGCTACTGGGAGGTGGGCAGTGACGGCGGGATCTTCGCCTTCGGTGATGCCGGCTTCTACGGGTCGGCCAGCGGCCTGTCCCCGGACAGCCCGATCGTCGGCATGGCGTCCACCCCGGACGGACGCGGTTACTGGGTCGTGGCATCCGACGGCGGGGTGTTCGCATTCGGTGATGCCGGCTTCCACGGGTCAACCAGTGGCCTGTCCCCGGATAGCCCGATCGTCGGTGTCGCTTCGACCCCCGACGGCGGCGGGTACTGGGAGGCTGCAGCCAACGGCGCAGTGTTCGCGCTCGGCGACGCCGGATTCGCCGGCCGGGCACCGTCCGGACAACCCGTCGTCGGGATCAGTGCCAGCGGCACGGGCTACCGATTGGTGGCCTCTGACGGGGGGGTCTACGCCTTCGGTGGGGCCGGGTTCTACGGTTCGACCGGCGGTCGACCCCTCAACAAGCCCGTCATCGGAGTGTCAGCGATCGAGGACGGCTACGTGACCGTCGCATCCGACGGCGGGATCTTTGCCTTCGGCGGGGCGGGGTTCTACGGCTCACTGGGCGGGAGCACACTCAGCACGTCGTCGGCATCCGGCACGTCGACGGGTGCTGACGGGGTGACCGGCTACCAGCGCGCCGCATGGGAGCGGGTGAACATCTGCGAGCAGGGCGGAAGATGGAACGTGCGCGGGTCACTGTTCAGCGGTGGCCTTGGATTCAGCAACGCCAACTGGAGCCGGTTCAACTCCTTCGGCTACCCGGCGAGTGCCGCCGACGCAACGCCGGAGCAGCAGATCCGGGTCGCAGTCGCATTTGCAACCCGCTATTGGGGTAACCCCGGTGCCGCTCCGGACCAGCATGGTTGCAGCGGCGGCTACTGATCCGCCGGTCGACGGGGCCGGGGCCGGGGTCGGGCGCTGTCGCCCGGCGCGGCCCCGGCCGCCGGCCACCGGCCGCCCACGTTGCCACCGGGCCGGCCGGGGTACCGCTAGCGGATGATGGTCACCGGGCAGTGGGCGTGAAGGCTGCACTGCAGGCCGACGGAGCCGAGCAGGAGGCCCGCGAATCCACCCAGTCCCCGCGACCCGATTACGAGCAGGTCGGCACCTTCGCTAGCCTCGATGAGCGCCGCTGCCGGTGCCTCTTCGTGCGCGCCGCTCGTCGTCGCCACCCCGGGTGCCACCTTGGCCACGTACGCCGACGCCTCGTCGACGCGGCGCTCCATGGTCCGCTCCACCTCGTCATGGGTGATGAAGGTGTAACCGGGCTCGTAGGCGGTCTGGATGTCGAGTACGGACCCGGTGCGGTCGGCCTGGGCCGCCGCCCATTCCAGGGCCCGCTCCGCGTACTCTGATCCGTCCACTCCGACCACGATCCTGTGGCTGGTACCTGCCGGTTCGGTGGCGGCTTGCGGATCGGTTGACATCACGGTCACCTCGTTCGCGCTCGAAAGTCCGTCTTCCTCGCTTGGTTCGGGAAGCTAACGGTTCAGTGCCTCGGCGTCAACCATCGGCCCCGACGCACCGGCCGCCGACTGCCGAAGGGGTCCGTGGTCGGACGGCGCGCAGGCCGTCCGATGAAGTGCGTCGCCCATACTGTGCGGACCACTCGACGTCGGCAAGGAGAGGCCATGACCACCATCGAAGAGCTGGCCGCCGAGGTGGCGGAACTGCGCCGGCGTGTAGACGCCAGCGAGAGCGTGCTCGGGATACACGCGCTGAAGGCGCGCTACGGAGAGTTGCTGGACGGCCGGTTCTCGGCCGAAGGCGTCGTCGGCGGGCCCGAATTGGAGCGCATCGCCGACGAGGCAGCCGCCCTGTTCACCGTCGACGGCGTCTGGGACGGCGGGCCCGGGCTGGGGCGTGCGGCCGGGCGATCCGCCATCGCTGCCCGGCTCCGTGGTTCGACACTCTCCTTCTCGCGCCACCTGTTCGTGAAACCGCGTATCGAGGTGGACGGCGACCGGGCACGGGGCCGCTGGGACCTCCTCTGCCCGTGCCGCCGCCCTGACGGCACGTCCTACTGGATGTGTGGGTTCGAGGACGACGAGTACGCCCGCACCGAGGGGACCTGGCTCCACCGGTCCATGCGGCTCACCACCCTGTTCATGGCCCCGGTCGCCAAGGGCTGGACGAGGATTCTGGCCTGATCGGGCCGTTGGACCCTAGTCCCGTGGGCGATTCCGGCCGAGAATGGGACCCATGCTCGACACCATGCTCGACGTGTTCAGGGTCCGCCAGTACTTCAACGTGATCACCCGGACCCGCGAGTTCGTCGAAGGCGTCCGCGAGGACGCCGGGCTGATCGACGACGCCCGGCGCGCCCTGGTGACCTTCCCCCTCGAGCGCCGACGGCAGCCCGACCTCCACCCGTTCCCGCCCGTGCAGCCCCTCCGGATAGCCGACCTGCAGGGGCGCCGCCTCGCCCTGGTGGCGACCGGGGGCAGCGGGGCCCTCGCTTCGGTGGTCGGAGCCGCCCGAGCGCTCGAGGAGGCAGGGGTGCGTCCCTCGGTGATCTCCCTCTGCTCGGGGTCCTCCCTGTTCGGGTTCCCCATCGCCGCCGGCATCCCCGCCGAGGAGGTCGCGGCCTTCACCCTCGGGATCCGCCCCGAGGAGTACGTCGACATCGACTGGCGGATGCTGGCCTCCGTGGTTCCACGGGCGGCCAAGGGCTTCGGCGGCGTCATCCGGGGCGAGCGCATCGAGACCCTGTACCGCCGGCTGCTGGGCGACATGACCCTCGGCGAGATGCCGATCCCCGCCTACGCGCCGATCTGGAACATCGAGGAGAACCGCCTCGAGTACATCGGCCCCCGCACCCACCCGGACCTGCCGGTCGCCCGGGCCATCCACATGGCCATCGCGCTGCCGCTGTTCATCGAGCCGGTGGAGCTCGCCGGCGGTTACTGGTGCGACGGCGGCATCGTCGACATCTTCCCGGTGCGGCCGGTCCTCGACTTCGGGGAGCCACCCGAGGTGGCGCTGGCGATCAACGGCTTCTACCCGCCGGGGTTCGCCGGCGAGGACGCCTCGGGATGGAAGGAGCGGCGAAACAGCATCTTCTACATCGCCAGCCAGGTCCGCACCTGCCAGCAGCTGGAGCTGGCCAGGACCAATCTGGAACGGCTCCAGCAGGAGACCGACGTGATGATGATCGAGCCCGTGCCCTACGTCAAGGTCCGCGGGTCCGGGTTCTACCGCCAGTTCCTCAACACGACGGACTGGCCGGAGTTCATGCGAGCGGGCCGCCACGAGGCCCGGCGCGCCCTCACCGCCCGGGCACAGCGGACCCGGGCGTCGGCCTGATCAGGGCCCCGCCCTGATCAGGGTGTGGGGACGGCCTGATTCATCCGGGCGTGAAGACCCCGAGGAGGAAGCCGGCGGCAGCGAGGACGAGGGTCCCGACGGTCAACATCCGACAGGTGGACACTCCCAACCCGGCCCTGGTGTCGGGTCGCTTGCGGCGGGCCAGGCGCATGCCCACCGCCCACGCGATGGCCCCGGCCGCGATGAGCACGAGGGCGACCACCGACTTGTAACCCTCCAGGGGCCAGAGCCGACGCAGCATGATGGCCACGGCGACCACCACTGCCAGGCCCGACCGGTTCCAGGCGAGGTCGGTTCGCTCGGCGGCGAGGCCGGGGTCCCTCGCGCCGGCCCCGTCGGCGACGCCTCCTTCCCCCACGCCGGCCACCCGGACCTACTTGGGACCGAGGACGGCGAGGACCACGGCGATGACCGCTACCAGCCCGATGCCGGCCGACAGCACCAACGGCATCGGTGAGCGGGGCAGCGCCTGGCCGCGCCGCATGGCGCGCTGGTTGGCCTTCCAGTGGAGGAAGCTGGTGACGGCGACGAGGGCACCCAGTGCGATCATCGGCAGGCCGAGGATGCGGCGGCCGCCCGACACATGGAACTCCGGGAGGAGCTGGGTGGCGGCGACCCCCGTCGCGATCAGGGCCAGTGCGGTCCGATTCCACGCGAGGAAGGTGCGCTCGTTGGCGTAGGTGAACCGGACATCGGGTTCATCTTCGTCTGGAGGGAGGCCGTTGCTCATGCTCGGTGTACCGACAGCAGCCTACCCAGCCGAGCCTGCTGGCTGCCGGCAAAGCGGCGACCGAGGACCTAGCATCCGCCAGCGTGGCGATGGAGCGGTGCTTCTGGGGGTGGGGCTTCACCGGCGAGGGGCTGACCCCGGCTCAGCAGCTCGAACTGGCCGAGCTGGTCCGGCCGGTCGTCGGCGGCGAGGCACTCGATCCGATCGACCCGCCAACACCCGCTGAGCTCGACCTCAGCCCACCGCGGCTGGTGCCCCCGCGGGCACTGGCCGAATGGTGCCGTCCCGACGACGTCGCCCGCGCCGGGCACACCTACGGCAAGTCCTTCCGGGACGTGGTCAGGGCCCTCGACCGCAGGTGGGACCGGCCGCCGGACGTCGTCGTCGCCCCGCCCGACGAGGCGGGTGTCGCCGCCGTGCTCGAGTGGGCCGCGCACGTCGGGGCGGTGGTCATCCCCTACGGGGGCGGATCGTCCGTCGTCGGGGGGGTGGAGGCACCGGCCCACGACGATCGGCCGGTGATCAGCTGTGATCTCGGGCGGCTCGACCGCGTCCTCGAGATCGACCGCGCCTCACGGGCCGCCCGGATCCAGGCTGGCGTGCTCGGTCCGGCGCTCGAGGCGCAGCTGCGGCCGCACGACCTGACGCTCCGGCACTTCCCGCAGAGCTTCGAGGTCTCCTCCCTCGGGGGCTGGCTGGCCACCCGATCCGGGGGCCACTTCGCCACGCTGCACACCCACGTCGACGACTTCGTCGAGTCGATGCGCGCCGTGACCCCGCGGGGTCCCTGGGAGTCCCGCCGTCTGCCCGGTTCCGGGGCGGGGCCCTCGCCGGACCGGCTGCTCCTCGGATCGGAAGGGATCTTCGGGGTCATCACCGAGGCATGGATGCGGCTCCAGGACCGACCGCGGTTCCGGGCCTCCGGGGTCGCCCGCTTCCCCACCTTCGAGGCCGGAGCGGCGGCGGCCAGGGTGCTGGCCCAGTCCGGGCTCTGGCCGTCGAACTGCCGACTGCTCGATGCCACCGAGGCGTTGATCACCGGCGCTGGTGACGGGAGCGCGCACCTCCTGCTCATCGCCTTCGAGTCGGCCGACCACCCGGTCGATGGCGCCCTGGCCAGGGCCGCGGTACTGGTCGCCGACCACGGGGGGACCATCGAGCCCGCCGCTGGCCGGCGCGCTGAGCAGGTGGACCAGGAGGCCGATGCCGCGGATCGATGGAAGGCAACGTTCCTCCGGGCGCCCTACATCCGGGACAGCCTCGTCGGCCTCGGCCTGATCAACGAGACGTTCGAGACCGCCATCACCTGGGACCGCTTCGACGCCTTCGTCGCCGACATCAGGTCCGTGACGGAGGACGCCCTGCGGTCGGTCGGTGCCTGGCCCGGCCTGGTGACCTGCCGGCTCACCCACGTCTACCCCGACGGCGCGGCACCGTACTTCACGATCATCGCCCCGGGGAAGCGCTCCGGGCGCCTCGACCAGTGGGCCGAGGTCAAAGAGGCGGTGATGGAGGCCCTCGCCGCTGGAGGGGGAACCGTGACCCATCACCACGCGGTCGGACGCGACCACCGACCCGGCTACGACCGTCAGCGTCCCGATCTCTTCGCCGCCCAGTTGCGCGCCGCGAAGCTGGCGGTGGACCCGGGCGCCAACCTCAACCCCGGGGTCCTCATCGACCCCTGAGCGGGCTGCGCCTCACCGGCCGGGCGCCCACCGACGACCCGCCGGACTGCACCGGTCGGCGGGTGCCTTCGCGTCGTCTACCTCTTCACCGCCGGCCTGGACTTCGACGCCCGCCCGTCCCACCCCTTCGTCCGACCCGATGGCGGGTTCTCCCCTGCGACCCGGTCGGACGGGGATGTGCTGGCCCGCTGCTCGGTACGCGTGGAGGAGGTGAGGACGTCCCTGGCCCTCCTCGCCGACTTCGTCGAGCGAGCCGGTCCACTCGACGCCGTGGCTCCACTCGGCGCTGTGGCAGCCGAGGGGCATGCGCCACCGACCTCGCCCGGCGGTGCGACCCGGTCGAACTGCGGGTGATCACCCCGTCTCGAGGCGCACCAGCGGGGACGCTCCGAGCTCACCGGCAAGGGTCGGCATCCCGGGGCCCCGGTCGGCCACCGCCGCATCGAGGAAGTCGGCGACCGCCTTGTCGAGGACCGGTGTCCACGCAGTGCCACCCTCGATCGGCGGCAGGTGGTCGGCCCCGATCAGCGACACGTAGTACTTCGGAGCACTCACCTGGTCGAACACGATCCGGCTGTCCGCGTAGGGCACCACGGAGTCGGCGGTGCCCTGGACCAGCAGCAACGGTGCCGACGACGGCACGACGACGCCGATCATCGGGTCGGGGGCATCGGCCACGATCGCACGCACCCTCGGATCGACTGTGCCCTGTTGATAGCCGACCATCAGTGCGACATCGGCGCCGTCCGAGTGTCCGACCACAGCGATCTGCGCCCCGTCGAGATCCTCGGCCTCGGGGCCCTGCTCGAGTGCCCCGATGACGAAGGACACGTCGTTCGCCTCTTCGGGCAGCTCACCGCGATCGAGTGCGAACCCACTAGACGGGTCCTCCTGGGGAAACGACGGGGCGGCCACCACGTAGCCGGACGAGGCCAGGGTGGAGCAGAAGCGCTGGTAGGTGAGGGGACCCACGTCGAACCCGTGCACGAAGACGACGAGGGGATACGGGCCGGTCCCGGCGGGAGTCCACATATAGGTCGGGAGACTCCGCTGGCGAGCGAGGATGTGCCCGTCGCCGACCACCGGCCGGCTGGTGTCGACGAGCAGCAGCTTGCTCATCGAGACCGCCAACCCGCGCACCGGCTGGGGGATCGACGTCGTCGATGTGGGGGCCACGCCGGCAGGCGCACCCGCCTTCGCCGAGGTGGCCGATCCACAGCCGGCCGTGCAGGCCGCCAGCAGCGTCACCCCGATGACGGCAGCCCACTGGCCCCCAACTGGCGACGGCGCACCACCTGGCCCACATCGTCGGACGGAAGGAGTCATGTCGGAGGGGCCCCCATCGCAAGCTACCGGGTCACCGCGCCGGGCAGGGCTGGCGTCCCGCGTCAGTGCGACGGGCGGGCCCGGCCGGCCGGCTCGCCTGCCACCAGATGGGACTCCACCGCAAACCCGTCCGGTAGCCCCTCGAGGTGGGCGGCGATCTCCTCGGTGGTGAGCAGGCCCGCCTGGGTGCCGATGGCGTGCACCACGCTCATCGAGTTCACCGGGGCCCTCAGCATCGCCTCCTCCAGGGACATCCCGCGGACGATGCAGGCCAGAAGCGTTGCGGCGAATGCATCGCCGGCACCGGTGCGGTCGATCACGGGCTCGCGGTCCGGATAGATCGGCACCGAGTAGCGCTCGCCACCCATCGCCCCGAACGCCCCGGCGGCGGCATCGGTGATGACGACCCGGCGTGGGCCGAGAGCCAGCATGGCGGCCAGCAGCGTGTCCATGTCCTCGGCGGGCGGGCACCCGCAGATGGTCTCCGCCTCTTCGCGGTTGCAGATCATCAGGCCCGCCCGCCGGTAGAGACGAGCGAGGCGTTGGGGCCCCTGGGCGATCTGGTAGGTGCCCGGTTCGAACGCCAGCTCGACCGACGGCGTCTCCTCGAGCCAGTCGGCGATCTGGTCCTCGTAGGCTTGCGCCTCCCGACCGACGGAGGAGAGGTAGAGCCAGGCAGGCACCTCCGACGGCCGCAGGTGGGGCCAGTGGTAGTCGTGCTGCGCGTGGCGCACCAGGATCGTCCGCTCCTGGCCGAGGCGCAGGACGAAGTCGCTGTTGGTCGGAGTCTGCTGGTCCAGGCGCACCAACGAGGTGTCGACGCCCTCGGCGTTGAGCGCAGCGACCGCGTCGCGCCCGAGCTGGTCGGCCCCGACGAACGCGGCGAGGGCGACGTGCAGACCCAGGCGCGCGCATGCGACCGCGGCATTGGCGGCGTTGCCGCCGGCAGGCACGGTGGCGACGGACTCATAGGGAAGCTTGGCCCCGAAGGGAACGACCAGTGTTGGCTCGCCTGCCTCCCCTCGCACCTCGACCTGGTCGGGGGAGAGGGTGATGAACACGTCGGAGGCGACGTCGCCCACGCAGATGACGTCGAAGCGCTGCCTACGGGTGGTGCGTGACGCCATTCGGCCTCCTTGTCTACCGCGGACACCCTCGATTGCCCGCGTTCTGGCGAACAGGGCCGTTGATCACAACGTCCCGGCGTGCACCCATTGGATCATCTTCGCGCCAGGCACCGCATGGTAGTCCGTCGTCGCGGCGAGCAGCTGTGGGCCGGCCCCTCCGGGCACCCCTCGGCGAGGGCCCCGGCGGCGATCGTGAGCTGGCGCATGGTGAGGCGCTCCCGGAGCCGGAGGCCGACAAGGCGTGGCAGCATTCCGTACCCTTCCTCCCAGAGCTCGGTGACGGCCTCGTACCCGTCGAGGAGGGCCACCCGGATCCGCTTCTGGCCCACTGGGAGGTCCTCCGCGGTGCCCGGTCCCCGGACGCGCATCCACGGCGACCAGTTCTTCGACTCGAGCAGGAAGCGCACGTTCTCCCCTCCCTCGATGAGGAAGACCTGCGGCATGGAACGCGCCTGCGACTCCGGATGGGCGAGGTCACCGTCCCCGCCTCGCGGTTCCGCCCCCTGTGGCCCCGACGCCGTCTCGCTCCATCACCCCGTCAACCGCCCCCTCGAGCCTCCAGGCCGATCGAGTACGGCCTCTCCGTGTTTGCACCCGCAACGATCGCAACTCCGAGTTGCAATGCCGATGATTGACGGGCATACTGACTGACACAAAGGCGGCGGGTCCCGAACGTGCTCTGGTGGGTGTCCTGAGACACCGGCCAGGGCACGTCGGGTTTCAGGCGCTCGTCAGAGCGGGACCCGGGACTCGACGGTCGAGAAGTCGAGTCCGTCGAAGACGGCGGGGAGCGCTGCGGTCATGCGCTCGATTTCGGGGCGGCCCCGTTCGTGGGCGACGGCAACGAGGACATCGGCCTGGAACTCGGCGTGGTTCTCCCACACCAGCCGGATGACCGAGGCGTTCGTGAGGCACAGGCCGGCATCCCGATCCACGCCTTCGTAGACCCTCTTGCACGCCACATTGGCCGAGGTCGTAGCGACCCCTTCCTCGCGGAGAATCGACCGGCCGGCGTCGATCATCAGGACATCAAGCACCTCGCGGCTCCGCTTCGATTGCCGCGGCTCATCCGTCGATCTGGACCCAACCCCCATGCCTTGCCGGCTTCGCCGGAAGGCTCCATCGCCCGACCATGGGCCGATCCGACCCCGATGGCGAGGATGCACCCCGGAGAGGCAGAGCCGACCGGCGGCTGTCCACCGGCCCGACCGGCCGGTGGACACGAGGCGGATGCGAATCTATCGTCAGGCAGGTTGACAGATGCTCCGGTCAGCGGAGCTCCCCGTTCCGGTGGCACCGCCCCCGGCCGGTGGGAGGATGCACCCATGAAGAGCTACGAGCGGTTCGACGGCGTGATCAATCGGACCCAGGCCGAGTCGGAACCCTGGTGGCCCACGCCGCCCCACCCCGGCGAGGGCGCCCCCAACGTGGTGGTGGTCCTCCTCGACGACACCGGCTTCTCCCACTTCGGCTGCTACGGCTCCGACCTCGCCACCCCGAACATCGACCGCCTGGCCGCCGGCGGGCTGCGCTACACCAACTTCCACGTGACCCCGCTGTGTTCGCCCACCCGGGCCTCCCTTCTCACCGGGCGCAACCACCACACCGTGGGGATGCGCTCCCTCTCCAACTTCGACAGCGGCTACCCCCATATGCGCGGTCACATCACCAACCACGCCACCACCGTGGCCGAGGTGCTGAGGGACGAGGGGTATGCCACCTTCGCGGTGGGCAAGTGGCACCTCTGCGCCATGGAGAACGCCTCGGCCGCCGGGCCGTACGACCAGTGGCCCTGCCAACGCGGCTTCGACCGCTTCTACGGCTTCCTCGAGGGCGAGACCGACCAGTTCCATCCCGAGCTGGTCTACGACAACCACGCCGTCGAGCCCCCGGCCACGCCTGACCAGGGCTACCACTTGAGCGAGGACCTGGTCGACCACGCCATCGGCTTCATCCACGACACGAAGTCGGTCAGGCCCGACCGCCCGTTCTTCACCTACCTGGCCTTCGGAGCCATGCACGCCCCCCACCAGGCTCCGGCCCCCTACCTCGAGAAGTACCACGGACGCTTCGACGACGGCTGGGACGCGGCGCGCGACAACTGGTTCGCCCGGCAGATCGAGACAGGGCTGTTGCCGCCCGACACCGAGCTCGCCCCGCTCAACCCAGGGGTGGAGCCCTGGGACTTCCTGCCCGAGAACCAAAAGCGCCTGGCTGCCCGACTGCAGGAGGCCTTCGCCGCCTTCCTCGAGCACACCGACGCCCAGATCGGCCGCTTCGTCGACTCCCTCGAGCAGCTGGGAGAGCTGGACAACACCTTGCTCATCCTGCTGTCCGACAACGGCGCCAGCCAGGAGGGCGGGCCCTTCGGCGTCATGCACGAGATGAAGTACTTCAACTTCCTGGTCGAGATGCCCGACGAGGCGGTCGAACGCATCGACGACATCGGCGGTCCCCACAGCCACGCCAACTACCCGTGGGGCTGGGCCCAGGCCGGCAACACCCCGTTCAAGTGGTACAAGCAGAACACCCACGAGGGCGGGGTGCACGTGCCGTTGATCGTCCACTGGCCCGAGCGCATCGTGGATGCCGGCGCCCTGCGTGATCAGTTCCACCACGTCGACGACATCGCCCCCACCATCTACGAGACCCTCGGCATCGAGGCGCCCGCCACCTACCGGGGCCTGGAACAGATCCCTCTTTCGGGGGTCCCCCTGGCGTACACGTTCGACGCGGCCCATGCCGATGCCCCCACCACCAAGCACGTCCAGTACTTCGAGATGATGGGCCACCGGGGGATCTACGCCGACGGGTGGAAGGCGGTCACCCGCCATGAGCCGGGCGTCCCCTTCGAGGACGACGACTGGGAGCTCTACCACGTCACCGAGGACCGCTCCGAGTGCCACAACCTGGCCGCGGAGATGCCCGACAAGGTGGCCGGGCTGATCGAGCTGTGGTGGAGGGAGGCCGAGGAGTACGGCGTCCTCCCCCTGGACGACCGGACCATCGAGCTGTTCTTCACCCGCTACCGCGACCGCTCCCCCCACCCGGTCGACCGCCACTACTCCTACTTCCCCCCCATGTCACCCCTGCCCGCCCAGGTGGCGCCGACCCTCGGCGCACGGGGCTGGGACATGGTGGCCACCATCGGGCGACCCGAAGGGGCCGCCGGGGTGCTCTACGCCTCGGGGACGGAGAACTCCGGGCTGAGCCTGTTCGTCGAGGACGACCGGCTCGTCTTCGACTACAACTGCTTCGGCGACCACCACCTGGTGGAGTCCGAGGCAGCGGTGCCGGTGGGTGACTCGACGGTCGGCGTGCGGTTCCGCCGGACCGGCGCCGGTGGCGAGGCCACCCTGGTCATCGACGGCTCGGACAGCGGCACCGTCACGGTCCCCTTCGCCATGACCATCATGTCGAGTGTGGGTCCCAGCGTCGGCTACGACCACGGCTCGCCGGTCAGCGAGCGCTACCGGGGTCAGTTCCCGTTCGAGGGCCGGCTCCATCGCATCGACATCGACCTGCTGCGTGGTGCCGACGATGCCGACCACGCCGGGGCCGACGAACGCGCCGCCATGTCCCGCCAGTGAGCCGCCCGGCCGCCGCGCCGGCGCGACCCGCCGGGCGTGTCCGGTCACAGAGCCTCAGCCGGTGAAGCGGGCCGAGGCCCCCGCATCCACGTCGATCACCGAGCCGGTGATGTGGCACGCCCCCTCGGAGACCAGGAAGACCACCGCGGCGGTGATCTCCTCCGGCTCGATCCACGGAACCGGCTGCACATGGAGTCCGGCCATGGCCGGGGCCACGTCCTCCCGGACGGGATGGTCGAGGTCGGGCCGCATCAGGCGGTAGAGGGTGTCGTTGTGGATCATCGGGGTGGAGACGTTGCCCGGGGCGACGACGTTGACCGTCACCCCGTCGCCGGCCAGCTCCAGGGCCACCGACTTGCACAGGCCGATCACCCCCCATTTGGAGGCCGTGTAGGCGGGGATGCCCGGGTTGGCCGAGCGGCCCATCATCGAGGAGATGCCGATGATCCGGCCCCAGCGCTGGCGCCGCATGTGCGGTGCCGCCGCCCGCATGGCGTTGAACACGCCGGTGAGGTTGATGTCGATGGTCTCGCTCCACTCGGCGGCGCCCATGGTGCAGATCGACCCAATGGTGGATACCCCGGCGTTGGCCACCAGGATGTCCACCGAGCCCAGCTCGGCCCGGGCCCCGTCGACGAAGGCGACCATGGCGTCGAGATCCCGTACGTCCGCCACGGTCGAGATGCACCGGCGGCCCTGGTCGGCGACCAGGCGGGCCGTCTCGGCCAGGTCCTCCACGGTGGCCAGGGGATAGCCGACGCTGGCCACGTCGCGGCACAGGTCGCACACCGCTATGTCGGCACCCAGCCGGGCCAGCTCGACGGCATGGCTGCGGCCCTGGCCGCGTGCCCCCCCGGTGATGACCGCCACCTTGCCGGCTAACGGCGTCTGGTCACTCGTCTCGGTCATCGCACCTCCGGCGGAGCACGTGGGGCCCTGGAAACGGCGCGGATGCCCCGGGGCCGCGATCCTACGGGCTCAGGCCGGCCCGCGCCCAGGACCGGAGGACCTGGCGATAGCGACGGTCCCACCGCGTGTAGGACTCACGGAGCGTCGGGCCCGGCCAGGCCGGTGGGAGCAGTTCGGCCGGCAGCAGGGGATCCGCCTGCAGGTGGCGGAGCACCGCGGCGGACAGCTCGAACCCCGGGGTCAGGTCGGCCGGGCCCTTGGAGAGAAGCCGGTCCAGCCGGGTGCACAGCTCCCCGGCGCGCCCGGCCCAGCCCTCGAGGTCCCACAGTGAGGCGGCCAGACCGACCGGATCGGCATCGGGCACCCCCGAGTAGAGGGCCAGATCGGCATCGGACGCCGGGTCCGGCCGCAGGTCGATGTTGTCGGGACGGAGCCAGAACCCCTCACGCTGCTCGGCCAGGCGGGCGAGCACCAGGCGCTTCCGCCGGGCGGCGCGATCCTCGGCAGGGCTGCCCGAGGCGGTCACCACTACCATGTGCCACCTCCCGTGCCACGGGCGGGTTCGGCCCAGTCGGCTCGCACCCTGCCGCTCCTGGCGCTCGAGCAGGCGGCCGGCCAGTCGGTACCGGCCACTACCGTCGGTGGTCACCTCCCCGGCGGCGGCCATGCGGCTGAGCGCCACCCGGGCCCGGTTCTCGTTGATGCCGAACAGACCTACCAGGTGCACCAAGTGGGCCACGGCCAGTTCCGGTGGCTCTTCGCCAAGCATGGCGCTGGCCAGCACCGACCGCGCGGTGAACGGCTGGCTGATCCCCTGCGCGGCGTCCCCGGCCTTACTCTCTTGCGTCACTTGATTCCCAACTGTAATATTCCGGCCATGGCGTCCACCATGGTGCTCGATCAGATCGACCGGCCAAAGGTCCTCCCCACCGACCGGCTGCGTGAGAACGGCATGTGCCGGCCCGAGCTCCGCCACGACCTGCGTCGCATCGACAATGTACGCAATGCCCTCACCGTCGTCTCGGTGTGGTTCTGGGTGGCCGTGCTGATCGGGGGCGCTGTGTGGATCGACAATCCCCTCGCCTACCTGGCCGCCTTCGTCCTGATGGGCCCCATGTACGCCCGGTTCGCCATCTTGATGCACGAAGCGGCCCACAAGCTCCTCTTCACCAACAAGAGGTGGAACGACTGGGTGGGCACCTGGCTCATCGCCTATCCGACCTGGACCCCCATCTCCGTCTACCGGCGTGGCCACTTCGCCCATCACAAGGAGGAGTTCGGCCCCAACGAACCCGACATCGCCTTCTACCGCGGCTACCCCTGCGACCGGAGCGCTCTGGCACGGCGGCTGGTGCGCGACGCGGTGGGCATCTCGGGCTGGAAAAACTTCACCCCCCTCTTCCGGGCGCTGAAGAGCAAGACGTACCGGCGCATCTCGCTCTCCATCCTCGGGGTGCAGGCCGTGCTGTGGGCCGTCCTGTGGGTGACCACCGGGCGGTGGTGGATCTACCCGCTCCTGTGGTGGCTCCCCTGGATGACCCAGTGGCGGGTGATCAACCGTCTCCGCGCCGTCGCCGAGCACGGTGGCCTCGAGGCCAATCGGGACCGCCGGGCGACCACCCACAACGTGGCGCAGGGATGGCTGGCCCGGTTCTGGTTCGTGCCGTACAACACGGGTTGGCACCTGGCCCACCATGTGGACATGGGCATCCCGTGGCGCAACCTCCCCAAGTTCCACGCCGAGCTCGAGCGGGCCGGCTATGTCACCCGGGAGCTGACCTATCCCAGCTACCGCTCGTTGTGGAAGGCGCTGGCGGCCGCCTGACCCTTCCGACCGACCCGCCCCGGTGGGACCCGGCCGGTCCTCAGACCCGGCGGCCGCGCAGGGCCCGGTAGCGGGCCACGAGGGCGGCCGTCGAACTGTCCTGGTCGCGCAGATCTGGCGGGTCGGTGCCCGTCAGGGCCGGAGCCAGCTGGACGGCCATCACCTTGCCCAGCTCCACACCCCACTGGTCGAACGAGTCGATCCCCCAGACTGCACCCTCGGTGAAGACAGTGTGCTCGTAGAGGGCGACGAGCTGTCCGAGCACCGATGGGGTCAGCCGGTGGGCGAGGATGGTCGAGCTGGGGTGGTTGCCCGACATCACCTTGTGGGCCACCACCTCCGGTGCCGTGCCCTCCGCGGCGACCTCGTCTGCTGTGCGGCCGAACGCCAGTGCCTTGGCCTGGGCGAAGCAGTTGGCCATGAGCAGGTCCTGTTGCTGGCCGTCCTCGTGGGACGACTCGGCGAACCCGATGAAGTCGACCGGCACGAGCTTCGTCCCCTGGTGGAGCAGTTGGTAGAAGGCGTGCTGGCCGTTGGTGCCCGGCTCGCCCCAGAAGATCTCCCCGGTCTGGCCCCACACGGGCGACCCGTCGCGTCGGACCGACTTGCCGTTGGACTCCATGGTCAGCTGCTGCAGGTAGGCCGGAAACCGGGCGAGCCGCTGGCTGTAGGGCAGCACCGCGTGGGTCTCCGCCCCGAAGAAATTGCCGTACCAGACGTTGAGCATGCCCTGGATGACCGGCAGGTTGGCTTCCAGCGGTGCGGTGAGGAAGTGCTCGTCGATGGCGTGGAAGCCGGCCAGCATTTCGGTGAACGCCTCAGGACCGATGGCCACCATGAGCGAGAACCCGATTGCCGAGTCGTAGGAGTACCGCCCGCCCACCCAGTCCCAGAAGCCGAACATGTTGGCCGGGTCGATGCCGAACCGGGTGACGCCCTCCTCGTTGGTGGACACGGCCACGAAGTGGCGGGCCACCGCCCCCTCCCCGCCGCCCACTCCGTCGAGCAGCCAGCGGCGGGCCGCCGTGGCATTGGTCAGCGTCTCGAGGGTGGTGAAGGTCTTCGAGCTCACGACGAAGAGCGTCTCGGCCGGGTCGAGGTCGTGGGTCTTGGCGTAGAGATCGACCGGGTCGATGTTGGACACGAACCGGCACTCGATGTCCGGAGTGGCGTAGTCGCGCAGTGCCTCATAGGCCATGGCCGGGCCCAGGTCGGACCCTCCGATACCGATGTTGACCACCGCGGTGATCCGCTTGCCGGTCTGCCCGGTCCACTCGCCGGACCGGATGCGGTCGGCCACCTCCCCCATCCGGTCTAGCACCCGGTGCACGTCGGCGACCACGTCCTGCCCGTCGACCTCGAGCGTGGCGCCGCGCTGCATGCGCAGCGCCACGTGCAACACGGCACGGTCCTCGGTGGTGTTGATGTGGCGGCCGGAGAACATGGCATCCCGCCGCTCTTCGACCCCGGCACGGCGGGCCGCCGCCATCAGGGCAGCCAGGGTGTCGTCGGTGACCCTGTGCTTCGAGTAGTCGAGCGAGAGATCCCCGGCCGTCACCGTCATCCGCGTGCCCCGGCCGGGGTCGCCGGCGAAGAGCTCGCGCAGGTGCACCCCTCGGATCACCTCGAAGTGGTCGGACAGCCGTTTCCACTCCTCGGTGCCGGGAACGTCCACCACATCACCGGTGAGATCCATGGTTCCTCGATTCCTTGTCGTCGCCGTGGTCGCCGTCGGCGGCACCAACGACCTTAGACAGGATGCACCGGGGCGAGGAAGAAGATTACCCATTGATCACTTTCCAGTGACGTGTCGATCGCTCTTTGTTCACCTGGCCTCCGTAGGGTGAGTCCTGATGGCAGCGCATCCCAGGTCCCAGTGCCGCCGCCTCGCCCGGTCGGGCGGACGGTGTGTCGCATCGGGGCTGGTCGGATGGCTCCGTCCGGAGGCCTGGCCTCCCCTGCCTCTCACGGCAACAGCACCGCATCCGGCTCCACCGGTGAGGCAACCCAGCAGCGGCGTGGCCGCCCGTGCGCGTAGACGCAACAACGCGCCGAGGGCCTGCGCCCTGTTCCGGGGAGTGGGGGGCCGCTCATGACCCTCGCTTTCCGCGAAGTCGACGAAGGGGCGCTCCCCCCCGCGGCGCACCCGACCATCCTGATCATCGACGACGACCCGTCCTCGCGGGACGCGTTCGCCGCCATGTTGTCGGTCGAGGGGTTCGATGTGGTCACCGCCGACGGTGGGGACGAGCCGGTCGCCCTGCTCGCGTCGGCGCACCCTTCACTGGTCCTGCTCGACATGCAGCTCGCCGGCTCCCGGGGCCTCAGCGTGTTCCGGCAGATCAACGCCCTCTCGCCGGGGTTACCGGTGATCATGGTCACCGTCCGGGAGGACGAGCTGGACGCAGTGCTGGCGCTCGAGGCCGGAGCGGCCGACCACGTCACCAAGCCGCCGCGGCCGCGGGAGCTGACGGCACGAATCAGGGCGGTGCTCCGTCGGGTGGGGCGCCCGACCCCCTCGGAGGCCCCCGCCGTTCCGGTTTCCACCTACACGCTCGGTCCGGTCTGCATCGACCTCTCGCTCCGGGAGACCACGGTCCGCGGACGACCGGTCGAGCTCTCTCGCAAGGAGTTCGATCTTCTCGTCCTGTTGATCTCCGAGGCAGGCCACGTCGTGACCCGACAGCAGTGCATGGACCGCATCTGGCGCGACCGCAAGGCTGGTGACAGCCGCACCCTCGACACGCACGTCAAGCGCCTCCGCAAGAAGGTCGAGTCCAATCCCGCCAATCCCGAGCACATCCTGACCGTCCGAGGGATCGGCTACCGCTTCAAGCCGTAGGAGTCCGCCCGGCGCCCCCCTCGCCCATGTCCTCCCCCATTGGTCGACGTCCGGCGTACGGGCGGACCCCTACGGCTTGAATCACCGGGGCACCCCTCGTGGGGTCCCGGCACGCCTCCACCGGTGCAGGGCTGTGAGCCACCCCACCCCGAAACGTTTACGGAACGATCACCCGGTTTTCGCCGGAGCGTCGGTCTCCGTTCACCTGGGCTTCCTACTGTCTGACGAGGAGGTAGTGACTTCATGGTCGCCGTCGGTGAGAGCATCAGGGTGCTGGTAATCGAAGACGAGGAGTCCTACCGCCAGGGACTCGCCTCGGGCCTAGGCCGCGAGGGGTTCGCCGTGGAGCTGGCACCCGACGGCGCCGAGGGACTGCGCCTGTTCACCGACCACCCACCGGACATCGTCCTCCTCGACATGCTCCTCCCCGGGATGCACGGGATCGAGGTCTGCCGCCGGATGCGCGCCATCGCCCCGGTCCCCATCGTCGTGCTCAGTGCCGTCGACGCTGAGCTCGACGTGGTCCTCGGCTTTGAGCTGGGGGCGGCCGGCTACGTCACGAAGCCGTTCCGGCTGCGTGAGCTGGTGGCCCGCATGCACGCCATCCTTCGCCGCGTGTCCCCGCGCTTCGACCCCTTGGACGTGATTGCCGTTGACCACTCGGCGGTCGTCGACGGGCTGGTCCCCGACGAGCAGCGCCCCGAGGCCGCCTTCGGAGCCGTCGCCGTCGACTTCATCCGCCGCGAGGTGACCGTCGGCGGCCACCGGACCCACCTTTCCCGACGCGAATTCGACCTGCTGGCGGTGCTGCTAACCCCGGCCCGCCGGGTCCGCACCCGCGACGAGCTGATCGACCTGCTGTGGCCGGACCGGTACCTGTCGGACAGCCGCACGCTCGACACCCACGTCCACCGCCTGCGCGCCAAGCTCGAGCCCGACCCGGCCGACCCCCAGTACATCGTGACCGTGCGGGGCGTCGGCTTCCGGATCGACCCCGACGGGACACGGGTCGCCCCGCCCTCGCACCAGGCGGTCGTCGTCGCGGCAATGGCGCCGTCGGTTCGCCGCGAGCCTCTCAGCGCCTAGTCATCGCAGCCGGCCCGCCCGGCTCAGCCGAAACGTCCGTTGACGTAGTCGAGGGTGCGGGGGTCCGAGGGCTCGCTGAACAGCCTGCCCGTCGGTCCGACCTCGATGAGCTCGCCGGCCTTGTCTTCGCCCATCAACAGGAAGGCGCACCGGTCGGACACCCGCATGGCCTGCTGCATGTTGTGGGTGACGATGATGATGGTGACCCGGTGCTTGAGCTCGCCGATCAGCTCCTCGATGCGCGTGGTGGCGATCGGGTCGAGGGCCGAGGTGGGCTCGTCCATCAACAGCACCTCGGGCTCGACGGCCAGCGCCCGGGCGATGCACAGCCGCTGCTGCTCGCCACCCGACAGCGTGCTGGCATGGGCCTTGAGGCGGTCGCGCACACTCTCCCACAGGGCGGCGGCGATCAGCGCCGATTCGGCCGCCTCGTCCAGGAGCGCCTTCTTCCGCACGCCGTTGAACCGGAGCCCGGCCACTGCGTTCTCGTAGATGCTCATGGTGGGGAAGGGGTTGGGCCGCTGGAACACCATGCCCACCCGCGTCCGCAGCAGGGTCGGGTCGGTGGAGTCCGCATTGACGTCGGTGTCGCCCAGCAGGATGGTTCCGGTGACCGACGCCGACCGCTCGGTGTCGTGCAGCCGGTTGAGGGCCCGGAGCAGGGTCGTCTTGCCCGAGCCGGAGGGGCCGATGAGGGCGGTGATCTCGCCCGGATACACGTCGAAGCTCACGGAGCGCACCGCGGCGCGGCCGGCGAAGGCCACGGCCACGTCCTGCAACCTCATGACCGGCTCGCCGGCAGGCGGCTCGTCGGTGCTCGATCCGAGGTCTTCGACCACCTCCGGCGTCGGGGTCGGATCGATCATCGTCTCTCCCTCTGCAGGAACACCGCGAGCACGCGGCTCCCGACGCTGAGCACCAGGACAACCACCATCAACAGTAGCGCCGCACCCCAGGCGATCTGGAGCAGATTGGCATAGGGCTGGCTGCTGTCGTTGTAGATGACCAGGGGCAGGGCTTCCATCGGCTTGGTGGGATTCCACTGTAGATACTGGTTGCCGAAGATGGTCAGGAGCAACGGTGCGGTCTCCCCCAGGCCCCTGGCCACGGCCAGGAGCACCCCGGTGGTGATGCCGGGGAGGGCGGCGGGGACCAGCACCCGGCGGGCGACGGTGGCTCTACGGGCACCGAGGGCCAGGGCTGCTTCGCTCAGATCTCGCGGCACCCCGCGGATGGCGGTCTCGCCGGCCCGCATGATGACCGGCAGCATGATGAACCCGATGGCGAAGGCGCCGGCCAGCCCGCTGTACTGGCCGGTCGTCTTCACGATGGCGATGTAGCCGAAGATCCCGATGGTGATCGAGGGCATGCCGGTCATGACGTCGGCGGTGAAGCGGACGGCGGCAGCGATGCTCCCGTCCGATTCGGCCAACGTCAGCCCGCACAGCAATCCGATCGGCACGGTCACCGCGGTGGCGAAGAAGCCGATCTCTGCGGTGCCGACGATGGCGTTCCACACCCCTCCCCCCGGGATGCCCTCGGGAACGGTCGACTGGGTGAAGAAGTCGGTGTTCCAGGCCGGGAGGCCTTTGACCACTACGTAGACGATCACCGCCACCAGCGGAACGATGGCGATGGCCAAGAAGGCCCAGCAGATCCCGATGGCGATCTTCGAGGAGATCTTGCGCCGGCCCAACGAGGTTGCGGCAGCGTCCTGGATGGCCCGGCGCCGCTCGAGGATCGGGTCGGTCGAGGCGTCGAGGGTCAGGGTGGTCATGCCACTGCCGCCGACGCGGCACCGGAACGGGCCGTGGAGCGGACCAGCACGCGGGCCACGGCATTGACGGTGATGCCGATCAACAACAGGACCAGGCCGGCGCCGAACAGGGCGCTGAGCTCGGTGCCGGTGGCCTCGCCGAAGTTGTTGACGATCAGGGCCGGCAGGGTTGATGCTGTCGACTTGACCGAGTGGGCGATATAGGGCGAGTTGCCGATGACCAGGGCCACCGCCACCGTCTCGCCGAGCGCACGGCCGGTGGCCAGGGTGAACGCGCCGAGGATACCGGTGCGGGCACCGGGCACGACCACCTTGCGCAGCACCTGCCAACGGGTGGCGCCGAGGGCCATCGCCCCTTCGACCTGCTCGGAGGGCACCACCGCCAGCACGTCCCTCGAGATGGCCACCATGGTGGGCAGCACCATCACGAAGAGGATGATGCCGGCCAACAGCAGCCCGACCCCCTCATTGGGACCGTTGAACAGTCCGGTCCACCCGAGGATCGAGGTGAGGAAGGGCTCGACGTCCTCGCGGAACAACGGGGCGAGCACGATCAGCCCCCACAGGCCGTAGACCACGCTGGGCACCGCTGCGAGCAGCTCGACCGCAGACGACAGTCCCTGGCGCACCCGGTGGGGTACCAGGTAGGCGAGGGCCAGCGCGGTGCCGAGCCCGATGGGCAGGGCGAGCACCATGGCGATGGCCGTGGTCTCGACGGTCCCGAGGATGAACGGGAGCAGGCCGTACTTGTTGTGGGTCGGATCCCACGTCTTCTGGATGATCCACGAGAAGCCGAGGGTGGAGAAGGCCGGCCTGGCCTGGACGATCATCGAGATGACGAACCAGGCCACCAGGCCCACGAAGATGGCCGCCATGGCCGCTAGCAACCCGCGGTAGGCGCCGTTGGGAAGAGCGAAGCGGTCGGCCCGCTTCGCTCTTCCCGGCGGTGGCGTCTCGAGAGTGGTCACAGCGAACCTGTCAGCCCCTCATCGCAGATCGGATGTGGCGGGTCCGCTCACTTGGTGAGCAGGACCTGCCCGGTCGGCCCGGTCACCGTCAGCAGCTGCACACGGTTCTGGTTCTGCACGGCCGGGGGAAGCGGCACGTAGCTGAGGTTCGCGGCCTGGTCCTGGCCACCCCCGGTGTGGGTGGTCCAGTCGAGCACCTTCACCGCTTGGGCGCCGGTGGTTGCACTGGTCTGCTTCTGCAGCAGGATGGCCCAGCTGTAGCCCGAGATGGGATAGCTGGCCGCACCCGGCTCGTTGACGATCGAGAAGTCGGTCGGCGAGACGCTGGTCTTCTGGTCGGCGTCCGCGGCCACCGAGGCCAGGCTGGGCGTCACGAACACACCGGCTGCGTTCTTGACGGAGGCGTAGGTGAAGTTGTTCTGGATGGCGTAGGCCAGCTCCACGTACCCGATGGAGTACGGCGTCGACTTGATGCTTGCGGCCACGCCCGAGTTCTTCGGCGACTGCACGGCCGACGACGGCCAGGCGATGGTCTTGGAGGCGCCCAGGGTCCACGTGGTCGGGTTGGCCGACTTCAGGTAGTCGCTGAAGATGTAGGTGGTGCCCGAGCTGTCGGCCCGCACCACGGGGACGATGGCGTTGGACGGGAGGCTGACGCCCGGGTTGAGGGCGGTGATCTGCGAGGCGTTCCACGTGGTGATGGTCCCGTCGAAGATACCGGCCAGGGTGGGGCCGTCCAGCCGGAGGCGCTTGGTGACTCCGGGGATGTTATAGGAGATCGAGACGCCGCCGAGGATGTCGGGGATCTGGATGACCGGTCCGGCCGAGGCGGGCACCTTGGCCAGGTCCGAGGCGGCCATGGGGACGTCGGAGGCGGCGAAGTTGACCGTTCCGGCCTCGAAGGCGGTGATGCCGGCGCCGCTGCCCACGCCCTGGTAGTTGACCTGCAGGCCCTGGTTCTTCGAGGTGTAGGTGTAGAAGGCCTTGGTGAAGAACGGCTGGACGAAGGTCGAGCCCGAGGCGTTGAGGGTGCCGGCCGGGGCCTTCAGGTCGGCGGCGAGGTAGGCAGCGTTGCCGGCGCTGACGGTGCCCCCGGGAGGGGCGGTGGTGGTGGTCGAGGTGGTGGAGGACGAACTGCATGCCGCCAGCAGTACGCCCAGTGCAACCAGGCCGACAGCCAGGAGAGGCGTCGCCCTCCGCTGCGGTCGTGTCGTCGTCTGTCCGGGTCTTCCAACGTCCATTGGTTCTCTGACCTCCAAGTTCGCCGTGCCCGGGTACGTAGATCGACCCGACCCGGGGACGCGCGGCGCGTCCACCTCCGACCGTATCGACCGGAGGTGAACGCCGGGACAAGCTGCGGTGAACGAGGTGCGAACATCAGGTGCTCTTGCGATGAACTCGCCGGCCCGTGACGCGAGCGGGGAAGTGTTACCGATCGGGCTGTTGACCAGGGGTGGCGTCGCGTCGCGGGGTCGGAGGGGAATACACGTTCGATTCTCCTGTTGTTCTCTCCGCAGCGTGTAACACCGGATTCGACGATGGAGGAACGATGGACCCAGCGAACGAGAACCTGCCGCTCTTGCCCCTGACCTCGGGGGTGATGCTCCCGGGCATGGTGTTCACCATGGCCCTCGAATCGGACGAGGCCCGCGCCGCGGCCGAGGCGGCCGAAGCGGCCGGAGGCAGGCTGGTGATCGTCCCGTTCATCGAAGGGCGGTACGCCAGTGTCGGGGTTGTCGCCGAACTGATGGACAGCGGTGAGCTCCCCGGCGGCCTCTCCGCGGTGGCCGTGCGCGGGATCGACCGTGCCCGGCTGGGCACGGCGGTGCCGGGTACCGGCCAGGCCCTGTGGGTGGAGGTCGAGGTCGTCGACGAGCCGTCCGCCCCCGACGAGGCCCACGAACTGGCCCGCGAGTACCGCGCCGTTCTGGAGAACATCCTTCTGTCGAGGGGCGCTGGCCGGCTGGCCGAGCGCCTGGCCGACGTGACCGAGCCGGGCCGGATGGCCGACATGTCCGGCTACTCGCCGGACCTGTCGCTCGCCCAGAAGGTCGAGGTGCTGGAGACCGTCGACGTCGTGGCGCGGCTGCGCCTGGTGATCGCCTGGGCCCGTGAGGTACTGGCCGATCTCACCCTGCGCGAGCGGATCAAGACGGATGTGGAGGAGGGTATGGAGAAGACGCAGCGCGAGTTCCTGCTGCGTCGCCAGCTGGAGTCCATCCGCAAGGAGCTGGGCCAGATCGGCTCGGACGACGAGGATGCGCCGGACGACTACCGCGCCAAGGTCGAGGCCCGTGACCTGCCCGACGCCGTGCGCAAGGCGGTCGACCGGGAGGTCGACAGGCTGGAGCGGATGAGCGAGCAGAACCCCGAGCACGGCTGGATCCGGACCTGGCTCGACACCGTCCTCGAGCTGCCCTGGGGCGAGGAGTCCGAGGACCGGTTGGACATCGCCGAGGCGTCACGCATCCTCGACGAGGACCATGACGGGCTGACCGACGTCAAGGACCGCATCCTCGAGCACCTGGCGGTCCGCAAGCTGCAGGCCGAGCGTGGCCTGGCGCCGTTCGGCGGCCGCGGGGCCGGGGCCATCCTGGCGCTGGTGGGGCCCCCGGGGGTGGGGAAGACCTCGCTGGGCGAGTCGGTGGCCCGGGCCCTGGGGCGGTCGTTCGTCCGGGTCGCACTGGGCGGCGTGCGCGACGAGGCGGAGATCCGCGGCCACCGTCGCACCTACGTGGGCGCCCAGCCGGGCCGGCTGGTGCGCGCTCTGCGCGAGGCCGGCACGATGAACCCGGTCATCCTCCTCGACGAGGTCGACAAGCTGGGAGCCGACTACCGGGGCGATCCGTCGTCGGCCCTGCTGGAGGTCCTCGACCCGGCGCAGAACCACACCTTCCGCGACCACTACCTCGAGGTCGAGCTCGACCTCTCCAAGGTGCTGTTCCTGGCCACTGCCAACATGGTCGACACCATCCCCGGGCCCTTGCTCGACCGGATGGAGGTCATCCGGCTCGACGGGTACACCGAGGACGAGAAGGTCTCCATCGCCCGCAACCACCTGATCGGACGCCAGCTCCAACGCGCCGCCCTGGCCGAGGACGAGGTGGTCGTCACGGACGATGCCCTGCGGACCATCGTGGCCGACTACACCCGCGAGGCAGGGGTGCGCTCGCTCGAGCGGGAGCTCGGCAGGCTCCTGCGCAAGGTGGCGGCACGCGTCGCCGGAGGCGAGACCGCCCCAACGCTCACCATCGACACTGCGGACGTCCGCGACTGGCTCGGCCGGCCGCGCTTCTTCTTCGAGGCCGCCGACCGCACGGCGGTTCCCGGGGTTGCCACCGGCCTGGCCGTGACCGGCACCGGCGGGGACGTCCTCTACGTGGAGGCGTCGATGATGGACGGGCCGGAGGGGCTGACCCTGACCGGGCAGCTGGGCGACGTGATGAAGGAGTCGGCGGAGATCTCCCTGTCCTACGTGCGGTCGCACGCCGAGCAGCTCGGCATCGACCCGGCCGCCTTCGCCGGCAAGCGGTTCCACCTCCATGTGCCCGCGGGCGCCATCCCCAAGGACGGGCCGTCGGCGGGGGTCACCATGACCACCGCCCTGGTCAGCCTGCTCCGGGGCGAGCCCGTGGCCTCGACGGTGGGCATGACCGGGGAGGTCACCCTGCAGGGCCGGGTGCTGCCCATCGGCGGCGTGCGCCAGAAGGTGCTGGCCGCCCACCGCGCCGGGTTGACCACCGTGGTGCTGCCGGTCCGCAACGGCCCCGACCTGGAGGACGTCCCCGAGGCGGTGCGCAGCGAGATGACGTTCCATCTCGCCTCGGACATCGGGGAGGTGCTCGACGCCGCCCTGGCCCCGGCCGCGACCGCTCGCTCGGACGTTCCCTCGGGGGGACGGCTGGCCGCCTGATCCGGTTCGCCTCCGCGCCGGGACCTACGACCCGCCGAGGAACCCGGTGATGATCCGGGCCAGCTCGAGCGGTCGATCACCCTGGATGCTGTGGCCCGCACCGTCGACCACCACAACCTCGTCGGACGGCCGGCGGCGGCGGAACTCGGCCACGTCGTCGTCGTCCACCACCGGCGAGAGGCTCCCCCGCGCCAGCAGCACGGGCACCCCGATCCGCTCGAGGACGTCCCACTGCGACCCGAAGTCGACCCGCTCCACGTGGAGACCGGTCGTGGAGGCGGGACGGCCCATCTGATGCCGCCACGTCCACGTGCCGTCCTCTCGTCGGACGGCGTTGTGGAGCACGCCCCGGCGGAGGGAGGAAACGGACCGGGTGGGATTGAACCGGATGGTCCGCTCGAGGATCTCGTCGAAGGAGGCAAACGTCTCCGGGCCCTCCAGGAAGGCGACGATGTCCGATGCCTTGTCGTGGTTGACCCCGGGGGTGATGTCGACCAGCAACACTCTGCGCACCAGGTGGGGGTGGCGGTCGGCCAGGGCGATCGACGTCACTCCCCCGAGGGACATACCGATGACCATGTAGGCATGTCCGGCCAGCACGCCGATGGCGACGGCGACATCGTCGGCCATCGAGGCGGGGTCGAGGGAGGCCGAGTCCCCGGGCCAGTCGGAGTGGCCATGACCGGGCAGGTCGACGGCCACCAGGGGCCGGCCGAGGGCCAGAGCCACCGTGTCCCAGGTGTGGGCGTTCTGACCCCCGCCGTGCAGGAACACCAGCTCGGGCGGTTGCTCACCCCACACCAGCGCGCTCACCCGACGCCCGGGGGACACCTCGACGAACTCTCGTCGCACCGTGAGTCGGCCCGTCCATTCGAGCCCGGCCTCTTCCGCGTTCTCGTGCAACAGCGAGAACTCGTCGTAGTCCGTGGGTTCCCTACTGCTCGCACCGTCGGCGCTCATCGAGGTTCCTCCTTCGACGCATGACCCAATGCCGACACCAGTTCGCCCAGGGTGTCCTCGGCCACCAGGTAGGGCGTGTAGAAGCCCACCCGATCCACCAGGCCGCCGAACCGCGCCACGATCTCCGTGGCCACCTCCTTCGGCGAACCCACCGCGGCGAGGGTGACCAGCATGCCATCGTCGATCGTCTCGGGCATCTCCTCCCACCGGTCCGACTTCGAGAGCGAATTGAGCTCGGCTTGCAGGTCCTCCCACCCTTCCACCTCGAGCACCGGCCGATAGGCGGGAGTGGATGCATAGAAGGACAGCAGCCAGCGCCCGGCCTGGCGGGCCGTCTCCAGCTCGGCCTCGTCCCGCCCGCAGCACACGATGACCTCGCCGGTCACGGTGAGGTCGCGCCGGGCCCGACCGCCCCTCGCCAGGCCCTCGGCGATGGCCGGGAGGGTCCGCTGCCGGAAGTGGGTGGCGGTGTTGAAGGGCATGACCAGGACCCCGTCGGCCACCTCAGCGGCCAGGCGCACCATCTGGGGACCCAGCCCGCCCAGGGCGATGGGCGGCATCCCGAAGGGATTCGGCCCGGGGTTGAACATGGGCGGCATCAGGGTGTGGGAGGTGAACTCACCCCGGAAGTCCAGCCGTTCGCCCGTCTCCCAGGCAGCGAAGATGGCGCGCAGCGCCCCGACGACCTCGCGCATCCGGGCCACCGGGCGTTCGAACCCGGCCCCGTAGCGCTTCTCCACCTGGGCCCGGATCTGGGAGCCGAGCCCCAGGGTGAACCGCCCCTTCGACAGGAGCTGGAGGTCGTAGGCCTGATGGGCCAGTTGCACCGGGTTGCGCGGGAAGGCGATGGCGACATTGGTCGCCAACTCGAGGGAGGTGGTGGCCTGCGCGGCCAGCACCAGCGGGGTGAACACATCGTGGGGGCCCTCGAAGGTGAAGGCTCCGTCCACCCCGAGGTCCTCGAGCCGGCGAGCGTGGTCGGCCGCCTCCTCGAGGCCCGACAGTAAGGTGTCGATCCTCATCGGCCGGCTACGGGACCCGCCCCGTCAGGCCCGGGACAAGGTACGCATGCGGAGGCGGCCACGGCCACATGCTGCCACTCACCGGCACCCGGCGCGCTACGGAACGACACCGGGGTCCACCGCAGTGACACACTGTGGGGCATGGCACCGATCTACTGCACCCCAGACGAAGCCGCTGCGCTGATCCGCACCCGGGACACCATCGGCTTCGGGTTGGGCCCGGCCAACCCGGACGCCATCTTTACCGCCCTGGGCCGGCGTGACGACTGGGAGGACCTGACGTTCGGCGGTGCGCTCCTCCTCGGGTTCTACCCGGTACTGGCCCACCCCAATGTGACCTATCGGTGCGGCTTCTTCGGGCCGGCCGAGCGGATGATGCTGGCCCAGGGGGCCAACATCGACCTGGTCCCGGGAGGGTTCCGCCAGATGGGCCCCATCCTGCGACGTTACGCGCCGCGGGTGATGACCGCCCAGGCGACGCCGCCCGACGCCGCCGGCACGGTCAACCTCTCGCTGGCCGTGGGAGGGTCCATGAACGAGCTGATCATGGCCGGACAGGATCCCGAACGCCTGCTGATCATCGAGGTCAACCCCAACCTGCCCCGCACCTCATCGCTTCCTCCCAAGTACACCAACACCCTGCCCCTCGACCTGGTCGACGTGGTGATCGAGAACGACGCACAGCCCTTCACCCTGCCCGAGGCTCCGACCGACGAGATCGACGACGCCATCGCCACCCAGGCCCGCGCGTACATCACCGACGGCGCCACCCTGCAGATCGGCATCGGGGCCGTCCCCAACATGGTGGCCTCCAAACTGGCCAAGAGCCCCGGCGGCGGGTACGGCGTCCACAGCGAGATGTTCACCGACGGCCTGATGAAGCTCCACCAGGCCGGCAAGGTGACCAACGATGGCAAGGGCCTGTTCGACGGAGTTTCGGTCACCACCTTCGCCCTCGGCTCGGCGGAGCTCTATACCTGGCTCGACGGCAACAAGGAGGTCGCCTTCCTGCCCGTCGAAGTCACTAACGACCCCACGGAGATCGCCAAGAACAACGCCTTGGTGTCGATCAACGGCGCACTGAGCGTCGATCTGTACGGGCAGGTGGTGGCCGATCACATCGACGGCAAGCAGATCTCCGGTGTCGGTGGCCACGAGGACTTCGTGGCCGGCGCCGAGATGCGCCTCGACGACCACTCGCTGATCTGCCTGCGCTCGACGGCGGTGTCCAAGGACGCCGCCCGCTCGAGGATCGTCCCGCTCCTGCCGGAGGGGTCGGTGGTCTCCACACCCCGCCACCACACGGCCGTGGTGGTGACCGAGTACGGCAGCGCCGACCTCTCCGGCCTCACCGAGCGCGAACGGGCGGAGGCCATGATCGGCCTCGCCCATCCCGACTTCCGGGACGAGCTGGCCGCGGTGGCCGCCACCATCGGCCGCCACTGACCCTGGTGGTCGACCACCAGGTCCGGCCGACACTCACGCTCGCCACCTTCAACGTCCACATGGGCGTCGACGGGTGGGGGCGCCCGTTCGATGTGGTGGCGGAGTGCGCCGCCCTCGACGCCGACATCCTGATCATGCAGGAGTCGTGGGCACCCGACGACGGGGGACCGAGCACCGCCTCGTGGGTGGCGCAGCAGCTCGACTACCCGACGGTGCTCGAGGAGGGCTTGGCCCACGGGCGGCTGTTCGCCCCGATCCCGACCACCAGCCGGCGCTGGTCCCCGCGGTTCGGCCAGCTGCGCAAGACGCTCCGTCTCGACAGGGAGCGCCTGCGGACGACCGCCGGCCCGACCGACCGTGCCTGCGTCACCGGGGAGTGGGGCCTGGCCCTGTTGGCACGCGTCCCCGTGCACGACGTCGGGGTGATCCGCCTCGGCCGGCTGCGTCGCGATCCGGCCCGACGAGCCGTGCTCACCTGCACCACCGATCTCGGAGGCCGCGAGGTCTCGGTGTACGGCACCCATATGTCGCACCTCACCCACTGGTCGCCCGCCCAGTACCGGCTACTGGGCAAGAAGCTGCCTGCCCCCGACCGGGCGGCGGTCCTGGCCGGCGACATGAACCTGTGGGGACCACCGGTCAAATCGTTCTTCCCGGCGTGGCGCCGGGCCGTGACCGGGCGCACCTGGCCCGCACACCGGCCCCACAGCCAGCTCGACCACGTGCTGATCACCGATGCCCTGTCGGTGGACAGCGCCCGGGTCGCCACCCGGTCGGGATCCGACCACCGGCCGGTGGTGGTGCGGCTCGCACTTTCCTAGGCCGGGCAGGAACAACGCCTCCACATCGGGGTAGCGTCGGGCGATGACCGACGCCCTACGGCTATTCGAACACACCACCTTCACCGCCCAGGGAGACACCCGGGCCGTCTACCGGACCGGGTCGGGGCCCGCCGTCATCGTGATGAGCGAAATACCCGGCATCACCCCCAACGTGGCCCGGTTCGCCCGCTTCGTGGCCGATGCGGGCTTCACCGCGGTGATGCCCCATGTGTTCGGCGACGACGGGCGCGACGTATCCAACGGGTACGCTGCCGGTTCGCTCGCCCGGGCGTGCATCTCCCGCGAGTTCACCGTCCTGGCCCTGGGCAAGACCAGCCCCATCACCACGTGGCTACGGGCGCTGGCCACCCACGAGCACGGCCGCTGCGGCGGCCCGGGCGTGGGTGCGGTCGGGATGTGCTTCACCGGGGGGTTCGCCCTGGGCATGATGGTGGACGACGTGGTGTTGGCCCCCGTGCTCAGCCAGCCGTCGCTCCCCTTTCCGGTCAGCAAGGCCCATCGGCGCTCGATCGGCGTCTCCGAGTCCGATACCAGGCGGATCCAGGGACGGGCTCTGGCGGGCACCTGCGTCCTCGGGCTCCGCTTCACCGGGGACAAGCTGAGCCCACCGGAGCGGTTCGAACACCTCCGCGAGCTGCTCGGCGACGCCTTCGTCGCCGTCGAGCTCGACTCGTCACCCGGCAATCCCCATGGACATCGGAAGACCGCCCATTCGGTGCTCACCGAGGACCTCGACGATCGGCCCGGCACGCCGACCCGCGCCGCCCTCGACCAGGTGCTCGAGTTCTTCGCGGAACGCCTGGGCGGATGAACCCGATGGCCGAGGCCTGGCGGGGGCGCGGCCGGGTGGTGAGGCTGTGCGACCGGCAGATCTTCACCGTCGACCTCCCGGCGCAGGGCACCGAGCTCCTGCCGCCGTTGCTGGTCCTCCACGGCTTCCCCACCTCGTCCTTCGACTTCCACCGGGTGGTGGGCGGGTTGGCTGCCCACCGCAGGGTGCTCCTGTTCGACATGCTCGGCTTCGGCCTGTCCGCGAAGCCGGACGTCGCCTACCGGCTGGCAGCGCAGGCGGACCTCGCCATCGCACTCACCGCCTCCCTCGAGATCGACCGGCTGGGCCTGCTCACCCACGACATCGGCGACACGGTGGGCGGCGAGCTCCTGGCCCGCCAGATGGAGGGCGGCTGGGACGTGGAGATCACCGACCGCGTGCTGGTCAACGGCAGCATCTACATCGAGCTGGCCCACCTGAGTGCCGGACAGCTGTTCCTGCTCGACCTGCCCGACCGGCGCCTCGACGACGATGCCCTGGTCGACCGGTCGACCGTGCTGGCCGGCCTGGCCGCCACCCTCGGACCCGAGGCTGCGGTCGACGACGACGAGGCCGGCGCCCAGTGGGACATGATCGCCCACCTCCAGGGACATCGCCTGCTCCCCCGGACCATCCGTTACATCGAGGAGCGCAGGCACAACGAGGCCCGGTTCACGACACCGATCGAGGAACATCCCTCCCCGCTCACGGTGGTGTGGGGCGACGACGACCCGATCGCGGTGGTGGCCATGACCGACCGCCTGCTGCGGGCCCGGCCCGACACCGGGCTCCACCTGTTGGACGGGGTCGGCCACTACCCGATGATCGAGGCACCCGACCGGTTCCTCGACGCCCTGGCGGCCGCGTCCCGCTGAGAGGGGCCGGCGCTCCGGCGCCGCCAGACCCATGCGGCGCCGCCAGACCCATGCGGTGGCGACGACCCATGCGGTGGCGACGACCTATGCGGTAGCGACGACCTCGCCGTGGAGCACGGCGAACCAGCCGTCCGGTGACGACGCCCAACGGCGCCAGGCCGCGGCGAACGACACCAGATCCTCGTCCGTGGCGATCCGGTGGCCGAGCAGCTGCTCGGCCAACGCCGACTGGGTGAACCGGTCGGCCCACAGACCTCCCCACCACCCGCGGTCCTCCGGCGTGGCGAAGCACCAGGCGGACGCGGACGCCACCACCTCGGTGAACCCGGCACGGTGGGCCCAGTGGAGCAACCTGCGCCCGGCGTCCCAATTCGCCCCGTTGACGCGGGTCAGTCGACCGTAGGCGGCCAGGGCGCGCTGGAGCTCGGGGTCGTCGGGGAAGAAGGTCATCACCGGGTAGTCCGAGTCGCGGGCGGCCACCTGTCCACCCGGTCTGCACACCCGGCGCATCTCCCGGAGCGCAGCCACCGGGTCGCCCAGGTGCTGGAGCACCTGGTGGGCGTGGACTACGTCGAACGCCCCGTCCTCGAAGGGCAGATGGAAGGCGTCGCCGACCTCGAACGACAGCGAGGGCAGACCGGCGTCGACCGACGCGTCGCGGGCCATGGTCACCACGGCGGCGGCGGCATCGATGCCGACCACCCGGCCCGGCGCCACCCGGCGGGCCAGGTCGATCGTGATGGTGCCCGGTCCGCACCCGACGTCGAGCAGGGACCGGCCCGGCTGCAGGTAGGCCAGCAGGTACCCGGCCGAGTTCTCGCCGGTGCGCCACCGGTGGGACCGCAGGACGCTGTCGTGGTGTCCGTGGGTGTAGCGCGCGTCGGTCATCCCCCCGGCATGCCCACTACCCGGTCACACCACCCACCGGGCGGCCGTCCTCGAGATAGACCGGGCCGGTGCCCCCGAGCACCTGGCCCACCCGGCGCCCCACCGGCCCGCTCAACAGGCCGGCGGCCTCGTCGGGCCCGACCCACCGGCAGTCCTCGATCTCCTCGGCCTGCAGCACGATGTCCCCGTGAACGAGGTCGTGGATCGGACCACAGTCGAACACGAAGCGCATACCCCCCGGTCGGTCCGACTTCGGGTGCAGGAAGTCGACGCACACCAGTCGGCCCGAGGTCACCGTCAGGCCGGTCTCTTCGCGCACCTCCCGCCGGCACGCCTCCCACGGTGACTCCCCGTCGGCCTCGACCTGCCCCCCGGGGATGGTCCACCCGGCCTTGTAGTTCGGCTTCAGGATCAGGGTCCGGCCCTCGTCGTCGTGGATCAGGGCGCCGGCCGAGGCGGGGATGCGCGGGAGCAAGGACTCGTCCACCACCCAATCATCGCCGAATTGCGCCGGCGGCGGTGCCACTATCGGGCCATGTCCACGCTCTTCACCCACCATCCCCATCCCGAGACGCTCGCCCGCCAGAGCGGGAGGGCAGCCCCTCCCGTGAAAGTGCAGGACC
Organism: Acidimicrobiales bacterium; assembly: GCA_052326605.1. Classification (GTDB taxonomy): domain Bacteria; phylum Actinomycetota; class Acidimicrobiia; order Acidimicrobiales; family RAAP-2; genus Bog-756. Next base: position 126,833 of record JBKQMB010000008.1, on the reverse strand, counting down.
AACGCCCCACCGACACCGCCTGGCACCGGTTCAACGCCAAGGTCGGGCTCAGGATCACCCTCTTGGTCGGCACCATGCTGTGCGGCTACATCTTCGCCGGCATCGCGTTGATCAGCCTCCCCTCGGCCGTCTCCTCGCACAACCTGACGATCATCGTTGCGTGGGTGTCGAGCAACTTCCTCCAATTGGTACTGCTCCCCATCATCATCGTGGGCCAGAACATCCAGGCCAAGGCCGCCGATGCCCGGGCCGAGGCCACCTACAAGGACGCCGATGCCGTCCTCCACGAGGCCATTGAGATCCAGAAGCACCTCGAGGCCCAGGACCGGGCCATCGAGAGGATCCTCGCCGGGGTCACCTCCGACGGGCCCACACCGCCGCCGGCCGCCGCCGGCTGAGCGTGGGGGCCGAGGGTGGGCTGGCACGTTTCGGACGGTGCTGGCAGTGACCGAATCTGCGGCGAGTGCTCAACCCCGGCGCACGGGTGTGCTTCCCGTGTTCAGGAAGGCTGACGGTTGTTCAGAACGTACGACGCCCCGCAGGCACGTACTCAGACCCGGGCCATGTTGTCGAAGCGGGTGTGGTGCCCGATGAAGGCCAGCCGCTGCACACCGGTGGGACCGTTGCGGTGCTTGGCCACGATGACCTCCGCGGTGCCCTGGCTCTCGGTCGATTCAGGGTTGTAGATCTCGTCCCGGTAGATGAACATCACCACGTCGGAGTCCTGCTCGATGGAGCCGGACTCTCTCAGGTCGGCCAGCATCGGCCGCTTGTCCTGGCGCTGCTCCAACCCGCGGGACAGCTGGGACAGTGCCACTACCGGCACCTCGAGCTCGCGGGCGAGGATCTTGAGGCCACGGCTGATCTCGGACACCTCGACCTGCCGGTTCTCCGCGCCGTGCCGTCCCGTCATCAACTGGAGGTAGTCGACCACCACGAGACCCAGCCCCTCGCGGCTCTTGAGCCGCCGGGCGCGGGCGCGGATGTCCATGACCGTGAGGTTGGGATTGTCGTCGATGAAGATGGGCGCCTCGCTCATCCGACTGATGGCGTTGCCCACCTTGGCCCAATCGGCCTCGCGCAGATTGCCCGTGCGCATCCGGTTGGCATCGACCCGTGCCTCCGAGCCGAGGAGGCGCTGCGTGAGTTCCATGTGGCTCATCTCCAAGGAGAAGAGCAGCGTCGGGACGTGCAGCTTGATGCCGGCGTGGGCGACCAGCCCCAGCGCGAAGGCGGTCTTCCCCATCGACGGCCGGGCGCCGACCACGATCAGATTGGAGGGCTGGAGCCCCGAGAGCAGTTCGTCGAGGTCGGTGTACCCCGTGGCCAGTCCGGTGATCGAATCACCCTGGTCGTAGAGGCGCTGCAGGTGGTCGAGGCCGTCGCCGAGGAGGTCCTGGAGCGGGGTCATCGAGTCCACCACCCGTCGCTGGGCCACGTCGAACACCAGGCTCTCCGCCCGGTCCAGCACGTTGGAGACGTCCGCGGGGACGCTGTAGCCCAGTTCGGTGATCTCGCCGGCCACCGACACCAGCCTCCGCAACAGGGCCAACTCCTCGATGATCCGCGCGTAGTACTCGGCATTGCCGATGGACGGCGTGTTGGCCTGCAGCGACACGAACACCGATGGGTCACCGATGATCTCGAGCAGCTCGCGTCGCCGGAGCTCCTCGGTCACCGTCACCCAGTCCGCCGGCTCCCCTCGGCTGAACAGCGAGGTGATGGCATCGAAGATGTGGCCATGGGACGTCTTGTAGAAGTCCTCGGGGTTGCAGACCTCCATAGCGATGGCGATGGCGTCCCGTGACAACAGCATGGCGCCGAGGAGCGACTCCTCGGCCTCGAGGTTGTGGGGGGGGACCCTGCCGACCGGGGTGCTGTTCCCACCTCGAGGGGAGAGCAACTGCCGGGGCCGCGTGTCGTCAAAGGCTTGAACCATGATCCCTCAACCCTCGTCCATCCGGCCTGTGGAGCGTAAGCCCGTCTTCCTGAGGAAATAGCCGTCCGACGCTGTGGACGGACGGTGGACAAGGTCGGCTCGGCTGCGGACAGGACGGATCACTCCGTCATCATCCCAGGCAGGTGTGACGCCCGGGTGCATGCCCCGGGCCCCGCCCTCGGCGGGCGGACCGGTGCTCAGGCGTCGGCGACGACGTTCACGGTCAGTTCGAACACCACGCCGCCCACCAGCTCGACACGCACGTTGTGCTCGCCCACCATCTTGATCGGTTCGTCGAGAACCAGGTCCTTCCGATCGACGACGGCCCCGGTCTGTTCCTCGACATGGCGCACGATGTCGGCTGCGGACACCGAGCCGAACAGCCGCTCGCCGGTGGCACGCGCACCGATGGTGATCACGTTGCCCACCAGGGTGCGGGCCACCGTCTCGGATCCATCGCGGTCGCGGGCGTCGCGCAGGTCCCTCGACCGTCGCATGGCCGCGGCCTGACTCTCGACGCCGGGGCTGGCCACGATGGCCTTGCCGGCCGGGAGCAGATGGTTGCGGGCAAACCCACCCGAGACATCGATGATGTCGCCGCGCTTGCCCACACCGTCGACGTCACTACGCAGCAGGACTTTCATCAGCCCTCGCCGTCCTCGGCGACGGCGCCCTCGACCACGACGATCTCCTCGCCGTCCTCGAGTTCCACGACCTCCACGTCGAACACCTCGACTTCGTCCACCTGCTCGGCAGCGACAACATCGGGCAGTTCGGAGGAGGCCGCGTCGGCCGACAGGGTGCGCTCCTCCTCCCGGCCCCTGCGGGGCCCGGAGCCGCCGGCGCCCGAATAGCCGCCCTCACGGCCGCCGCGGCCGCCGCGACCGCCGGGGCGCTCGGTGGTGGTGCGCTGCGTGTACGGGAGCAGAACCAGCTCGCGCGCCGTCTTGATGGCGATGGCCACGTCACGCTGGTGCTGGGTGCAGTTGCCCGACACCCGGCGGGCACGGATCTTGCCGCGGTCGCTCATGTACTTTCGGAGCATGCCGACATCCTTGTAGTCGACCCACTCCACCCGGTCCTTGCACAGGGCACAGGGCTTCTTCTTGATGCGCCGGCCGGTGTCCTTGGGGGAACGCCGGGTGGTGCCTCCACGATCGTTGTTGCGCGCCATGACTAGAAAGGCTCCTCGCTGTATCCGTATCCTTGGGACTCGGCGGCTCCGCCGGAGCCGCCGCTCGACGGCGAAGCACCGCGCCCGCCGCCACCGGAGGCGCCGCCGTCGCCGGGTGCCCGCCGTTCGTTCTTCGTCACCTGCGCGGTCGCCCAGCGGATGCTCGGGCCGATCTCATCGGCCACCACCTCCACCTTGGACCGCTTGTCGCCGTCGGGCGTCTCCCAGCTCCGCTGCTCGAGCCGACCGGTCACGATCACCCGCGAACCCCGGGAGAGGCTCTCGGCTGCGTTCTCGGCCATCTCGCGCCAGCACACCACGTCGAAGAAGGAGGTGGCCTCCTCCCACTCCTGGGTCTGGCGGTTCTGCCAGCGGCGGTTGACGGCCAGACCGAAACTGGCCGTGGCCTGCCCGGTGTTGGTGAACCGCAGTTCGGGGTCACGGGTGATGTTGCCGACCAGGGTGACCGAGTTACCGTTGGCCATGCTCAGGCCTCCTTCGCGGACGCAGCAGCCACAGCCCGACGCCCGGCCACCTTGTCAGGGAGCCGGATGACCTTGTGGCGGAGCACCTCGTCGGCCAGGACGAAGACCCGCTCCATGTCGGCGATCGCCGGCGGCTCGGCCGTCAGCTCGATGACGACGTAGTAGCCCTCGCGCTTGTGCTGTACCTCGTAGGCGAAGGTGCGCCTGCCCCACCGCTCGACGCGGCCGGGGTTGCCCCCCTTGGCCCGGAGCGCCTCGAGGGCCCGGTCGAGGACCCCGTTGACCGCTGCCTCGTCGGCACCGGTGTCGAAGATAACCATTGTCTCGTATGGCCGCATCGGCGGCTCACCTCCCTCTGGATCGGGCAACGCTGTGCTCGAGCCCCACGGCGTGGGGCAGGTCGGAACTGGATGGGCCACCAGATCGGTGGCCGGAACAACCGGAGTACCTTAGCCGGTGCTCAGTGGTAGACCTCCGCGTCGGCGGGGAAGACCCCCGAGCGCACGTCGGCGGCGTAGGCGGCGACCGCAGCCGTGGCCTCTTGCCCCAGTTCGGCATAGCGGCGCACGAACCGGGGCGTGGTCGGGTTGATCCCGAGCAGATCGTGCAGGACGAGCACCTGCCCGTCGCAGGCCGGTCCGGCCCCGATGCCGATGGTGGGCACGTCGAGCGCCTCGGTGATCGCCGCCCCCACCGTTCCGGGTACCCCTTCGACGACCACGGCGAAGCAGCCTGCCGCGACCAGAGCCTTCGCGTCCACAGCCAGCGAGTGGGCCGCGGCGTCGGTCCTGCCCTGGACCTTGTAGCCGCCCATGGTGTGGATGGATTGCGGTGTGAGCCCGAGGTGGCCCATCACCGGTATCTCGGCGGCGACCAGGCCTTCGATCATCGGCACCCGGTTCGCGCCTCCCTCCAACTTGACCGCGCCGGCGCCGGCCCGGATGAGGGTGGCCCCGTTGCGGACCGTGTCGACCACGTCGAGGTGGTAGCTCAACCAGGGGAGGTCGGCCACGACCAGGGCCTTCGGCCTGGCCCGGGCCACTGCCGCCGTGTGGTGAGCCATGTCCTCGACGGTGACCTGCAGGGTGTCCTCGTAGCCCAGCACGTTGTTAGCCACCGAGTCGCCCACCAGGATCAGGTCGACCCCGGCCGCATCGGCGATACGGGCACCGGGAGCGTCGTACGCGGTGACCATCACCAGGGGAAGGTGGCCGTCACGCCGCTTGGCGGCGCGTACGACAGGGACGGTCACCGGCGTGGACCGGGGCTCGGGCATGTGGATCCTCCTGATCGACCGTCCAGCGCCCGGGGGCTGCCGGCGGTAGTAGGGGCGGCGACCCGGGGGCCGCCACGGGGCACGACGTACTGCCGCCTCCAGCGTAGTTGGCCGCCGGGTGGTCAGCTGGTCCGGTCGCGCCGCGGCCGGCGGGCCACTGCCTCCACCCCGGCACCGGCGGGGTACATGCGGGACAGGTGGTTCCACGAGCAGTCGGTGCACACCTCGATCACGTAGCAGACCACCGGCTCCTTGCGCCGCCAGTAGCGGGTGAGCTCGGCCTCGGTCGCCACGCACCGCCCGCCCGACGGCAGGCGCGAACCGAAGACGAAGGTGACATCGACCAGGTCCCACTGCTCGCAGATGGGGCACTGTTGGCCCATGGGCCGGCCCAGGTTGCGGGCAGCCCGCAACAGCTCGGGGTGGGCATCGCAGACATCGAGCCTGGACAGGCGGCCCTTCCGGTAGTCGCGGATGACCGCGTTGCGGGCGAGAAGGTACTCGACGCGTCCCCCGGTCGGGGAGGTCTGCACGCCCTCGATCCCTCCGGGTCGCAAGCTCACCTGGCCAGGGTACCGCCTGGACCGTTCGATCAAAAGGGTCCCCGTCCCCGTGCACCGCAGCGGGAGGCGTCGGCGCACCGCCCGGGTGGGACGCCCCCGCATCGGTTCTTGACCGGGGCGATGTGTTGCATTGATATATCGAACTGATATATCGTGGACGGTATGCAGATGGTGAACACCGGCGCCGTGCCCGCCGCGGGCTTCATGGGCCGATCGACGCGCGGGCGGTCCTGAGTGCTCGACCTGGCCATCCTCGGCCTCCTGCAAGAGCAGGAGCTACACGGTTATGAGATCCGCAGGCGCCTCCGCGACGAACTGGGGCTCTTCGCCAACATCTCCTTCGGCTCGCTCTACCCGGCGCTCTCCCGCCTCGAGGCGGCTCACGCGGTGGCGGTCGCCGAGTCGGGCGGTACCACCACGACTGCCCCGTCGATGCCCTTCACCGGATCGTTGAGCGGCGAGCGAGCCGGGGTCCGGGCCCGACGGGCTGCCGCCCCGCGGGGCACCAAGCGCTCACGCAAGGTCTACCGGATCACCGATCAGGGCCATCAACTGTTCGAGCAGCTCCTCGACGCCGATGAGCCAGCGGGGACCGACGATGCCCGGAGCTTCGGCCTCCGCCTCGCCTTCGCCCGACACCTGGCGCCCCAGGCCCGCCTCGCTCTCCTCGAACGTCGCCGGGCACAACTGACCCGTCGGCTGGCCACCGACCAGGTGCGGGCGGCCGGCCAGACCCTCGACGTCTACGCCCGCTCGCTGGTCGAGCACAGCAGTGAAGCGACCGAGCACGACATCGCATGGCTCGATCGCCTCATCGAATCCGAGCGGCAGAAGCAGGCAGCACCCCGATCCGAGAATCGCGAGCCCCACGGTGGGGACGCAGTGACAGCAATGAAGGGACTGAGCCCATGAGCACCATCCGAGTGGCCATCGCCGGCGTGGGGAACTGCGCCAGCTCCCTCATCCAGGGAGTCGACTACTACCGCCAGGCCGACCCGACCGAAACAGTGCCCGGCCTCATGCATGTGGTGCTCGGTGGCTACCACGTCGGCGATCTCGAGTTCGTCGCCGCCTTCGACGCCGACGCGGCCAAGGTCGGCCTTGACCTGGGCAAGGCCATCTTCGCCGGCCAGAACAACACGATCCGGTTCGCCGGCGTGGGTGAGCTGGGCATAACCGTGCTGCGCGGGCCGACCCTGGACGGCTTCGGCAAGTACTACCGCGAGACCGTCGAGGAGTCGCCGGCCGAGCCCGTCGACGTGGTGGCCGCCCTCAAGGACGCCCGCGCCGACGTGCTGGTCAGCTACCTGCCAGTGGGGTCGGAACAGGCGCAGCGCTTCTACGCGGACGCCTGCCTTCAGGCCGGTGTCGGGTTCGTCAACGCCATCCCGGTGTTCATCGCCTCGGACCCCGAGTGGGCCCGCAGGTTCCACGCCGCCGGACTTCCCATCGTCGGGGACGACATCAAGAGCCAGGTGGGCTCCACCATCATCCACCGGATCCTGACCAGGCTCTTCGAGGACCGGGGACTGGCCCTCGACCACACGTATCAGCTCAACGTGGGCGGAAACATGGACTTCAAGAACATGCTCGAGCGGGATCGCCTCGAGTCGAAGAAGGTGTCCAAGACCCAGGCGGTGACCAGCCAGATCGAGCACGGCGCCCTGTCGGCCGACGACGTCCACATCGGCCCCTCGGACCATGTCCCGTGGCTCCACGACCGCAAGTGGGCCTACATCCGGATGGAGGGCCGCAACTTCGGCGACGTGCCGCTCAACCTCGAGCTCAAGCTCGAAGTGTGGGACTCCCCCAACTCGGCCGGCGTGATCATCGACGCGGTCCGGTGCGCCAAGCTGGCCCTCGACCGGGGCATCGGGGGCCCGCTGGTCGGGCCCTCCGCCTACTTCATGAAGTCGCCGCCGGTGCAGTACCACGACGACGTGGCCCACGACATGGTGGAGTCCTTCGCCGACGGCGACCCCGGCCCGGTCTGGCCCGACGCCTGACCGGTCAGGCCTGGTCCCTCCACCACTCGGCCAGTCGTCGCCGGGCCTCCTCCTCCCCCAGCGGCCCCTCCTCGAGCCGCAGCTCGAGGAGGTAGGCCAGGGCCCGGCCCACGTCGCGCCCCGGGGTCAGGCCGAGCTCGTCCATCACCTGGGCCCCGTCGAGGTCGGGGCGGATGGCGTCCAGCTCCTCCTGCTGGCGTAGCTCGGCGATACGTGCCTCGAGCTCGTCCATGCGCCGGCCCAGCGTCCTCGCCTTGTTGGCGTTGCGGGTCGTGCAGTCGCAGCGGGTCAGCTCGTTGAGCCGGTCGAGGAGCGGGCCGGCGTCGCGCACATAGCGGCGGACGGCACGGTCGGTCCATCCCAGCCGGTAGGTGTGGAAGCGCAGATGGAGGTTGACCAGATCGGTAACCACCTCGACGTCCTCATTGGAGTACCGCAGCGCCTGCATGCGGTTGCGGGTCATGCGGGCGCCCACCACTTCGTGGTGGTGGAAGGTCACCCCACCGTCAACGAAGGCCCGCGTCCTCGGCTTGCCGACGTCGTGGAAGAGCGCGGCCAGTCGGAGCAGGCGGTCGGGCCCGGTCTTGTCCACCACTGCCAGGGTGTGGGCCAGCACGTCCTTATGTCGGTGGATCGGGTCCTGTTCGAGGGCCAGGCCCGGTAGCTCGGGGAGGAACTCGTCGGCCAGGCCGGTCCGCACCACGAACCACAGGGCCACCGAGGGCACCGGAACCGTCACGATCTTGTCCAACTCGTCACGTAGCCGCTCCGCCGAGACGATGGCCAGTCGCGCATGGCCGCTGCGGACGGCATCCACCAGTTCCGGTGCCGGCTCGAGTTCGAGCCTGGCCATGAACCGGGCGGCCCGGAGCATCCGCAGCGGGTCGTCGGCAAAGGAGACGTCGGGGTCGAGCGGGGTCCGCAGCCGGTGCTCGGCCAGGTCGACCAGGCCGTTGAAGGGGTCGATCAGCTCGAGCTCGGGCAGCCGGAGGGCCATGGCGTTGACAGTGAAGTCACGCCGCGAGAGGTCGTCCTCGACACTGTGACCGAAGGCCACGTCCGGCTTGCGCGAGTCGGGCCGGTACGCCTCGGCCCGATGGGTGGTGATCTCGTAGACCTGCCCGCGACGCCGGCATCCGATGGTCCCGAACCGCTTCCCCTGGGTCCAGACGGCATCGGCCCAGCCGGTCACCGCCGCCTCGATGTCGTCCGGACGGGCGTCGGTCGTGAAGTCGAGGTCGCTCTCGCCCACGATGAGAGGAGACCCGGTTTCGGCGACGATGGCGTCGCGCACCGAGCCACCGACCAAGTAGAGGGTGTGACCGGCCGACCGGAAACGATCGGAGAGGTCGGCGGTGGCCTGCACCAGTGGCCGGAGTCGTTCGGGGAACACGCCGCCGAGGGTAGTGCGACTGGCGTAGGCTGCGGTCCGGAGTGGATCGGGAACGAGGCAGCCTCTGCCCCAGCGGCAGCGACCCCCGCGGCGTCGTGCCATGCGGGGACGAGCCCGCCCCGGCCATCGGGGTGGGACTGCGCCATGCCCACTCGTGGGCGCTCGCACGCCGTCTCCGAGCCCGATCGCGGACGCTCGTGGAGCACACAGCGCTCGCCCTGTGCTCGGCGACCCTGCTCGCCGCATTCCTCGCACCGCCGTACGCGGAGGCCGGTCCGGCGACGCCGACCACCGACGTGGCCGGATCCCACGGCGCGCCGCCGCTGGTGCTCGTCTCGCAGACCCCGTGGGTGACGCCCGGCCAGGCCTTCGATCTCAAGTTGCGGCCCGGCTCCGGTGCGGTGCCCGCCGCGCAACTCGGTGTGGCGGTGGACGTCTACGCCTGCCTGTCCAGCCTGTCGGCGTTCGACCAGTCGATGTCGCCGTCGGGGCCGTCGGGTACGCCGATCTCCTCGACCTCGTCGCCCCTGGCGGTGAGCGGTCTGCCCCCGATCGGGGGTGGGGAGTTCGACCTCTCGATGCCCGTCGAGACCGGTCAGGCCGCCACCCCGGCGACCACCGGGTTCACCATCGACCTGGCCTCGTCCGGTGGCCAGTGCCAGGCCTACCCCTCGGGCGTCTATCCGGTCCGGGTCCAGTTGTTCGATACGGCCACCAGCACGGCCGTCGGATCGATCACCACCCATCTGGTGTACACCGACGCACCCGCCGACACGCAGCGCCTGCGGGTCGCCCTGGTGCTCCCCGTACACGCCACCCAGCCACCGGCTCCCTCACCGTCGCCGTCCCAACTGGTGGCCACCCCCGCCGCCGCGTTGGAGCAGCCGTCGACCGCCGCGCTGGCAGCGGTGTCCGGCCTCATCGCCTCCGTCGCCGCCCACCCCACCGTTCCGCTGACCCTCGAGGCGAGCGGCCAGACCGTGGGCCTCCTCGACAGCCCGGGGCATCAGTCCACGCTCACCCAACTGGCACAGTTGGCGACCGACCCCACCGTGCACCAGTTCGCCTCGTCGCCGTTCACCCCGGTCAACGCCGCCGGCCTGGTGGCCGCCGGACTCGGGAGCGAGCTCTCCATGCAGGTGACGCGTGGCACCCAGGTGCTGGCCACCGATGTGCTCCATCCTCCGGGCGCGTCAGCGCCGGCCGGAGGCGCACAGGGTGCCTGGATCACCGGCGACGGCCTCGACGCCGGCACCCTCTCCGCGCTGGCGGCCGTCGGCTACAGCCAGGTCGTGCTGCCGTCGGCCACGGTGACCGGTTCGCCGTCCGACGGGTCGGCGGCCGAGCCGTTCACGGTCGGCTCGATCCGCGCCCCGATGACGGCGCTGGCCTCCTCTGCCGACCTGGCGGCGCGCTTCACCGGCGACCCGGGCGATCCGGTGCTGGCCGCCCACCAGCTGGTGGCGGAGTTGGCCCAGCTGTACTACGAGAAGCCCAACTCCATCACCCCCCGCGGGGTGGCGGTGGTGGCACCGGCCGCATGGTCGGCCGATCCGGCCTTCGTCGACGCATTGCTCGGATCGTTGGAGAGCAACCCGATCGTCGAGCCGGTCACCATCAGCAACCTCTTCGACCTGTTCCCCACCGTGGCGAGCTGCCGTACCGGGTGCCGACTGGTGCCGCCCACCGGGGGCGCGGGGCTGCCCACCGCCGCCATCCGCTCCCAACGCCTCAGCACCGACGAGTTCGCCTCGGCGGCGCCCAGCGCACGTGCGGTGAGCCTGCAGCTCGGCGACCTGGTGCTGGCCGCGCAGACCGAGACCCTCCGGACCTCCCAGCAGTCCGAGGTACTGGCCAATACCGGCCTGGCGGTCGACGCCCAACTGTCGCAGCTGGCAGTGAGCGGTGACCGGAGCATCACCCTGACGTCCCAGCGGGGGACCCTGCCGGTCGCCGTCGTGTCCTCGGCTCCCTACCCGGTCACCGGCTCACTGACCCTGACCAGTGACAAGCTGCTCTTCGCCAACGGGACCACCCAGTGGTCCCAGCCGATCACCCTGCGGCCCGCCTACACGAGCATCTTCCCGGTCACCGTGAGTGCCCGGGCCTCGGGCGTCTTCAAGGTGGACATCACCCTGCGCTCCCCCGACGGCGTCTTGGTGCTTTCCACCGGGCAGGTCAGCGTGCGATCCACCGCCACCTCGGTGGTCGGCATCGTGCTGTCGGTCGGTGCGGTGGTGGTCCTGGCAGTTTGGTGGATCCGCACCTCGCTCAAGCGGCGGTCCAGGCGGCAAGAGGACGAGGAGCGCGAAGACAGGGATGACCTCCCGGTGACCCGATGACCGAGGTCGAGGTCGACGGGATCCCGACACCCGAAGGGCCCGGCAGCGGCCGGCTGGCCCGCGCCACCGTGGGCATGGCCGTCGGCACCACCATCTCGCGCGTCACCGGAGTGGGCCGCGTCGTGGCCCTCACCGCGGCGCTCGGCGGGTTCGGCTTCGCCGACGCCTACAACCTGGCCAACACCACACCCAACATCATGACGGACATCGTGATCGGCGGTGTCCTCTCGGCCACCTTCGTCCCGGTCTTCGTCGACCGCCTCACCACACGCCGGGGCAAGGACGCCTGGGAGGCCATCTCGGCGGTGGTCACCGTCACCATCGTCGTGCTGCTCGTGGCCACGGTGGCCTTCTTCGTGCTGACTCCCAGCATCATCCACCTCTACACGGTGACCAACCACCGGGCCGACGTGCGCCAGCAGCAGCAGACCGCAATCTTCCTGCTCCGCTGGTTCGTCCCCCAGTTGACCTGTTACGGCCTGATCGCACTGTTCACCGCCCTGTTGAACGCACGCGGCAAGTTCGCCGCGCCGATGTTCGTCCCCATCGCCAACAACCTGGTGGTGATCACCGTCCTCCTGTGGTTCCACGTTCTGGTTCCCCACCCCGACCTCGCCTCGATCGACGCCCACCGCACGGCCCTGGTACTGCTGGCCTTCGGGACCACCCTCGGCGTCGTGGTCCAGGCCGCCCTGCTGCTTCCCTCGTTGGCCCGGGCCGACCTGCACATCCGCTTCCTGTGGGCACCCTTCCACGAGGCGATGCGGACCATCACCCGTCTGGCCGGGTGGACGTTCGGCCTGGTGCTGTCCAATCAGGTGGCCCTGGTGGTGATCCTGGCCCTGGCCGACGGGGCCAAGGTGCCCGGGGCGGTATCGGCCTACACCTACGCGTACACCTTCTTCCAACTCCCCTACGGCGTCGTGGCCGTCTCGGTGATGAGCGCGGTCACCCCCTCCCTGTCGGCAGCCTGGGCGCGCCGCGACATCGCCGTGTTCCGTCACCGGATGGCCTTCGGCCTGCGCGGCATGCTGGCCATCATCATCCCCTCGGCGGTCGGGATGTTGATCCTGGCGCATCCCCTGATCGACCTCGTCCTGCTCCACGGGGCGGAGTCGCCTGCCGCGGCCGACTCCACCGGGTCGGCACTGGCCATGTTCTCGCTGGGCCTACCGGGTTTCTGCACGTTTCTCTACATGGTCCGCGTCCTCCAGTCGATGCAGGACACGCGCACCGCGTTCGGGCTCTACCTGGTGGAGAACGCGGTCAACATCGTCTTCGGCGTCCTGCTGGTCGGCCCCCTGGGCGTGCGCGGCCTGGCACTGTCGGTGTCCATCGCCTACTCGGTAGCCGCACTCTTGGCCATGTCGGTCGTCCGCAAGCGGGTGGGTGGGCTCGGCGGCCCCGAACTGACGACGCCGGTCAAGCGGGTGGTGGCAGCCTCGGCGGTGATGGCGGTGGTCACCGTGCTCGCCCTCGACGTGTCGGGCGCCCCCTCCGGATTCGGCCTTCTGGGCCGAGTGGCGCTGGCCATGGTTGCAGGTGCGTTCGCCTACGTGGCCACCGCGACCATCCTTGGCGCCCGCGAGGCCAAACGGGCCAGGGCGGCACGGGCGTCGGCGCGGGCGACTGAGGCCGAGCCCACCGGGCCGCTCGACCGGGACGGGTGGGACAGCCCCTCCCCCGAGCCGTTCCGTGGCAGAATCGACGATCGGCTCGTTGATCCGCCGGGACGCCACCTGCGTCCGGTGCACCACGAACCGGGGGACGAAGAGGAGGACCTCCATGGCCCGGATCCGGGTGGTAACCGATAGTGCGTGTGATCTTTCGGCAGATCTGGCGGCGGAAAAGGGTGTGACCGTCGTTCCGCTGTCCATCCGATTCGGCGAGGAGGAGTTCGTGGACGGGTCCACCCTCTCCGCCGACGACTTCTGGGCACGCTGCGCCGCCAGCCCGGTGCTCCCCGAGACGGCCGCGCCGTCTCCGGGCGCCTTCCAGTTGGCCTTCGAAGCGGCGGCCGACGACGGCTACGACGGGGTGTTCTGTCTCAACATCTCGAGCGGGGTCTCCGCCACGTACCAGGCCGCCGTCACGGCAGCCAAGACGGTGGCCGACCGCATCCCGGTCTGTGTCGCCGACTCCCGGTCGATGACCATGGGGCTGGGGCTCATGGTCATCGACGTGGCCGAACTGGCCGCGACCGGGGCCACGCTCGACGAGCTGGCGGCACGGGTCGACGCGCTCATCTCCCGCACCTTGGTGTTCGGGCTGGTGGACACCCTCGAACACCTCGAGAAAGGGGGCCGCATCGGCGGGGCGCGGGCCCTCCTCGGCTCGCTGCTCTCCATCAAGCCGGTGGTCACCCTCGTCGACGGCGTGGTGGCCGAGGAGTCGAAACAGCGCACCCGGGGTCGCTCTATGCGCTACCTGGCCGACAAAGTCCGCGATACCCCGTCGATCAGCCGCCTGGCCGTGTGCAACGGGGCGGCAACCGACATCGACGAGTTCCTCGAGATGATCGAGAATGTTCAGACCGAGCACCCCCTGGTGCTTACCGACCTCGGACCGGTGGTGGGCACCCACACCGGTCCGGGCACCATCGGCGTCTGCATGGTCCTCGCCGGCTGAGCCCGGCCGGTTTCGGCCCACCTTCCACCGCTCGACAGCCCTGACGGTCGCTCGGACTATCCTCGCGCCATGGATCCGAAGCCCGTCCCACCCGCGCCCCAGCTGCCCAGCTCCGGGCTCGGCGGCGATCTGCCGGCGCGGGGCACTGAACTGGTCGACACCCTGGTAGAACTGCTACGGGACAAGACGGTCCGACCCCTCACCTTGGCCACCCGGGCGGTCGTCTTCGGGATCATCGTGTTCGCGGCCACCGTGGTCACCGTCACCCTGCTTTCGATCACCCTGATCCGCCTCCTCACCGTCTACGCCTTCAGCGGCCGGGTGTGGCTGTCGGACCTGGTCGTCGGGGCCCTCTTCGTCGTCGCCGGCATGGTGGCGTGGACCAAGCGCACCGGGTCAGGCTCGGGAACGAAGGCCGCGGCGTGACCGAGTCGCGTCAGGTGGTGGTCGTCGGATCCGGGCCGGCCGGTCTGACCGCGGCCATCTACGCGGCCCGCGCCCAGCTGTCCCCCCTGGTCATCGAGGGCGAACCCTCCTCGACCAGTGACCAGCCCGGGGGCCAGTTGATGCTGACCACCGAGGTGGAGAACTTCCCCGGATTCGTCAACGGCATCATGGGGCCCGAGCTGATGCAGACCTTCCGCGAACAGGCCGCCCGTTTCGGCGCCGAGTACCTGACCGCCAAGGTCTCCCGGGTCGACCTCTCGAGCCGCCCGTTCGGCTTATGGGTGGGCGAGCCCGATGCGGCCGAACCCAGCTACGCGGCGGACGCCCTCATCGTGGCCACCGGGGCCAAGTCACTGATGCTCGACCTCCCCGGCGAGGAGCGCCTGCTCGGTTACGGGGTCTCGACCTGTGCCACCTGTGACGGCTTCTTCTTCCGTGAGCGCGACATCGCCGTGGTGGGGGGCGGAGATTCCGCCCTCGAGGAAGCACTCTTCCTCACCCGCTTCGCCGACTCGGTCACCATCGTCCACCGACGCGGCGAACTCCGCGCCTCCAAGGTGATGCAGCAGCGAGCGTTCGCCCACCCGAAGATCAATTTCCGTTGGAACACAACGGTGATCGACGTGCTGGGCGATACGAAGGTCACCGGGGTACGGCTGCGCGACACCGTCAGCGAGGAGGAGTCCGAGCTCCAGCTCGCCGGGCTGTTCGTGGCCATCGGGCACCAGCCCAACACCTCCTTGTTCAAGGGCCAGCTGGACATGGAGGACACCGGTTACCTGCGGACCACGGACGGGACCCGGACCAACGTGGACGGCGTGTTCGCCTGCGGCGACGTGCAGGACCACCGCTACAGGCAGGCCATCACCGCAGCCGGTTCAGGGTGCATGGCGGCCATGGACGCCGAGCGCTGGCTCGAGGACCAGCAGGCCGAAGGCCACTGATCCGGTCACACCGGCCTCGGGCCGGTGCGCCACCGAGCAGGTCCGGCCGGCCCGGGACCCGCTCGGTCCGGGAATGGGAGTGGTCATCGCGTGGTTGACGTAGCGTGTCCATCAAGAGACGCCAGGCACGGCCGGTCGACGGCCAGGAGGATCAGCCATCATGAGTGAGAAGATCGCAACACTGAGCGACGCTAGTTTTGACGAACATGTCAAGGCCGCTGACGTTCCCGTGCTGGTGGACTTCTGGGCTGAATGGTGTGGCCCATGCAAGATGATCGCCCCGGTGCTCGAGGAAATCGCCACGGAGCAGGCGGGCAAGCTCGAGGTGGCCAAGCTCAACATCGACGACAACCTCGACATCACCCGTCGATTCGACGTCATGAGCATCCCCACACTGATCCTGTTCAAGGACGGAGAGCCGGCGGTGCGGATCGTCGGAGCCAAGGGCAAGGGCCAACTCCTCCAGGAACTGTCCGCCCACCTCTAGGGGCGCTGGCCGCACACAGCGGGCCGCCAACCCACCGGCCAGGAGCACGTCCCCGGGCCACGGGTCCGGAGTGACTCCTGACCAGGCAATTCGCCTCGAGGTCGGTGACCTGGGCGAGGCCGTCGTCGACGTCCAGCGGCGTCTCGAACGGCTGGGCTTCACCAAGGGTATCGATCCGGAAGGCTCGTACCGTGACGGCACCAGGGCGGCCGTCGAAGCCTTCCAGTACCGACGAGGTCTCCGAGTGGACGGCGTCTGCGGCGTCCAGACCTGGTCGGCCCTGGTCGAAGCGGGACGCCGGCTCGGTGACCGATTCCTCTACCGTCGCTCCCCGATGCTGCGCGGCGACGACGTGGCCGAGTTGCAGCAGCGGATGAGCGCACTCGGCTTCGACACCGGCCGGGTGGACGGCATCTTCGGCGATCTGACATCGGCCGCACTCGGTGAGTTCCAGCGCAACGTCGGGCTCCCCGTCGACGGAATCGCCGGTGCGTCCACCGTATCGGAGCTGCTCCGCTTCGGCAGCCGCCACGACGACTCCGAGCTGGTGGCCTCGGTACGCGACCGCGAGCGCCTGCGCCAGGCGCCGCGCACCCTGGCCGGCAGACGGGTGGCCATCGGGGAAGAGGGCGGCCTCGACGCCACCGTGGGTGCCGTACGTCGCTTGCTGGTGAACCAGGGGGCAGTGGTCACCACCCACCACCACCCCAACGGGTCCATCCAGGCCTCGGAGGCCAACGCCGCAGGCGCCGAGGTCTACATCGGCCTCCGCCTCGCCGCCGGAAAGCCGGGGTGCTCCACCTCCTACTACGCGGGGTACCGGTACTCCTCCCCCGGCGGGCGGCGTCTCGCGGAGCTCCTGCAAGACCAGCTCGCGGGTTCTCTCGGACTCCCGGACGGCGGAAGCCGTGGCATGTCACTGCCTCTCCTCCGGGAGACCCGGATGCCGGCCGTGATCTGCGAGATCAGCCCGGCCACTGTGGTGGTCGAGCAGGCTGCCGCCATTGCCCGGGCTCTCGTCGACTCCCTCACCGAGTGGGCCGGCACCGCCTGGGACTGAGCGGTATGACCCTCCACGTCACATAGGGTCTCGGTGGGTAATCCACAAGCTCATGCACAGGTTGTGGACGAAGCTCTACGGGGGGGTTAGGCCATAAAGATCACTGAACGTAGTGTCTGTCGCTGATATAGGACATTATGTCAAGTCAACATCACCCTACGTGATGGTGCTTTCAGTTGACTGTTGATTCCGCCCGACCCATCATCAGCTTGTAGATCCGCTCGAGATCCTCGAGAGTGGCGAATTCGATCACGACCTTGCCATGCTTGGACGTAAAGTCCACCTTGACTCGCGTGTTGAGGTGGCTCGAAAGCAGCTCTTCCAGCTCGAGTATCCCCGGTGGAGGCAGTTGACGAGAGACGTTTGACACCGGCAACGGTGTCGGAGCGGTCGGTGCCAGCTGCGCCCCGGTGGCCGACCGGCCTTCTGGAGTGGGTCGATCACCCTCACCTTCACCCTCACGGTCGCGCTCGGAATGCCGGCGGACCAGCTCCTCGATTGCCCGCACCGTGAGCCCGTCAGCTACGACCCTCTTGGCCAGCACCTCCTGGTAGGCGCGGTCGGGAGTGCCGAGAAGAGCCCGCGCATGGCCCGGCGTGATCTGCCCTTCGGCGAGCAGTCTCTGCACCCCGGCTGGAAGTTGGAGCAGGCGGAGGACGTTGGTGACAGCCGTGCGGCTCTTTCCCACCCGGGTAGCCACCTGCTCGTGGGTGTAGCCGAACTCCTCGATCAGTTGCTGATAGGCCGCCGCCTCCTCCAGGACATTGAGGTCCTGGCGGTGGAGGTTCTCCACCAAAGCCTGCTCGAGACTCTGCGTCTCACTGGACGTCTGCACGAGGACCGGGATGGTGTGGAGGCCGGCCCGGCGCGCTGCCCGCCAACGCCGCTCCCCCGCGATCAGTTCGAACTCGTCCGTCGCCGGTCCCCCAACTGGTCGCACCAGGACCGGCTGCAGGATTCCCAACTCCTTGATGGAGGCAGCCAGCGAGGACATCGTCTCCTCGTCGAAATTGACCCGGGGCTGGCGGGGGTTGGGCTTGATGCTCCCGATCGGGACCTCACGCAACGCCGATGACCGATCACCGGTGACTTCGGTGGGGATGAGGGCACTCAGCCCCTTCCCCAGACCGCTACGACGTGCCACCGCTGACCTCCTTGGCTAGTTCCCGATAGGCGATGGCCCCGCGAGATGCGGGGTCGAACGCAGTGATGGGCTGTCCGAAGGACGGCGCCTCGGACAGTCGGACCGTCCGTGGAATGACAATCCGGCAGACCCTCGCACCGAAATGCTGGCGGACCTCATTGGCCACCTGGTCGGACAATTTGGTCCGGGCGTCGTACATGGTGAGCACGATGGTCGAGATGTCCAGTTTGGGATTGAGGTTCGAGGCCACCAGGTGGACGTTGCGCATCAACTGGCTCAGGCCTTCCAGTGCGTAGTACTCGCACTGGATGGGTACGAGCACCTCGCCGGCAGCGGCAAGAGCGTTGACGGTGAGGAGGCCGAGGGACGGGGGACAGTCGATCAGCACGTAGTCGAACTCGTCGATCACCGACTCGATGGCCCGCTTGAGCTTCAGCTCGCGGCTGAACGCGGGGACCAATTCGATCTCCGCCCCAGCCAGCGCGATGGTCGCCGGTGCCACGAAGAGGTTCTTCATGCTGGTCGGCTCTACGCAGTCCTCGAGCGAGGTATCCCTCATCAGCACGTCGTACATCGAGAGTTCGAAGGTGCGGGCATCGATGCCCAGACCCGTCGTGGCGTTGCCCTGAGGGTCGAGGTCGATCACGAGGACCCGCAGCCCGAGTTCGGCCAATGCTGCTCCGAGGTTGACCGACGTGGTGGTCTTTCCCACCCCGCCCTTCTGGTTGGCCACGGCAAGCACCCGAGGCAGCGGATTACCCGAGGCGGCCTGAGGTGCACGGACAGCGTCCGTTGCCACACTTCCCGCGGTGACAGTTGTCGCCGGATCGGCGACACTCTCGACCACTTCTTCAACCGACGGTGTGGGAGTGCTCTGGGCCGCGGTGTCCTCGACCTCTGTGGTAGCCGCTGGAGGAGGCGCCGGGCTCACCACCTCCGGGGACGCCGTGGTGACCGGAGGGGCTTCTTCGACCTGGGCCGACTCTGCCATAGCCGGCCCATCGGGTTCGAGCTGGTCATGGCCCTGTTCCTCATCCTGCGGTAGAACGGCAACCCCTGCCGGAGGGGTATCGTTCGAGACCCATGTTTCCGGGGTCAGTTGTTCGCTTTCGTCTTCCGGCGGGGGAGTTGATGTCACCAACGTGACCGCTCCGGTGGAAGTCTCCTCGGCACCCGTTGTGGTGCCGGGATCTTGTACATCCTGAGCGGAAAGCCTTTTTCGACCTCGACGGCGGCCGCGCATTACCATCTCTTCCAGTCAGCAGGGTTCAAGGCACTCATACTCGCCTGCGCCGACAAGCAGGTCAAGCATTTCGAAGAATTGTTTCACGTGAAACCCAAAAGAGGATCAGTCTGGCTCTTCCGGTCACCGGCAAGGTCGGCGACGCGTAGTCCCCATGCTCAACTATGGATTGATACTTCCCCCTCGAGTGGGTAGGCGGTCGAAGGTACCGCCAGAAAGCCCCTCTCCGGCCCGGAGCAGTGGTCCCCTCAAACAATCGAGCGCACCGCCCCCGTCCGTGCGGGTGACAACAACGCAACGAGGGCGCCTCCGACCGGAATCTCCTGGCACCGCCCAGCGAGGACCAAACCCGCCCAAGAGCTCCGCATTACTGGAGCACTGATCGCAGGGAAGATCAATCCCCGGACCCGCGGCTGGCTGCCGGAGGGCCGAACTTGACAGCAGCTCACCCGGTCAGCTCTCCCAACGGCACTCCGGGCGCCTACGAATCGGTCGGACCCGTTGCGCCACCGAGTCGGCCAGCTCCTCTTCGGTGCATCCTCGGGTACCTGTCGGAGACTCCCCCACCCGTGAAGTCGGCACCTCCGGTGCCCGCCCCGAGTGGTCGTCTCGACTCCCCCGCCTCCGTGCTCACCGCCGCGAGTCCAGTTGAGCCGATGGACTCGATCCCCTCTGCCGATGCCCCGCACATGAGGTGCTACGACTGAGACAAACCTTCGACCTCGTGACAGACCGGGTCCGAATGCCCGCTCCGGTCCAATCTGTCCCTGGTTCAATCGGCGAGTCCCGGCAGATCCCTGGAGGGAGGTGGCCTGGGCAGCCGGTCGGTCCTGAGGTCAAGAGAACCGTTCCAAGTGCAGGACCGACCGGGCTGTCCGTCTCAGCTGGTCCAATCGTGCCAACCCGGACAGCCCGTCCAGCCGTAGTGATCCGGGCCCAAGTGCAGGACAGCCCTCGAATAGCCAGTCACAGTGGTCGACAGTGGCGGTCTCTTGTTCTCCCCGGCATCTGGGGAGTTTGGGCATCCTCAACGCCGGAGCTCTCGGTTCCACCCCGTTCCGGCCGGGACCGACAACTTCGTCTGCCACCAAGGCGCCGTTCCCGGCAGCGCCGGGATCCGGTCGCTGACTGTCTACGTCGGTCACCCAGAAGTGGACCGACCAGGGAGGTAGACCTCTCCCCGCCACTCCGATTCATCCGCACAGGTGGATCGGAGGGCCTGTTTCACGTGGAACACCAGGTACGGGATCGACCGCGCCGCGCGGTCCTCTTCGGACGACTCCTCCACATCAGAAGAGTGGGCGCTTTGCCGGGACTCCCACACGGCGAGGATACCGATCCGATGTCGGCCCGACCTTGCGGAGGAGCTGGTAGCCAAACCGATCGTCGAAGCGCATACTGGACACAGGGGAGAGGCCGAGTTGGGCCAGGTCCGTCTCTGGCCAACGTGACTCGTCGGAAGCTTGCGGGGGTTCCGAGACGAGCATGAGCCCGCCCGCCGAAAGAAGGGGGGCGCCGCACTCTGCCGTCACTGCCGGCGAACCGAAGGATCGCGAGGTCAGCACTTCGAACTGTTGGCGAAACCGGTCGTCCCGACCGATCTCCTCCGCGCGTCCACGGACCACCTCGACCTGTGCCTCGGGTCGCCAACCCTCGATCTCTTCGATGAGGAACGCTGTGCGCCTCTCATTCGCATCCAGCAGGACAATGCGTGAGGCCGACCAGCACGAGGTAAGGACCAGGCCGGGAAGTCCGCCTCCCGTACCCAGGTCGATGACCGAGTGCGGTGGCCTCTTCAGTTCGGACTCGACCGCTGCGACGAATCCCAGGGCGTGGTCGATCTGTTCGCCGATGGGCATACCTCCCAAAAAGCCTAGGTCGGCCGAACGCTCGAGGGTCTGGCAGATGCGGTCGCTGACCCGTAGGCGCAACCCCGCAAGTGCGCCGGGGGAGTCGCCGATGTTACTCATCGAGCGATCGATATGGACATTCGGCGGCCCGCCGAGAGCAGAAACGGAGAGCCTTCGGCAGAAAGAAAGCGGCACCGGGAAGATCCCGGTGCCGCCGACAAGAGGTGAATGACCTCTGGACAACCATCAACCGACGGGCTGGATCACCACGTACCTCGATGGCTCCACTCCGTCAGAACGGGTCTCCACACCCTCGATCTCGTTGACCGTGTCGTGGATGACCTTCCTGTCCGCAGGAGACATCGGCTCAAGAGCACGTTCGCTGCCGGAGCTCTTGACTTCCTCGACGATGCCCTCGGTGAACCGACGGAGTGCGGCAGTGCGCTTCTCCCGGTAGCCGCCGACATCCACCAGAATCCGGTCCGTCCTGTTCTCCGACTGACGCTGCACGAAGGTCCGGGTGAGGTCCTGCACCGCGGCGAGCGTCGCTCCGCGTGGCCCGACCAGCAGCCCGAGGTCGTCACCGACGGCTGCTACTTGGACCGTGTCCTCGTCGATTTCGGCGAAGCCGACGGTGGCATCCAGCCCGAACTCCCGGATGAGACCGGAAAGGAACTCCTGAGCAGCCTCTCCCTGCTGGTCCAGTGTCAGTGACTCTTCCATGCTCTCCTCGCTCTCTCCGGACTTCCGGCCGGATCCTTGTTTCCCCCGTTGAACCGAACCGCTGCCGTTCTCCGAGCCGCTGACGTCTCCGCCACCGGATCGACGGCGTCGATTCGATCGACCCCCTGATGATGTACCGGCGCCTTCTGTCCGTTCGCCGCCCCGGTTGGGGCCCTCGGCTCCGCCAGAGCTCGAGCCCGCACGAGCCCCCTCGGCATCCTCTGTTCCCCGTTCTCCTCCGCCCGAGCCGTTCTTCCGCCCGGAGCCGCCCGATCGAGACCGTTCGCCGCCCTCGCGCTTCTTGTCCGGCCGCTGTCGACGCGTCCGCTTCGGCGGGGGAGCGACGGGCCGCACCCGGGCTTGCACCCGGGCTTCGCCGCGCATCCGGCCGAACAGGCCGGCCTTGGGTTCACTCAGAACGACGAACTCTGCGTCGTCCTCAGCAACCCCCAAGAGATCCAGGACTGTCTCCTTCGCCTCTGCGAGGGACTTTCCACTTGCTTCCACCCACTCCACTTCTTAGCGCGCCTTTCTCTCTCGCTTCGCTTTGGACCTCGGGTGCTCCTTCGACCCCGTGGACCCGTCCGCCTCCGTCTCCGGTGTTGCGTCCGACCCGCTGCCGTTGCCCGAGGTCGCCGAGGTCTTCTTCACAGGTCGTCCGCCGGTTCCCGAACCCGTGCCCGGCTTCCCATTGGTACCAGACGACGGGCCTGCCGCCTTCGTTTCTGCAGACTTCGCCCCTGACGGCGGCTTGCCATCTGCAGTCGGCTGCTTACGGCCGCGGCCGGCCGAGGAGGGCCCGGTGCCATTGCCGGCCCCCGTTTTTGCCGATCCCGATGCGCTCGACGTCTTCGGCTTCGGCAGTGCCTTCTCGGTCCGATCCGCCACCGGCCCCTTCTTCGTCCCGGACGGCGGTGTGCCCGCCTTGGGGGCGCTGGGCGGTCCGGCGACCATCCCCTTGCGGAACAGAACTTCTTGCGTGCCGATGCGGATGAAGCTCGAAACGATGAAATAGACGTTCAGGATTGCCGCCACATTTAGGTAAATGAGGCCGAATATAAGCGGCATGTATTTTTGCATCATGGCCGCCTGAGGATTGGCCTGTGCCGCTTGCGGATTTCGAGCATTCAACCTGCTCATCTGCAGGTACTGCAGACCGACGGAACCGAGCACCAGAAGGAGAAAGGGAATGGCCGCCCAGAGCGAGCTGTGATGGGACAGGAGCTTCTGCGAGAAGTCGATGCCGCCGGAGATCAACCGGCCGTGAGCAGCCACGATTGCGTGGTACATCTTGGTCGACGGGCTGATGTACCGAGGGTGCGCCACCACGTGCTCGGGGATGACCACCTTGAGTCCGGCGGCGGTCGTCTTGGTGACTTGGGGGTAGGTAATGGTGTTGGTGAGACCCTTAATAACGCTGTAGAGAACGAAGAACGCCGGCATCTGCAACAGCATTGGAAGGCAGCCCGAGGCCGGGTTGACATTGTGCTCTTTATAGAGCTTCATCATTTCTTCGTTCATCTGGGCCCGGTTTTCGGCGCCCTTGTACTTCTGCTGCAACTTCTTCATCTCGGGCCCGAGGGCCTGCATGGCCGCCATGTTCTTCGTGCTCTTGACGGTGAGCGGGGTGAGCAGCGCCATGATCACGATGGTCAGCAACGCCACGTCGATCGGGTAGCTGGGGATGACCGAGTAGAAGAAGGCGAGGATGCCGCCGACCAGGTCCAGCAGGGGCTGGAAGATCTTTCCGATCCCGTGGACCAGGGAACTCATGACGCCCTCCGTTCAGGAACAGGATCGATGCCGTGACCGCCCCACGGGTTGCACCGCATCAGCCGCTTCACCGCGAACCCTGAGCCACGGGCGACGCCATGCCGGTCTATGGCGTCGATGGCGTACTCCGAGCAAGTCGGGAGGAACCGGCAGCCCGTGGGCCGGCCGGCCCGGAGGAGTTGATAGGCGTGGATCACCGCGATCAGCCGTCGGGCTACCGCCCCGCGCCGGACTTCCGGCTCCGACACGGCTCCGTTGCCACCTGACCGCTCGCCCACGGGACTGATGTCGGTTGCCCCGGACATCACCGACCGGCCCCCAGTATTTCGGCGGGCGCGCCCCGGTGGTGAGCCGCCCGGTGCCTCGTGGCCTTCTCCAGTGCTTGGCCCATGGCCACCTTCAGTTCATCGAAATCGAACAGGGGCCCTCCGGGCCCCGAACTCACCACATAGGCCCCCGCCGGCAGGGTGGGTGCCTGTTCGGACACAATGGCCCGCAACCTACGCCGCAGGCGATTCCTCGTCACCGCGTTGCCGGCGCGGCGAGTGATCGCATAGGCCAGCTCCGGCCCGGGCCACTCCGGGTGTCGCACGAAGCTCACGGTGAGCGGACCGGATCGACCCCGAACCCCGGAGCGCCGGAGCTCCTCGAAGGTGTGGCGCGAACGGATCCGCCCGACACCACGATCCGGGGCACGGACGGGAGGGGGCCCGCTGCTCACACCGACAGGCGTTGGCGACCCTTCGCCCGGCGCGCCTTGATCACTGCACGTCCGGCCTTCGTCGACATGCGCTTGCGAAAGCCGTGGGTCTTTGCGCGCTTGCGCACGTTCGGTTGGTACGTCCGTTTCATACATCCACTTCCTTCCTCGCCCTGGACCGTGGACTCTGACGTCCCATTCGGCAGGGGGCCCTATCACCGCGTACAGGGCATTCCGCCACATGCTACGCCCAATTGGTCCCCGTGCTCTAGTCGAGTCCGGGAAGACGCGCCGCGTGGGCACGGTGTACCGTTCCGAGCACCGCAAGCAATGCGCCGGTCATGACCCAGGACATGGACTTCGCCTAGTTTGCCCGAGAAACAAGCCAGCAGCAGACGCAGTAACACCCCATCCCGGCTCGCCGGGGTGCACCCCGCACTCGATACTCGTCCACAGTTGTGGATATCTCTGTGGACCGAGGGCGCTGTAGAAGGGCGGAGGTCCAGTTGAACGACACCGAAGAGTTGTGGACATCGTGCTCGGAGGCCCTGCGCGAACAGGTGTCCGACGCCATCTGGCAGGCCTATCTGTCCGGAATTACACCACTTGCCATCAAAAATGGTGAGATCGTATTGGGTGTTCCCAACACGCTGATCCGCGACCGGGTGGAGTCCCGCTTCCTCGGGCTCATCCAGGACACCGTGAACGGCACCACCGGTCGCGACCTCGTCGTCCAGCTCGAGGTGGTGGCGCCTATCTACGAACCGGCCGAGAACAACCTTCCGGGAGCCGAGCCAGATCCCCGGGGGCCTTCGGCCGCGTCCGCCCAGTCGGTCCCCACCAGCTCCCACCACGACCAGTCCTTGGGGTCGCCCGCGGGCGGGCGCACCGGGCGCCTCGACTCTCCGGTGCTCGATCCGCGCTACACCTTCGACACCTTCGTCATCGCCTCCTCCAACCGTTTCGCCCACGCCGCCGCGCAATCGGTGGCCGAGTCTCCGGCACGGTCCTACAACCCCCTGTTCATCTACGGGGACGCCGGCCTGGGTAAGACCCACCTGCTCCATGCCATCGGGAACTACGTCCTCGAGAACTTCAGCGGTCGCCACGTCCGGTACGTGACCACCGAGACCTATATGAACGAATTCGTGGACGCCATCAGGACAAATGCCACCACCGCCTTCAAGCGCCGGTACCGCGAATGCGACGTGCTACTGATCGACGACGTGCAGTTCATGGAACGAAAGGAGTCCCTCCAGGAGGAGTTCTTCCACACCTTCAATTCCCTGTACGGGGCCTCCAAGCAGATCGTCCTCACCTCGGACCGGCCACCCAAGTCGATCGCCACCCTCGAGGACAGGCTGCGCAGCCGGTTCCTGTCCGGCCTGATCACCGAAGTACAGCCCCCCGAGCTCGAGACCCGGCTGGCCATCCTCCAGACCAAGGCCGAGCACGAACGCGTCGCTGTGCCGGACGAAGTCCTGGAGTTCATCGCCACCCATGTCAAGGACAACATCCGTGAGCTCGAAGGAGCCCTCATCCGGGTGACCGCTTTCGCCAGTCTCAACGGCCAGCCCATGAGCAGGGAGCTGGCCGAGCAGGTGCTCTCCGACATCGTGTCGGCCCATCAGCCGCGGCGCATCACACCCCAGGTCATCCTCGATGCGACGTCGGAGACCTTCGGTTTCTCGGTCGAGGAGTTGTGTGGTCCCAACCGGCGCCGTCCACTGGTCACCGCACGCCAGGTGAGTATGTACGTCTTCCGCGAACTCACTGATTTCAGCTATCCGGCCATCGGGCGCGAGTTCGGTGGACGCGATCACTCCACGGTCATGCACGCCGTCGAGAAGATCGGCGGATTGATGAAGGAGCGGCACCAGATCTACAACCAGGTCACCGATCTCATCGTTCGAATCAAGAGCGGATCGTAATGGCAGGCCGAGTGACTAATTCCCCCGTGGTCCCGACGCCCCACTACCGACCGCACCCCACGTGTGCTCTATCCGGAGGTTGTGCACCATCTGTGGAAATCCACCCCCTAACCTGGGGTAATTCTGTGAACATGGGTGAACTTGTCCATAACAGAACACCTAACGAACACCTGGGTGCCGGCACGAGCGGTATTCCGGGGATGATGCGTGGAAAT
Source organism: Acidimicrobiales bacterium (assembly GCA_052326605.1). Taxonomy (GTDB): domain Bacteria; phylum Actinomycetota; class Acidimicrobiia; order Acidimicrobiales; family RAAP-2; genus Bog-756. Next base: position 100,510 of record JBKQMB010000008.1, on the reverse strand, counting down.
CCAAAATGGCCCTGCGCTGCGACAATGGACCTTCGTCCACATTCCACAGGGCTTACTACTATCACTAGTTAATTTAAGTATCTAAGACATAAAGCGAGAAAGGACTTCCGGGTGAAGTTTCGATGCGAGCGTGACTCGTTGGTGGAGGTATTGAGCACGGCCGGCCGCGCCGTCAGCTCGCGTACATCGGCTTCCATGGCCCTAGGAGGGGTGCGAATCGAGTCGGTGGGGAATCATCTCTCGGTGATCGGGACCGACCTCGATCTCACGGTCCACGTGGCGACCGAGGCCATCGGTATCACTGACGGAGTGTGCGTGGCCCCGGCCAAATTGTTGGCGGACATCGTGCGTTCGCTCGAGCCCGGTGCCGTCACCGTCGAGTCGGAGGGAGACAAGGTGGAGATCGGTGCGGCACGTTCAAGATTCAGCCTGCGCACCTTCGCGGTCGACGACTTTCCTTCACTTCCCGAACCTCCACCCCCGGCGACCTTCCTGCCGGCGGCCGGACTGGCCAGCGCCCTGCGCCAGGTGGTGAGGGCCGCATCCAACGACGACGCCCGACCTCTACTCACCGGCGTGCTGATCGCTCCGGAGGGAAGCGGCGTCCGCCTGGTGGCCACCGACTCCTACCGCCTGGCCCTGCGCGACATCGAAGGGAGTGACGCGTTCGCCGACACCTCCCAGATTCTCGTCCCGGCGCGGGCGCTGGCCGAACTACAGCGGCTCTCCGCACTCGGGAGCGGTGCCAAGGAGACAGCGTCCACAGCCGGAACCGAGGGCGGAGACGGGAGTGGCGGCGCAGAGGTCCCGACCATCGGGCTCTCGATCGGCGATCACGACGTCACATTCACCGTCGGCGAGGTGAAGGTGAGCACACGCCTGCTCGACGGTAGCTACCCCGACTACCGCCAGCTGATACCGACCGAATACCCCAACCGCCTCCACGTGGGAAAGGATTCGCTCCTCGACGCCCTGCGCCGGGTCAGGCTGCTGGTCCGTGACAACACGACCCCCGTACGACTGTCCATGCGCCAGGGAGGGGTGGATCTCACCGTGGTCTCCCAGGAGGTCGGTGACGCCAGCGAGACCGTTGACGCAGATTTCGACGGCGAGGAACTGACCATCGCCTTCAACCCGACCTACCTGATCGACGGGGTGGAAGCGGTGTCGGGCGACGAAGTGCTGCTCGAGACGGTGGACGCCACCAAACCGGCCACGGTGCGCGCCGCCGAACTGACCGACTTCCGGTACCTGTTGATGCCCGTCCGGGTCTCGTAGCGCCCCACCACCGACTCCTGCTTCGTGCACCTCATCTCGCTGTCCATCTCCGACTTCCGGAACATCGCCGAGACCACGATCGAGCCGGATCCGCTGGGGACCACGCTGATCACCGGGCTGAACGGCGCCGGCAAGACCAGTGTGCTCGAGGCTGTCGCCTATCTCGCCACCCTGCAGTCGTTTCGTGGCTCGCCCCGTGAGGCGATGATCCGCCAGGGTGCCCAGGAGTCGATCCTGCGGGCGGAGACCCGCGTGGGGATCCGGTCCATGACCATCGAGGCAGAGCTTTCGGCGACCGGACGCTCGAGGACCATGGTCAACCGGCAGGGGGTCCGCCGCCGGGGTGATCTCCACGACGCCCTGCGCACCACGGTGTTCTCCCCCGAGGACATCGGAGTGGTCCGTGCCGGCCCCGCCGAACGGCGTCGGTTCCTGGACGAGACCCTCGCCGTCGTCGATCCCAAGGCGGCCCGCTTGGTGGAGGACGTCGAGAAGATCCTCCGGCAGCGGTCGGCGCTGCTGCGTAACGTGGGCCGCAAGCTCAGTCCGGAGGTGGCGGCGACCCTCGATGTGTGGGACGCCCGGCTCGACGCCGCCGGTTCGTCGTTGGTCGAGGCCCGCGAGATCCTGGTCGCGCAACTGGCCCCGATCGCCGAAGTGCACTACGCACGACTGGCCGGTGAGAGCACACCGGTGGGTCTCGCCTATCGACGGTCGTGGGTGGGCCGGCTGGGGGACGCCCTGGTGGAGTCGCGTGAGCGGGACGTGGTCCGCGGGGTGTCCCTCGTGGGTCCCCACCGGGACGAGCTGGACCTCTCGCTGCGCGGACTCCCCGGCCGCACCCATGCCTCCCAGGGCGAGCAGCGGTCGCTCGCCCTCGCCCTCCGGCTGGCAGCCCACCAACTGGCCACCGAACGCCTGGGGTCGGCACCGGTACTGCTGCTCGACGACGTCTTCTCCGAACTGGATCCCCTCCGGGCCCGGGCCCTCCTGGCCGGATTGCCCGCAGGCCAGACCTTGTTGACCACCGCCCTGCCGGCTCCCCCGGAGGTCGCCGTGTCCAAGGTCTACGTCGTGGTGGCCGGCGGTGTGGCGGAGCCGGCCGGCGCCCGTGAAGAGCCATGAGCAGTCGTGACTCCACCAGAGGAGGGGACCACGGGGCGCGGCCCCTCGACGCCTCGCTCGACGCGGTATCCCAGCGCCTGGGAATGCGCGACTCGCGGGGTCTCGGACGACTGTTCTCCCAGTGGGAGGAGATCGTCGGGCCGGCCATGGCCGGCCACGTGCAACCGGTACGCCTGGACGCAGAAGCCCTGGTGGTGAGCGTCGATCACCCTGCGTGGGCCACACAGGTCCGGTATCTGGGCGACGAACTGCTCGACCGGGTAGCCGAGCAGGCCGGGGTTGAGCGACCGGGTCGTCTCGAGGTCCGGGTCCGCAGATAATTCTGCCCCAGCCGAGCCTGGGGATCGGCCCAGGGAGCAAGCTCAGCGGGCTACACTGGAAGTATTGGAACTCGGGCCGAAGCCGCAGTCCTGAAGGCGTGCAAAGCGCATCGGGAGCGGGCTCGGTGCGCTGGTTCCCGCTCAGTCAAACAATGTTGAAAGGGCGCGCCTGTGGCGCTGAAAACCGAGAACGTGCGGAACGTGGGTGAAGCCACGTACGACGCCGGCGACATCACCGTTCTTGAAGGTCTGGATCCGGTCCGGAAACGGCCCGGGATGTACATCGGATCGACCGGCCCCACCGGGCTTCACCACCTCGTCTGGGAGGTCGTCGACAACTCGGTGGACGAGGCCATGGCCGGGTTCTGCACCCGCATCAACGTCACCCTTCTGGCCGATGGCGGGGTCAAGGTCAGTGACAACGGTCGCGGCATCCCGACCGGGCCGATGCCCAAGCACAAGGGGAAGTCGGCGGCCGAGGTCGTCCTGACCGTCCTCCACGCGGGGGCGAAGTTCGGCGAAGGCGGCGGGTACAAGGTATCCGGCGGCCTCCACGGAGTCGGCGTCTCGGTGGTCAACGCCCTGTCCAGCCGGCTGTTGCTGGAGATCGACCGCGACGACAAGCACCACGTCATGGAGTTCGAGAAGGGCGGCAAGCCCACGGGCAAGCTCGAGGCCACCGGGCCCGCGCCTCGCGGCCGAACGGGGACGACCATCTCCTTCTGGCCCGACGCCTCCATTTTCGAGGAGATCGAGTTCCGGGCGCAGACCGTCGTCGAGCGATTGCAGGTGATGGCGTTCCTCAACAAGGGCCTCGAGATCCACTTCGTGGACGAGCGCCCCGACGCCAAGCCGCCGCAGACCTTCAAGTACAAAGACGGCATCGTGGACTACGTCCGCCACCTCAACGCCTCCAAGGAGGCCCTCTTCCGGAAGGTCTGCTCGTTCGAGCAGAAGGAGGAGGCAATGGAGGTCGAGATCGCCCTCCAGTGGAACACCGGCTTCTACGAGAGCATCCACTCTTTCGCCAACGGGATCTCCACCATCGACGGCGGGATGCACGAGGAGGGCTTCAAGAAGTCCCTCACCAACGTGGCCAACAAGTACGCCCGGGCCAAGGGCACCCTCAAGGAGAAGGACGACAACCTCCTGGGCGAGGACATCCGCGAGGGCCTGACGGCCATCATCTCGGTGCGCCTCCAGGACCCCCAGTTCGAGGGCCAGACCAAGGCGAAGCTCGGTAACGTCCCGGTGCGCTCGCTGGTCGAGCGCTCCACCAACGAGAAGCTCGCCGACTGGTTCGAAGAGAACCCCCGTGAAGCGAACCAGATCATCCAGAAAGGACTGCTTGCCGCCAGGGCCAGGGTCGCGGCACGATCGGCCCGCGACCTGACCCGCCGCAAGTCAGCGCTCGACGGCGCCGGGCTGCCCGGGAAGCTCGTCGACTGCTCGTCACGCGACCCGAGGGAGAGCGAGCTGTTCATCGTCGAGGGCAACTCGGCCGGAGGTTCGGCCAAGGACGCCCGAAACCCGCGATCCCAGGCCATCCTGCCCATCCGCGGCAAGATCCTGAACGTCGAGCGGGCGCGGATCGACAAGATGTTGAAGAACACCGAGATCCAGGCGCTCATCTCGGCCATCGGGGCCGGGTTGGCCGAGGATTTCGACGTGACCAAGATCCGCTATCACAAGGTGATCATCCTGGCCGACGCCGACGTGGACGGATCCCACATCCGCACCCTGCTCCTGACCTTCTTCTTCCGCCAGATGAAGCCCCTGGTCGAAGGCGGCTTCGTCTACGTGGCCCAGCCCCCCCTGTACTCGACGTTGGTGGGCAAGGAGAAGCTGTACCTGAAGGACGACGCGGCCAGGGCCGCCTTCCTCGCCGAGCACCCCAACCACAAGGCCGATTTCCAACGGCTGAAGGGGCTGGGGGAGATGGACTTCGGCGAGCTGAGGGACACCACCATGGACCCGGGGAAGCGGTCACTGCTCCAGATCGCCGTCGAGCAGGCGGCCATCGCCGACGAGGTCTGCTCGGTACTCATGGGCGAAGACGTTGAACTCCGCAGGCAGTTCATCCAGACCAATGCCAAGGACGTGCGCTTCCTCGACATCTGAGGCGGCGATCCACGCTGCTCCCGGCGGGGAATGGCGGGCGTGGGCACGGACAGCAACAAACGCAGTGACACAGATAGGGACACGGCATGCCAGGACGTGACAACGACAGCCGGGGTGGCTCCGACACCGACGACGTTTCCGGATTCATCGAGCCCATCGAGATCCAAGAGGAGATGGAGCGCTCCTTCCTCGAGTACTCGATGTCGGTCATCGTGTCGCGCGCCCTCCCCGACGTGAGGGACGGGCTGAAGCCCGTCCACCGGCGGATCCTCTACTCGATGTACGACCAGCGGCTGCTGCCGGACCGGCCACACACCAAGTGCGCCAAGGTGGTCGGGGACGTCATGGGCTCGTACCATCCGCACGGCGACTCGGCCATCTACGAGGCCCTGGCCCGCATGGTGCAGGACTTCTCCATGCGCCACCCGCTGATCGACGGCCACGGCAACTTCGGCGGCACGGGACCGGACGAGGGCCCGGCGGCCATGCGGTACACCGAGTGCCGGCTGGGCCCGCTGGCCCTCGAGTTGATGAACGGCATCGACCAGGAGACCGTCGACTTCATCCCCAACTACGACGCCACCTCCGAGGAGCCGACCGTCCTGCCGGCCCGATTCCCCAACATGCTGGTGAACGGGTCGCAGGGGATCGCGGTTGGGATGGCGACCAACATCCCGCCCCACAACCTGGGCGAGGTCATCGATGCCACGACCCACCTGCTCGAGCACCCGGACGCCACGCCCGATGACCTGATGGCCTTCATCAAGGGGCCGGACTTCCCCACGGGCGCGCTGATCCTCGGGCGCCAGGGCATCCAGGACGCGTTGCGGACCGGGAGGGGCTCCATCAAGCTGCGGGCCGTGGCGGAGATCGTGGAGGGCAAGGCCGGCGACACCCGGATCGTCGTGACCGAGATGCCCTATCAGACGTCGATCGCCTCGGTGTCGAAGAAGATCGAGGACCTGGTCCGTGCCGGCGACCTCGACGGGATCGCCGAAGCCCAGGACGACTCGTCGGGGGGAAAGACCCGACTGGTGATCCGGCTCAAGCGCGACGCCAACGCCAACGTCGTCCTCAACAACCTGTTCAAGCAGACGCCGATGCAGACCTCGTTCGGCGTCAACGCGGTGGCGCTGGTCGACGGAGTGCCGCGCACCCTGAATGTGGCCCAGATGCTGACCCACTATGTGGCCCACCAGGTCGAGGTGGTCACACGGCGCTCGCAGTTCCTGCTCGACAAGGCCCGTGCCCGTGCCCACGTGGTGGAGGGCCTGCTCAAGGCCATCGACATGCTGGACGCGGTCATCGCTGCCATCCGGGCCTCCGACGATCGGCCGGCGGCGCTCGAGGCCCTGCGGACCGCGCCCTTCGAGTTCTCCGAGGAGCAGGCCAACCACATCCTCGACATGACCCTGGCCCGGCTCACCCGGCTCGGCCGGTCCAACCTCGAAGAAGAGCTGGCCAAGCTCCTGGTCGAGATCGCCGAACTGGAGTCGATCCTCAACGACCCGGCCAAGCTGCGGGGGGTCATCGCCTCCGAACTGGGTGCGATCCGCGAGAAGTACGCCAACCAGCGCCGGACGGTCATTACCCACGACCCGGGGGACATGAACGTCGAGGACCTGGTCGAGGACGAGGAGCTCGTCGTCACCATGAGCCGCGCCGGCTACGTGAAGGCCGTGTCGGCCGACGCCTTCCGGACCCAGGGGCGCGGCGGGCGCGGCATCCAGGGCGCCAAGCTGAAGGAGGAGGACCTGATCGACGACGTGGTGCACACCACCGCGCACGCCCATCTCCTGTTGTTCTCCAACCGGGGACGGGTCTTCCGGCTGCGGGCGCTCGAGATTCCGATGAAGGAGCGCACCGCCCGGGGCACGGCCATTGTCAACCTGTTGCCGCTGGCACCCAACGAGGTGATCCAGGCCATCATCGGCACCCGCGACTTCTCTGCCGACAACTACCTGGTGTTCGCCACGAAGCTGGGTCAGGTGAAGAAGACGGCGTTCAGTGAGTATGACAAATCACGCCGAGAGGGGTTCATCGCCATCAACCTCCGCGAGGGGGACGAGTTGGTCCAGGTGGTGGAGACCCATGGCGACGACGACGTGTTCCTTGTCACCCGGTCGGGGATGACCATCCGGTTCTCCGAGCATGACGCGCGGCCCATGGGGCGTGACGCGGCCGGCGTCCGGGGTGTGCGGCTCAGGGCCGGGGACGAGGTGGTGTCGTGCGACGTCGCCCGGGACGAGGCGGACATCCTCCTCATCACCGACGCCGGGTACGGCAAGCGGACCAAGGTCGAGCGTTTCAACAACCAGGCCCGCGGTGGCCAGGGAGTACGAGGTATCAGGCTCACCGCCAAGCGCGGGCGGGTGGTGGCGGCCTTCATGGCCGGTCTGGAGGACGAGATCCTCCTGATCTCCAGCTCGGGGGTGGTGATCCGCACCGCGGTGCGGGAGATCGCGTCACAGGGCAGGGACGCCACCGGCGTCCGGGTCATGAACCTGGGCGAGGGAGACGCGGTGGCCGCGGTGGCACCGGTGGCCGGGGAGGTGGCCGGGGAGGGCTGACCCACCTTCCCACCGGTACCAGCGCACCGGCTGCGGGGGTACCGCCTTCTGTCGTGCCCGGGCCTTGGTGTAGCGTCGTGCACCGGTTTACGGGGCTATAGCTCAGTTGGTTAGAGCGCAGCACTGATAATGCTGAGGTCGCAAGTTCGATTCTTGCTAGCCCCACGGTAAAGTCCCTGTTCAGAGCGACAAATCCTCGATCTGCAGCCCACAGGCTGTCTTGGGCATTTTTGGCCTGGAGCCGAGAGCGAGTCATTTCGGCGCCCCGTCGATCGAATGTCACGGGACGCGTCGGTCCACATTGAGTCGGGCCAGGACATTGAGCGTGTCAATTCAGGTGCTACGGCTCCTCCGTGGTGCCGACGCCGGCGTCCTTCTCTGATCACCGGGTGGCTAGACAATCGATGCTCGGGGCGCGAGGCTCGGGGCCATGAGGCGCCTGAAGGACGGGGTGACGGGCTCTGGTCTGCGCGGCGCCGGACGGTGCTGTTATGAGATCAACTCCGTTCTACACATCTGCGGTCTGACCTGACGGTCCGAGACAGCTTCGTGGCGCGAGCACGCTGGCTAGTGATGTCCGCCCGACGCCAACAGATAGAGGTCGAGAAGGGCAAACCCGGTCGTCGCGAAGATGGTGGAATGGACGATCCACCTCCTCAGATGTGAGTCGGTCTTATTGGCGGGTCGCCCGCCATTGGCCCCACGGGTCGGAGCACGCACACCAGACTGGCTCGCCACGCGCACCGAAGGGCCGTGTGATCCGGCGACAGTGCTGTGGACGCTCATCACGCCTCAACGCCGCCCCAGCAGGGCCGTTTCGACATCTGGGTCACGCGATCGGGTCGGGTCATCCACGGATTCAATGTCGTGGGGGTCATTTCGGGCGGTGAGCGCCTGATCCAGGAGACGCAGTAGCTCTCGGCCGAGGACAAGCAGTACCAGGGCGAACGCCATGATCCAGGAGACGGTCTCCATGTGCCGACCGCGCAAGAGCTGGATCCCGGTCACTGCCAGCACGACGAGCACGGGTGCGTAAGGAGCGACCAGCGAGATCGTCGATGCCTCGAAGTATTCCGCCTCATGTGATGGTGAGGTCATCGCCCACAATGCCCCCAGACCGATCAACAGATAGCCGGCGACCCAGCCGGTGTCGAGAAAGCTCCCGCCGTTGTAGTTGTTGACCTCTGTCAAATAGGCAAAGGAACTGTCCGCGACGGCGAAGGCGACCACTCCGGCCATCACCAAGGCAAGGTGCACCCGGACCGGCCGTCCGCCGCGCGCGATCAGAATGATGACCAACGACACCATGATCACGTCGCTCATCGGATAGGCGAGCGAGATTATCTGCTTCAGCAAGCCTCCCTGGTGGGACCGGTAGAGAGGGCCGAGGATCGTCGCCCAGCTAGCAAAGAGCAGCGACGTGGCAATGATGCAACCATCAAGGACTCCCTGGGCCCTATCGACCGTGCTCCGCTGGCCGCTCGGGAAGAGCAAGAGCGCGGCAAAGGCCAGGGGAACGGCGGTCAGGAACCCGACGTCGGCCAACGAGGGGAACGGCACCGGAATGTTCTTGAGGAGGGCGTAGTAGCACCACACGGCCTCCCCGACGCCCCAGGCGAAGCTGGAGGCGGCGAAGAGCGCCCACGTCGCCCGACCCGCCGACGCTCGGAACGCGGCCACGCCACAGACCGCAGCGGCACACCACGCAGCGACCCATTGGCCGATGTCGTCGACCTGAAGCGTCACGCGTGCACCGTCGATGCCGAGGGTGACCCACGCCAGAAAGACTCCGGTCGCCACCACCGCCAGCACGGACCCGACGAGGAATAGCCGCTTCTGGCCAACAAAGGCAGCCACAGGAACACCAGGAGGGTCCATGGCACTTCTATCGGCGCGAATGGGGCAATTATGTAGGACGAAGGTCTCTAGTTCACATCCTGCGGGGCATCTGAGGTTGCGCCGGCAACCGACTGCGGCTGCCTACTGGCACACATGCGGCGAGCAAGTCGGCGACAGCCTGTGCCACAAGCCAATTGCAGACGGGATTTGGGAATCGGAGCGTTCTGCCCTCGGGCTGTCAGCGACCGATCGCCGATGGCGTGATCACGAGAAAAGGGCGAGGCGCGGGGTGAAGTGATCTTGCTCGAGTTGAAGCAAGGCGCGTTTGCGATGGAGGCCACCCCCATATCCAGTGAGGCTGCCGTTGGTACCGATCACTCGATGGCAAGGAACGATGATGCCGACGGGGTTGCGTCCGTTGGCCAGCCCCACCGCCCGCGCTGCTCCGGGCCGGCCGACTTGGCGTGCGATCTCCCCATACGACCTGGTCTCTCCATAGGGGATATCGAGCAGGGCTCTCCAGACTCGCCGTTGGAACGTGGATCCCTCGAGTCTGAGGGCGACGTCGAACTCGGTGAGCTCACCATCGAAGTAGGCCTGGAGCTGGTCGATGGCGTCGGAGAATGCCACTGGACCGTGGCGCCAGCGGTCTTGGTCGGGTGGCGGGTACGTCTGGTCGGTCATTCGCAAATTGGTGACCGTCTGGCCGTCACCAGCCACCGTGAGAGGGCCGATCGGGCTGTCCATGGTGCGGCAGAGGGTGACGCTCAAGGCTGTCCTTCCGGTGGCCACTGGTTGATCGGGTGGTCCAGCGCGGCCCACAGATATTGCACGGCATAGGAGCGCCATGGACGCCAGCGCTGAGCATGACGGACGAGTTGCGCAGGAGTATCGGGCAGACCGAGGGTGGCGGCTCCCTTACGGACGCCCATGTCGGTACCAGCAAAACCGTCAGGGTCGCCCATGGCGCGCATGGCGATCATCTCGATAGTCCACGCACCGACACCGGGAATCGCGCCGAGCTGATGCCGGGCACGTTCCCAGTCGGCCCCGACGCCGATCTGCACGGCGCCCGAGGCGAGCGAAGCCATGAGAGCGGCAAAGCAGCGCAGTCGGGCTTTGGGAAGACCAAGGGTGGAGGGGTCGATCGCAGCGAGGTCGTCAATCGAGGGAAAGAGATGGGTGAGTCCGCCACCAAAGTCGCTCAAGGGTGTGCCATGGCGAGCAACCAGGCGCGCGCCATGAGTGCGCGCTGCTGCAGTTGATACCTGCTGGCCGAGCACGATGCGCACGGCGAGCTCGATCTCGTCAACGGTGCCGGGGATGCGTCGACCGGGTGCTTTGACGATGTGAGGACTCAGCGTGGGGTCCTCGGTCAGTGATGCGACGACCGTCTCTGGGTCGGAATCGAGGTCGAGCAGTCGACGGCAGCGGGCGATGGCAGTGGGGAGGTCGCGGATGTCATCGAGGGCCAGCTGGCAGACCACATGGTCAGGTGTTGGCGTCAACGCCACGATGCTGTTGCCGGCCGGGAGACGGAGGGTGCGGCGATAGGCGCCATCTCGGTACTCCTCGCAGCCGGGGATGGCCGTGGCGGCCAGGTGGCCGAAAAGGCTCCCGGGGGAGAAGGGTGCTCGAAACGGCAGCCGAAACGTGAGCGCTCCAGGCGTTGTGGGCGAACCGCCGCGCTGTGCGCTAGCGCGAAGGGAGGTCGGTGTGGCATCGAACACCAATCGGACCGTGTCGTTGAATTGTCGGATGCTCGAGAAGCCGGAAGCGAATGCAACTTCAGCGAACACCAACGCTGTCGTCTCGATCAACAACCTGGCTGTCTGGGCCCGCTGTGCACGGGCGAGCGCGAGGGGTCCGGCGCCGACCTCGGCGAGGAGATGTCGCTCCAGCTGTCGGGCGCTGTAGCCGAGGCGGCCAGCCAGCCCGGTAACGCCTTCGCGGTCGACAGTCCCATCCGCGATCAATCGCATCGCCCTCCCGACGATGTCGCGGCGCACATTCCACTCGGGCGACCCCGGGGATGCATCTGGTCGACATCGCTTGCACGCTCGAAACCCGGCATGCTGAGCGGCGGCTGCGGTTGGGAGGAAGCGCATGTTCGTTGCGTAGGGCGGCCTTGCCGGGCAACTCGGCCGGCAGTAGATCTTCGTGGTTAGTACTGCGGTCACGAACCACCCATCGAAGCGGACGTCTCTTGATTGCACGGCCCGGTAACAGCGGTCGAAGTCCTCGTACACACGAGGAAGAGTAGGCCTCCTCGACCTCGCGGGCTGGCGGGAATCCGACATCACGGTCAGGCACTCCAGGGCGGGTCACCCAGCAAGTCGATCTACACGGCCACTGCAGACGATCCCGGCCGAATGAAACCGGCGGCGTTGGTGCCCGAAACCAGTGGGGCGGATCTCGCACTGGCCGGTGCTCCGGTTGGGTCCCCCAAGACGCAGATCGCGTCGTTCGGCAGGAACGCCCGCGGTCGACGAATCAACACACTGTCGGCGTCGGGCAATCTATGCCTTGGTCGGGGTTGTCAGGTCTTGTCGACAGCCGAAGGGCCGCACCGGAAGCTGTCGATTGATCTCGACTCCTACTCCACTCCTCCCGATCGGAAACGAGGGCCGGCGCTCGGAAAATCCGGCCCTGTGTCCCACCGCCACACCTCCGTGACCATCCGCAACCCGATGCATGAAGCCTATAGACTTACGGTACCGAAGAGGTGGACGGTGCCTGGCGCAGGTCAAAGCGACAAGGACTTCGAAGATGAGCGAAAGCGGATCATGGCCGAGCTCGCCACGATCGGTCTCGTGCTGCCCGGCAGCGTCACCGCCCGCAGCTCACGTTGTGGGAAGCCGGGCTGCTCATGTCACGGCGAACCGCCGAGGCTCCACGGCCCCTACCAGACCTGGACGCGCAAGGTCGGTGGGAAGACCGTGACACCCAACCTCACCAACGACCAGGTCGAGCGCTACGCCACCTGGTTCGACGACGCCCGAAGGCTCCGCAGTCTCGTCGCTGAGCTCAAGCAGCTCTCACTGCGAGCAGCGCACCAGGCCGAAGGTTGGGACCTACAGGACTGACGAGATATCCCTCGCCCAATGTGCGGAAAGGCAGACTGAATCCGCCGTGGGACCAACATCCCGGGCCAACAATTGCGTTTCCGGCCGTCCCGGGCCCTGTCACCCCGTTTCGCCGGCTGGACCCGACACCCCATCTGAGCTGGTAAGACGAGACGTTTCGGGATGAGCTCGGACAGACAGGCCTCGCCGAGGTGCTCTGATAATGCTGAGATCGCAAGTTCGATTCTTGCCGGCCCCACCAGGACTTCCCTGGTGGGGCCGGCTGTCCGTGGCCACATCCAGACCCGTGGTGTCACGACGACCACCACATCGATCTTCGGTCGTAGTTCTTACTGACACCCCGGCCGCTACCCGACAGGGGCAGGGCTGGCCTCCGGCGTGGCCGCCGGAGTGGTGGCAACCGCTGTGCTGTCCGTCTGGCTCACCACCGCGCCAAGCCCTGTAGTGGTCGCCAGAGCCCCATCCGTGCTTGCCGGCTGCGCCGGGCCGGTGGTTCCGGTGGCTGTAGCCGCCTGTGCACTGACGAACGCCAGCGAGAGCTGCACTGTGTTCGCCGGCTCGCTCAGGAGGATCTGGGCGACGAAGTATTCGGAAATGCCCCACGGCAACCCGGCCGGTTGGTTGGCCCCGAGCGATGAGGCGGAACTTCCGCCGTTGATCTGCACCACGGTGCCTCGGAAGAGGTAGCCGGCGTCGGCTGCATCACCCGACGTCACGACGAGGGATCCCCGTAGCTGTACCTCCTCGCCATTCGGTCCGGTCATGTCCACGATGAGCACTCCTTGATCCGGCACCAGGCAGGTTCCCATGAGAATGCCAACTGGCACCGATTGCTCCGACGTCCCCGGCGATCCGACCGGATCCAGCGACGCGCTGGTGGCCACGATCGGGTCGGTGGTCACCGTCGAAATGTTCACTGGGTCCGTCCCGAGTGTGTCGAGGACCGTGCCGCTTAGGGGATCGGTCGGTGAGAGTTGCCCGGGCGATTCACCCGAGAACGACGACAGCCAGGGGCACGCAGCTGGGACGGGAACGGCCTGGCCCGAGATTGCCTCACTGCCGGCTGAAGGAGCGCCCCCGGAAGCCGCAACGTTCCCACCCACAGGATCACCGGTCGAGGCCGCCGGTGCTCCTGTGGGTGTAGAGGCCGGTGTGGCCCCGGCCACTCCGGCTGCGGCTGCGATCCACACCGACGCTGGCTTGCGGGTGGTGCTCGAGGTTCCAGAAGGACTCGCCGCCGAGCCCGGTACCGGCTGGGGAGAGGTGGGAGCGGAGTTGTTCGGCGCAGTAGCGGACACTGCGGCGCTCGGGGTGACCAGCGCTGGGGGGACGACCGCTGGCGGGACGACGGGCGCCGATGCCGACGCCGTAGGCCGGGAGGCAGCGGCAGCCGGCAGGGTGGCGGAGCCGGGACCGGCGAGGGTAGCGGTGGCCATGGCCGCAATGCCCGCTGCCACCGCCATCACCAGCGAGCCGCGGGGTGCAGCCGGCGCAGCGGTGAGGAGCGCCACCTGCCCGAGCGGGCTCGACGCCACCTGGGTTGCCACCTGGGTTGCCACCTGGGAGGCCATTTGCTGTAGGCCGAATGACTGGACCGCACCGGTCTGGAGGGCACATGACTGAGCGGGGAGGGAGCTGGTCACACCGGGGAGCAGGTCGGCGCCACCGATCGGCGAAGGCAGGCCCTTGGTGAGTGAGCCGCTGTCCGCTCCGCCTGAACGGGCCAGCCGAAAGTGAGTAAGCCGGGAGGGGGCCAGACGCCGAGCGGAGAGGGGAAGGACGATCACCGCGCCCAAGGCGCTCCGGATACCGGTGAGATTCCGCCGCAGGGTGACCTTGGCTCGATGGACCCTGGCCCGAGCGTTCGCCTCCGAGATACCGAGCTCGTCGGCCACCTGGGGATAGGACAGTCCGCTCAGCTCGTGCAGCACGAAGGTGTGGCGCTGCGAGCTCGGCAGGGCGTCGATCGCCGCGCGAACTGTCGCCAGCACGGCGGGGTCGGAGATCGACTCGTCTGCGCCGTCGGTGGCCGGTACGGCATGCAGCCCCATGCGCTCGGTCAGGCGGCGCTGCGCTAGCCGCCGCGTCCCGTGGTTGGCACAGACGTTCGAAGTGATCAGGCTGAGCCAGGCCGCCAGCCGGTACTCACCCCCGAAGCGGTCTATGGCCCGCAGTGCCCGCTCAAACACCTCCTGCACGGCGTCCTCGGCCTCGCTCCGGTTGCCGAGACTCCGTTCCGCCTGGGCCAGCAGCATGCGGTAGTGGTCACGCACGATGGTCGCAAAGGCGTCAGGGTCGCCGACCCGGTGAGCCTCGACGAGCAGCCGATTACGCTCGGCCCCCTCCTGATCGTTGTCGCTCGGTGCGATAGCCATTGGCGTCATCTTTCCTTCCATCGCTCCGCTTGAGCGGTGGGTGTGGGACCCGACGGCACAGATTCAAACGGCCCCGACCCGCCGGCCCGTTGCCCTCTCAAGGCTAGCGGCCCTGGGGCTTGCCGGCAACCACCCTCAAGCGCTCCGCGATGATGCCTCCACCGTTCGAATGTGCCCCCGCTGTCCGGCCGCGGGCAGGACCAAACTGAGGCCTGAACGTGGTCAGGCCTCAGTTCGAACTGTCAGTTGCTCGGCAACCGACCATCCTTTGGCCTCCGGGACGGCTGCCCTTTGGCGGCGCCCCGTCCCGCCCCGTCGTGGACGCTTCTTCCTCTGGATGGAAGTCAAGAACAAACTCGCAGACCAAAAGTGTCACAGGAATACCCCCTCTCCGGTTGAACTCTGTGTAACCTAAGAAATATCTCGTCCGAAGGTCGGCTCATTCGTTTGTGCCGATGTCGTCTCGGGCGGGAGCCGAAAAGCAAACAACCAAGCCAGTCACAGTCCATAAGGAGGACGCGTGAAGCACAGATTCCAAGCAGTACGCCGGTTGGCGGTAGTGGGCATTGCAGCCACCACCGCGTTAACTGGCCTGAGCGTGCTCGCTCTGAGCAGCCCGGCATCCGCCGCGCCGGCAACGGGCTCTGCGATCACCGCCTCTTCGTCGACCATCATCCGGCCGACCGGCACCAACCAAGCCGCCGGCAATCTGGTTGTGACCCTTCAGCCGGGTAGCACCTGTACGACCGGTGACACCATCGTCATCACGGCACTGGACTCCCTTGGCAACGCCACAGTGGACTTCACCAGCGGTGGAGCGGTAGCCGTGGCCAACGTCACGGGCACCGTGCCCCCGACGGCCACTACGCCTGCCGCTGGTGCCGGGACCAACAGCCTCACTTCGACCATCACCTGCGGCGCCGGTGCGACTACGTACGCCGCCGGTGAGACGTTCACCTTCTCGGGCCTGGCGTACAACAGTACGGCCGCGGCCGGAGGCGCTGTGGAGGTCACCGCGACATATGGCGGTACCGCCCTCATCAGCACCGCGGCATCCAATGCCGCAGTGACCACCGGTGTTCCGTCCAACATCAATGTGTACGCCGCCTCGGCTTCACCGGCAGTCGCTGCCGGGATCGCTACGGCCCAGACGGCCGCCAACGAGAGCATCGGCCTGGCTGGAGATGCCACCTCGTGGGAGACGGGTGACTCGATCAGCTTGACCGTCGCCGATGGTGCCAATGTGAACTGCACCACCCCCATCGCCACCACCCTCAACACGGTGGCTTTTGGCGCTGCACCCGCTGTCAACGCCAACGTGACCGCCGGACAGACCACGGCCATCCCGACGTTCGGCACCCCGACGCTGTCCGCTTCTGGGCCCTGCGCTGGAACCACTGTTGACAACACGGTCACCCTGACCTTCACCAACTCTGGTGCCATCATCGGGAGCAACCCACTCGGGTCGCATCAGCCGGTGACCATCTCGCTCACTGGCATCACCTACATCGTGGGTGCCGGAGCGGGTTTGGGCCAGGTCTGGGTTGGATCCTCGTACACCAGTGGTGGCACGACGACCCTGATCGCCCCTTCGAACACTGCGTGGACGAGCCCCACCTCATCAGGCCCGTCGAACGCCTTCATCAGCAGCGTGCTCGTCAACGGCAACACGCCGCCTGTCGGGTTGGTTCCTGGTGCACCTAACGCAGCGATCAGTCCGATCGCCATCGTCGAGGGCAAGGGTGCCGTCATCCCGGTTGGCTATGTCTGCGTAAGCCTCGGGGGCGGTAGCGTCTTCGACGCTGCCAGCACACCGACGGTCGCCGCCAGCGGTGGCGGCACGCCTGTGGCAGCGGTGGGTTCCCTCGTGGTTGGCATGGGCTCGAGCGTGTTGAGCTTCCAGGTCACGACCGCGTCGTCGACCGCAGCGGCCACCTACACCCTGTCCGGCCTGGCCGTCGACGCCCAGGGCTTTGCTGGTCCTGTGTACGCCTCCGTCTCAACGGGGATTGTCGCAGGTTGCTCAGGAGGCCCTGTGCTTAACGGCGGCGCTAATCGGGTGTTCTCGGTCATCACGTCGAACCGGATTGCCGGCGAGAACCTGAACGGGACGGCGGCAGAGTCGCTGTTCGCCGCCTACCCGACCAACGCCGGCTGCGTCGAACCGTTGGCTCCTTCCTCGTTGCTCACCGGCAACGCTCCCCGCGCCGTCATTCTCGCCACCGACAACAGCTACGAGGATGCCCTGTCGGCCAGCTATCTCGCCGGCCGTCTGGGTACCGGGGTGCTGTTGACCGACATGAACACCTTGTCGCCTGAGGCCGCCAACGCCATACGCCTCGAAGGCGTCACCGAGGTCTATGTCGTGGGTGGTCCCCTCGCCATCAGCGCCAACGTCGTCGCCCAGGTGCAGGCCCTTCCGGCCTACAACTGCGGAGGCACCGTTGTTCAAAGTGGCCTGACCGGACCGAGCACCGTGAGTGTGGTTGGTCCGATCTTCGGGCAGACTGCCGATGACACGTCCCAGGCGATCGCCGAGTACCTCGGTAGCTCGTCCGTCGGCACCCTGAGTGCCCCCGGTGCCTACGGCTCGGGAACGACCATGTACAACGACACTGCCGGGAATGGCTCGGCTGCGCCGTCCACGACCAACGCCATGAGGACGGCCATTGTGGCCACCGACGGTGGGTTCCAGGACGCTGTGGTCGGAAGTGCTCCGGCCTATAACCGGGGCTTCCCGGTGCTGCTCACCCCGACAGGGTCCCTAGGCAGCCAGGCCCAGAATGCGATCGTTGACCTGGGTATCCAGCAGGTGATCGTGATCGGCGGCCAGCTGGCCGTGTCCAACGCAGTGGTCACCAGCCTCCAGGGGATGGGCGTGTCCGTCATCCGCATCGCCGGTGCGGACTACACCGATACCTCCCAGCTGTTGGCCCAGTTCGACCAGAACGCCGTCAATGCGCAAGGTGTGGCTAACGGGCTCGGATGGGGTGATCCCGAAGGCAATAACCAGGTAGTGGTCGCCCGTGGTGACTTCTTCGCCGACGCCGAAACCGTTTCGGCCCTGGCCGGAAACGGATACGGTCCTAACGGATACGGGATCCCTGACTATCAGGCGATGCCGATTCTGTTGACGATGGATCCCAATACCATCGGGACGCCCGTCACAACATTCCTGAACAACGCGGGCGGAACGTATGCGCCCTTCCCGGTGTTCACCATCACAGTGAGCGGCGGCCCGTTGGCCATCGCCCCGGCGACGCTTGCCGGCTTGATGGCAGCGCTAGCACAAGGCTGACGCTAGGTCGCTGACACAGTCGGCAACCTTCGATCAGTAACAAGAAAGGGAGGGACCTTCGGGTCCCTCCCTTTCTTCGTCTCCCTACACCGCCGGTCAACCGGATGGAGCGCCCATGGCGCCCTTCGATCCATCGATTCCGTGTCGGCGAAGCGGCCGGTCGATTGGGACACATAAGACTCATTTGTCACTCAGAAGGTGGCACGAGCGGGGTAGAGAGCCCTACTCGTCGAACGCAACTCACTAGGACGGCCGTTGTCAGATCCTTGGCGGGCGTTTGAGCAGGCGGTCCGGTGAACCAGCTCGTGTCCGACCGCTTTGATGCACCGCTCGTACCCCTGTCCGCTCACTGGTCACGGCAAGCATCTGACTGCGTCAGTTGGGAGCCCCCGAGTTGGTAGGAACACGCCACGCTGACAGGTGACCATGGATCGGTCGTCATGTTGTCTCGGTTGTGATGCCGAGTGCGAACAACCGGCGACGCACCCGTGGGGTCCGGATCTCGGTCGGGCCCGGTCCGGTCACCACCGATCGGGACACGGCGTGGCCGTTGCGCACTACCAGCCGGCGTCCACGGTCATCCCGCTCGTCGGCCAGCGACGCCACACAGGCGTCAACCTCGGCCTCGAGGGCGGGCCGGCCAGCAGGGGCAGGCGGAGGATGTTGGTGACGGCCGTTCGGCTCGTTCCCACGCGGGTGACCACCTTTTCGTGGGTGAAGCCGAACTCTTCGATGAACTGCTGATGGGCTGGCGCCTGCTCCAGGACGTTCCACGCCCGGGGGTACCGGTCGCCGGCCCGGTACGCCGTCCCGACTAATCGGGGAGGGTGGGGGGACCGCCGTCGGTGAGTCTCCCGGACGCCCAGCCCTCGACCAGGCGGTCCACCGTCCAGTCGAGGGCCGCCACCGCCGAGGAGGCATCCCGGACGGCGTCCTCCGTGATGGCCAAGGCGTCGATCGCCCCATGTGCCGAACGGTGGCTCGCCAGGTGGGCCTCGAGCAGGGCCGCCGCCCACCGCCCGGCGTGGGCGCTGCCGGGGGGGTCCCACCGATGGTGGGGGCCGGCGACCAGCGCCAGCGGAGCCGCCATGCGTCCGGCCGATGCCGCTTCCTCCTCGTCGGCAGGTCCGCCGGCGCCAGCCCGGAGATCCGAGGAGGCCTGCAGGACCGCTCCCGCCCGCTCCTCACCGTCGTCGGCGACCGGAAACCCCTGGTCGGCCAGGAACCGGGCCGCCGATGCGGCCCAGCGAGCCGGATCATCCGTGGCCGCGTCGACGTCGACCCCCAGGACGGGCAACCCGCGGGCTGCCTCGAGCGCCCCGACGAGCTGCGCCTCCCACAGGGCGATCGCATGCATGTGGCCGATGCCCAGGCTCCTGAGCTCGGCCACGGTGGAACCGGGCTGCCGCCAGGTGACGACGGCGGCACCGACGCCGCCCTGGTGGGCCCGCCAGAACGGCAGCAGCAGCGCATGGCGCAGGTCGTACCAGACGGCCAGCGGGTCCTCGACGGATCCATCGGTCCCCGGCGGCAGCGCGGACCGCACCGCAGCCTCGAGCGAGGCGACCATCGGCGGCGCACCGGCGGCGACCTCGGGTCGATGCTCCCAGCCGGGGGGCTGATCGGGCGGTGCCCACCACGCCCCCTCGAGCCATCCGAGCACCACGTCACCGGCGGTCGACAAGAGCTGGCCGGCGCCCGCGTGGTCGCCGGAGGGCCGGCCGGGGACTGCAGGCGGCCGGCTCGATTCGATGAGGCCCAGTCCGAGGCCTGCCATCGCCCGGGCGATGGCGTCGCCACCCGATCCAGGAGGGCCCACCACGGCGATCCAGGGCGACGCCTCCTCGGCGGCTGGCGCCGTCTGGTCAGCGGTCGGCATGTCGTGGGTGCATGGGGGAGAGAAGGTTCGGTGCAGTGCGGTCCGTTGGGTCACGGGATGCGCCCTCGGCGGCTCCGGGCACGGCCGGCACGCATCCAGTGCGGTACCGGGGGAGCGGCACGAGTTATCGTAGCATCGCGCCGGCGAGCCGACTCGTGTCGGGAACGGCAGCAGGGAGGACGGCATCATGAGTCAGGAAGGCTTGGATCCTCGTGAGTTCCTCGAGCGCCTGCAAGGCGCCCACCGGACACTCCGGTGGGCACCGTTGCCACCGGCCCCGGCCACCCGGCGGTGGAGCGAGCACCCTATGACCGGGGAGGAGTCGCTCCACTACCTCCATGACCACTGGGCCTTGCCGGACCACGTCTCCGGGACGGAGACGGGCGGAGGCGTGCGCGGTCGGATCGCCGGTCTCGCCGGGCGGCTCACCTTCCGGGCGCTCGGGCGGTACCTGCACGAGGAGCGCGAGCTGCTGGCCCACATGGTCCGGATGAACGAGGCCCTGGCCCGGCGGTGCGACGAGCTGGCCCGAGCCATCGCCGACCGGCAGGTGGCCGACGCGGAGAACCAGGCCCGCCTGGCTGCCTGGCTGCAGGCGGAGCCACCGCCGGGCTCCCGGGGGGAGCCCGGCCCCGTCGGCGAAGCCGTGCATTGAGCGCAGGCCCTCTCGCCACTTCGACCAGGGCCGCCGGTAGGGACCGGGGGCCGGCCCGGCCGGTCGTGGTGGTGCTGGCCGCCCGTTGGTCGGGTGACGCCGAGGCTGCGTGGTTCACCCGGAAGGTGGCAAGGTCGCTGCTCCGACGGGGCGATGTGCACGTCGTCACGTTGGAGGGAGCGAAGCCGGTGGTGTCCGCCGATCACGCGGTAAACGGCGCGGTGGACGACGGCGCCCGGTGCACCGTCCACCACTTGGCGGTGGCACCCACCCCGCGGCTGGCGGCCAGGCGAGAGGTACTGCTTGCCGCGCTGTCCACGGTTGAGGCCCGGTCGGGTCGTCCCATCGGACCGTCGGTGGACCGGCTCCTCAGAGAGGGGGAGTCGGAACCCTGGGCAGCAGCCGACGAATCGGTACTGACCCTCCGCCCCGACCTGGTGGTGCTGGCCGGCTACCGCCAGGTCGGGGCGTTCGACCTGTGGGGGCGAGTCGTTCCCGACACTCCACTGGTGTTCGTGCCGCTGGCGGACACTCATCCGGCTGTGGGCCTTGCTCACTTCGATCCGATCTTCGACCGGGCCTCGGCGACCCTCGTCGCCACCGGGTCCGAGTACCGAGCGGTCACCGAGCCGTGCGGACCCATCCGGCGCGACCCCGAACGCATCCATCGGGTCGGTCTGCCCGCCACCATCAACGCTGAAGTCCGTGCCGACGTGGAGCGTCCCCCCTCGGATGCCGGCCCTGGCGGCGGTGAGGCAGACAGCGGGTCGGGCGTCGTGATGTTCACCGGATGCGGGGCCGATGAGCACGATCGTCCGGTGGCGCTGGCCCGGCTGGCGGCCCTGGCATTTCCTCGCGTCCGGGTGACCGTGGTGTCCACCGACGCCCTCGATGTCTGGTTCGGCGGAGAGCGGACCCGGTCGCCGGTCCCCGAGGGTGCCTCCGCGGTGCTCCGGTTGATGGGCGGAGCCGCTGTGACGGTCGACCTCCGGCCTGGGGCCCTCTTCGCCCGGCGGTGCATCGACTCGCTCCTGTGCGGCACCCCGGTGGTCGTGCCTGCCGATTCCCGTGCGCGCCAGCACGCCGAGTCCGGTGCGGGCGGCTTGTGGTTCTCGTCACCGGGCGAGCTCATCTGGTGCGTGGAGGCCATGCTCGAGCCCGACGTGCGCCGCCGCCTCGGCGTCCAGGGGAAGCGGTATGCCGATGCCGAGTTCGCTTCGACCCCAGCCTTCGTCGATCGGGTGGAGGCGGTGATCGGTCGAGTGGGGGCCCGGTAGCGGGGCTGAGAGGGGTCGGGCGGAGGCTGCAGTCGCCCCGGAGCGGGTCCTTCCCGGCCCCGGGGTTGGGCGGTCCGTGCTATTCGAGGGGCGAGGCCTCGGCCAGCACCTCTGTATAGAGGGCGGCCAGCTCGTCGGCCTCGTCGTCGGTCGAGCGGACGTCGGTCGCGCGTGCGCCGTCGGCCAGGGTGGCGAGCAGTTCACGGTCCTCGAGCAGCGTGATGACGGCCCGGGCCAGGGAGCCGGCATCCCGGTGATCGAAGAGTAGGCCGTTGCGGCCGGGTCGGATGATGTCGGGGATCCCGAAGGCCCGGGAGCCGATGACCGGCCGGCCGGCCAGGAGGTACTCCCGGGTGACCCGGTGAAACGTCTCGAAGTAGGAGGTGGAGAGCCCGACGTCGACGCGTGACAGCAGCTCGGGAAGGTCGTCGGACCGGTAGGGACCGTACCACGAGATGTTCGGGTTGGCGGCCAGCATCGGCGCCACCAGGCGCTCGTCGCCCCCTCCGAGGAGCACCAGGCGATAGTCCTCCCGCCGCAGGAGCCCGGGGCTGGTGAACGCCTCGGCCACGGCGTCGAACCCTTTCATCGTGGCCAACCCGGCCGCCAGGCAGAAGACCACCGGGTGACCCGGCTCCGCGCTCGGCAAGGGAGCGAACGCGGCGGCGCCATTGGTGCGGCTGCCCCACGGGGAGAGCTCCATACCCATCTCGATGACCCGGACCTTCCCCGGATCGAGGGGGAGAGTCTGCTCGAAGTAGTGGCGGAACCCAGGGGTGGCGAAGACCACCCGGTCGAAGACGCGCCGGTACTGTGATGCGCTCCGGGCGCGCTTGTGCCGGAGGGCGTCCACCAGCCGGGGGTGTTGGTCGGCGATCGCCCGGAGGAGCGTGTGGTCCGAAGGGACCGATCCATCCGGTGCCGTCGCCGACGAGGGCGACGGCACCGAGATCACGGTCCCCGGACCGTCGCCCCGGCCCGCGGGCGGCACCACAACAGCAGATGCGGACCGGTGGGCTTCCACGCAACGGGCGCAGCCCTCGGGAGTGAGAGGTGCCTGGCAGTAGCCGCCGGACCCCGACCGGGGGGACACCGGAGCGATGAGGCCGCAGAGGTCCTCGGTACAGGTGACCGAACGCACCACCGGTATCCCCTGTTCATGGGCCAACTCCGGCCAGCTGAGCGACAGGTGGACGTTGTTGACCACATGGACGAGATCCGGGACGATCAGCCGGAGCAGGCCCAGGAACGCCTGGTTTGCCCGGGGGGCATCGGTTCCGTCGTCCGAGGCCGCGTCGATCGACCAGTGTTCGCCGCGGAACGAGGTGGTGGGTACGACCACCCGGTCGAAGGGCTCGCCGACCCATCGTTCGGGGTCCAGCTCCCAGGGCGTGGCCGTGGCCGTGGGATAGGCCACGGTGACCTCGAAGCCGCGTGCCGCCAGGGCGTGGGCGTACCCGTAGGCGACCAGGGGAGTGCCGCTCTGCTCCTCGGGGGGAAGGCAGTGGACAAGGTAGAGCAGGCGTGGCGCGCTCATGTACCCGGAGACAGCTTCGGTCGCCGGGGCCGACAGGATGCCCGGCGTCCCATGTCGCCTGATCCACCGGTCCGCCGACCACGGCCGGCCCGGCAGCGAGGAGGGGTGGCGATGGCGATGGTCGATTCTACTTCGCTACGCCATGTCGTGACTTCGCACCGGGGCGACCGACCCGCTGCAGGTCGCACGCCTACCGCATCCTCACGACCGGGTGTGCACCGGCCCCGCACGGGCTGAGCATGGCCCGACCAGTGAACAAGAACTCCCGATCCGGTGTCACAACGGCCTACCTCCAGCAGTTGAAACCTGGGTAACCCAAGGGTCAACTACTGAATAGCGCGCGCTATGCCCTTGCAGTGTGCAGGTCGCCCCTGAGGTACTCGCTCGATTCTTCGAGGTGGTACTTCCACACCTGAACGAGCTCCAGCGCCGCATTGTCGTCGGTGCGGCAGTTGGGATGTGCGGTCCAGACACGAAGACACTGGTGGCCGAAGCTGCCGGCATGAGCCGCAACACCGTCATCAAGGCCGTGTCGGAAGTGGAGGCGGGCATCGAGCCGTCGGATCGGGTACGGGATCCGGGTGCAGGAGTGAAGCCGAGCACCGAGACCCAACCCGATCTGCTCTCCGCTCTCGACGAATTGGTCCATCCCGAAACCCGTGGCAACCCGATGTTCTCCTGCGCTGGACGTCGAAGTCCACCGCACGTCTGGCCAAGGACCTGGTCCATCAGGGCTTCACTGTTTCCGACGACACCGTCGGCCGACTGCTCAAGCGGCTCGGGCTCTCGCTGCAGGCCCGTCGAATTCCAAGGACCTAACCAGCCACCCCGACCGCAACGCCCAGTTCGAGTACCTGAACGACACCGCCGAGGCCTATGTGGCCGAAGGCCAGCCGGTGATCAGCGTGGACACGAAGAGGAAGCTGCGACACGAGGTCGCACGTAGCGAGCGGACTCGCAGATCGGAGGTCCGCCCTATGCCGGCTGTCTAGTCCCAGGTCCGTGCTCAATGGCCTGGCCCTGCCTTTGACGTGGGTCGCTGGTAACGGCGGGTTGAGGGTCAGGCCACCCACAGGCCTGAGCAATGCAAAGAGCCGAGTCAACCAAAGACTGGGCAGACCCATCACTTACCCACAGTGTCACGCATCCGGCTCGCAGTAGACCATCTGGACGCTCTCGCTGAGATAACTTACGGCGGTGGCAACGTTGCTCACAGAGTGGAGTAATACGTCGCTGGCCGCCATCGCCTCTGCATCTCGCCATACCTCCCAAGCGAATCGGAGTGACCACTCGGAGGGCTTTGAAGCCATTTGGTGCTGGAACTGGTGGCCGTCCCGGAGTTTGTCAGCAGGCTCAAGCGTGTCGTAGCGGGTATCCGTCTCTACCGAAATCCTCGTTACATCATCAAACAGGATGACATTGTCACCGAACTCTTCACTAAACAAAGTTATGACACGCTCTTGATCGGTAGCGACGAACACACCCCAGTCTTCAGACGATGTGCGAATCCCTCGCTCATTGAGGACGGCTCGCACCGCTGCCAGGTATTGGTCGCTACCGGCAATGCGTTCATCCGGCTGCTCGACAGCGTGGCTGGGGTGTTTGACATGTGCAGCAATGATGAATCTCCCATCTAAACCTTCCGAGAACTTATCGATCTGAACCTGGAATTCCGGCTTCAGGTGGATCCAATCTCGTACGACAGAGTGGTATTGACGCCGGAAACGGGGAAACCAGGGTGCGCGGTAGAGCTCAAAAGCATTGTTGTAGGTGAGTAGAGGTTCTTTTCGCTCGTTATATTGAGCCATCGGGAATTCGGCGTCACGATAGAGGAGTTCGGGATCATTCATCTCCTCAGCACTCAGGTCGTAAAGCGGCTCGAAGAGGCCAAGCCACATGTTGCCGTCTTCGGGCTGGCTATAGCAGTAGCTGCCCGGCAGATCGCCGTTTAAGCGCGCGACAAGTCGGCTCACGTCCCAGTCGGGCAGCACAATTGGACAAGAGGAGTCCTGTAACGACCAAACCAGATTGCTCACGAAGACGTTGAAAAGTGAGAAGAACCCACCATCGTGGGCTCGAACGACGATCTTGCGCCTGCCAACGCGCGCGCCAAGTCGGCCTGCACTACCACGAGCGAGTACGACGCCCGCCTTTGGTATGTGGGTGAAGCTGGAACCTCCGGACCGGTGCTTGGAAACTGGCGCATCAGGGTCGATTGCTCGTCGGTAGTCGGCCTCGAGTTGAGTGAGCGAGAATTCAGCCGCTCTGGCTCTCCTCCGATGTGCTGTGGCAGCTGCCTCCATGGAATGAACGAAATCGTGGCCTTCCCGCAGCGCATTGCCGAGAGCTCTCGGATCAAAGAGCAACTGAGTCCCAAAGACGCGATTATCAATCTCCGGGTAGCGAGCTGGTGTTCGCCCGAGACTCTCGACTAGGGAGATGCCGGGTAGGCTGCCGAGGTCCCGGTGTGCGGGGATATCGGTGAGGACTAGGGGCTTACCAAGAGCCAAAGCTTCTCTGGGCCCGATCGAGAACCCTTCTCCACTCGAAGCGTTGACATAGACATCGAACGAGCTAATGAGGTTTGCCTTTGCCTCGGTCGAGAGATCTCCAAAGCTCAACGTGACTCGACCTGGGGGGAGGGACCTCACCACGTCACTGATTCGATCGAAGGTCTCACCGATGGCGAGATTCGAATGGATAACCAACTCGACGTCCTCCGATTCGGCGAAAGTCGCCAAGAAGGCGTCAATGAGCACGTCAAGACCTTTTCGATGATGGAATGCAGAAATAGTGCCGAACCTGGTCGTGCCCGATCGAGGGTTCGCCGGACGACGAGCAAGTAGTTCCTCGATGTCCAAACCGAGGGGAAGCGTTCCAATCGGGATCCTTACACCTGATCGGGAAGCAACTTCTTCTAGGTGTGAACTCGTGAAGAGCACGAGGTCGAAGCGTTCATTGAGGATCCGAACCCACTCAAGGGGGAGTTGGTCGGAATCAAACGCGACGTGGGCAATTCGGAAGCCACGATTTGGAATGCGCTGGTAGTTGTGGTCCGCTTCACCATTCCACAGCACGTCGGTGAAGAAGTACACGGAGAAGCCATCAAGCTGATCGACGACAGGAATCCTTCGCCCAGTTGGCAACGTGACGAACGGCCCAAGCGTTGTCGGGTGCTCTCGAGTTGGGAATAGGGAAACCGAAGAGCTCCGTGAAAACAACTCAAGGGCGGCAGCTGTAATTGCTCCGATACCGCTACGAAAGTTCGAACGTCCAAGCACACAGACGCGGGCGACATCGCTGGATTCTAAACTCATCGGCGGGCAAGCAAGATGCTCAGGTACTTGGCGGGATGCCGAAGTGCTCGAAGTAACAGGGTTGCGCGCCACGACGTGCTTGTGAGCAAGTCATCTACCCGAAGCTGAGTCGCGGCGACAGCCGCATCGGCAGCAACGGCGCGTTGGTCCAGCTGTCTGAGCGCATTCTCTTGCCTGGCAATCTCACTAGCTTGCCTGGCAATCTCACTAGCTTGCCAGGCAATCTCACTAGCTTGCCAGGCAATGTAGCGTTCTCTCTCGAACGACTGTTGCCAGAACGATTCGAGCTCCGCCGTGTGACCAGCACACGCCTTCTGCAGATCCTCCAAGTTCGCCTGCAGCGCACCCACCTCTTCGATTGCTGCATTGGCTTGGAGTTCAAATTTGATCCGATCTTCGCGCAGGTGCTCCAGTCGTTCAAGAATCTCGTGCTCATCCGATCCAGATTGCGATTCGAGCATGGCGGCGATTCGGTTGAGCGCCATGTCCGCGCGAGCATCAGATCGAATGAAGTCATCGCGAACGCATACTGGGAAGGAGAAGGCAGGAGCGATCTCTTCGTGGCGTTCTGCAGACACAAAGAAGCGGTTTAGGCCGTCGAAATACACCGGCAAGTAGTCAGCAGAGAGGACGAGTTCCTCCCACGCCTCTTGGTCTGGGGCGTCATTCCCAGCCCAAGAGGACTCGATGACCAGAATCCAAGGCCGAAAGCGAACGAAGTCTGCCCCGGAGAGAACGGCCAGCTCGCCACCTTCAACATCGACCTTGAGGAAGTGGATCGCATCTTGTGCGAACTCCTCGCACACTGACGCCAAAGTCCTACTCTCCACCATGCAATCGTGTACAAGGCGGCCAGCTTCTTTGTACGCAATCGCCCCATCTGCAAGGGTGGTCGAGAGCTCGTCGTACCCGTCGACAGCGAAGAACGGTACGGTACCATTCGTGTCCGATACGACAATTCCTAGGTTGACGTCTCGTGGGCGCTCAGCAACAAGGCGTTGAAACCGAAACGGGAGGGGCTCGATGTTGATGCCTGTCCATCCAGCGTCGTAGAACGCCTTGGTAACCGAGTTCATCTTCGGGTCACCGGCCCCGACGTCGACATAGTGACCCTTGGAGATGGAACGAAGGGCGCGATGAAGCAGGACGTCTTCAAAGTTCTGAGAGTACGAGACGAAACTCACGTCCAAGTAGCAGCGCGGCGGGCGGATGCCACGTGGTGGGCATACCAGGCGTAGGTCTCAGCGAGTGCCGTGTTGAGATCCACAAGCGGTAACCAACCCAATGACGTGAGGCGAGTGATGTCGTAAGAGCGCGCTGCCTGCCCGTCCGGCTTTGTTTCGTCCCATTCGACTTCGCCCGTGTATCCGGAGACACCAATAATGTCATCAACCAGCTCGCGCACGCTCACGTGGGAACCCGAGGCCACGTTGTACACGCCGTTACCGGCCTCGAGCAGCGTCATGAGAGCACGAGCAGCATCGGTGCTGTAGAGAAAGTCGCGCGTCGCCCGACCGGATCCCCAAACGCGGACAGGCCCTCCTTCAGTTACGCCGCGGTGGAACTTCGACAGGAGTGACGGCACGACGTGACCACCAACCTCATCGAAGCGGTCGTTGGGCCCGAACAGGTTGGTGCATATGGCGAACGCATACTCCAGCCCGTACTGATCCTGGTACGTCTCGAGCTGAGCGAGCATCGATCGCTTGGCATGACCGTACCCAGCCTCCGATTTATGAGGGGCACCTGCCCAGAGATCCTTTTCTTTCATCGGAAGCTGGATGCTGTCTGGGTAAATGGAAACCGACCCCATCGCAACGATCTTGCGGACCTCGCTGCGCCGCGCGGCCTCGACTACGTTCGTATTGATCAAGAGGTTGTCAAGATACATCGTACCCTGAGCATCCAGATTCCCCATGATGCCAGCTACTCGTCCAGCCAGATGGATGACGGTGGCAGGTGCTACTTGGTCGAATAAGGCTAGTGACGCGCCAAAGCTGCGGAGATCGGCATCGCAAGACGAGACTGCCGCTACTTCATAGCCGCTTGCTCTCAGCAAAGTGCATGTTGCCGCTCCGATCACTCCCGTTGCACCTGTGACAAGGACGGGTGAAAGCATGCAATTCTTCCTTGGTGGAATGAGAAGGGTGCGACCGTCGTTTTACACTAGCCGGGATCATTCGTCCAGCCCGCAGTTGACGACGTGAGCGTCGGTGATTCCGCAGAACCAATGGGCGGGAGAGCCCGAAATGGCTTCCCTCGCGCTGAACTCGCCAACCACGTGCTGACGCTCTCGGTATCCGAAGGCTCGGGATGTCGCATCTCCACCCTGTAGTTTCAAGCCCAAACCCGGGACGCACCCCGGCAGTACAACGTTCAAGGACTCGGCTGGACAGGTCGGGACTCTCCGAGGCTCGCTGGCAATGCCGAGGTCACCGGTTCGATTCGACCTGGCCCCACTGGAACGCTGTGATGCTCCGGGTGATCCCTGAGGGGCCCGGAGCCGCCCCTTCACGCCACGGTCAGGCCGTACATCTCCCGCAGGGGATCACTGATGAGCTCGAGTCGCTCACCGTCGGGCCCGCTGAAGTAGATCGAGGAACCGCTCATTTCCGTCGTCGGCACGCCGGCCGCCCCGAGCTTCGCCCGCAGGTGCTCCCATCGGTCCGGTGTCACCGAGATGGCGATGTGATGCAGGCCGCCGAGAACCTCGGCGTATTCCCCGAGGTCGAGTCCGGGGAAATCGAAGAACGCCAGGAGGTTGCCGTTGCCGATGTCGAAGAAGAAGTGGGTCGATCCCCGGTAGTCACGGTTCTCGAAGAGCTCGGTGAGCGGAAACTCGAGCAGGCCCTGGTAGAACACGATGGTCTGCTCGACGTTGCTCGAGAGCAGCGCCAGATGGTGCAGCCCGCGCGCCGACGAGGGTGGACGGTCGCCCGGACCCTCGACGTGCCGAGCCCGCAATCCGGCCCATTCCTCGCGGCGGTCGATGTCAGCGCCGTGCTCGCTCATGGCGTGCACCTCCTGGGACGGACTATAGAGCGCTTCGGCCCCCGCTTCGAGGGGACCGGCGCCGCTCCCCGGGCCGGAGGGCCTGACGACGCGGCAGGGTCGCCCGCCCGAGTCGGGTGTAGGCACGGCGCTGAGGTGGTACGGATGGGGGAGTACCAGGACCTCGAATCAGCAACAGGGGGGATAATGAGCGACTACCCGAAGATGATCACCCGCCTCGACCACGTGGAGCCGGTACCCAGGCGGGTCCGTGCGGTCCACGACGGCGAGGTCGTCCTCGACACCACACGCGCCCTGTACGTGTGGGAGTGGGCGAACTACCCGCAGTTCTACATTCCCCGCCCGGACGTCCGTGAGGACCTCTTGGTGGCCGGCGGCGAGACGGAGGAGACGCCCCGCGGGACAGTCCGGCTCTACTCGTTGGCCACCGGGCCCCGGCGGGTGGCAACAGCCGCCCGGCTGGTGGTCGAGGCGGCGAGGAGCGAGCTGGCCGACACCTTCCGGTTCGAGTGGGAGGCCCTGGACCACTGGTTCGAGGAGGACGAGGAGGTCTTCGTCCACCCCCGCAATCCCTATGCCCGGGTGGACGCCCTCCGTTCGACCCGCACCGTCAGGGTCGAGCTCGCCGGTGTGGTCCTGGCCGAGTCGTCCTCGCCGATCATGGTGTTCGAGACCGGCCTTCCCACCCGGTACTACCTCAACCGGACCGAGGTCCGGTTCGGGCACCTGGTCCCCACCGCCACCGTGACCCGGTGCCCGTACAAGGGCACGACCAGTGGCTACTGGTCGGTGGTGGTGAACGGCACCACCCATGCCGACCTGGCCTGGAGCTACGACTTCCCGACCCGCCAGCTGCTGCCGATCGCCGGACTGGTGTCGTTCTACGGCGAGCGGACCGACGTCTTCGTCGACGGTGTGCTGCAAGAGCGCCCGAAGACCCACTTCTTCGACTGAGGGGACCCGTCGCCGGGCCGCGGCGTGGCCGCGGGCTCACATCAGCGAGGGGACGATGGCCTCCACTACATTCGGTCCCGGGGTGGCGAGGGCCCGGGCCAGCTCGTCGGTGAACTCCTCGGCCGTCTCGGCCCGGGCCGCATGGAGGCCGAGCCCCTTGGCCAGGTGGACGAAGTCGATGGTCGGCCGCCGGAGGTCGAGCATCTCCCGGGCGCGGGGCCCAGGCGTTTCGGCGCCGACCCGGTCGAGCTCCATGTTGAGCACTGCGTAGGAGTGGTTGTTGAGCAGCACCGTGGTGACATCGAGACCCTCCCGGGCCATCGTCCACCAGGCCTGCATCGTGTACAGAGCGCTCCCGTCGGCCTCGAGCGACACCACCCGGCGGCCCGGGGCACCGACCGCGGCACCGACCGCCACCGGAAGGCCCTGCCCGATGGCGCCACCGGTCAGGGTGAGCCAGTCGTGGGGTGGTGCTCCGGCGGTCGCGCCGGCGGCGAAGATGCCGGCGGTGTTCCCCTCGTCGGACACGATGGCGCCTTCGGGCAGCAGGCCACCGAGCGCCTGGGACAGCGTCTGCGAGGTGAGCGCCCCGGTGGGGGCCTCGGGGACGGCGGCCGCCTGCCGGGGCGCCACCCCCTCGGGCACCTCGGTCAGGGCGGCCAGCCCGGCCACGGCCGCGTCGATGTCGTCGCCGGCCGCTGCCACCCGGTGGACGGCGCACCCGTCGGGGACCAGGTCGCTCGGCTTGCCCGGGTAGGCGAAGAAGGAGACAGGTGACCTGGCGTCCACCAGCACCAGGTGGGCGATGCCTTCGAGCTGCATGGTGGCGAACTCCGCCAGGTAACCCAACCGCTCCACCTGTGGCCGGCCGGCGCCGCGCTCGAGCCGGGCGGGGAACGTCTCGGCGAGCAGCTTGGCGCCTGTGGCGGCGGCGATGTCCGCCACGGTTTCGAGCGCCTTCCCGGTGCACGCCCGCCCACCGATCATGATGGCTGCCGGCTCACCTGATCGGAGTGCTGCTGCCGCAGCGGCGAGCACGCCCTCGTCCGGCGCCGTCCCACCGGTGCCGGACGGCCGGACCGCAGCACCGGTACCGGAGATGGCCACTCCCCCGTCCATCCACGACACGTCGGCAGGCACGATCAGCGTGGCCACCGAGCCGGGGGGCCCGATGGCCGCACCCAGCGCCGCCAGGGCGTCACTGCTCAGCTCGGCCGTCGATTCGGACGAGTGGACGAACGTCGACACGTTGCGGGCCACGGTGGCGATGTCGGACTGCAGCTGGGCGTCGTAGGGGCGATGGGTGATGGCGTGGTCGCCGACGATGTTGAGCACCGGGCTGTGGGCGCGACGCGCGTTGTGCAGGTTGGCCAGGCCGTTGCCGAGCCCGGGCCCCAGATGGAGAAGGGTGGCCGCCGGCCGGCCGGTGAGCCGGGCATATCCGTCCGCTGCCCCGGTCGCCACCCCTTCGAAGAGGGCCAGCACGCCGTGCATGGCCGGAACGTCGTCGAGGGCGGCGACGAAGTGCATCTCGGAGGTTCCCGGATTGGTGAAGCAGGTGTCGACCCCGTGGTCGACGAGGGTCCGGATGAGTGCCTGGGCTCCGTTCACCGGGGGCCTCCCTGTGCTGTTGCCGGGTCGAAGATGGTGCCCGGATTGAGGATGCCGTAGGGATCGAACGCCGCCTTGATGCGGCGCATCAGCTCGAGTTTTGCAGGATCCTCGAGCTCGGCAAGGTAGGGCCGCTTGAGCGTGCCGATCCCATGCTCGCCGGAGACGGCACCACCGAGCGACACGCCGGCGGCGACGATGTCGTGGAGGAGCCGGTTGCGCACGGCCGGGTCGGACTGCCACACCGACAGGTGGACATTGCCGTCACCGGCGTGGCCGCATCCGACGACGAGGGAGGAGGTGGCGGTCGCCAGGACGGCGACCGTGTCCAGGTAGTCCGGTATCGAGGCCCGCGGCACCACCACGTCCACGATGTCGTCGGCACCACTTGCCTTGGCCGCCCAGAATGCCCGCTCACGGGCCTCGATCATCTGGGTGCCGGCGTGGGTCGGCAGCACGTACACGTCGAGCGCGCCCAGCCCGGTGAGTTGCTCGGCCAGCGCCTGGGTGTCCTCCTCGAGGCGGGTGGCGTCGTGGTGCTCGAGGACGATCACCAGGTAGGCCAGCGCCTGGGACCGGACGTCCTCGGGGATCCCCAGGTCGATGCCGGCATTGCCGGTGATCCCCGCCATCGACAGCAGGTCGATGTACTCCACCAACAGGGGCCCGATGCCGCTGACCACGATGGGAGGGACGGCAGAGGCGATCTCGCGGACGGTGGCGAACGGGGCTATCACCGTCGAGTGGTGCTCGGGACGGGGATGCAGCCGGAGCGTGGCCTCGGTGACCAGTGCCAGCGTCCCTTCCGACCCGATCACCAGCTGGGTCAGGTCGTAGCCGCTGGTCGCCTTCACGAACTTGCCACCGGCCCGGATCACCTCGCCCGTGCCGAGCACGGCCTCGATGCCCAGGACGTGGTGGCGGGTGACCCCGTACTTGACCGCCCGCATCCCACCGGCGTTGGTGGCCACGTTGCCGCCAAGGCTGGCCGACTGCTCGCCGGGGAACACCGGGTAGATCAGCCGGTGGGGGAGGAGCGCCGCGTCGAGCTCGACGAGGGTCACACCGGGCTGGACCACCGCCACATGGTTGTCGGTGTCGATCTCGAGGATGCGGTCCATCCGCTCGAACGACACAACCAGCCCGCCGTCCACCGGGGTGGAGGCGCCCGAGAGCCCGGTCCCCGAGCCGCGTGGGGTCAGGGGCACGCCGTGGGCCGCGGCCGCCCGCACGATCTCCGCCACTTCGGCGGTCGATCCGGGCCGAACCACTGCGAGGGGCCGGCCGGGGAGCGCACCGAGGGCCTCGTCATGGGTGTCGTCCGCGTTGATGGCGGATCCGGTGTCGACCTGGGCCGCCCCCACGATGTCGACCAGCAGGTCCTCGATCATCGAAAGGCATCCCGTCGCGGCCGCGGACTGAACGCACCTGCCGATGGCTCCATCCCTCACCCTCCGTGTCGACGTGCTGCCGCCACGCTACCTCCTGGCTCCGCGGGACTCCCGGGAACCGCCGGACCCGCTCCCGTCCGGGCCCCTCCTACCCGACCGGTGCGAACACGTAGGTGTAGGGGGCGGATCTCGGCGTGGTCACGAAGGCATTCTTGCCCTTGATGGCGACGCCGACGATGACCTTCGACGACCCGACCTGCACCGTCATCGTCCCGGTGGCGGGGAAGGAGAGCAGCTTGCCCGCCGGCTGGACGCCGCTGACCAGCGGGGTGGCCGAGCTGGAGCTCGTGATCTGCACCCAGCACGGCCCCGACGTGGCGACGTCGACGGTGAAGTGGCTGGTGTCGACCGTGTAGGAGGACCCGTTGGGTATCGAAGGACCCGGGGCGACCGCGGTCGTCTGGTGGCTGTGGGTCGCCGGAGTCGTCGCCGGAGTCGTCGCCGGAGTCGTCGCCGGGGCGCCGTTGGGTGGGACCACCCGCAGAATGTGGGAGCTGGCCAGCCACTGGGGGCGCCACTGCTGGATGCCGAACCCGACGACCACCGCCAGGAGCAGCGTGGCAGCCGTCCAGGTCAACACCTTCAGGGAGGTCGGTGCCCGCATGCGCCGCCGGGCCCTGGCCACGGCCCGCTTGCTCTGACGGATCTCGCTCCGCGGGACGACGGGGAACGTGCCCGTGGGGGGTCCGGTGGCCACCACCCCGCCGGCAGCCGAGTTCGATCTCCCGCCGACCTTGGGGACCTTTCCGGTCTGGGTGAAGGCCCGGAGATGGTCGGGGCCGGTCGTCACCGCGGCGACCAAGTTCGTCAACACCGCCCCCTGGTCCGGTGCGCCGGCCGGCGACTTCGGCATGGTGGACCAGGCATCGATCATCTGGAGCGCCAGGGCATCCCCGTCGAGCCCGAGGAATGTGGCGTAGCGGCGCAGCGTGGAGATGGCCAGGGCCTGGTCGGGCAGTCTGGCCAGGTCGCCGTTCTCCAGAGCCTCGATCTGGGTGATGGGACGGCTGAGGCGGTCGTGGACGGCCAGCAGGTCGAGCCCGCGCACCTCCCGCGTGTCGCGGAGGAGTCGGCCGATCTCCTCGACGGAGGTGTCCGATTGCTCCCGTTGGTCGTCGCGCTGGCGGGTGGTAGCCCCGCGTGGCCGGATCACCTGGCTTCTCCTGACTCGTCCCCCCGGATAACAGTACCTGTTGCTTCATACAATTCGGCACAAACGACCTACAACCTAAGCGCCGGCCGGCCGCTCGCGGCCCCAGGACAACCGCGGGTGACCGGAATGTTGCGAACGCAACTAGTGTTGAAGGGTGAGAGGCCGGCCACGTGGCAGCATCGTGCGAGGTGGCGACCTGAGATATTCGGGAGGTCGGCGATGCCGGCAGTAACCGTTGCGGATGTCAGTGCACTGCCCAAGGTCTCCGGTCCCGGTGACGCGGCGGCCACGGGACGGCCGGTGGTGGGCGTGACCACCGCCCCGGCCGGACTGGAGGGCGAGGGGTTTCCGGTGCGCCGGGCCTTTGCCGGGGTGGACCGGCGGTACCTCGATCCGTTCATCCACATGGACCAGATGGGCGAGGTGGAGTACGCCCCCGGTGAGCCGAAGGGCACGCCCTGGCATCCGCACCGCGGGTTCGAGACGGTCACCTACATGATCGACGGGACCTTCCGGCACCAGGACTCGATCGGCGGCGGCGGGCTGATCACCAACGGGGACACCCAGTGGATGACCGCGGGCGCGGGGATCCTCCACATCGAGGCACCTCCCGAGGAGCTGGTGGTGACCGGTGGGCTGTTCCACGGCATCCAGCTCTGGGTCAACCTGCCCAGTGTCGACAAGTTGATCGCCCCTCGCTACCAGGACATCGGGGCGGCCAAGGTGGCCCTCTTGTCCTCCCCGGACGGGGGTGCCCTGCTGCGGGTCATCGCCGGCGAGGTGGACGGCCACGCCGGACCGGGCTCGACCCACTCGCCGATGACCATGGTGCACGCCACCCTGTCGCCGGGCGCTGCCGTGGCCGTGCCCTGGAGCCGTGAGTTCAACGCCCTGGTCTACGTGCTGGGAGGAAAGGGCACGGTGGGGGAGGAGCGGCGCCCGGTTCGCACGGGCCAACTGGCCGTCTTCGGGGAGGGCGACTCGATCACCATCGCCGCCGACCCCATCCAGGAGGGGCGCACGCCCGAGCTCGATGTGCTGGTGCTGGGCGGCCGGCCGATCCGCGAGCCCGTCTACGCGTACGGTCCGTTCGTGATGAACACGAGGGAAGAGGTCGCCCAGGCGTTCGAGGACTACCAGGCCGGAAGGCTGGGAACGATCCCCGCCGACCACGTCTCCTCGTAGGTTCGGCCGGCCCTCGGGCCGGCCGGCCGGGGGTCGGACGGCGAGCACGGGGGGAGGAAGAGGAGCGACGCCGTGTTCAGGTCCCTGCGCCGCCCTGGGGGGTGCACGACCGTGGGTCCCACGGCTGCAGCGGGGTGACGGCGGCGGTCGGGGGCTGGAATGCGGAGCTGGAGGAGGACGAGGAGCCCGTCGTCGTGGTCGAGGTGGTGGCCGACGGCACGGCGCTCGTGCCGGGAGCGGCGGCGGCGGGGGAGGTGGTGGGGGACGCCGCCGCGGGCGGGTTGACCGTGAACTGCGACCCGGTGACCACGGTGACCTGGGCGCCATCGGTGGTCGGGCCGAGGGCGGTGATGACGGCCCCGGACAGCGAGCGAGCGACGGCCTGGGCGGCGGCCTCTTCGGCGGGCGTCTTCTGGGCGTAGTACACGACCGTCTCCGCTTCGGCGCCGACCGGCGGGGAGTCGCCGATCCCGACCACGTTGAACCCGAGCGCCTGCAGGGCGGTCTTCGTGTCGGTGGCCTGGTTGTAGGCGCCGGTTCCGTTGAGCACGGAGACCGATACGCCGGCCGGGGCGGGTAGCTTCTGGCCGGTCATGGAGTCGGTGTTGGCATCGATCCCGAGGAACTGGTCGATGACCTGTTGGTCCTGGGCGGATGCGGGGAACTCGATGTCGCCGTAGGAGGCCCCCTGGTACTGGTACGAGCCGAACTGGTCCACCTGCACGGGAAGGGTGAGCTGCGGCGCCGAGTTCACGTTGACCGAATGGAAGTCGAGCACCAGGTTGACCATGTCCGAGGTCGAGAACTTGCTGTCCACGGTGAGCTGGGGCGCGACGCCACTGACCAGCTGTTCGTCGGTGATCGGATTGGACAGGCCGTTCTTCGCCACCGCTGAGGCCAGCACCCGGAGGAACTCGTGGTCACGCCGGATCCGGGCCAGGTCGCTCAGGTTCTCCGAGGGCCAGTACTCCGGATACGGGGTGGTGATGCCGGGCCCCTTGTACTGGAGGTGCCGGGCCCGCACCACCTGCAGGGCGTGGAGCCCGTCGAGGTCGAGGCATCCCGGGGTGAGCACCTTGAGCCCGGAGTAGGCGTCGTAGACGGGCTCGGGGAAGTACATCTTCACACCGCCCAGGGCGTCGACCACGTTGGCGAAGGTGTCGAAGTTGAGCACCACGTAGTGCTGGATGGGAATGCCCAGGTCCTCGTTGATGGCCGCCACCAGCTGGCTCGGTCCCTGGGACAGGGCGGCGTCGATCTTGTTGGCCCCGGTGGTCCGGGCATTGGGGACGAAGAGGTCACGGGGGATCGAGAGGATCGACACCGAGCGCTTGTTCGGGTCGAGGTGCAGGATCATCACCACGTCGCTGTTCACGCCGTTGACGCCCTGCGAACAGAGCCCGTAGGAGGCGTTCTGCACCTTGAGGGCGCAGCGGTCGGTGGACCCGACCATCAAGATGTTCTCCGTACCGGCGTCGGCGCCGACGGTGGGGACGTCGGTGAGGCCGTGGACGTCGAAACGGTGGATCTCGTGGTTGAGGTACCAGCCGTAGCCCGCGGTGCCCCCCACGGCGACCAGCAACAGCACGGCCACCGAACCCAGGATCCACTTGGTCTTCCGGTGCCGGCGCGTTCGATGTCGCCGTGATCCGTTGGACCGGTTCACCTGGTCTCCCAGCGACCGCAGGCCCGACTCGTCGAAGGTCTGCGTGGGCCGGGAGCGCCGGCGCCGGCCGTTGGTCCCTTCCCGGCCCGCGACGGCACCCGCCGACGGTGTGGTCGGTTGGGCGCCTTCCGTCAGCGAACCGAGCGCGCGTAGGCCCTCCTCGGCTGAAGAGGTGCCCGCCCGGCCAGCGGGGGAAGGTTCGGAGCCGGGTCCTACCGGACCGCTACGAGCCATGGCCACAAACGGTAGCAAGCGCGGCCGGTCACGGGGGGTCATGAACCCCCGGGGCGGGCTCGACCAGGCCCACCTCCGAAGGCCGGAGGCGCAGCGTGTCGTACCAGTAGCGCACTGTCCAGGTCGGCCAATTGTTGGTCACCCGCCCGGTGGCCGTCTTGTACCAGCTCCTGCAGTTGGCCGCCCAGGCCGTGCGGGTCATCAGTCGTTGCGTGCGCTGGTCGTCCCGCCGGTAGGCGTCGACGTCCACACCCACCAGGGGGGCCATCCGCCCGACGGCGGCCCCCGTCTGGACGGCCAGGGCCTGCAGGATCAGGTTCACCTGGCGTTCCACCATGAACAGGATGGAGTTGTGTCCGAGGTTGGTGTTGGGACCGTAGAGGAAGTAGCAGTTGGGGAAGCCCGGCACGGCCGTGCCGAGGTAGGCGTGGGCGCCGTGCTTCCACTCGTCGGCCAGGGTGCGCCCGCCCCGACCGGTCACCGGGATGTGCCCGAGGAAGTCGGTGGTGGAGAACCCGGTGGCGAACACCAGCACGTCGGTGGGGTGCCGGACTCCGTCGGCTGTCACCACCGCATCGGACTCGAGGTGGTCGATAGGAATGCCGACCACCTGCACGGTGGGCCGTTTGAGGGTCGGGTACCAGTCGTTGGAGATGAGGATGCGCTTGCACCCGATCGGGTAGTCGGGGACGACGCTCGCCTCGGGCAGTCGCTCGGAGACCACGTCCTTGCGGATCCCCGTGGCGAAGAGCCCGGTGAGCAACCGGGCGGCCCAACTGTCCTTGCGGAACCACAGCCAACGGGCCTCGAGCCCCCAGTAGATCCACCACCGGTAGGCCACCTCGGCGACCCGGACCCGGTCGAGGAGGCGCCGGGTCACGGAGCTGTAGGCCCGGTCCTTCTTCGGGCCCACGTAGTTCGGGCTCCGTTGGTAGATGGTGAGCTCGGCGCACCGGCCGGCCACCGGCGGGACGAACTGGATGGCACTGGCCCCGCTGCCCACCACCCCGACCCGTCGGCCGGCCAGGTCGCACCGGTGGTCCCATCGGGCCGAGTGCCACGAGGGTCCGGCGAAGGTGGCGAGGCCGTCCAGGTCGGGTACGTAGGGCCGGTTGAGCTGGCCGCAGGCGAACACCACGGTGCTGGCCTCGAGCACCTCGGTGTCCCCGCCGACCGACGTCAGCGACAGCGTCCAGACCCCCCGGTCCTCGTCGAGCCCTGCACGCTGCACGGTCGTACCCAGGCGCAGGTGGGGGCCGAGGTGGAAGCGCTCCACACACCGCTCGGCGTAGGAGAGGATCTCGGGCTGCTCGGCGAAGCGCCGGGTCCAGTCGGTCTTCGGGGCGAACGAGAAGGAGTAGAGGTGGGAGGGGACGTCGCAGCCACTTCCCGGGTAGGTGTTGTCCCGCCAGGTGCCACCCACCCCGTCGGACTGCTCGATGATGGTGAAGTCGCGGACACCCGACCGGGCCAGTTGGATGCCCATGGCCAGACCGGAGAGGCCTCCTCCGACGATGGCCACCGAGGGAACCGGGCGGCCCTCGGTGTGGGCGGCCCGGGCTGCGCGTCGAAGGGCTCTTCGCCCGATGTCCAACGCCATGGCAGTTCCCCCGTCCCGGGCGTGCGCCCCCGTCGATCCGGTCGGCTGCGATCAGCGGGCAACAAGCATCGCCCGCTGATCGGCTCGATCAATCCTCGGGGGGGATGATACCGGCGGCGTACTCCCGCTCGATTTCCTCGAGGCCCGCCTCGTCGCCCTCGATCTTCGGGCCCTTGAACCACTTGTGGGCCGACACCGCGTACCAGATGAAGACAGCGGCCATCACGGCCACGAAGGCCGGGCCGGCCCAGTTGAAGTCGGCGGCCGTGCTCCACGGCCAGAAGGCGGGGGCGAAGAACAATATGGTGATGACGACCACCCAGATCACGGCGATCCAGCCGATCGGCTTGCTCCACTTGCCCAGGCTCCACGGCCCGGGCCTGAAGCTGTCGCCGGCCCGCAGGCGTAGGTAGATCGGGATTGCGTAGGCGACGTACAGGCCGACCGTGCCGATGGAGACGATGGCGAAGAAGGCCACCGAGTACCCGCCGACCTGGTACAGGGAGGGGACCCCGAGGAGGAAGGCCACCACCGCGGCCAGCCAGACCGCATTGACCGGGGTGCGGGTGTTGGGGTGCAGCCGGTGCCAGAGCTTGTGGCCGGGGACCGCTCCGTCACGGGAGAAGGCGTAGATCATTCGGGAGTTGGCGGTCACCGAGGCCATGCCGCAGAAGAACATGGCCACCATCGAGATGATCACCAGCAGCTTGCCTCCCTGCCCGGTGATGGCGTTCACGAACACCTCTCCGCCGGCGGTCGGCCCGTTGAGGGCCACCGCCGCATACTCCTTCGACCCGCCCTGAAGGGCCAGGGTCATGGCCAGGTTGAGGACGAAGCCGGCGATGATCGAGACGTAGATGGCCCGCACGATCCCTTTCGGGCCCTCCACGGCGGCGCCTTGGGTCTCCTCGGTCATGTGAGCCGAGGCGTCGTACCCGGTCAGCGTGTACTGGGCCAGCAGCAGTCCGATGGCGAAGACGTAGACCCCGGCGAAGGGGCCGGTCCACCCGGTGAGGTTCTCACTGTGGAAGAGGAAGCTCACGCTCTGGTGCTGGCTGGGGATGGCGAAGAGGGCGACCACGATGACCAGGGTGCCGATGAGGTGCCACCACACGCTGATGTCGGCCAGCATGCCAACCAGCGTCACCCGGAAGGTGTTGAGCAGTCCGTGGGCGGCGAGGATGATGGCGTAGAAGACGAGGACCCACTTGGCGGTTGAGTGGAAGTTCGCGTGGTAGAGGGTGATCAGGAAGCCCACGTAGGTGGCCAGTCCGTAGTCGATGGAGGCGGTGACGGCCACCTGGCCCACTAGGTTGAACCAGCCGCACGCCCACGACCACGCCGCCTTGTTCTTGGGTGCCAGCTGGGCGGACCAGTAGTAGAGGCCGCCGGCAGTGGGGTAGGCCGAGCAGATCTCGGCCATGCCCAGGCCCACGCAGAGGACGAAGGCGCCGACGATGAACCACCCTGTGGTGATGACCAGCGGCCCGCCGGCGTCCATGCCCAGGTAGTAGGTGGTGATGCCGCCGGTCAGGATCGAGATGATCGAGAACGAGATGGCGAAGTTGGAGAAGGACCCCATCCCCCGCTTGAGCTCCTGGGCGTAGCCCAGCTGGTGTAGGCGCTTGGTGTCGTCGTCCATCCCTGGCGGATAGGCGACCTCAACTCCGGTAGGAGTGACCCCGACGGGAGCGACCTGGCTTCCGGTCGGCCGACTGAGGCCCTGGTCGTCGTCCATGCGTGCTCCTCTCGACCGGCCCGGAGGCAGATCGCACCGGTTTTGCCTTGATGGCATTTAGTCTTCTAGGGCCCACATTGTCAAGGATCATGCAAAGATCTGTTTCGTCGGCAACTGCTTGCAGTCGCTTGCAATCGTTTGCGGTCACGGCACGTACTCAGCAGACTCATGGTGTGACCGGTGACCCCACGAATCCCGGGCCGGAACCACCGAGCTCTCCGACGCCCGGCACCAGGGGCGTGCGCCTGGCCCGGGCGCGGGCGGCGTTCTCCCAGGCCCTGCGTGGGCTCCTGCGGCCGGAGGGCCTGCCCTCGGAGGCCTCGGCGGAGCTCGAAGCGGCCTTCGGGAGCATCGGTCGCGAGGCGTTCACCGGGGGGCCGGGGCGGGTCGGTCGGATCCGCGCCCAGGTGCGAGCTGCCCCGCCTCGCCTCCTCGACTTGATGTCGGGTCAGGTCGTCGACCACCCGGCCGTCCTCTACGACCGAGAAGGGGTCGAACAGCTGGCCGCCCGCCAGACCCGCTCGATCTCTGCCGCGATGGGGGCCCTGCAGTTGGCGCTGGTGGCGGCGGCCGCGGCCTCCACGCTCGAAGGTGGTCCGGTGCTGGCGCTGGCCGTCGACGGGGCGGTCGGTCAGGTCGCCTCCGTGGTCCACGGCCTCTGTGACTGGTACAACACCGGGTCGTACCTGGTGCGACAGCTCCACGGGCTGGGGATCGCCGTGGATCGCAGCGAGGTGCGCCGCCTCACCAATGCCGCCCTGGTTTCCAAGGGGAAGGTGATCGACGAGCGGTCCCTCCACCGCTCCACCGAGCTCCGGTTGGTGCGTAACTGGGTCGGGCACGGGATCGTCGACGCGTTGCCCTTCGGCACCAGCCTCGGCCGCGCCTCGTTGCAGGCCACCGACCGGATCGACCGGTCGGACCTTTCCTTGCTGGTGGCCCTGGTCCGGTCAGACCCCGGGGGCCGACCGAGCGACGGCTGAGCGTCGTCGCCCGGTTGACCGGTATCGCCGACGGGGTGGCCCGGGGAACGGGCGTGATCCTCGATGGGACGGCCAAGCTGTTGCTGGCTCCGGACCATCCGCCACGGCTCGACGCCGGCGGCTTCGATCGCCGAGGAGGGCGGATCCGATGTCTTCGACGACTGGGCCGCCCGACGGTAGGCCTGCCGGTGTGTGGGCCTCGACGCTTGGATCCTCACCGTCGTGCCGGCCGCGTAGCCCGTCCAGGATCCCGCCGATCAGGCCGGTCAGAGCACCTTCGACAGGAAGGACTTGGTCCGCTCGTGCTGCGGTGCGTTCAGGACCGCCCTGGGATCGCCGCTCTCCACCACCACCCCGCCGTCCATGAAGACCAAGGTGTCGCCGACCTCGCGGGCGAAGCCCATCTCGTGGGTCACCACGATCATGGTCATGCCCTCCAGCGCGAGTGCCCGTATCACGTCGAGGACCTCACCGACCAGCTCGGGGTCGAGGGCCGAGGTCGGCTCGTCGAAGAGCATCAGCTTGGGCTGCATGGCCAGGGCCCGGGCGATGGCCACCCGCTGCTGCTGGCCCCCGGAGAGCTGGTTGGGGTAGCTCTTCTCCTTGTCGGCCAGGCCCACCCGCTCGAGCAGCTGGTGGGCGCGCGCTCTGGTCGCGGCGACCGATTCCTTCTTCACCCACACCGGCGCGGACATCACGTTGTCGAGCACGCTCATGTGGGGGAAGAGGTTGAAGCGCTGGAACACCATGCCGATCTCCGCCCGCTTGCCGCAGACCTCGCGGTCCTTCAGCTCGAAGAGCCGGTCCCCGCTGCGCCGGTAGCCGACGAGCTCCCCGTCGACCGACAGCTCGCCCCCGTCGATCTTCTCGAGATGGTTGATGCAGCGCAGGAAGGTGCTCTTGCCGGAGCCCGAGGGTCCGATGAGGCAGAGGACCTCGCCCGGATTGACGACCAGGTCGATGCCCCTGAGGACCTCGAGGCGGCCGAAGGACTTGTGGACCTGGGTGGCCCGGACCATCGGCTCACTCATGGGGTGCCAGCCACGGGGCGTCGGCCATGGCCGGAGCCGGCTTCACCCGGATGTGGAGGAAGGACTGGCGCAGGCGCTGGATCGGGGTCGGGGGAAGGGCCCGAGTCGACCCCCGCGCGTAGTAGCGCTCGACGTAGTACTGCCCGATGGTGAGCAGCG
Source organism: Acidimicrobiales bacterium (assembly GCA_052326605.1). Taxonomy (GTDB): domain Bacteria; phylum Actinomycetota; class Acidimicrobiia; order Acidimicrobiales; family RAAP-2; genus Bog-756. The sequence goes on along the minus strand of JBKQMB010000008.1, from coordinate 57,056 downwards.
AGGTGAAGAAGAGGTACCACAGGCTTGCCACCAGCAGGAGCGGGACGACCTCGTAGTTGGTGTTCGAGATGTTCGTGGCCGCGGTGAACAGGTCGGCCAACGCGATGGCGTAGACCAGCGAGGTGGTCTTGAGCATCGAGATGGTCTCGTTGCCCGTCGGAGGGATGATGACCCGCATGGCCTGGGGCAGCACGATGCGGCGCATGGTCTGGAATTTGGCCATGCCCAGCGACTGGGCCGCCTCGGTCTGGCCCTCGTCGACCGAGATGATGCCGGCCCGCACGATCTCGGCCATGTAGGCACCCTCGTTGAAGCTGAGCCCGAGGGCTCCGGCCGTGAAGGAGGTCACCAGTACGTTGGCGTTGACGTTGACGAACGGGGTCGCGAAGGGGATGCCGAAACCCAGGTGGGGGTAGAGGTAGCTGATCCCCTCGTACCAGAAGATGATCTGGACCAGCACGGGGGTGCCCCGGAAGAACCAGATGTAGACCCAGGCGGAGCCGGACAGCAGCCAGTTGGGCGACAACCGCATGACGGCCAGCACGATGCCGAGCACGATGCCGACCACCATGGCGATGACGGTCAGCTCGAGGGTGACCACGATGCCCCGGAAGATGGGGGCGGCGAAGAGGTACTTGCCGACCACTCCCCACTGGTACCGGCCCTCCCGCACCCCGCCGCGCGTGACGTGGGAGAAGAACAGGGTGTTGATCAGCATGGCCGCCAACACCAGGATCGCCGCACTGGCCACCCAGCGGCCCGGGTGCCGGACCGGCACGATTTTCGGGTTGGACCGACCCCCGCCGCCCCCTCCGCCACCGGGAGAGGGACGCATCGTGGGATCAGTCATCGGAGGGAACTGCTGTCGACCGCCGTGCCGCTCAGCTGGTGGCGGCGTTGATCGCCGAGGAGGTGACCGCCCCGGACTGGACGCCCCACTTGGTGAGGATCTGGTTGTAGACGCCGTTGGCGATGAGCGCGTTGACCGCGGCCTGCACCGGGGCGGCCATGCCGTTCCCCTTGGGCAGGGCCAGCCCGTAGGGGGCCACCTCGAAGGCGGTGCCGCTGTTCTGGAACACTCCGTTGGAGGTGGCCACGATGTAGCCGGCCACCTGGGAGTCGGCGAACCCGACATCGGCCCGGCCGCTGGAGACGGCCAGGTTGGCCTGGCTCTGGTTGCCGTAGGAGAGCACGGTCACCGTGGGCTTGCCACCCTTGGTACACGCCTTGGCCGTGGTCTGGGCGTCGGTCTGCTCGGTGGTCCCGTCCTCGACGGCCACTGAGTGCCCGCACAGCGTGGTCAGGCCGTTGAAGGCCAGCGGGCTGCCGCTCTTCACGTAGAAGCCCTCGCCGGCGGTGAAGTAGTCGACGAAGTCGACCACCTTCTGCCGGGCGATGGTGTCGGTGAAGGAGGAGGCGCCCATGTCGTACTTGCCGCTCTGGATGCCCGGGATGATGGTGTCGAAGGTGGCGTTGATCAGCTTGGGCGTGAGACCGAGGGTCTGGCTGATGGCGGTGGCCAGGTCGGCGTCCATGCCCACGATGGTCGAGCCGTTGGGCGCGATGAACTCATCCGGGGCGTAGGTGGCGTCGAGGGCGATGTCGAGGGTGCCCTTGGACTTGACGGAGGCGGGCACCGTGGCGGCGATGGCCGCATTGGTCGATTGCGTGGGGATGGTGGTCGTCGGCAGCCCTACGGTGGTGGTCGGTGCCCCTGCGGTGGTCGTCGTCGAGCTGCTCGAGCTGCTGCTGCAGGCGGCAGCCAGCACTGCCACTGCGCCGATGGCCGTGGCCACCATGGCCTTCCGGTATCCCCGTTGCATGGTGCGCACGATCCAACCTCCGGTGTCGATCTGGTGAACGAGGGTCAAGTGTGCCACGTGGCCGTCACCCGGGCGACTCCTTGATGGGCCTCATCGGCCGCGCCGTCCGGGCGGCCGCGGTGGTGGCTCACCCCAGTTTGAACGAAGCCATCGACAGGGAGCCACCGACGTAGCCGTCGACCAGGGTCGAGGCCGGCGACTGCGTTGCCACCGCCAGGCCGGCGATGGTGGCCAGGGGGAGGAAGTGCTCAGGGGTCGGGACGGCCAGGTGGTAGTCCGGGTGGTGGACGAGGTCCCTGACCCGCGCCGGGTCCTCGAGCATCAAGTCCCTGCACTGCTCGTCGAAGCGCACGGCCCAGTCGGAGCCGCCCTCTCCTCCTCCCCAGTCGAGGAGGCCCAGGTTGTGGACCACGTTGCCGCTGCCCAGCACCAGCACGCCTCGCTCGCTCAGCGGGGCCAGCCGCACGCCGAGGTCGAAATGCTCGTCGTAGCCCTCGAGCGCGTTGACCGACAACTGGATGACCGGCACGTCCGCGTCAGGGAAGACATGGACGAGCAGGGACCAGGTACCGTGGTCCAGGCCCCAACCATCGTGGTCGAGGCCGACCCAGCGGGGCTTGACCACCTCGGCGACCTCCTCGGCGACCTCCGGCGAACCCGGCGCCGGGTACCGGACATCGAACAGGGCCTGGGGGAACCCGTAGAAGTCGTGGATCGTCCGGGGCGCGGGCATGGCGGTCACCAGGGTCGACGCCACGTACCAGTGAGCGGAGACGACCACGACCGCCCGGGGTTTGGGTATCGAGGCACCGAACTCCCGCCAGGCCCGGGTGTATCGGTTGTCGGAAAGGGCGTTCCTCGGATCGCCGTGACCCAGGAATGCCGCCGGCATGGTGCTCGACTCCACGCGTACCTCCAGCTGAGTGTTGACCGAGCCAGAGTCTCGCGCCGCTCCGGTCGATCCGGCACATCGTGGCCGCAGTATCCCGGTGTTGGCGCTTGTCCCTAGACTCCGTGCCGGGGACCCCTCTGACCGGGCGACGGAGATCGTGCGGCGGCGGGGTCGCCGCACGAACGGGGGAGCCGAGCCGTGACCGAAGCGATGACTGCCGGACGAACCGACCCGCCGGCCCAGCTGTCGCACCGGCGGGTCCTGGTCGTCATCGGCGCCCTGATGATGGGCATGTTCCTCGCCGCCCTCGACCAGACGGTCGTCTCCACCGCGCTGCCCACCATCGTGGGTGACCTGCACGGTGCCTCCCACCTCACCTGGGTGGTCACCGCATACCTCCTGGCCTCGACGGTGTCGACGCCCCTGTGGGGCAAGCTCGGGGACCAGTTCGGCCGGAAGTTCTTCTTCCAGGCGGCGATCGTCCTCTTCCTCGTCGGCTCGGCACTGTCCGGGCTGAGCCACTCGATGTTCGAGCTGATCGCATTCCGGGCGCTCCAGGGCCTCGGCGGCGGCGGCCTCATGGTGGGTGCCCAGACGATCGTCGGCGACGTGGTGTCGCCTCGGGAGCGCGGGCGCTACATGGGGCTGTTCATGGCCATGTTCGGCGTGACCACGGTCATCGGGCCGCTCATCGGAGGGGTCTTCGTGGAGTACCTCAGCTGGCGGTGGATCTTCTACATCAACATCCCCATCGGTGGGGTGGCCCTGGTGGTGACCGCGGTCGCCCTCCCCGGTGCCCTGGGCCGGGTGCACCGGGTGATCGACTATCTCGGAAGCGCGTTCCTGGCGCTGGCTGCCACGGCGCTCGTGCTGTTCACCAGCCTGGGCGGCATTTCCTACCCCTGGACGTCACCGTTCATCATCGGCCTGGCTGTCGCCGGCGTCGTCTTCACGGTGGCGTTCCTGCTGGCGGAGCGCCGGGCCGTGGAGCCGGTCATCCCGCTCCGACTCTTCGCCAACCCGGTGTTCAGCGCGGCCAGCGCCATCGGCTTCGTGGTGGGGTTCGCCATGTTCGGCGCCCTCACGTTCCTGCCCGTGTTCCTACAGGAGGTCAAGGGCGTGAGCGCCATCGCCTCGGGCGTGCGCCTCTTCCCGATGATGGGCGGCCTCCTGGTGGCGTCGATCGGATCGGGACTGCTGGTGAGCCGATGGGGTCGGTACAAGATCTTCCCGGTGGTGGGCACCGCACTGATGACCGTCGGGCTCTACCTGATGTCGCTGATCGGGATCAGCACCGGTGCGTGGGTGATGGCCGGCTACATGGCCGTCTTCGGGTTCGGGCTGGGACTGGTCATGCAGGTACTGGTGGTGGCCGTCCAGAACGCAGTGCCCTACGAGGAGCTTGGCACCGCCACCTCGGGGACGACCTTCTTCCGCATGATCGGCGGTTCCTTCGGGACGGCGGTGTTCGGAGCGCTCTACTCCAACATGGTGGTGGGCAACATCCTCCGTGCCCTGCACCTCACCAAGGCGCCGCCCGGGTTCAGCATCAGTGCCGACAACCCGTCGGCCATCCACCACCTCCCGCCGGTCGTGCAGGCGGGGGTGATCGACGGCCTGGCCCACACCATCCAGACGATGTTCCTCATCGGGGTGCCCATCGCCTTCGTCGCCTTCCTCCTGAGTTGGACATTGCCGGAGAGAGAGCTGCGCAAGTCGATCCGGGGCTCGGAGCCAGGCGAGCAGCTCGGACTTCCCGAGCCGCGGTCGTCGCTCGGGGAGGTGCAGCGGATCCTCGAGCGGGCCGCCAGTCGCGAGAACCGCCGGGAACTCTACGAGACGCTGGCGGATCGTGCCGGGATCGTCCTCGACCCGCGGGCGTGCTGGACCCTGTACCGACTCGCTGATCGCCCCGACTGCACCCTCGAGAGCATGGGCGACCGTCTGGGGGTCGAGCCCGCGCGCATCGAGGCCGGAATCGAGTCGCTCGAGGCGGCCGGCATGATCGAGAAGGTGGGCGCGGCCGACGGGTGCACGCTGGCTCTCACCGACGCGGGGCGCTCGGCCATCGAGGAGCTCACGGCGGTGAGGCGCCAGGCGATGGCCGAGTTGTTGGAGGGATGGAATCCGGAGGAGCACCCCGAGGTGATCGATCTGATCCATCGCCTGGCTGCGGCCCTTCTGGCCGATGACGACAAGCTGCTGGCCGACGCCGGGGCCTCGACGGCCTGAGCGCATCGCCACAGACAAGAGGTCGGACAGCAAGACGCCCGGGCCTTCGCAGCGTCGGCGTAGCTGCGAAGGCCCGGGCGGATCTCGATCCGGTGGGCAGGCTCAGGGCCCCCTGTCGGACTCGGCGCCCTTGCCGAGCGGCCCCGATGGGGCCAGGTCCTTGTAGTGCTGGCGCCAGATGAGCCGGTAGACACGTGTCCACCGGGGGATCGAGCGCAGCCCGGGGATGAAGGGGACCAGGGCCAGCAACAGGGTCAGGAACATCATGACGGCCCAGACCTGGAAGTCCGCGTTGGCCGAGGTCTTGAACGGGGGGACCTGGTACCACATGGTGTAGAGCCAAAGCCAGGCCTGCCCGGGCCAGTTGCCCGTCTCGTTCATCATGCCCCACTGGTCGCCGCCGAGATGGTCGGCCGCGCCGAGGTTGGCCAGGTACTGGCCGTCGGCGATGAAGAGGAGGGGCTTGGTGTAGTCGGTGCCGTAGAACTGGCGTGAGCTGAGCAGCGCTCCGTCCAGGGCACCGCTGCGGGCCATCGAGGTCAGGCCGGCGATCATGGTGCCGACCGGCCCGTAGTCACCCTTGGGTACCGTCAGGACCCCGTTGGAGTAGGTGGCGTTGGCAACGGCCTTCTCATAGGCCGCCGTCCAACTCGCCTGCTGGTCGGCGGAGGCCGACTTGTACTCGGTCACCGCCGCCTGGACCTCGGGGGTATTGGGGAGCGTCTGGAGCGGATCGATCACGTAATCGTTGGCCGTGTCGATCGGGTGATGCACGCCGAACCAGCTCTCGGGCGATATGGGCCCGATCGACTGGGAGGACCCGGTGGTGCTGTTGTAGGGAGGTCCGTAGGTGGCGGTGCCGCTGGTGCCATCGAGCTCGGTGATCGCCGTCTGGGCGAAGTCGACCGGGTTGGCCGTCGACCACGACTTGACGGTGACCGGCTTGTCGTCGGGGGAGGAGAAGATCACCGCCAGGCCCACCACCACGATCAGCACCACGATGAAGGCGATGATGCCTTCCTTGATCAGGTCGTACGGGTAGTACTTGCCGTGCCACTCCTCGACGTCGCGGTCGGGCCTGAAGCGGCGCTTGCGGTCGGCGGTGGCCGAGTGGGTGGCGGCACTCATGCCTGCACCTCACTGGCTGCCGTGGCGGTCGTGGCTGCCGTGTCGGCGGGAACGCCCTGCTTGACCTCGATCGCCAGTTGGTCCGGTGGGGCGAAGGGGGGCACCACGCCCCGCAGGCGCACCAGGAGGATGTGGCCGCCGACCAGGATCCCCACCACCAGGGGCAGGAGGACGATGTGCCACATGATCATCTGACCGAAGTTGGTGACGTTCATGATCGCCCCGGCCCCGGTCGAGTTGATCCCGTCCTTGGCCTGGGTGCTGATCCACTGGGAGTCGAAGTTCTGCTGGGACAGGTAGCCGGTGAACGCGGTGGCCACCGAGATGACGAAGGCGATCACGCCGCTGACCCAGGTGGCACGCCGACGGCCACGCCATGCGGCCATGAAGAACTTGCCCCACAGGTGGACGACCATGCAGAAGAAGAACACCTCGACGCTCCACAGGTGCAGGGAGTTGAAGAAGAGCCCGACGGTCGAGACGTGCCACCAGTTCGGACCGAAGATGGCCAGAACGATGCCGGTGAGGATGACCACGGCCAGGGCGGAGACGGTGAGGATCCCGAACACGTAGATCCACGAGGCCACATAGGCGGGCTGCCGGTCGGGCATCAGCTTCTGGGGCGGCAGTGCCTCCACTGCGGCGTGCCGCAGCTTGGCCGTCAGCTGGTGGGCGTCCTCGGGCAGGTCCGCCGACGGGTTCACCTGGGTTTCGGTATCGATGGTCATCGGTCACCACCTCCCCCGGGACGGTGGAACGGGATGAGTATCGCCAAGATGAAGACGATGACCATCAAGATGATCACGGTCAGGTTCGCCACCGAGATCTGGATGAATCCCCAGTTGATGTAGTGGCCTGGGTGGTCCAGATTGATGAGGCTCCCGACCACGTGAACCATCACGGCTGACAATGTCTGCATGGTGCATGACCTCCTGTTGATGGAGGTTACGGGTGCCCGACACGGGCGACCAGGGCCGAAAGTCCCGTAACCTCACCGTCTACTGCAACTTGTTCTGGCGCGACGGCAATGGGGCCAGGGTATGCGGCCGAGGGGAAGAAACGGGGGACCCCGGTGACGAGCTCGTGCCCGGCGTACTGTGGATGCCTGTCGCCGACCACCGGGAGGACACCCGTGAAACTAGGCATCCACTTCGTCAACTTCACCCTGCCAGGGGGGCCTGCGTCACTGGCGTCGACACTGGGCGCCACGGCGCGGGCTGCAGAGGAGGGTGGGTGCACGACCTTCACCCTGATGGACCACTGGTTCCAGATGGAGCAGTTCGCCACCGCTCAGGATCCGATGCTCGAGGGGTACACGTCGCTCGGTTACCTGGCCGGTCGAACGGATCGCATCACGCTCGGACTGCTGGTCACCGGTGTCACCTACCGCCACCCCGGGCTGCTGGCCAAGATCGTGACCACACTGGACATCCTGTCGGGTGGCCGGGCCCAGCTGGGCATCGGGGCAGCGTGGTACGAGCGGGAGCACCTGGGCCTCGGGGTGCCGTTCCCACCGGTCGGTGAGCGGTTCGAGCGACTGGAGGAGGCACTCCAGATCTGCCATCAGATGTGGAGTGACGATGACGGTCCCTACGAGGGGCGGCACTACCGACTGGTCGAGACGATCTGCTCGCCGCGCCCGATCCGGCAGCCGAGGCCCCGGATCCTCGTCGGCGGGAGCGGCGAGCGGAAGACCCTGCGGCTGGTCGCCCGGTATGCCGACGCCTGCAACCTGTTCGCCCCCGATCCGGCAGTGGTGGCCCACAAGCTCGACGTGCTGGCTCGCCACTGTGATGCCGAAGGCCGCGACCCGGGTACCATCGAGAAGACCATTCTGGCTTTCGGTGATCCGCTCGACGACGTCGATGCGTTCGTTGCGAGGATGGACGAGTACGCCGAGCTGGGGATCGACCTGGTCGAGGTGATGCCGACCGGCCCCGATCCTGTGGCATGGGTCACCCGGCTCGGAGAAGAGGTCGTCCCGAGACTGGCCGAGCTGGGCGGGCCGTGACAGTAGCCGGGCGGGCCGCGATCGGCAGCCCCGGGTGCCTGCTCAGGCCCCCGTCCCGTCGGGGTGCGCAGCGTCGTGCGGCGCGTCCGGTGCGGGATCGTCCCCGTCCGGGGTGGGGACCGTGGCCACCGGGAGGTTGATCCTGAACACGATGCCGATCACCCGGATGATCAAGCACACCCCTGCACCCAGCGCGTACCAGGCGAGGTTGTCGAAGCCGAGCTCGAAGCCGATCACGATGATGGCGGAGCCCACGAGCGCCGGGATGGCATAGAGCCCCTGGCGGAGCACCTCGGGCACCACCCGCAGCAGCACGTCCCGCACCACGCCTCCACCGATGGCGGTGACCGCTCCGAGGATCACCGCCGGTACCGGCCCGGTGTGCTGTTGGAGCGCCAGATCGGTGCCGATGACGCAGAAGAGCGAGAGGCCGACGGCGTCGAAGAGGTCGATCGACAGTTGCCATCGGGTCAGCGGCCGGCCGAAGGCGAACGCGGTCAGCCCTGCCAGCACCACAGCCAGGACCACCCGCCAATCGAAGAACGCCGTGGCGCGTTCACCCAGCAGGACGTCCCGGAGGATGCCGCCGGCGAGGCCGACCATGGCGGCCAGCACCATGACGCCGAACAGATCGAGACGGGCCCTGACAGCCGCCAGGCCACCGCTCACGCCGAAGACGTACGCCCCCACAACGGTGACCACCTCGATGGTGTGCCCACCGATGGCGGTGATCACAGTCGTGGTGGCGGAGAGCATGGGGGGCGGGGGATCGAGTAGTGATCCGCGGAGAGGCTATCCCCTTTCAGTAGCGTGACGACGTGTCCGGACAGGAGCCAGCCGTTGGCAGCTTCGACGACATCGACCGTCTGATCCGGGTGGTGAGCAAGTTCCTGCTGCGGAACAGTTCGGAGGGCACCTTCGATCTCCACGTGACCCTGCGCGAGATCGGTGCCGCGTTCGAGGTGCGGATCGAGTCGATGGTGATGATGGAGGGGCTCCTCGTCGTGATCACCCATCCGGACGGGGGCCAATGGAGCGGGGTCGTCCACGCCCAGCCGTCCCTCGAACGACTCGACCTGGTGTCGAACTTCAAGCAGCTCGATCGCCGCATCATCGCCGGTGAGCTGTCGGCCGTCGAGGCGACGAGGCTCCTCGAGGAGCTCGAGAGCAGTCCGCCTGCCTTCCCGTGGTGGTTGCGGTTCATCGGCGTCATGCTCTTCGCTGCCGGTTTTGCACCGAGCATGCAGGCCAATTGGCGGCAGCTCGGCGGCTCGTTGTTCCTGGGAGCGGTGATGGCCGTCGTCTACCTGATCGGTGAGCGAGTCGCCATGCTCCGGGTGATGCTTCCGCTCGTGGCGGCCACGGCGGTCTCGCTGGTGGCCTTCACCGTCCTGCACATCGCCCATGCCCACGGTGGCCCGGTCCTGGTGATGGTCCCTGCGCTGTTCGTGATGATCCCCGGCGATTTCCTCTGCGCCGCCGCGGCCGAAGTGGCGGTGGGCCAGTTCACCGTGGGCACGATCCGCCTCGTCCAGTCGTTCCTCGTGCTGTTCGAGCTTGCCGCCGGCGTGATCATCGGTGCTGCGATCAGTGGTGCCGGAACGTCGGCACTGATCTCGTCCACCACGGTGGACAACATGCCGTGGATCATCACCGCGCTGGCGTGGATCCCGTTCACCGTGGGGATGGGCCTGACATTCTGCGCCCGGGTCCGCGACGTGGGCTGGCTCCTGCTCGGGGTCTACCTGGCCTGGGGCACCCAGCTCCTCGGCACGTGGTTCTTCGGCAGCACGGCCGGCACGTTCCTCGCCGCACTGCTGCTCACGCTGGTCGGAGTGCTGTTGGGCAGGAACCCGAACCGCCCACCGACCCTCGTGATCATCCTCGGCGGAGTGTTCGTCCTCACCGTCGGGTCGATGGCGCTGCGCGGAATCACCACGCTGGCCGGTGGCCATCTGCTGGAGAGCTTCCATGACCTTGCCAACTTCACCGAGATCGCGGGCGCCCTGACCTTCGGGCTGATCTGCGGCACGAGCATCGGAGTCGCCATCCTGCGGCGTACCACCACCCGGTTCGCGGTATCCGTCTCGTGACGATCGCCTGGCACAAAGGGCAGGTGCCGGCATGCACTCGTTCTGCCGGGTCGGGCACCCGGTGGGCGAGCGGAGTGGACCATCGAAGACCACTCGACGTCGGATCCGGGGTAGGGCAGGCCTGTCACCGGTGAGTCGGGCGTCGACGCGGCGTCCTCGGTGAGGTCGTGATCTGGCCTCGTCCAAAGGCGTCCCTGCGGCCCCAGCGTCCGGGGATGTCGAGCAACTCGAGGTGTTCGATGGAGACGGGAAGGGCTGGATCGACCACGAGTTGTCCATCGACTGGCTCGAGTCCGAGCATGGTCCGGAGCAGCAGGAGCGGAGCGCCCGTGGACCATGCCTGCGGGCTGCAGGCGGTCGGGTACTGCACCGGGTACTTCGTGTCCGTCCGCGGGTATCCCCCGAAGGCCTCCGGTAGCCGACCGTCGAAGTAGGCGGCAGCATCCAGGATGCCCTCGGCGATCCGGGCGGCCTCCTCCTTGAAGCCGTAACGTCGCAGTCCCCAGGCGATGAAGGAGTTGTCGAACGGCCATACGGTGCCCACGTGGTAGCCGATGGGGTTGAACCGCCCTTCGCCCTCGGCCAGGGTGCGAACACCCCACCCGGAGAAGAGTCGATCGCCCATGAGCTGTTCGACCACTCGTCGCGCCTTCGACTTGTCGACGATACCGCTCCACAGGAGATGCCCGATGTTCGAAGTGAGTGAGTCGACCTGACGCCCGTCGGCGTCGATGGCAACCGCGAAATACTCCCCGTCCACGACCCAGAAGTCACGATTGAAACGACGCTTCAGGTCGCCTGCCTCCTTCTCGAGCCTGTCGGCGAAGGCCTCGTCACGCCACACCCGGCGGGCGAGTCGGGCGCCGCGCATCTTGGCGTCGTAGGCATACCCCTGGAGCTCGCAGGTCGCACGTGGAAAGCTCGGGAGGCGCCCGTCATGGTAGGAGATCGAGTCCCACGAGTCCTTCCAGCATTGATTCTCGAGGCCCGTCTCCTCGTTGCGCCTCTGGTAGGAGATGTACCCGTTGCCCTGCAGGTCGGCGTACGTGTCGATCCAATTCAGCGCCGCCCGGGCCTCGACCTCGAGGTCGCGGACAAGTCTGGTGTCGCCGGTCCAGCGCTCGTACTCGTCGAGAAGCACGACGTACAGGGGCGTGGCGTCGGCACAGCCGTAGTACGGCGAGTGTGGCCGCTCCTCGAAGGCGGTGAGCTCGCCGAAGCGCATTTCGTGAAGGATGCGCCCGGGGTCCTCGTCTCGGAAGTCGTCGATGCGGGCGCCTTGGCGCTCGCCGAGCGTGCGGAGGGTGGTGGCCGCCAGCTCGGGGGTGAAGGCGATCGACTGGAGGCTGGTCAGGATGCTGTCACGGCCGAACATCGTCATGAACCAGGGCAGGCCGGCGGCGGGGAGCGCGTGCTGGGGCGAGGTCATCGGCGCAAAGCGCAGAGCGGCCAGATCCACCAGGCTCCTCTGGTAGGTGGTCGTGAGGGAGCTGCTCCCGCATTCGAGCCGAGGGGCCCTGGACAGCCACTTGTCGAGACCACGGGCCATGTCGGGTCGGGTGGACCGCCCCGACCGCCTCCCGGTGGGCCGGCTCGGCTGGGTCAGGTAGGGGATCCGCGCCACCACATTGATCGCAGTCTCCCAGGTGCCGTGCGCCGGTATCCTGACGGCACAGGAGAGGCCGTGCTCGTCGGTGGTCGACGGAGCCGACGAGGAGATCCAGGTCTCGCGTTCGAACGTCTCGCGCCGGTACCCGAGGACCAGGCGCCCGTCGTCGACGCGGGTGTGGTACTCGCCGCGCTTGCGCAGTGCGTCCTTCACCTCGAAGAGGTCCGCGAAGTCGCTGCCGGCATCGAGGCGCAGCGTGAGGCTGACCGGCTCCTGCTTGTGGTTCAGCAGGCGGATCGACTCGCGGAAGCCGGACCCGACGGTGCGATGGCGTATCACGGAGAGTTCGGAATCGACGTAGACGGTCCCTGTTCCCGGTACCAGGAAGAAGCGGGTCTCGAAGTACTGGAGGTCGTCGACCGACAAAGGGTTGAGGCGCTCGCCGTCCACGGTGAGCACCCACTTCGACAGGAAACGGGTATCGAAGGAGAACAGGCCGGTCGGGTCGGTCAGCGAGGCCTCGATGTCTCCGCTCCGGTTGCTCACGACGAACGTGTTGCCTTCGAGGATCTGGACGAGATCACTGCTCATCTCGGTGTCCTCTCCGAGTGGTCGGCCTCGTCGGTCGTGTGGGTGGCGCAGGTCTCGGGCGGTCCGCCGAAGAGACGCTGGAACGCCATGAGGAGCGCGAAGTCGCCTTCGACCCTCATCGCCCCGCGGAGGAAGGCGGCCATTGCGTTGGCGGTGCCCGTGACGATCCGGTCGAGGAGACGCCCGTCCACCGTCACCACCACGTCGGCGCGGCCCTTGCGTTGCGACACGACGACGTTGCCGTGGGCGATGGTGAGGTACCAGTGCTCGACCTGGGGTCCTCCGACCAGATCGAAGCGCAGAGTTCCCGAGGCCTTCTCCAGCATCGGCTGGTGCCCTTTCGCATGGAGATCCTCGAAGAATGCGCGGCTTGCTGCATTGGCTGGAGCGGGCCTGCGCTTCCGAGTTGCCATCGATACTCCTCCGGATCTGGGTCTGGCCGAACCCGCCGTGCGCATCTCCCGAGGCGTCAGAGGCCGGGGCTGGAGTGCATCAGGCCCCCGTCGGCGAAGATGGTGGTGGCGGTGAGGTAGCTGGCACCGGCACCGGCGAGGAAGGCCACGATACTGGCGATCTCCTCGGGCTGGGCCAGCCGGCCGATGGGGATGGCGGCGTCGAGCTTGCTGAGCTGTGTCGGGTCGGCAACGGTGGCCTTGTTGATCGGGGTGTCCACTGCGCCGGGTCCCACCCCGACCACCAGGATGTCGTGCGGCGCCAGCTCGACACCGGCGGTGCGGGTGAGCATGCGCATGCCGCCCTTGGACAGGCAGTAGGCGGTGTTGCCCGGCATGGGCCAGTCCTCGTGCACCGAGGTCATGTTGATGATCCGGCCGCCGCCGCCCTGGGCGATCATCTGCCGGGCGGCCAGCTGGGTGCCGAAGAACGCACTCTTCAGGTTGATGTCGAGCACCTTGGCGTACTGCTCCTCGGTGGTGTCGAGCACCGAGGTCCGGGTCTCGATGCCGGCATTGTTGACCATGATGTCCAGCCGGCCGAAGGCGTCGACCGCCTTGGCGACCAACCTCTCGAGGTCCTCGACCTTGCTTACGTCGGCCTCGACCCCGATCACCTGGTCACCGAGGTCGCGCACCTGTTGCTCGAGGTTCTCGGTGGCCTGCTCGTCGGCGACGTAGTCGATGACGATGTCGGCACCGGCTGCGGCCAGGGCCAGCACCACCGCCTTGCCGATGCCGGAGTTGCCACCGGTGACCACGGCCACCTTGCCCTTCAGTGTCATTTCGGCTCCCTTCCGCTCGAGGGTCGGCTGCCGAATGAAATCGGTGCCGACATGCCCTGAACCGGCACTCCTCAGGGTAGAGGCGGGTGCTGGGCGAATCAACAACGCGTGGACCGGTGCCAGGGGGCACCTCGGACCCGGTGACCCGCACGGGCCGAGTGCCGGCGTCGAGGCGGAACAGGGACATCGGTGGCTCCTCGAGATGAGGAGATCGTGTCTTCGAGAATAGAGGCAACTTGGAGATACAGAGTAACTCCCCTTCGTGAAGCAACTGCTATCGTTTGGAGGGTGGAAAGCGTGCAGGCGACCCCGAGGCAGTCAGCCAGGCGCGATGCCGCCGGGCCGGAACCAGGCGAAGCATCGTCAGGAGCCTGCGACGCGGCGCTGGCTCGAGCATTCACGTTCCTCGGCAAGCGGTGGAGCGGTGTGATCCTCGGAACACTGACCAACGGGCCGGCCGGGTTCGCCGAGCTGAGACGACGCGTCGACGGAATCAGTGACTCCGTCCTGTCCGAGCGCTTGGCGGAGCTTCGGGCCACCGGACTGGTGATCCGGTCGGTGGAGTCCGGGCCACCGGTCTCGGTCTCCTATGTCCTGTCCAAGGCCGGGGCAGCCCTCATTCCAGCGATGCACGAGCTCAGCGCATGGGCCTCGCAGAACCTCCCAGACGCAGCTCCTGCATGATGACAACGAAGGAACACACAGATGAGTGATCGACTGGCGGCACTGCATTCCTCGGTGGAGCGCTTGCGCGACATCGTCGAGGATCTCGATCCACAGCAGCTCGAGCTCCCGGCCTACCCGGTCGAGTGGTCCATCGCCGACGTCCTGTCCCATATCGGATCCGGAGCGATCATCCTTCGGCGCCGATTCGACGACATCAACAACGGCCGGGAGACCGATCCCGACTTCAACCAGTCGGTCTGGGAGGAGTGGAGTGCCAAGTCGCCCGCCGCACTGGCCGCCGATGCCTTGGTCGCCGATGCCGAGCTGCTTCATGGCCTTGAAGCACTCGACGACAGCAGTCGCCGACAGTTCCGGTTCTCGATCGGCCCGATGAACCTCGACTTCACGGGCTTCGTCGGACTCCGGCTCAACGAACACGCACTTCACACATGGGACGTCGAGGTCGCGCTCGACCCTACGGCCGTTCTCCCCGCCGATGCAGCGGGCGCAGTGGTGGACAACCTCGAGATGATCACCCGATTCGCAGGGAAGCCCTCCGGCGAGGTCCGTACCGTGAGCGTGCACACCGTGGATCCGGAGCGCGACTTCACCGTCTCGCTCACCTCCGATGCGGTCGCGCTCGCCCCAGGCGATCCCACCGACTCGCCGGATCTCGAGATCCCCGCCGAGGCGTTCGTCCGGCTCGTCTGCGGCCGTCTCGACCCGGCCCACACGCCACTGATTCCCGGCGCCGGTGCCCTCGACGAGCTCCGACCGGTGTTTCCGGGATTCTGAGGGCGCGTTCGGGGCAATGGAGGCGAACGGGCTCACACCGAGCATCTCGGAACGGTGGTCGCGCCACTGATCATCAAGGAACCAGGGAGTGCGGGAAACTCTGACTGAGGGCACCGTCACGTAGTGGAACGGGACACCGCCGTTCCGGCCCAGGTCCGCTGCAACCTCGAGCACAGGGCGCGTTGTCGCTTCCTCATGGGACACTGCTGCCCATGGGCGGTTACGACATCATCGGAGATGTTCACGGCTGTGCCGACAAGCTAGAAGGTCTCCTCCGGATGCTCGGCTACGAGGAGCGGGACGGCGCCTACCGGTACTCGACGTCCGATGAGGAGCGTCAAGCCGTCTTCGTCGGCGACCTCATCGACCGGGGCACCCAGCAGATCAAGACCCTCGAGCTCGTTCGGGCCATGGTCGAAGCCGGTAGCGCCCGGATCGTGATGGGGAATCACGAGTTCAACGCCATCTCCTACGCAACTCCGAACCCGGAGATCCCCGGTGAGTTCATGCGGCGCCACACGGACAAGAACTTGAAGCAGCACAAGGCCTTCCTGGACCAGGTCCAGGTGCAACCCGGCCTCTACGCCCGGAGCATCGAGTGGTTCAAGACCCTGCCGCTCTGGCTCGACCTCGACGGGATCCGGATTGTCCACGCCTGCTGGAGCGATGACGCCATCAGGGCGGTGGGCCGGTGGGTGGCGCCCGGCACTTCGATGCCCACGGACTTCGTGGTCAAGGCGAACCAGAAGGGGCGTCCCGAGTACGAAGCGATCGAGGTCCTACTGAAGGGCCCGGAGATCAGCCTCGAGAGGTACGGGCAGGAAGGCTTCAAGGACAAGGACGGCCATGTCCGACATCGGGCACGTCTCCGATGGTGGGATTCCGAGGCGATCACCCTTCGGGACTTGGCCGAGGTCCCCGAGAACGTCAGGACCCCCGCAGGTGTCACCTACCCCCGCCTCCCCGACAAGGAGTGCGGCGATGAGTCGGCCTACGACTACCACGGCGTCAAGCCGGTCTTCTACGGCCACTACTGGCGCAGGTGGAAGCCCGACAAGCGAAAGGACTGGACGACCAACACGGCCTGTGTCGACTTCAGCGCCGTCAAGGGCGGGCCGCTGGTCGCCTATCGGTGGAACGGGGAGGCAACGGTCACCCCGAAGAACTACGTCGCGTACGGCAAGGGCGGCCGGACGAAGCACGGCCAGGACTGAATCAGGAGGTCCGGCTCTCGTGTGGCACTGACGCCGGATGCCGCACCGACCACGGGAATTCACGGTTGACTCGGATGCGGGGTCGTCGGCCCGGCCCCCACCTAGACCAACGACGGGTACTGGCCGGCCGAGAGCAACGGTGGCTCGCTCCGCGACGGCGACGCCGCCAACCTGGGCAACGTGGCCAAGCTCGATCTGAACGCCCCCATGGACGACGAGGGGCCTGACCCACCGACGCAGTCCAGGTCCGGTGCCCGGCTCACTCCGGGAGCCTGCCTGGTCTTCAGCGGGTGGCGTTCGTTCGGCTCAGCCAGTGGAGGCGCGCCGCGGCCCCGGTAGGGTCGGATCGTGGCAGATCCTGAACCCATGAGCCCCGACGTACCGCTCTCCCGCCTCGAGCCGCAGGAGAAGGCGGTACGAGCAGGAAGCTTCGGTGCGGTGGCCTCGCACTACGAGCGCTATCGACCTGGACCGTCGCTGGAGGCGGTGGACTGGGTCCTTCCGAAGCATGTGGACACGGTCGTCGACCTCGGAGCCGGTACGGGCGCGTTGACCAGGCTCCTGATCGACAGGTCCGAAGAAGTGATCGCCGTGGAGCCCGACGACCGGATGCGCGCCGTGCTCACCGAGGAAGTCCCAGGCGTCCGGGCCGTGACGGGCCGGGGCGAGTCGATGCCCATCGCGGACGGATGCGTCGACGCGGTACTGGCCTCCTCGTCATGGCACTGGATGGACCCGGTCCCGACCCTTCAGGAGGTGGGCCGAATCCTCAGGTCGGGTGGGATCCTCGGCGCCCTGTGGTCCGGGCCCGATCCGGAGGGCTCGTTCATGGTGCAGGCCCAGGCCGTGCTCGCCGAGCGGTCGCTGGGCGGTGCCGACGCAGTTGCCGGTGACGGCGCCGGCCAGTCAGGCGGTAGCGGATTGGCGGGCCTCGTCATGGGCGACGTGCATCGCCCAGCTTCGAGCCTGGAGATTCCTCCCGGGGTCCCCTTCGACCAGCCCGAGCACGAGGTGTTCACCTGGGAGGTGGCACTCAACGCCGACGAGCTGATCGGTCTGCTGGGCACATTGAGCTGGATCATCACCATGCCAGGCGAGACGAGCGCGCGGGTGATCGCCGAAGCCCGCCGACTCCTCCGGGAGTTCCTCGGTGTCGAGGGCCAGCTCACCGTCGATGTCGCGTTCCGCTCGGATGCCTGGCGGACCCACCGGTACTGAGGCCGGCTCCGTACCCCTGCGGGGTCTAGCTCAACCCTTGTCGATACGTTGATAGGTGTTCTGGAGCTCGTCCTGGATCACGGTGGCAACGCCGTCCGTACTCAGCATCTCGAGGTCCTCCTGGAGCGTCCGCACGCGGAAGGCCCACCCCTGGGGCTTTTCGATCCTCGTACCGAGGCCGGGAAGATCGCCGATGGTGAGCGACTTGTCGATGATCTGGGAGTAGGCCTGCATCACGTAGTGAGTGTCGTCGGGCGTAACGAGCTCGTAGATCTCGGAGCCCTTGGCGAAGCCGAACACGGTCTCCCGGACGATCGAGCGCTCGGTGTAGGGCACCTGGACGGGAGGCTCCGCCCCGAAGGCGATCACCGCGGCCCGGAACATGCCGAGCGTGCCGAAGGTGGTCTCCGGCGCCTGCTCGCGGATGTTCGACTTGATGAAGTCCAACACCCAGAAGCGGGGGCCGTTCAGGATCGCGACCACGGCGCCCCGCTCGCTGGCGATGGCAGCGGCATCGAGTGCCTCCCACTCGGCCTGGGGACAGTCGTTCATGCCGAGCGTGTTCCAGACCTCGGCGCTGAACGCTCCGTTGTCGGAGCGGAGGAGCAGTACCTCGCCGTAGCGGACGTTGCGAAGCCCGTCCTTCACGGGCGCGTCAGGGGTCAACGCCATGCCGGAGGTCCGAGCAGTTGTCGAGGTCGGGCACAGGGAATCCTCCCCAGTAATGACAGCACAACTGACAATATATCCGGCCCCAGGTGCCTCGGCGCGGTGTCCGCGATGACGGGTGCGCCGAGGCGGGTCTTGGTGATCTCCGCCGGATCGCGGCCGACGGTATCGCAGTGCTGGTTCAGCACCTCGAGCATGTGGCGGATCGTCTCCACATCGCCGAAGAGATTGCAGGCGTCGGCGATGGCAAGGTGGCGACCGGTGAAGGCGGGGCATCTTCGGTGAACATGGCGCGGCAGACCTGCAGGGCTTCTCCGAGGCGCTCCATGCGCTCGGTGGCCACCGCGATCTGGGCGATGCGCTCGAAGAGCTCCCCATTCCCGACGCCTGGGAACGTGAAGTTCGGGATCTGTGAGCCGAAGAGGGTGATCTGCATGGTACAGACCTCACCGCGGCACGGCCGGCCGCGCCCGCGTTCGTTCCTGAGTGTCGACGTTGTGCCGACCCTACCGTCAGCCGACCCAGCAAGCCCTGTCCCGACGGTCGGTTCGCGGTGCCGGCGACCGGTCGGGCTCGAGCCGAGGGATGGTCCACGCCCTCAGGACCATCGGCCCTACCCGGTCGCGGCCAGGCCGCGGCAAGATTGACGCATGTCCTGTGAGCACGGCTCGCCCGGGTCAGGCCGGAGAGTTGACGGCGCGGCGGACGGTTCCGTGTCGAAGGCGACGGGTGTCCGTCGGACCCTGACCTCCCGCTGATGTCGTCATGGGTCAGGACCATCGGCCCGGCCCGTCAGAGCCGGCCGGGCGCACCGATAGAGCACCCGAACCTGGCACTGTTGGTCGTGGTGGTCGGTGTTCTGATCACTGCCATCGACACCACGATCGTCGTCCTGGCCCTGCCCGAGATCCAGCGCACCCTGCACATCGGATTGACCTCGGTCATCTGGGTCATCATCGGGTACCTCCTGGTCATCACCCTCGTCTCGACACAGGTCGGGAGGCTCGGGGACATGTTCGGCCGGGTGCGCATGTACGAGGCGGGTTTCGTTGTGTTCATCGTCGGGTCACTGGCATGCGCCCTGGCATGGGACCAACTGGCGCTGATCGTCTTCCGGCTCGTCCAAGGAGTCGGCGGGGCGCTCATCACTGCCAACTCGGGAGCGGTGATCGCCGATACGTTCCCCAAGGAGCAACGGGGACGGGCCTACGGCTTCAACGCGATCGGCTTCAACACGGGCGCTGTGCTCGGCGTGATCCTCGGTGGCATCATCGTCACCTTCGTCTCGTGGAGATGGATCTTCTGGATCAACGTTCCCATCGGCATCGCCGCCGTCGTCGTCGCCAACCATGTCCTGTTCGACCGGGGAGAGCGGCAACAGCGGCGACTCGACTGGTGGGGCATGATCACCTTGGGACTTGGGCTCTTCGGGCCGCTTTGGGCCATGGTGAAGCTCACCTCCGAGCCACTCGACCCGGCGATCGTGGGCTTCTTCGTCGGAGGTCTCGCCCTGCTCGTCGTGTTCTGGCTGATCGAACGGTCCACGCCCGATCCGATGCTCGACTTGGAGCTCTTCAGGATTCCCACCATGATGCCGTCCCTGCTGGCTGCCATGTTCCAGAGCCTGGCCAACTTCGCCGTCCTGTTCCTGCTCCTGATGTACCTGCAGGGCGTTCGCCAGCTCAGCCCGATCCACGCCTCGTTGCTCCTTGTCCCCGGCTATGTAGTGGGCGGAGTCGTCGGTCCCTTCGCCGGCCGGTTCGCCGACCGCCGGGGTGCCGTCCTGCCGGCCACGGTCGGCCTCGGGATCCAGGTGCTGGCGCTGCTCGCATACGCCCAACTCGGGCTTCGGACCCCGCTGTGGATCGTGGTAGTCGCCTACATGGTCGGTGCCGTCGGTGCCGGTTGCTTCTTTCCGTCGAACAACGCTGCCATCATGAAGGTTGCGCCCGCAGAGAAATTCGGCATCACCTCCGGGCTGCTGCGCACATTCGCCAACGTCGGAATGGTCTTCTCCTTTGCCCTCGCCATCCTGGTCGCCTCGGAGACCATCACCAAGAGGGAGGCATTCGCCATCTTCGTCGGCACCCACAGCCTCTCTCGCTCGACAGCAGCAGTATTCACCGACGGCATCCATTCCGCCTTCTATTCCTCGACATTGCTGATGGTGGTGGCGGCACTCCTGTCGGTTTCGCGTGCTCGGGGAACACGCGGCACGAGGTCTCTTCGGCGCCTGAGCACGGTCGAATAGGGAACGACCGCGGCTGGGCGCATTCATCTACAACGATTTGGATGTATTCACCTACTTCCACTGGGTGGCGCCGCAGTTGCGAACACGGAGCTCAATGAACGGGGCTCTTCTGATTATGAAGTGTCATGCAGGTCGGCGGTGCTCAGACCCGGGGTGGAAGCCGCTCCCCTGAAATCTGCGAGCGACTCGACGACCGAGCAAGCCCTGATCGATGAGCCACCCACTTATCGGCGAGCTCGGCGACGGAGCCGGGCGTGGACCAGGGCCGGCGGCTTCCAACCGGTGTCCTCGGGGTTGACGTTGGTGCCGGGGGAGACGATCTCATCGATGCGGTCCAACACCCCGGCCTCGAGTCGGATCGTCGATGCCGACAAGTGCGAGTCGAGTTGCTCCATCGTGCGGGGCCCGATGATGGCGGCACTGACCACGGGGTGCTCGAGCACGAAGGCCAAGGCCAGTTCGATGATGCTCAGCCCGGCCTCGTCGGCCACGCCGGACAGCTCGGTGACGATCTCGAGCTTGCGTTTGTTAGCCGGGATGTCCAGGTCGTATCGATCAGGAATTCGCCCGGACCGTCGACTGGTGTTCTCCTTGCCTTCCCCGAATCGCCCGGACAGCCAGCCACCGGCCAGTGGGCTCCAACAAAGCACGCCCATCCCGTAGGTCTGGGCAACAGGTAGGACATCCCGCTCGATGCCACGCACCAACATGGAGTAGGGCGGTTGCTCGGTCATGAACCGTTCCCTTCCCCGGCGCACCGCCACCCACTGGGCTTCGACGATCTGCTCGGCGGGGAATGTGGAGCTCCCGAACGACCGGATCTTGCCGGCGTGGACGAGATCACTGAGAGCACCGAGGGTCTGGTCGACGTCGACAGAGTCGTCGGGTCGGTGGACCTGGTAGAGATCGAGGTAGTCCGTGCCGAGGCGGCGGAGGCTGTTCTCGCATTCGGCGATGATCCACCGCCGCGAATTTCCCTGTGCGTTCGGGTCGTCGCCCATCGGTGCGTGGACCTTGGTCGCGAGCACCACCCGCGACCGGTCCTGGGTGGAGAGAGCCTTGCCCACGATGACCTCGGACTCGCCCGCCGAGTACACGTCGGCGGTGTCGATGAAGTTGATGCCGGCATCGAGTGCACGGTGGATGATCCGGATCGAGTCCTCGTGATCGGGGTTTCCCCACTCCCCGAACATCATGGCTCCGAGACAGAGCGGGCTGACCCTGATGCCGGTTCGACCGAGGCTGCGGGTTTCCATGGAGAAACCCTAGGTCGGCCTGCCGGGAGTCCATACGGTGCACCGCCCCGGCGCCAGGACCTGGTATTCGGCGGGTCACATCCCAGGGGAGCCCTGCCCACCACCGGGGGGTACCGATCCCAGTCCGGGGTGGAGCAGCACCAGAGCGGATCCCTGCCGGCGGCTTCCCTCACTCCGCCAAGAGCTTGTCCTTGGTCTCGGCCAGGGTTCTCACCCCGTCCGAGCCGATCGTCGGGAATCGCAGATCCATCCGGCAGATGACGTCAACCATGGTCGCGTCCCGCCGAGTGGTGGGGATTGGTGAAACGACCGCAGGGAGGGACGCCGGGTTTCCACGTGCGAACTGGATGGGAGGCCGTATTGACCGGCCTCCGAAAGGGCCGTGCCTCCGCCCGCACCAACCGGACACGGCCCTCGGCGTCGACACAGTTGCCCGGAGGATCGGGCCTGGTGGCAACATGACCGAGAATGTCGTGGATGCGCACGGCGGCCAGGTCAAGCCAGCCCAGGATCTCTCGGGTGGATGGGACAGATCCACCGTGCACTTCGAGGAACACCGTCCCGGTCGGCAGGTACGTCCCGACCTCGACGAGTAGACGGAGCACGCACTCGTGGTCACGGGCGAGCCGCACCAGATGCGCCGATTACATGCCGTCAAGCACAGCGCCCTTGTGCTCGACCGTCACCAGGGCTGCAGCGGCCTCGAAGTCGGGTTCAGCGGTATCGATGTAGTGGGCCCTGGGAGGGAAGACGGCGTCGATCGACCGGAGTGTCTCGTGGTGGATGGTCTCGATGACATAGATGACCCGCATCGAGCGCACTGTGGCATAGACGAAGACGACGAAGACACTGACAAGGCCGAGAACGAAGGCCAAGCCGACCGCGGCCCCGGGGACAGTCCGAGTTGTTCCGAGCCCGGCCGACACGACGAGCGAGTACACGAACGTGGCGATGAACGATGACAGGGCCACCTTCGTCACCGGCTTGCGGACGAATGTGCGCAGTACGCGTGGAGTGAACTGGGTGCTCGCTATCTGGAGCACCACCAGTGTGATGGAGAAGACCACACCGATAAGGTCACGATGGCCGTGGCGATCATGCCGAGAAGCGCCCTGGTGTCATCGATGTTGGTCGAGATCAGGTGATCGCGTCCAACGAATGCGGGCGAGTGGTCCACGAGCAACCCGGCGATCAGCCACGCCGCGACCGAGGCCAGCGCCGGCCACAGCCACGACGACTCCCGACGCCACTCGCGCAGGTGGGTCCGCCGGGAACTGCCCGGTCGGGGTACCCGACCCTTCGTCGTCACAGGGGCTCCTCCCCTCTGCCGAAGGCGCTGTGACTGTCACGGGGGGCGTCCGGATCGACCTCGCCCGACCGGCGCAGCCGGTTGAGGCCAAGCATGGGGAGGAGAAGCACCGAGAGCATGCCGGCACCGACAAGCGCGGCGGCATTCTCGGGGAGCATCCGTCCTTGTGAGACACCGAGGCTGGTGATGACGACGATGAGTGGGAGCCCGGTGGCGGAGAAGAGGGCGAGGGGGACTCGCTCGTCCCGTGGCAGGGCAGTGCGGTAGAGGAGTAGTGCGGGGAGGCCGCGAACGACGAGGAACAGGGCAAGGAACAGGGGGATCCGGAGGAGGGCGGTCGGCCTGGTGAGGAACACGTGCAGGTCGAAGTGGATGCCGCTCACGATGAAGAAGATGGGGATCAGGAAGCCGAAGCCGATGGCCTCGAGTTTGCCCTTGATCACCTCGCTGTCCTCACCCACAGTGAAGAGCTTGACCACCACTCCGGCGGCGAACGCTCCGAGGAGCACATCGAGGCCCAGCTCGAAGGCCAGGTAGACGAGAACGAGGACGAGGAGAACCGACACCCGGACCGGGAGCTGGGCGCTCGAGTGGAGGTGCCGACGGAGCAGGGCCACCATGCGCGGCGGCCGGGTCCGGCTGGCAACCAGTGCACAGGCGACAGCGATGGCGACGAAGAACACCAGCAGTGCGCTTGTGACGAACGGGTCCTTACGGGTGAGCAGCACGGCAACGGCAACGATCGGCCCGAACTCGCCGGCCGTGCCTATGGCGACGATGTACGCGCCGAAGCGAGCCTCGAGCAACCCGGCGTCCCGCAACATCGGTAACAGCGTCCCGAGCGCCGTCGTCGTCAGGGCCAAACCGACGACGAGCGTGTCCAAGGCCAGGCCGGTCGAGACGAGCGCGAAGGCGAAGCCGAAGGCAATCCCGAGTGACAGGAGCCACCCGAGTGAGGCCAGGCGCAACGGCCGGCCTCGGATCCGTTGCAGATCGAGCTCGTAGCCGGCCAGGAACATGAGGAATGCCAGCCCGATATCCGACAGTCCGTTCACCACATCATTGGTATGGGCCAACTTGAGCACGTAGGGGCCGACGATGATGCCAAAGGCGAGCTCGAGGACGACGTCGGGGACATTGAAGCGGCGGAGCCGCTCGGCCAACAGCGGTGAGATGACGGCGATCGCGGCGATCAGGACGAGCGTGGGGATCGAGGCTTCGATCACGCGCTCACTGAGCCTTTCATCGAGGTCGACCCGCGTCGCCGGACGATTGCGATCCGGACCGAGCTCGAGCTCGATCGTGTCGCCCGCTCGACCGTCATCGGCCCAACGCTACCCGGGAGGCCCGGCCAAGAGAACGAAGGTCACAGGGCCACGCCGGGCTCGACCGGCAGACGCTACTGGATTCGACCGGCGTTCACGGATTGACGTCAGGACGGGATACCTCGCCCCACGCCGGCGCCCTTTCCTGCGGCCCAGCTCGTCCCTCCCACAGGGCGCCGCCACCTCGTCGTCGGGTGCGACCCGAGGACACATCGAACGGAGTGACTCTTCTGATGAAGTGGTCGTCGAACCGCGCCTTCATGAACAGCACCGTGCCAAGTGGGAAGCCCCCGAGCTCCGGGGATGCGGTGCACCGCGGGGATGTGACCGATTGGCGGATGGCGGGGCCGGGAACCGCTGGTACCGTGCACCCATGCGGGACTCGAAGGGGCTGAACGAACGCATCTTCGCCTGGTACTACCCCTTCGTGGTTGGTCTGGCAGAGAGGGCAGGGTTACGTGAGACCCGTCGGACTCTCTTCTCTCGCGCCGAGGGTAGGACGCTGGAGATCGGTGCGGGCACCGGGCTCAACCTGCCGCACTACACGCGTGCGGTCAGTGAACTGGTGGTGACCGAACCGAACTCCCACATGCTCGCGCACCTGCGTCTGCGGCTGGCCTCCGATCGACTGGCGATCGGCGCCTGGCAGTTGGTTCAGACCGGTGCAGAGCTACTTCCCTTCGAGGACTGCTGTTTTGACACCGTCACGGCGGCATTCGTGCAATGTACGATCCCGGACCCGGCGACCGCCCTGGCCGAGATCGCTCGTGTCCTGCGACCCGGGGGGCGCCTCCTGTTCCTTGAGCACGTGCGTGCTCCAGAGGGATCACGTCTGGGTCGCCTCCAGGACTTGGTCGAGGTGCCTCACCGCTACGTCGCGGCAGGCTGCTATCCGAACCGGCGGACAGAAACGGTGCTCAGGCGTTCAGCCTTGCGTGTGGAGCAGCTCGAGCACGGATCGCAACCCAGGTCATCTCCCACTGTTCGGCCGATGATATTTGGCAGCGCCGTGCGCATCGACACGTGAGGGCGATATCCCCAATCTGATCGTTGCACCCACACCGGTGCGCGCAAAGGGTCCAGGACCGCGTCAAACTCGGTACGCCGGGTCGGAGGGGCAGTTCGACGCTCGTGAGACCGCTCGTCGGCCAGAACCAGGTTCCGGTCGGATGCAGGTGCGCAGAGGTGAACCGCTCGGCAGGGTCCCCGGTCCCCGGTTGCCGGCTCGTCGGAGTCGGAAGCGAACCCTCGTCACGGAATCAGGAACATTCCTGGCCCGAGTCCGATTCTCAAGAGGTACGGATCACCTCGTTGAATCGCCTCCGAAAACGTGGACCATCGCATCAATGCATCGGCGAGAGCGGTCACCCGGTGGATCCCCTGCTCGGAGACCTCCAGCCTTCGCATCTCGAACTGCGATCCGATCCTCTTCCAGATCCTTCCCGGCGACCTTGTTTCCGGGATCAGTCCCGAGGACGACGACCCCGGCAATCACGAGGCAGATGCCCGCAACGGGAAGGATGTAGCTCTGCCACCTATGGAGGACCTGGCAGTAGAAGTCCGGAACGACCTCTTTGCGAGTCAGCTGGTGTTCGATCAGCTCGACGGGTTCTGGAGTCGACCCACCCGACGATTCACCGTCAATCCGTTGCTACCCCACCTCGGATGCGCCGCACACCCTCGAGGGTGGCCTCGGCACGGCTCTCGCCTGCGAATGGAGATCCTGCTATCCCCAGCAAACGTGCCCATCCGACGACCGGACGACGTCCCCCACCCCCGATTGGGTGGGCTCAGCCCACGAAGCTGAGAAGAATTGCCAGAGAGCTGAGCACGTCAGTCCCCCCAACCGCATGGGCCGGACCGGCAAGGTGCGGAGTCAGCCGGTGAGCAGCCAGGGGAACTCCGCTCCATCGGTCACCGTGCCATCGGGCCAGGCCCTGAGCGACCCGTCAACTCTCGGTAGATCTCGACGATCTGGCGCGCCGATTCGGGCCAGCTGAAGTTCCGGATCACTCGACGTCGGCCGGCCTCCCCCATCTTCCGGGCAAGGTGAGGGTCAGCAACGAGCTTGTTGATTGCTTCGGCCAGGTCGTGGGCGAACCGTTCCGGGTGCGCTGGATCGCTGTCCGTTGGGCTCACCGGCTCGAAGGGCACCAGTGTGCCCGTGACTCCGTCTTCGACGATCTCGGGGATGCCACCGACAGCGGACGCGACCACTGCTGCCTCACACGCCATGGCCTCCAGGTTGACCAGTCCGAATGGCTCGTAGACGGAAGGGCAGCAGCTGACGGTTGCGTGGCTCAGCAGTTGATTGAGCTGGCGAAGGTCGAGGGGCTCCTCGATCCAGCGGACCCCGTCCCGTTGCGCTGCCAGCGCACTGATCTGGACGGCCACCTGGCGCGCCAGCTCTGGCGTGTCGGCGGGACCCGCTCGCAGGATGAGCTGGGCCGATGGGTCGAGGTAGCGGGCAGCGGCGAGCAGATGGGCGATCCCCTTCTGATGCGTGATGCGCCCGAAGTACACCACGATGGGTCGGTCGGGATCGATGCGGTAGGACTCGAGGACGTCGGTGCTCGGGTCGGTCCTCCACGTGTCGAGGTCAATGGCGTTGTGGATCACCGTGATCCGGTCGGGGTCGACAGCGGGATAGCAGGCGGTGATGTCCGCGGCGCTGGCGCTCGACACGGCGATGATCGCATCGGCCGATTCGATTCCCACCCGCTCGCAGAAGGTCGACAGGCGGTAGCCAGTTCCGAGCTGGTCTGCCTTCCACGGACGTTTGGGCTCGAGGCTGTGGATGGTCATCACGTGCGGGACGTCGTGGAGCAACTTGGCCAAGTGTCCGGCCAGGCTCGTGTACCAGGTGTGGCTGTGGACGACGTCCGCTCCGCTCAACGCAGCCGCCATGGCCAGGTCGATGGACATCGTGCGGAGCACCTGGAGGTGGCGATCCTCACCCCGAAGACGGTCCCAGGGCTGATACGCGGTGACCTTGCGGTCGGCCGGCTCCGGACGATCCGCTCCGAAACAGTGAACCTCGAGGTCGGTGAGGAGGGCCAGCTCGGCGGCCAGGTGCTCGACGTGTACGCCCGCGCCGCCGTAGATCTCGGGCGGGTATTCGCGGCTCAAGAGGGCGACTCTCACGGCAGTTCAACTCCGGTCATGGTTCAGAGTATGGGTGGCGGCGGGCGGGGTCACAAGAGACCAAGGTCACAGGGTCACCGGAGGTGGCATCGCCGGGGGGCGAGCCACCGTGCGGAGCGCTCACGTTGGCCCGTCGTCGGCGGCGCGCCTCAATGTTGGAGGTGCTCGTTGTGCTGGAGGAGGATCACCGAGTGGGCGGTGAGGTTGACCGTGGACCCCTGGACGCGGCGTCTCCCGGGGGGCCGGGCGGTGTTGAGGAGCTCCTCCCAGATCCCCGGCCATGCGATCCGGGGCAGGATATAGGAACGTGACCGGTTCCCTCCGTTCAGGAGGAAGAGGATCGTGTCCCCGTAGGTGGGCCGGCCCCGCTGGTCGATCTCGTCGCTGGCCCGGCCCGAGAGGAGCATGCCGATGGAGCGGAGCTCGCTGTCGGACCATTCGTCCTCGGTCATCTCGTCGCCGCCGGGCCGGATCCAGGTGACGTCCTTCGTGCCCCCCGGGGTGAAGGGCCGGCCGTTGAAGAAGTCCCGGCGGCGCAGGATGGGGTTGTCGTTGACGATCCGGATCAGCTCCCGGGTGAAGGCCAGGAGGTCACGAGCCCCCTCGTCGAGTCCCCAGTTCATCCAGCTGATCTCGTTGTCCTGGCAGTAGGCGTTGTTGTTCCCCTGTTGGCTCCGGCCGAATTCGTCGCCGCCGAGCAGCATCCGGACTCCTTGGGAGACGAAGAGGGTGGCCAGCATGTTGCGCTTGATCCGGTCCCGGCGGTGGATGATCCGGTGCGAGCCGGTCTCCCCCTCGACACCCCAGTTCCTGCTGTAGTTCTCGTGGGTCCCGTCCCGGCTCCCCTCGCCGTTGGCATCATTGTGGCGCTCCTCGAAGCTGACGAGGTCGGTCAGGGTGAAGCCGTCGTGGCAGGTGATGAAGTTCACGCTGGCATAGGTCCGCCGGCCGCTCGGGCTGTAGATGTCACTGGAGCCGGTGAGCCGCGAGGCGAGCTCGGGGACCATTCCGGTGTCACCCCGCCAGAACCGGCGGATCGAGTCCCGGAAGGCCCCGTTCCACTCGGCCCATCCGGTAGGGAACCGGCCCAGCTGGTAGCCGTCGGGGCCCACGTCCCAGGGCTCGGCGATGAGCTTGACCTGGGAGAGCACCGGGTCCTGCTGGATGACCTCGAAGAAGGCGCTGCGTCGGCCGTCTTCGAGGCCCCGGATGAGGACCGGGGCCAGGTCGAAGCGGAACCCGTCGACATGCATGTCGGTCACCCAGTACCGGAGACTGTCCATGATGAGAGCGATGGTCCGGGGGTGGACGATGTTTAGGCTGTTGCCTGTCCCGGTGAAGTCCACGTTGAACCGTTTGTTGTCGGGTCGGAGCCGGTAGTAGACGGAGTTGTCGATGCCGCGCAACGAGAGGGTGGGGCCGAGGTGGCTGCCCTCGGCGGTGTGGTTGTAGACGACATCGAGGATGACCTCGAGCCCGGCCCGGTGGAGGGTCTTCACCATCGATTTGAACTCGTCGACCTGCTGGCCGTTTCCGCCACTGGCGTACCCGACGTGGGGGGCGAAGAAGGCCAAGGTGTTGTAGCCCCAGTAGTTGGTCAGGCCCTGGTCGACGAGATGCTTGTCGGCGACGAACTGGTGGACCGGCATCAGCTCGACGGCGGTCACCCCGAGGGAGAGGAGGTGGTCGACCACGGGGTTGGAGGAGAGGCCGAGGTAGGTGCCCCGGAGGTGCTCGGGGACCCCGGGGTGGGCCATGGTCATGCCCCTGACGTGGCACTCGTAGATGACGGTGCGATTCCAAGGGGTTCGGGGTTTGGCGTCGTCGCCCCAGGTGAAGGCCTGGTTCACCACCACCGACTTGGGCATCCCCGCGGCCGAGTCCCGGGGGTCGAGGACGAGGTCGTTTTCGGGAGCCGCCAAGTCGTGGCCGAAGAGCTCGTCGCTCCAGCGAATGGGTCCGCTGACCGCTTTGGCATAGGGGTCGATGAGGAGCTTGGCCCTGTTGAAGCGGTACCCCTGTTCGGGGTCCCAGGGTCCGTCGACCCGGTAGCCGTAGAGACAGCCGGGCCGGGCGTCGGGCAGATAGCAGTGCGAGACCCGGTCGGTGGCGATCGGCATGGTGACCTTCTCGATCGGGACGGCGTCGTCGGCATGCTCGAAGATGCAGAGCTCGACTGCGGTGGCATGCTCGGAGAAGAGTGCGAAGTTGACGCCCTCCCCGTCCCAGGTGGCCCCCATGGGGTGGGGCGATCCCGGCCAGACCCGCATGCTCACGGCTGGGCGTCGATCTCGTGCCGAAGCAGCACCACGGACAAGGGTGGCGCGGCGATGCTCACCGAGTGGGGCCGGCCGCCCCACGGCACGAGCTGGGACTCGACTCCGCCGAGGTTTCCCATGCCGCTGCCTCCGTAGATGGCGCTGTCGCTGTTGAGGATCTCCCGCCAGAAGCCTGCTGCGGGTACCCCGAGTAGCAGGTTGTGGCGGGGCACCGGGGTGAAGTTGCAGACCACCAGCACCGCGCCCCCGGCCTTGGACCGCCGGAGGAAGCTCAGTGTTGAGTCCGTGGCGTCGTCGGCCTGGACCCATTCGAAGCCGGACGGGTCGGCGTCGAGCTCGTGGAGGGCGGGCTCCTCCCGGTAGATCCGGTTGAGGTCGGAGACGAAGCGGAGGAGCCCGGCATGGGGGGCGAAGTCGAGGAGATGCCAGTCGAGGGAGCGCTCGTGGCTCCACTCCCGCCACTGGCCCAGCTCGTCGCCCATGAACAGGAGCTTCTTCCCGGGCTGGGCGAACTGGTAGCCGTAGAGGAGTCGAAGGTTGGCGTGCTTCTGCCAATCGTCTCCGGGCATGGCGCCCAGCAGCGACCCTTTGCCGTGGACCACCTCGTCGTGGGAGAGCGGCAGCACGTAGTTCTCCGAGAAGGCGTAGAGCCCTCGGAACGTCAGCTGGCCGTGGTGGTGGCATCGGTGGACGGGATCACGCCGGAAATAGACCAGGGTGTCGTGCATCCAGCCCATGTCCCACTTGTAGCCGAATCCGAGGCCGCCGACCTCGGTGGGTCGGGATACCCCGGGCCAGGCCGTCGACTCCTCGGCCATGGTCTGGACGTCGGGATGGGCACCGTAGACCCCGATGTTGAGCTGGCGGAGGAACTCGATGGCCTCGAGGTTCTCACGGCCCCCGAAGCGGTTCGGGATCCACTCCCCTCCCTCCCGGGAGTAGTCGAGGTAGAGCATGGAGGCCACGGCGTCGACCCGGAGGCCGTCGGCGTGGTAGGTCGACAGCCAGTGCTCGGCCGAGGAGAGCAGAAAGCTGCGGACCTCGTTTCGGCTGTAGTTGAAGATGTAGCTCTTCCAGTCGGGGTGGAAGCCCTGGCGGGGGTCGGCGTGCTCGTAGAGGTGGGTGCCGTCGAAGTCCCCCAGGGCGAAGGCGTCGGTCGGGAAGTGCGAGGGCACCCAGTCGAGGAGTACCCCGATGCCGGCCTGGTGGAGCTGGTCGATCAGCGCCATGAGACCCTGAGGAGCACCGTAACGCGCGGTGGGCGCGAAGTAGCCGGTGGTCTGGTAGCCCCAGCTGCCGTAGAAGGGATGCTCCATGATGGGGAGGAACTCCACGTGGGTGAAGCCGGTCTCGACCAGGTGGCGGACGAGGAGAGGAGCGAGCTCCTCGTAGCCGAGCAACTTCCCCGGGTCCTCCGGGGAGCGCATCCACGACCCGAGGTGGACTTCGTAGATGGAGACGGGAGCGTCCAGGGCGCCACGTCCGGCCCGGCCGGCCATCCACTCCCCGTCGCCCCAGTCGTAGCTGAGATCCCAGACCACCGAGCCGGTCCGCGGGGGGCACTCTGTGGCGAGGGCGTAAGGGTCCGCCTTCTCGAGGACGTCCCCTCCGGCGGTGACGATGGCGAACTTGTAGACGTGCCCGGGAGCCGCGCTCGGGACGACTCCGCCCCAGATCCCCGAGGAGGCCCGAGGGTCAAGGGGGTGGGCGGCGGGGTTCCACCCGTTGAAGTCTCCGATGACGCTGACCGCCCGGGCGCTGGGGGCCCACACGGCGAAGGCTGTCCCAGCCTGGCCCAGAGGGTGGGCGCCGAGCTTTTCGGCCAGCCCCCGATGGGTCCCCTCGTTGAAGAGGTGGATGTCGGCGTCGGAGAGCTCCCAGGGCGCGACGGTGGCCGGTTGCGGTCCGCGTAGACGCTGCGTGGCGGTCATCAGCCGTTCTCCTTGACTATGGACCCGTCATTCTCCCCCGGGATCGACCTGTTCCGCACCTTCGCCACCCCGGCCACCCTGTCGGGCGCCGTTGACCAGCCGGAGGATGGCTGCCGGCGCCCGGTTCCGGGCCCGGAGGTCCTCGGGCCAGCGCCGGGTCCACCGTCGCCGGAAGTTGCCTTCCGCCGGGCCGGTTCCGGGCCTGTTCTGGGGCTCGCGCTCCAACCAGAGATCCTCGAGGTCGACGAGGACCAGTCGGGCCGGGCCGGCCGCAAGGTGGAGGAGCAAGGCCCGCAGGGCCCGACCGGGCGACGCCGGCCGACCCAGGGCAGCGGTCACGGCGGACCGCAGGGCGGCCCGTTCGGCCCGTTCGACGGTGGCGGCCTCGGGATCGAGCGCACCCCGCCGGGCCCGGTCGCCGATGTCGAGGCCGGCCCACCAGGAGGCGAACAGGGGGAGGTCGTGCGTGGCGATCGACGCCAGGGAGTCCGGCGGGGGGTCGGGGAAGGGGTCGTCGGCGTTGGCCGCGAACTCGTGGACGTGGGATCGGAGCATCCCGTCGCGGCGCATGGCGGCCCTGACGGCCGGGGCCACCGTACCGAGGTCCTCGCCCACCACGGCCACGCCGGCCCGGGTGGCCTCCAGGACGGTGACAGCCCGGAGCTCCTCGGACCGGTAGCTGACATAGGCGCCATCGGCGGCGGCCATGGCCTCGGGAGTCCACCACAACCGGTGCAGGCCCATCACGTGGTCGATCCGCACCACGCCGGCGAAGCGGAGGGTGTGGCGGAGGACGGCGATCGGGTAGCGGTAGCCGTCCTGGCGGATCTGCTCCGGGTGGAGGGGATTGACGCCCCAGTCCTGCCCGGCAGGCTGGAAGCTGTCGGGCGGCGCGCCGACGCTGGCGCCGGTGGCGAACGCGGAGGGATGCAGCCAGGGGTCGAAGCCATCGGGGTGAGCGCCGACCGGGAGGTCCAGGTAGAGCCCGCCCCGGGCGGCGGCCACGGTGAGCTGCTCGTGGGCGACCCATTGGGCGTACCGGTGGTAGCGGACCCGGTGCTCGTCGTCCGCTCCGGTCGGGATCCGGCCCGGTCGGGACCCGATCCATTCCGTCCAGGGTCCACCCAGGGTTTCGGTGGCGGCACGGAAGCGGGCGTACGCCTCCACCTCGGGCCGATCGCCCAGGAAGGCGTCGAGGGCGGTGCGGCGGGAGGAGGACGATGAGGCCAGAGCGTCGGCCAGCAACTCGAGGATCTGGCGCTTGGCCGCCAAGGTGGCGGATAGGTCGGACCGTGGGAGCGTGCGAAGCCGGGCCAAGCGGCGGCGGAAGCCGGTCGAGGCGAGCAGGCGGCAGGCCTCGGGGGCGATCTCGAGCTCGGGGAGCCGCTCGACGTCGACGTAGAGCTCGTTCCACGCCAGCCGGCTGGCCGGCCGGTAGGGACTGGGCTCCACCACCGGTCCGTCGAGGAAGCCGGCCAAGAGGGGAAGGGTCCCGACGAAGCTCCCTCCGAGCCCGCTCGTCCACTCTCCGAGCTCGGCCAGCTCGCGGTAAGTGCCCACCCCCCAGTCGGTCCCGGTCCGCACGGCATGGAGGGGGGCGAAGACCCCCCAGCCCCGGTCCGGATCGGGACCACGGCGGGGAGCGGAGATGACCAGGGCCGAGGCGGTCAGGCCGGGGCCCTCCACGTCGAGGTGGTGATAGCCGGGGGTGGACGCGAGGGAGCCGGTGAGCCGGAATCGGTACCGGGTCACACCCGTGCCGTCGATCCGCCCGGCCCGGGCCTGGCCGGAGAGAAGCGACCCGAGGGGTCGAAAGTCGACGGAGCCGTCCTCGTGTCGGATGGTCAGCCGGACCCGGTCCGGGGCGACGGCGGTGGGGATGATGAGGCTGTGGGCGGACTGGGTGCCCGGCCGGCGGACCAGGACGGGCTCGATCACCCGGTAGCGGGCCTCGGCCGCTGCCAGCAGTTCGGGAGCCTGGTCCGGATGGTTGATGGGGATACCCAGAGCGGCAAGGACCCCGACCAGGGACTCGTTGCCGACCTGGACCCGGCGGCGGTCCTCGGTCACGTATGCGGACTGCACGCCGTACCGGCCGGCCAGGGCGCGGAGGGCGCCACGGCCCGGAGGTCGGGCCGGTCGGCCCGCCGTCACAGGGTGGTGCCCGGAAGGTCGGGCGTGGGCGCCGCTTCCCGCCGGCGGGAAGCGGCCGTCGGTAGCACGGCAGTCAGCTTCCCGGTCGCTCGAGATGGAAGATGTGGGCCGAGACGACCTCGGGGTCGAGCTGGATGTAGTTGTCGGCGCCGGTCCAGAGGTAGCGGGCGTCGGTGAGGAGATCGTGAACGGCGAAGGCCTCGGACGGGTCCAGCTGCAAAGCCGCCAGGTCGAGATGGACCGTGCCCCCTTGGGTAGCGAGGGGGTCGAGGTTGACGGCAATCAGGACGACATCGTCCCATCCGGGCACACCGGGGCTGCGGCCGGCCGTCTTCGAGTAGACGAGCAGGCGGTCGTTGTCGACGCCGTGGAACCGCAGGGTGCGATTCTGTTGGAGGGCTGGATGGCCGAGTCGGATGGCGTTGACCCGGGCCACCAGGTCGGCAAGGCTGTCGGGCTGGTCGAGGTTCCGGTGACGGATCTCGAACTTGTCGGAGTTGAGGTACTCCTCCGATCCGGGGTTGCGGGGCTGGTGTTCGAGAAGCTCGAAGGCGGGCCCGTAGATCCCGTAGCTCGCGGCCAGGGTGGCGGCCAGGACGAGCCGGGCCTCGAAGGCCGGTCGGCCCCCGTGCTGGAGGACCTCGTGGAGAATGTCGGGGGTGTTGGGCCAGAAATTGGGACGGAGGTAGTCGGCCAGCGGGGTACGGGTCAGCTCGGTCAGGTACTCCTCGAGCTCCCAGGCGGTGTTCCGCCAGGTGAAGTAGGTGTACGACTGGGAGAAGCCCACCTTGGCCAGGTGTTCCATGATCCGGGGCCGGGTGAATGCCTCGGCCAGCATGATGACCTCGGGGTGGTCGGCTCGGACGGCGGCAAGGAGCCATTCCCAGAACCGCAGCGGCTTGGTGTGGGGGTTGTCCACCCGGAAGATCCGGACGCCGTGGCCGATCCAGAATTCGAGCACACCTTGGAGGGCCTCCCACAACTGGCGCCAGTCGGCCGTCTCGAAATCGAGAGGCCAGACGTCCTCGTAGCGCTTGGGGGGGTTCTCGGCCGGCCGGATGCTCCCATCGGGGAGACGCCGGAACCAGTCGGGGTGCTCGGTGACCCAGGGGTGGTCGGGGGAGCACTGGAAGGTCAGGTCGAGGGCGACCTCGATGCCCTCGGCGGCCGCCGCGGTAACCAGCCGATCGAAGTCGGCCAGGGTGCCGAGCTCCGGGTGGACGGCGGTGTGGCCACCGGCGCCGCCGCCGATGGCCCAGGGGCTGCCCGGATCGCCCGGCCCCGCTTCGCCGGCACCGTTGGGCCCCTTCCGGGCGGTGATCCCGATGGGATGGATGGGCGGAAGGTAGAGGACGTCGAAGCCGAGCCGGGACACGTAGGGCAGCAGGGCCTCCACGTCGGCCAGGGTGCCGGGCCGTGCGGGGTCGGGGGAGGCGGAGCGGGGGAAGATCTCGTACCAGCTGCTGAAGCGGGCCCGGGCCCGCTCCACCTCGACCGGGTAGGCCTCGGAGACGGTGGCCGGCCGCGGGTCGGGGTAGCGGGCCATGAGCTCTCCCAGCTCCGGGCTGGTGGCCGGCTCGATGCCGTCGGCACCTCCGGCCGAGGCGACCTCCTCGAGGCTGTCGGCGAGGGCGCTGAGCCGCTGCCGGTCGGGGCTCTTGGCCCGCCCCGCAGCCCGGCGGACCAGATCGGCCCCGACGAGGAGCTCGACGGCGAGGGGCTGGCCGGCTCCGGCCCGGGCCTCGAGTGCCCTGCGCCAGCTGCCGAAATGATCGACGGTGGCCCATACGGCAAACCGGTAGCGACCGACCCGCCGCACCGGGAACTCCCCCCTCCAGCGGTCGTTGCCGAGGGGTTCGAGGGGGGCGGAGCGCCACCGGGACTTCGTCTCGCGACGGAAGCGTATTTCGGCAAGGAGTTCATCCTGGCCGTCGGCGAAGATGTCGGCCTCCACGACCACGGTTTCACCGAGGGACCCTTTGGCCGGGTAGCGGCCGCCGTCGACGGTGGGCCTCACCCCGGTGATGACGGGCCTGGCCCGGCCGAAGGCCTCGGGGAGGGCAGCAGCCGGCTCAGCCATCGGTGCGGCCGCTTCGCCTGTAGGCACGGTCCTCGTACTCACCCACCATGCGTTGGGCGGTGAAGAAGGAGCCGTTCAACGCAATGGCGAATCGGCAGACCGCGGTGAAGTCGTCCGGTCGCCCGTAGTAGAGGGGTGCCACCACCTCGGCCAGGACTCGGTCGAGCTCGGCCCCGTCGGCTGCGTCGACCACGGCGTCACCGATGGGGAGGGTGACAGCGGCCCCCAGGTCGGCACCGATGGCCCAGCCGGTGACGCCCTCGATGTGTCCCTCCACCCACCAACCGTCGAGGACGCTGAGGCTGGGGACGCCGTTGAGGGCAGCTTTCATGCCACTCGTCCCCGAGGCCTCGTGGGGAGCCACCGGATTATTCAGCCAGACATCGACACCGGCTACCAGGAGAGCGGCCAAGCTCATCCCGTAGTCCTCGAGGTAGACGACGGTGACGTTGCCGGCCAGCTCCTTGGCGGCGGCGTTGACGTGCTCGATGAGGGCCTTGCCGGGCTGGTCGGAAGGATGGGCCTTGCCGGCGTAGACAACCTGGAGAGGCCCGACCCGTTCGACGAGCGCCCGAAGCGCGTCGGGCCGGGAGAGCAGGAGATCGTTGCGCTTGTACGGAGTGGCCCGTCGGGCCACCCCGATGGTCAGGACTTCGGGGTCGAGGGAGACACCCCGGTGGCGTGCCACTTCGTCGAGGAGGACCTGCTTGGCCTCGGCATGGGCGGTTCGAATCTCTTCGAGGGGGATCCCGCCGGCGTAGCGCAGCATGGTGTTGTGCTCGCGCCAGCGGGGCAAGTGCCGGTCGAATAGCCGAGCGGTGCTGGGGGCAACCCAGGTGGAGACGTGCACGCCGTTGGTGATGGCGTCGATCCGATACTGGGGGAACATGGCCCGGGAGACCTCCCCGTGGCGCTGTGCCACCCCATTGACGAAGCCGGAGAAGAACATCCCGAGGACGGTCATGTTGAGGGTTCCGTCCTCGAGGCAGCCGATCCGCGTCAATCCGTCAGCAAGCTCGGGCCCGAGGACCTCGACCATCACCTGGGGATCGAAGCGGTCGTGGCCCGCCGGTACCGGGGTGTGGGTGGTGAAGACACAGCGTGCCCGGACCGACTCGATGTCAGCCGGTGATGCGTCGGCCACTATCCCGCCGAGCCGGTCAGAGAGGAGGGCCACCGGCACCAGAGCGGCATGGCCCTCGTTGAGATGATAGGTGGCGATCTCCCCGTGACCGAGCTCCCGGAGCATGGCTGGGCCGGCCAGGCCGAGTACGGCCTCCTGGGAGAGCCGCTCGACGGGGGGTCCCGCGTAGAGCCGATCGGTGATGGCCTGATCGGTGGAGCTGTTCTCGGAAAGCTGGGTGTCAAGGAAGTAGACGGCAACGGTGGACCCGCCGACACCATTCAGGACACGTCGCCAAACGCCGACGACCACGGGCCTGCCTCCGATGACCACTTTGACCCTTGCGTCCAGCCGCTCGAGGTGGTCGGCGGGTGTCCAGCGGACGGGATGTTCGATCTGACGGCCGGCGGCGTCGAGCTCCTGCCGGAAGAAACCCTGGTGGTAGAGGAGGGTGACCCCTACGGCCGGCACTCCCATGTCGGAAGCGGCGCGGAGGAAGTCCCCGGCGAGCACGCCGAGGCCACCACTGAACGTGGGGACCTCATCGTCCAGGGCGACTTCCATGGAGAAGTAGGCGACGGTCTCGGCATGCACCCTGTCAAGTCTGGCGCATGGACTTCGGAGTCGCACACCGAGAGGCAGGTCCCGGCACATCCAAGCGAGGAGGGGAGATCATCGACAAGGTTGCTGCCGGGTGTCCACGCCGAAGTGGAGACCAGCTTTGGCCGGATGCCCTTGGGCGACCTCCCGACGATGTGACCAAGGACCCTTGTGGATGGTACGGCCGGGGGGTGACGATGTCCTCGAAGGGTGACGAAGCTCGGGCTGAGCTTGTCCTGCCGAATCGGTCGGAGCAGATCGGAGGCGCTGCTGTGGCCAACTCGTTCGTTTTCGGAATGGCGGTCTTTCTCGGCGGATTGTGCTGGCTGGCCGCACGGGTCGTCCTGTGGGCGGCTGAGACCAAAACCGAACAGAGCGGGGACGTCGGACCTCTCCCCGCGGGTGTTCTTGTGGAGATTCCTGACACGGTTCCGTCCGAATGGGTCGAGGCCTACCGGGCGGAGAGAGACCGATGATCGCAAGTCGGTGAAGGGGCACCGCCAGGGCCGTGGCGTCGAGGCAAGTGCGCTGTCACCAGGTTGTCGCAACTACCGGGTGCCCGAAACCGCCGTTTGAGTGGGGTGCATGGGCAGAGAGGGGACTGGTAACGGAGTGATCTTCACGACTCACGTTGACTGCGGACCGCCGAAGAGTGGTGATGTTCCTGCCCTTCTTTCCGAAGCTGATCGCCGCACGTGCATGCACACCCCACTTCGCAGAGTATGCGCCGAGGCCGTGCGTGACCACCCTTCCCCACGGCAGCCGCCCCCTGGAATCACGTGCGTCAACCGTTGGCACACCCTGGCAATCGGCGACCGTCCGGCGTGGTCCGGGAAGGGAGCCTTGGGACGGAGACGCGTCCCGTAAGGGCGGCCCCCCGGCCTCCGTCCGGGTGGCTCCAGTCGGCCGGGTTGCTGCCGGGGCCGTGTGTGGCGGTTCTGGCGTCGCCCGGCTGCCGCTCTCCCTCCCTCTTCCTTCGACGACGAGTGTGGGCTCAAGGACTCGAGCCCCAACAGTGCATGTCCCCTGAACGCCGAGAGTGGGGCTCAGCTCACGCAGCGAAGGACGCAAACCTGTTCGCATCTTCCTCTCCATCGCGTCGCGCGCACGTGTCCAACGATCGACGTCCGGGTCAGGGACGTTGGCCGGCAACGTCTGCGCAAAGCGTCACGAAGATTTCATCCTCGGATTCCGGGGACCCCCTTGCGCCCGTGCATGCCGGGGGATTAGATGACTGGCGAGGCCGACCGACCAAATCGAGTGGCCGTATGCCGTCCCAGCTGGCGGAGTGTCAGCGAATCGGTTGCAATGGTCCCACGATCGTCGAGGTCGAACGGGACAGCCTCCGCAGCTAGCAGCCAGCACTCGGCAGAACGATCTGACCAGCCCTTCCTTCGATTGAGCAGGTCCAACCGAACTCCCCGAAAGGAGCGGTGCGTGGTCACCACTTCACTCAGCGACGTGAGAGCGGCCATGCCCAGCGAGATCGCAGCCGCCGCGCCTTGCAGGGCCCTCGAATGGTCCATACTGTCGGGTGCGCAGGCCGGCACCGGCCCTCTTGCGACCCAAGCTGTGGCCATCGGTGCTGCGGACGGCCGTGCCGATAGGCGAAGGCCGAGGCACGGGAACCAGTCCTGGTTCGGCTGCGCAGCACAAGAGCGCGTTGCGGTCCACTCACCGAGCCCAGAGGAGAGGCAATGAAAATGCACAGTGTGCGAGGTAGAAATGTGTTCTGGCGAAAGCCGGCAGTGTTGATCACGAGCTGTGTCGTCATGGTGGCGGTCAGTGTCGGAGTCGCCGCGGGAGTTGTCGGGCCCGGCCTGCTCATGCAGGCGGGCGAAACCGATCACGTCGCGTGCGCCGGGAGTGGGCTCTCCGTGACCAACAGGGACAGGACGTCGCTGGACCTGCAGTGCGCCACAGGACGAGATCGGAACTCAGCTCCCACCACCTCGTTCCCGGCGGACACCACCACCTCGTCCCCGGCGGACACCACAACGACCACCACCACTTCCCCGGGCGGGGGCACCACAGCTTCGTGGTGGCAGCCACCGACCGGCAACGTGCCATGGCAATGGGAGATCGACCATCCGCTGGACCCCACCAGTGCCGCGGACATGGGCACCGGTGCCACCCTGCCGGACGGCCAGCCCGCGCCGAACCCGGTCGTGTACGACATTGACGGGATCCTCAATCCGGCCAGCACCGTGGCGGCGCTCCACGCCCAGGGAGACCACGCAATCTGCTACATCGAGGTGGGCACGGCCGGCAACTACTACAGCGCCGGCGACGAGGGCATCAGCACCACGTACTACGACCAGCTCCAGGCTGCAGGTGAGTTCGGCAACCAGCTGAACGGCTACCCCGAGTACTTCCTGAACATTACCAGCTCCACCACGGTAGGAATCATCGAGTCGATGATCCAACAGCAGTGCGCCGCCAAGGGCTTCGACGCAGTCGAGACGGACCTGGACGAGACGTACTCAGGTTCGGACGGCACGACCGGCTTCATCATCAGCCAGCAGGCCGAGCAGACCTACCTGACCACGCTGGCGGACTACATGCACTCCCTGGGCATGGGCTGGATCGCCAAGAACCTGGACGACACGGGTGACTCGTTCGCCACCCTCATGGAGCCGGTCGCCGATGGCATCATCACCGAGCAGTGCAACCAGTACGGTACCTGCGGGGCGCTCAGCGCCTACCAGGGCCAAAAGGCGGTGTTCAACGCCGAGTATGACCTGGCCACGTCGGCGTTCTGCCCAGCAGACAACGCCCTCGGGTTCAATGGAG
Source organism: Acidimicrobiales bacterium (assembly GCA_052326605.1). Lineage (GTDB taxonomy): Bacteria > Actinomycetota > Acidimicrobiia > Acidimicrobiales > RAAP-2 > Bog-756. The sequence continues at coordinate 16,633 of JBKQMB010000008.1, read as the reverse complement.
CCGTGTTCCCCGTGGAGCTAAACGGCGGGAGGAGCCCGTGCCGGTAGTCGACGGCCTCGCGTAGGCCGATTCCGAGCCGGTCGACGCCTGCCGGAGCGGCGCAGTGCTCTCGCTGAACAGAAGCTCGAAGAGCCGTCTCCGCGGAGGTGGCGCGCTACTCAAACCACCGGGCGAAAGCGTCGTCCTACGACTTCTCCGGGCACGTCCCTGGCTGCTGCCATGAGTTCCCTTCGTGGGGACGTTTCTGATTACCCTGCCCCATGATCACCGGGCGGATTGCCGGCCCAGGCGCACGATCGAGCAGAAGGTGGACCCTGCCGACGGGATCCTCCCGGTTGGCCGAGCAGCCGGGGCAGGAAAGGGGACCCACGCTCGATGAGCCGGTGCAGCCCCAACGGACGGGGGAAGTGAAAACTCGTCCGCTACCGAGCCTGCTCCTGACCGCCGGCAGGGCGGGGCCATGGGTGGCTCGCCCGGGTTGCTCCGATCGAGCTCAGGCGATTGCCTTGCGTCGCAAGGGCGGAAGAGTCGGAGGAGGCACACGGCGCGGTGGCAGTTGGGCCAACAGGTCGGTCGTGGCCTCGGCAATTCTGCGAACGGCCGCTTCAAAGGCAAACTCGGTGGTGGCCGAGGTGGATTGCACCCCGCTGACCTTCCGAACGTACTGACGAGCTGCAGATTCAATTTCCTCAGCAGTCGCTTCTGGATCCAACCCCCTGAGCGTGGTGATGTTTCGGCACATGGGGCAAGGATAGGACGTGGTGGACGACTCTCCCTCAAGTGCTCCTTCGGCGCCCGCAATGCCGAACCTCTGCTCGGCCTACGAAGCTGAGAGCATCTGCACCGGAGGCAGCGACGTCCCGATTCCGCGGCTCATTCTCTCGCAGTGAGGGGAGACAATCAGATAGGAGATTCACACAACGACCAAGGGAGCTGCACCGGTGCCCGCGGCCACAAATGTGATGAGGGTTTCATCCGACGCTCAGGTCTCGATAGCTGCCGAAGCGAGCGCCCGTTGGATGGTTGATCGAGTGGTGGTGGTCGATCTCGGAGATCGGGTCGTAGTGCGCCCGCTCCCCGCCGACACTTGACTCGCGTTGAAGGCCGGACTGCTGCGTGCTCGCCATTACCACCGGACGACTCGGGCGGTCAGCCTTGCTGACTGTGTCGCAGCGGAGATCGCTCAGTCAACGGGGTCTTTGCTTACCACCGCGGACCCTCATCTCCTCGCCCCCTGTCGAGATGAAGGCATTGGCTCCATCCCACTTCCGGACAGCAGTGGGCAAGCTTGGTCGCCCAGAATGCCGGCCGGCGATGACCAAGGCGCGCCCCAGGGCAGGCGCGCCCGAATGCGTCGGATTGGAAGCCACCGGACATCCCTGATCGACGGTTGGGGGACTCAGCTTCCAAAGCTGAGGACGACGCCTGCGAATCTCAGCTGCCCAGTCTGCAAACGCTCACTTGGGATCTCAGCCGTCACAGCTGGTCACTTGAGCTGGGCAGAAGCTATCAACCCTCGGCTTCCGCCATCGACAGCCTGGTGATCATGATCGATGGCGGGCAGCAACTATCGCGTCGCCGTGATGGCCATGGTGGACCTCTGGTCGGCGACCGGGAATTCCGTCGGTCGGCTCACCCGATCGATACCTCATCCTCATCCGGACATTTCGCCATCGTGGAGATACACCGCTTCGGGCACCGCAGTCCGTACGATGGCCATAGGGCGACTGGCGTTCGAGAGCTGGCGTTGCCAACTGATTCCTTTTTCGGAGGTGGTGTGTGATCGCATTGGCGATTGTCCTGAGCATTGTCGTGCTGCTGTTGTCGGTCCTCGTGGCCGGCCTGTTGCGTAGCCATGCCGACATCTTGAAGGCGCTACACGATCTCGGTGCGGGAGTTGGTGAGCCGGCAGGATCCGACACGCATGACCAGAGCTCAGCGCGTGCGTCGGGCAATCGAGGCCCAGTCAGCGTCCCGCTGACCATGGGTCCACCGCTTCCGGGCGAGCGCAGTTCTGCATCGGCGCCGACCATCGCGGGGGTCACGCCATCGGGCGATGCCTTGGCGGTGGCACCCTCGGGCTCGGACCAGCTCACCCTGCTCGCATTCCTGTCGTCTGGCTGCGCGTCGTGTGCCGGATTCTGGAAGGCCTTCCACCGTCCCGACGAGCTGGGACTCCCGCCCCACACCCGATTGGTCGTGGTTACCAAGGGTCCGGAAATGGAGATCCCGGGGGAGGTCAGTGCCCAGGCACCCCCCGGACTTCCGGTGGTGATGTCCACTGAAGCCTGGGGTGACTATGAGGTGCCGGGCTCCCCGTTCTTCGTACTCGTCGACGGGAACTCCGGCCGTCGCATTGGCGAGGGAGTGGCCAACCAGTTCAGCCAGGTGGCTGAACTGGTTCGAAGGGCCCAGGTCGACGCCCGCGAGTTCGCCGAGGGGAGTCGCAGCCAGCCTCATGCCGAGGGCCTCGATGGACCGGAGCGGGAACTGGCGAATGACCGGGAGTTGACGGCGGCTGGCATTCTGCCCGGCGACCCGAGCCTCTATCCGTCGTCTCTGGCTGACGTCTGCCCGCCCGACGGGGGGGAACCGCGCCCGAAACGGACACCGATCGAAATGGCGAACTGATAGTGGCAACGCTGAGGGCCCACGGCATCGAGGCACCATTGCCCGGTGGTTTCGAGGGTCGCATCTTCATGCGGTCGTCAACCGGCGACGAAGCACCCTTCCCGGTTGCACAATTCGCCACCTTCGCCCTTCCTGAGGAGGTGGGTGACTTCGGCGGGGGAGCGGTCACCCTGATGGGAGCTGACGACATCTTCACCACACTTTTCGAGTACGGCCCTGAGAGTCTCGGCACCCGGCTCTTCGCCCGGCAGGGCATTCCCCGTTCGCTATCTCCGGACAACTTCCTGCCGTATGTGCTCCGTCGTGGCCTTGGGGGACAGTCGGGGACCCAGTGGTTCTTCACCGAGGCCGGCCGGCCCTTCACGCTCTACGTCGTCCTGGGCAGTCATGCCCGTCGCAGTTCGCTCGTGCCCAGGGTCAATGGTCTCCTCTCCAATCTGGCCATCAGTCCCTCACCTCAGCCCTCGCTCCCGTCGGGTGCCCGATGGAACTGATCGGTCTCTACCTCGTCGCATGCGTCCTGCTGATCCTCGCCGGCATCGCCAAGGCGTTCCGACCCGACGACACCGCACGTGCCATGGCCGTTGTCGTCCCCTTCAAGATGCCGCTGCTCAGAAGAGTCATCCGATGCGGCTCGATCGCCGAAGCGGCGCTCGGGGCCACGGCTCTGGTGCTACCGCGCACCGTGTCGGCCGGGTTGGTGGCCTTGTCATACTTCATCTTCGCGTTGGTGGTCGCCTATGCCCGATCCAAAGGTGGTGCCATCGCCAGCTGCGGCTGCTTCGGAACGCCGGATACTCCGGCGACCATGCTCCACGTGATTGTCGATGTGGCGCTGGGAATCGCCGCGGTGCTGGTGGCGATGGCCGGGCCGGCGGGGTCGATCGCATCCGTCCTGTCCTCGCAACCGCTGCACGGAGTGCCGTTGACCATTGCCAGTGGGCTCTGTGCGTGGCTCACCTTCTTGGCCATGTCGGCGCTGGCGGAACTTGAAGCCGCACGGCGTGCCCTCGGGATCTCACGGGCAACGCCGCAGTGAGGACGTCCCGCAGCGGCCAGGGCGAGCGGCGCCGTCCGAACGATCACGACTCGATGACACCGTTCCCGTGATGACGACCCTGGTCGAGAAGGCGTCGGGCTTCCTCGAGTCGCGGCTCTCGCGTCGGAGTTTCATCAATCGTTCCGCCTACGTGGGAAGTACCGTGGCCATCGGTGCTGGCCTCGATCTCGTGCTGAAGCCCACCACTGCCTACGCACTCGTCTGCACCTGTGGGAACGGGAACTGCGGCTGCGGGTCGCAGTGCTGCGCGGGGTTCTCCGAGTTCTGCTGCTCGATCAACGGCGGGTACAACTACTGCCCCAGCGGTGCGGTGATGGGGGGATGGTGGAAGGCGGACAACTCGTCGTACTGCAACGGTCCCCGCTACTACATGGACTGCCACGCCCAATGCCACTGCGATACCGGTTGCGGGAACGGATGGGGGTTCTGCGAGACCGGGTGCGACGGCACCGAGTGCGGCTGCGGTCCGAACGGCTGCGACTCCTATGTCACCGGGTGCTTCCAGTTCCGCTACGGTCAGTGCAACCAGCAGATCGACTGCATCGGCCGCATCATCTGCCGGGTCGTGGCCTGCATCCCGCCGTGGGAGATCGATCCGACTTGCACGACCACGCTGGCCGTGGACAACAGCACGGCAGAGCAGAACGAACCGTGCTGGACACCGGCCACGCCGTCCCCACCTCCGGCTCCGTGTAGCTCTGTGCTGACCGCGTGCCAGGTGGTGGGGATGGCCCCAAGCAGCGATGGCAACGGCTACGGCATGGTGACCTCGTTCGGGAGACTCCTCACCTACGGCGACTTCCCCAACGACGGAGACGAGTCTGCCGCCACGCTCGACAAGCCCATCGTTGGCATCGCCGAGCGCTCTGCCGGGGGCTACTACCTGGTGGCCTCCGACGGCGGCATCTTCGCCTACCAGTCCCCGTTCCTCGGCTCGATGGGCGGGCAGACGCTCAACCGGCCGATCGTGGGCATGGCCGCCACCCCGTCAGGCCAGGGCTACTGGTTCGTCGCCCAGGACGGCGGCATCTTCTCCTTCGGGGACGCCCCGTTCCTCGGCTCGATGGGCGGGCAGACGCTCGACCAACCGATCGTCGGCATGGCTGCCTCCCCGTCGGCCCAGGGCTACTGGTTCGTCGCCCAGGACGGCGGCATCTTCGCCTTTGACGTGCCGTTCCTCGGTTCGGCTGCATAGTGATGGAGTCCGTGGCGACGGTCACTGCCAGCGTGGTCCCCTTCCCGGTGCAACCCGTTCCCTGCGATCCCGCCGACGAAGGAGCCCGATGACCCTCTGTATCACTGCCGTGGCCCTGATGGTGAGCGTTGCCGCCGCGGCGCGCTCCACCTGGTCGCCCTGCGGGCTGTCCATGATGTCGACCATCACGCCGATCAGCGAGCGGGCAAAGGGTCACTCCTACGTCGCTACTTCCATCTGGTTCGTGATCGGCGCCACCGTGGGCGGCATGACCCTCGGTTGTGCCATGGCGCTCGGGGCTGAAGGAGTCCACAGCCTCCAGCTGTCGCAGTCTGCCCTCGGACTCCTTGCCCTGGGTGCGGTGCTGATTTCAATGAGCTCCGACCTGAGTGCGGGCGGCCTGAATCTCCCGATCCACCGGCGCCAGGTCAATGAGCGGTGGCTTGACCACTACCGGGCATGGGTCTACGGGGCCGGATTCGGTTGGCAGATCGGTATCGGCTTGGCCACCTACATCACCACTGCAACCGTCTACCTGATGATCGTCCTCGGTGCCCTCTCAGCTGATCCGGTGGCCGCATTTGCCCTGGGCGCTGGATTCGGCCTCCTCCGTGGCCTTGCGGTGTTCCTGACCCGCCACATCGCGTCGACCACCGAGCTCCTCGCATTCCACCGCCGATTCGCCGATGCCGGCCCAGCGGTCGACAAGGTGGTGATCGGCGTCGAAGCTGGAGGGGCGGCGGTGCTGGCCGCAATTCTGTGGTCACCGGCCGTGCTTGCCCTCGTCGGTTGTGCCGCAGGCGCGACCGGGACTGCGACCATCATTGCCAAGAGGCGGGCCCCAGCCGGGTCGCCTGGCGACCCTGCGGAGCGGGACTACTCGGCAAACTCGATCTGAACCAGCGTGCGCCCGGCCCGGATACGAAAGAGCTGCTCTGCCCGGACAGCGGGGAGTCGCAGGGAGCAGCAGTTGGTACGGCTGGTCTCGCCACGCCGAGAGCGTACTCAGCCATGAAAGCAGAGGATCAGCTGCATCCCGGCTGTGCTCACCTCTACCAGCGCTTGAGGCCCGCTAAACCCGGCAGGGGGCACCTCCTGGACGACTGCAGGATGGCGCTCAAGGGGAACCTGCAACCATCTGGTGTGCCGGCTAGGGGTGACACCACTCCCGGTTCTTGCCGGCGTTCGGCGCGCTGGAGGTGAGGACTGGAAGAGCCAGTATGGACGCTATGCCCAGCGATTCCGTTCTGCTCGCCAACCGTCCCGTTCACCGCATGGGCTTCGGCGCCATGCAACTCCCTGGACCTGGGGTCTTCGGACCCCCAGGGGATCGCAAGCGTGCCCTGGCGGTACTTCGACGCGCTGTCCATGCCGGCGTGAATCACATCGACACCGCTCAGTTCTACGGACCCGACGTGGCCAACGAGCTCATCCACGAAGCGCTGCATCCATATCCAGAAGAGCTGGTCTTGGTGTCCAAGGTCGGGGCAGCTCGCGATGAGCAGGGCCAGTGGCTGCCTGCACAGCGACCGGAGGAACTGCGGGCCGGAGTGGAAGCCAATCTCAGGTCACTGGAGTTGGACCAGGTTCCTGTCGTCAACCTGCGCCGCCATCCGGACTCCGAGGTGCCATTCGCCGAACAGCTTGAGGCCATGATGGCTCTGCGCGACGAGGGCCTCATCGGAGGCATCGGCCTCAGCAATGTGGACCTTGCTGCCTACCGTCTCGCTCGCTCTCGGACAGAGGTGGCCTGTGTCCAGAACGCCTTCAACCTGGCTGATCGCTCCGGGCAGGACGTGTTCGACGCATGTCGGGTGGACGAGGTGCCCTATGTGCCGTTCTTCCCACTCGGCTCCGCCTTCAACCCGGAGAGCGCGGTACTCGGTGCCCCATCGGTCCGAGAGACAGCCCTCCGGCTCGACGCCACACCGGCCCAGGTGGCCCTGGCCTGGCTGCTGCACATGGCGCCCAACGTGCTCCTCATCCCGGGAACATCTTCGCTGGACCACCTCGAGGAGAACCTGGCTGCTGCCGACCTTGCCCTCGACCAAGAGGCCATCGAAGTCCTCTCGCAGTGGCCTGACTGATAGGCGGAGAACCGTTGAAGTACCTCGGACCGACGGGCCAGTTGCGTCCGCAGCGAAGCACCAGTCGGTTGGGCCGTGGTGGGGCGCAAATGGATGAGACTGTGGTCATCTGGCTGGCACGTCGAGAAATTCGATGACCCGCGGCCAGTGGGAGGCGAGTAGCTCACCGGTCCGTCACACTCCTGCCGTCTGGCGACGAACGCTTACCGAGGTTTCAGCTTCTGGTGTAATGGACGCGAAGCGATCGGTGCTACAACGTGATCGGTCCGGAGTGCGTTCTCCCCCTTCGTGCAGTTCCCGACGGACCTCGGGGTTGCAGTGACCTCACGTCATGTCCTGGCAGGCACGCATGAGGACACTCCCCCAGAACTACCTTGCTCCGCACGGGAATGCCCCGTGCCCGGCCAGGGCGCACCGTGGGGGTCGGGTGCCCACGGAGTGGCAGCCGGTCAGATCACCACCATGCACGATGTACTGTTCGACCTCGTCCACTGCCCGTTCCCGTTCTGGAACCATCGCGGAAGGGCACGGGCAGGCTGCAATGGCCGGGCGCCCAGATGATCTCGAGATTCTCGACGAAGCGCAGACTCCCGTCCAGTTGACCGGAGAACGCTCCGCAGCAGGCCGGAGTCGCCGATCGACTGGTGTTGGGAGGATGGGCCCAGCCGACTCGACGATGATCGTGCCGTTTGTCCTGCCATGCGTCGTTGTCCCATGGAGCTCGATTGACACCGTGCCGCTCTGGCCGACGAAGCTGCAAGTGCAGTGGTCGAAGCCCTCGAAAGGGACCATCGGCCCTATCGGGCGAAGGACGCGTGGGGCAGCGTTGTGGTCATGAGGTCCCTGACTCTCACGGTGACATGAAGGCCGTGCGGGTATCCGGGCAAGGTGGCGACCTTCGGGGAACTGCTGGACGGTCCGCTCCCGCGCCGTCCTGTGCACGACCCCGCCACCGATGGTCACAGGCAAGGGGAGGGAAGACATGACTGGCTTCAGCGAAGTCTATGAGTTCACACAGATCAGCGACGTGATCCGCAGGCGCCACTCGGAGCGCGTCCCGTTCGATCCTGAGCACCACCCTGCCGAAGGCGAACTTCAGTCGATCCTCGAGGCGGCTCGTTGGGCGCCCACGGCACACAACATGCAGAACTTCGAGGTCATCGTCGTCGACGACCAGGCGACGCTTGCAGCGATCGGTCGAGTGCGCGGCGGCACATCCGAGGACTTCATCCGGGAGAACTACGCCCAGCTCTCCTTCAGTGAGGAGGAGCTGATCAGGAAGGGTACAGGGCTCATTGCGACGATGTTCCCGCCCTCCTGGCGAGCCCCGGGTGCCAAGTCCGTGGAAGCAACAGATGTCGAGCACGGCTTCCTGGACGAGACCATGCGCTCATGCCCGGTGGTGTTGATCGTCGTCTACGACACGCGCGAGCGGGCTCCGGCATCGGAGGGCGACTTCCTTGGCATCATGAGTCTGGGATGCGTGATGCAGAGCATGTGGCTCACGGCCGAGGCGTTGGGGATCGGGATGCAAATCATGAGCGTCTTCAGTGCCCAACACGTCGAAGAGGAGCTGCGCGAGATCCTGTCGATTCCCGACTACATCGATATCGCGTTCGCGTGCCGCCTGGGGTACCCCTCGGTTGAACCGGGCCGATACCTGCGGGTTCGTCGAGAGATTCAGCACTTCACCCACCGCAACACGTTTGCAGCTCGCGGCGCCGATTGAACCGACGCGGTAATCGACGGCCAGCAATGGCTACCGAAGCTTCCTGGGCCTCGCCGGGGTGGTGGGAAATCGCGACCAGCAGCCGCCGATCTCGGACTAGCGTCGAGTGGCGCTCGCCACCGATCGGATAGCGAAGGAGCCACTGTGACGACGCTTCAGAATGTTGTGGACATCGGTCGCCAGGATCGGTTTCTGGCCGTCGCGTCAACGCTGCGGTCGGACGCCACGATCCAGTCCTCGGTGGTCAATGCCGGCGTCCTCGCCCACCCGGTCGGTGGCGCGGAGGTGGTCGGCTTTGTCACGAATGGAAAGACGAAGCTGGCCAACCTTCGGAGTCGGCCACAGGCGAGCATCACGTTCCGTTCAGGGTGGCAGTGGACAACTGTCGAAGGTCGGGCCGAGCTGATCGGACCCGACGACGCACACCCTGACATCGACGCCGAGAGGCTTCGCTTGCTGCTGCGCGAGGTGTTCACGGCCGCCGGGGGCACTCACCACGACTGGTATGCCTACGACCGCACCATGGCTGAGGAGCGACGCACCGCCGTGCTCGTCAGCGTTCTGCGGCTCTATGGCAACTGAGCGTCCGCAGGTCCGGACGAGAGCTTCACGCGCTCGGGTACGGCGGACCGCCAGCCGGTAAATGTTGGGGGCAAATCAGAAGATGTGCTCAGCTCGACCAGCCGGGTACATGATGCGTCACGAACCTCCGCAGTCGACGCCGAGGGCGAGGTCGCTGTCTAAGTGGAATTGGCCGTGTCGTGCAGGGCGACGCTCTGGCTGCTTCTTGACCTGATCCACCCCACGGCCGACCGAGGCGAGATCTCCGGGGTCGGCAGCTGGCACGGCTCCGTCGCAGCTCGCCGCTTCCTGACCTCCGTGACAGACGCGCCAAGTGGTCGGCCGGTGCCGACCGATCACGAAACCGCAGGCTGACCGCCACCGGACGGAGCGCACACCAGGCACTCTGCGCTCAATCGACCGGTCGTCTCGGTCTTGCGTCTAGTAGCCTCTTTCGAGCAGCTATTCCCCTGAACCGACATTGAACAGCAGAGGGCAATCCCGAAATGCTCGACCCGTCTGAGCGCATGTCGCGAAGAAGCCCGTTGTGGTGCGCGAGCACGAGGAGTGCCGCGGGGCCCATCGGTTCAGTGCGTTCCGGGCTGATGAGAGCGGTCACGGCTCGACAGTCACCGGTGGTGTCTCATCTCCGGGCCGACGTTGTGAGCGAGCATCGTTTCCTGCTCACCGCCCACCACAGCTCTGCTTCGCAACCGGACAACGCAGTTCCAAAGCCGACATGAGCGCCCGCAGCCGGACCGACCAGGATGAACACGCTTCACTCCCCCCCACCCGCAGCAGCCTCTCTGCTCTGCCACTCGGATTGGACCGGCGGTTCGAGGCCATCGTCCTATGGGGTGCCACCGCGTCCATCTCTGCGCGCACTGAGCAGGACCTGCTTGCACTGAGTGAAGCTGGCATGCCTGTCGCCTGGCTCGCCCCGGCCTCAGTCGACAGCTTGGCCGAACGAATGAGGGAACTCTCCACTGGCGCACCTGCGCTCATTGTCGCCGACAGCGGCGGCAGCGGTACCGCCGCCGTCGATCACTCGGGCGTCCACCGCTTGGGCCCGCCGAAGCCCGACATGAACCTGACCGTCCTTGTCCGGGCCGGGGAGGCGTTTGCCGAGAGGCTGGCCGGGCTGGGAATCGAATCCTCATCGCTCCCTCGCCCTGCCAGGTCCCCAAGGATCAGCGTCGAACTGGTACGGGACCCGGGGTTGCCACTGACATGGTCGAGACTCAAACAGTTCCTGTTGGCCCACGGGATCCCTGGTGTGTCCCACCTCGCAGACCTCGCCGTGGAGGCGGCTCGGCAGGTCGGGCTCGAGGACCCTCGGGTGGTGGTCGAAGGCAACACAGTGGAGATTGCCCTCGAGGACGCCGGGGATGTAGCGCTCGGCGTGCTCCAAGAGCTGTGGCTGCGGGGAGTCGACCCGCAGGCGGTCCTGACGGTGGTCGATGGGTTGTCGGGGATACCCCATCGTCCCGCGCCCGTCATCGTCCCCGACGTCCGGGCCGCGACCGTCGTGCTGATCAATGGCAGCCGGGGTTCACCACGGTCTGGGATGCTGGCACTCACTGGCGGCGCGGCGCGTCTGCATCAGCTGCTCGCTGACCAGTTGCGCCGGCGTCGCCGGCGGGGCCTCCCCGAGGCCACTACTCGGGCAGGCTGGACCCTCGACATCGAGGGCTTCGACATCGAAACCGAGCGCGTCCACGAGGCGCTCCTCACCCTCGCTGACGGCCACGTCGGCATGAGCGGGGCGCCTCTCACCAGCCATCCCAGTCGGCACCCTTGGGTGATCGCCACGGGCGTCTACGAAGGGGACAACGCCGACACCCACCTGCTCACCGGCCCCGTCGCCTTCGAGCTGGGCCAGAGGGCAGTAGGGGCTCCGCTACGGCGGGTCCTTGACTTGAGGACAGGGGTACTGCACGAGCGCGCCGGCTCCGAGGTCGATGCCGTAGAGAGCGTACGGTTCGTCTCACTCGCCCGGCCGACGACCGCCGTCCTACGCAGCCAGTTTCAGCGTGCCTTCCGCATCGGCCCGCCGCTGCTGCCCCCGGCGGACGACCCAGCCTACGACCACGGCCGCGTCGGCGACACCACCTGGATTCGGGTCGCTGCTTCCACCGGCGGGATCGTGGCGGCGGCCAATCAGACCCGGTCGGCCAGACCACGCCCGGTGGATGGAGCCGAGGTCGGCAGCAGGGTCCTCGACCGCGTGGCCGTCTACTGTTCCGATGCCGACGCCCTCCCCGACCCCTCCCCTGCCGTCGATGCGGTCGGCCAGGCCGCCGCCATCGGCTTCGACCGATTACTGACCGAGCACCGCCAGGCCTGGGCGTGCCGGTGGGAGGATGCGGACGTGGTCATCGAGGGAGACGACGAGTTGCAATTGGGCATCCGCTTCGCGCTCTTCCACCTGATGGCATCGGTCGCTGATAGCGGGGAGGCGCCCGTCGGCGCCCGTGGCCTGACCGGGACGGGCTACAGCGGCCATGTGTTCTGGGACGCGGACACCTTCGTCCTCCCCTTCTTGGCCGCAACTCATCCGGCCGCAGCCCGGTCCATGCTCGAGTACCGCCTCCGACGGCTCCCCGCCGCCCTCGAGGCGGCGCGCGCCGCAGGCCGCGCCGGAGCTCGCTTTCCGTGGGAGTCCGCCCGCACCGGACGCGACGTCACACCGACGAGAGCCCGGGACAGATCGGGGCAGATCGTGCCCATCCGCACCGGCCAACTCGAGGAGCACATCGTCGCCGAGGTGCCATGGGCGGCGTGCTGCTATGTGGATTGGTCCGGGGACGAAGAGTTCGCCCGTGGGCCATGCCGCCGAATCCTTGTGGAGACGGCTCGATACTGGGCATCGAGGATCCGTGTTGAGCCGGACGGTAGTGCTCATATCTATGGAGTCGTCGGGCCAGACGAATACCACGAACCGGTGGACGATAACGCTTTCACCAACGTTATGGCGCGCTGGAACATGCGCCGTGCCGCAGAGGTCGCTGAAGCAGGCGATGACGGCGATGTCGAGCCCGGTGAACGGCAGCGCTGGCTTGAGCTCGCCGACACCCTGTTCGACGGTTATGACGCCGACACTGGTATCTACGAACAATTCGCCGGTTTCGGCCGGCTCGAGCCGTTGGTCATCGCTGAGCTTGCCCCTCATCGTCCGATCGCTGCCGATCTGTTGCTCGGGGCCGAGCGCACCCGGGGCTCACAGGTGATCAAGCAGGCAGACGCCCTCATGATCCACCACCTCCTCCCCGATGAGGCGGTCGCCGGAAGCCTCGAGCCGAACCTCCGCTTCTACGAACCCCGCACCGCCCACGGCAGTTCATTGTCCCCGGCGATCCACGCCTCGTTGCATGCCCGGGCGCGCGACTTCGACCGTGCATTGGAGGCGCTTCGCATCGCCGCGCGCATGGACCTCGACGACCTGACGGGCTCCACCGCCCAGGGTCTGCATCTCGCCACGATGGGCGGCACGTGGCAGGCACTCGCCTTCGGATTCATGGGGCTCCGCCCGCGCGGCGGCATGCTCCATGTCGACCCGGTCCTCCCTCCGTCGTGGTCGGCCATCGAGTTCCGCGTGAGGTTCCGCGGCAGCAGGGTCCGGCTCCGCAAGGAACGATCTCACCTCTCCATCTGGACCGACAAGCGCATTTCCGTCGTCGTCGGCAGCACACCGTTTGCCACCGGACCAGGCAACCTGGCGTTTCGTCGTCGCGGACCAAAATGGGAGCCCATTTCATGAAGAAGGTCATCGCCGCCATCGACAATTCTGCCGCAGCACGGCCCGTGCTGGCCATGGCCCAGGCTGTGGCCTCGGCCCTTGCCGGAGCGCTGGATGCCCTCCACGTCGTCGAGGATGGCGACGAGACGGCACGCGCTTCGGCGGAGACCGTGGGCGCAGATTTCCGCACACTCTCCGGTGATCCGGTTGAGCAACTCTCCCTTGCAGTGGCCGAGGAGGATGTCGTGGCTCTGGTCCTGGGAGCCCGTGGCGGCCTCGGTGGTCCCCGGCCGGCTGGGCACCTCGCGCTCGCGCTCGCCGGTCGAACCGACAAGCCGGTGGTCGTGGTGCCACCCGACGCGCAACCGCCAAAGCAACTGCGTAGGGTCCTCGTGGCCATGGAGGGGAGCCCCGGAAAGGCCCACGCCCTCCAGCGGACCATTGAGCTGTCGACCGACAGTGGCCTCGAGATCGTGGTGGTGCACGTGGACGAGGAAATTCCCAGCTTCACCGACCAGGTTCAACACGAAACCGAGGCCTATACGCAGGAGTTCTTTGCCCGCCATGTCCACGGCGCACCTCAGGCCCGGCTCGAACTGCGGATCGGCATTCCCGCTGCACAGCTGCTCGACGCCGTCGAATCACTCCACCCTGACCTCGTTGCCGTCGGATGGCCCCACACGGCCGACCCCGGCCGCGCCGCCGTTGCACGCGAAATACTCGATCGGAGCCCCGTCCCCGTCCTTCTCGTCGCAGTCAACTGACCAGGCGCCGTGGCCCGGTCAGGAAGACGCAGGAACGGCGGAACGCTCCTTCGGTGACACCTACTCCAACGAGGACGGAAATGCGCCGAACTGCTCAGTGCTGCCTGTGCTCGCTGCTCACAATGGCGGCATCAGGCCCCGAGGAGAACGTGTCCAGTTTACCGGTGTCGTCCCAACGGACGATATAGCGGGAGTCACCGCTTGCATTTACGACGTCCAGCACCTTGCAGACACGGTCACGCCGCCCCGCCCGGCACCCACTGACGACGATCTGATCACCGACCTGAGCAAACATCGCTGCTCCTTTCGCCGGCCCCTCTGCCTAACGCCATAGTCAACCTCCCATCGTCCGTTTTCAAGAGCCGAAGGTCCCATTTCGCCCGGGTTTGCGTGAATCAGCCCGGGAAACCTGAAGGCTTCCGAGGTGGTCCGCCGAGATGCACATTCCACGTTCCGAGTCATCCAAGCTGGGAACATCGTGTGTCCCGGACTCCATGGCTGACAGCTACCGCTCAGGATCTCCGCCGTCGCAGCAGGGAACCGATGCAGGCATGACGATGTCGAGTCGCTGGCGTCCGAGGCCTGCCTCGGCTCCAGACCGACCATAAGTGATTGGCAGGGTCGCCCGGCCCGTTCGTCCGATGTCCTCGGCTTGGATTCGAGTCCCCCGTGGGCCCGGTTCCGATCTCGGAAACACAACTGTGGCGCTGGTCCACCTCCACGCGCACACGTTGCGCACTAGCGGACCCCAATGCATGGTGTCCAGAGGGCGGCGAGACAGCTGAAGGAGGGTCGAAGGACTGCGCTCCTTGGACTCCCTACCTCACAGCGGCAACTGAAGCTTGTGCACTCACGGACTGTTCTCGGGTGATCATGGGATGCTGTCCGGCATCGAATTCGGAGACAAACCGACGTACAGGCTTCGGGAGTTGGACCTGCAGGCGGCCGGCGGGGCGGAAGTCCGGCGGCGCGATGATGTCGATCAGCAATGAACAGTGCCCAACGGTGACTGAACGAATCCGGGGGTCGGATCCCATCAAGGCAGTCAGGTAGAGGGCTATCGCACAGGAGCGATTGTGCTTTGGAACTCCCTGGACCCCAGCTGCCTGCAATGATGCGGCCACCCCGTCCGGGCTGTTCCCCAGCCCAGCGAGAAGATCGCCTGTTTGCTTCTTGAGCTGTCGATGGTGGCTCATCGGACCTCCTCGAGGCTTGGTCTCATCCTAACGCTCTCGATGAAGACCCCACTCGTAGGATCAGGCAAGTCGCACTCGAATGACCACTTCTGTCTGGGCGCCTCATGAAGCGTGGTCCCCCAGATCTCCGGGCAATTGCCCAGCTGAGACAGCTACGTTTCAGCCGCCAAAGCTGAGAACGGCCGAAATGCCTAGGAGGCGTCTGGGGATCTTGTCACCGGACGGGCGTCACCGATGAAAGTGTGATTGTCATTTGCTCCGAATAGCGGACTGATCCGAGCGGTCCGGCCTCCTGGGACACGTCAACCGTCTCCTGCTCGCGGAGGATCAGTCCATCCTGCAACGACACCCAGTAGTCAGCGGGATTGGTTCCAGTTTCGGAACCCGTGAAGACGAGCGTCAGGCGCGTATGCAACGCCGGTTCGGCACGGCCGCCGACGTCCACCGACGATGCCCCGAGGACTTGACCGGAGAGAGCGATCTTCTGGCCTGTCGCATGACACGTCGCGTGCCACCCTTCCCCGACGGATGGGGGCGGGACCAGGTATGCGTCGGATGGACACCGGATGAGGTTGGTGGTCTGGATTCCGGCGATCTCTTCGTATGTCAGCGCCGACGTCATGGAAAGAACCCCACCTTGGAGCGGGCACTCCACCATTCCCTCCTTGTGCTGTTCAAGTGGTTCCCAATCCAGGGTGGCGCACTTTGCATCGGTCACGATCATCTCCGTCGTGTCGGGGAAGGCGCGGCTGATGCCGCCGACATTCAGATGTTCACTTCCGGACGTCCGATACTGATAGACACCGGATGGGGGAAGGAGCGTGCTCCCCGTGGCTCGCTCCGCTTGTTGATTCTGCCGGTACTGGAGCAATGCCTGGCGTATGTCGATCTGGGTGCCTGGGCTTCGGGCGGTGAAGAACCATAAGCCGCCGATGACGGCCACGCTCAGGATGGCGACTCCGCTGCCCAGCGACCAGAGCCGGTGGTGGGTGGCCCAGTGCAGTGCAGGCATACCGTCCTCCTTCGGCGCGCCCGCAAAGCCCCGGCCGCTACCTCAGGTCTCACTCTCGCGCGCCCGGCCCCCACTGCGCCACCGGGACCACGGCCCCGGCCTCCCAGAGACCGAATCGCCAGAGGTGTAGGAGATCACCGAGAATGGGCCATACCTTCGGACCGGAGATCTATCCCTTCTCGGGTACGCCCGACTACACGGTTGCCGCCTCGTGGCGTTGCTGGTGGTCCGGCGCCGCACTCGGTCAAGCGCCGTCTGAGCGGGGCGCCACTGAACCGGCAATGGGAGGTCAGGTCTCGGCTGGGCTTTGGGCGGCCCAGAATGCGAACCCCGGAGATCATGCAGTTCGGCTGACGAAGCCGACAGCCGTTACGGGTTCAGCTGGTCGAGCAGTGTTCTCAGCTTGCCTCGCCGAGGACGACGCTGCCTCGAACCGCACCACCGTTGTCAGCCTGCTCCACTGAGAACACCGAGCCTCAAACATGCCCCCGAACATTCAGGCACATCTGGGGCAGTCAAGAGCTCGTCAGCCCGTCAGAGTTGCGCTGACACAGGAGAGACCCCTGCCCCGGTGGGCTCCATCTCCCGTTGGATCTTCTCCAGCTCCTCCTTGACCAGGCGCTCGTGGCTCTCGAAGTCGCGCTTGGCCGCCCTCGGGC
>JBKQMB010000007.1:0-27276 GCA_052326605.1 Acidimicrobiales bacterium | reverse complement strand
ACACTGGCGGCGATCCCTTCGAGCGCCGAGCGCTCCTTCTTGGTCAGCGGGAGTGGTGGAGCAGGAGGTCGGGCCATACGAAGACCGTACCACTATCGCGCGTCTATTTACGTGTCACTACACTAGGGAGGTATCCGAGTTTCCGACGTAGAGCCACATATTCGTGTTGGCCATGGCCAACCTTGCACCGTCCTATACGCCTCACTTCACCGAGATCAAGGGGGATCCTTGGGTTCAACATCGTGGAAGACACGCACTGCCGCGCTGGGGATGGTCGTGCTGGCCTCTCTGGCCGCCGCGGCCTGTAGCTCCACCAACTCGTCCTCGGCCACGACGACATCCAGCAGCGGCAGCGCGGGATCGACGATTCCGTCCGGCGCCATGAGCGATCACACCGGCATCACCTCCACCACGGTCAACGTGGCCAACGTGTCCACCTTGACCGGTGGGCTGTTCAAGGGCGCCGCGGTGGGGACCCAGGCCTACGCCGACTACATCAACTCCACCGGTGGGGTCAATGGACGCAAGATCGTGGTCGACTCGGGGGACGACAGCTTCACTGGGGCGGGGAACAAGCAGGCCACGCAGAACGGGATCTCCAACGACTTCGCCCTGGTCGGTGGCTTCTCGCTCGAGGACAGTTTCGGGGGGACGCTGCTGGCTCAGAATCCCGGGGTTCCCGACGTAACGGTGACCCTTGACCCGACGACCAACAAGCTTCCCAATGTCTTCAGCCCAGTCCCGGCATCCGGCGGCTGGGAAGAGGGGTCGCTGCAGTACTTCAAGAAGAAGTTCCCCCAGGGCGTCCAGGCGGTCGGCACGCTCGTGGGCGATGAGAAGTCGGCCGAGTCGGCGTGGGCCGGAGAGAAGTACGTGATGGAACAAATCGGCTACAAGGTGGTCTATGACGCGACGTACGACATCACCCAGACCGACTTCACGCAGAATGTCATCGCCATGAAGAATGCCGGGGTCAAGATGCTCTTCATCGAGCAGGCGCCCGAGAACTATGCGTCCTCGGTCCTGCAGGCACTGGCCCAGCAGAACTTCCACCCCATCGTAGTGTTGGGTGCATCGACCTATAGCAACGCGTTGGTGTCGGCCTCGGGCGGAGCGTCGGCGGTCAACGGCGACTACCTCTCACAGAACTCGTCGCTCTACCTGGGCCAGGATGAAGCCGCCATCCCGGCCGTCGGAACATTCCTGCACTGGGTCGATGTGGCCTCCCCCGGCTTCAAGCCTGACCTGTTTACTCTCTATGGGTGGCTATCGGCGGAGCTCTTCGCCCAAGCCCTGAAGAACGCCGGAACCAATCCGAGCCGGGGCTCAATACTACAGGCCCTCTCAAGGATCACCACGTTCGACGGGGATCACATCGTTGCGCCGAACAACCCGGCGGCTAAGACACTGAGCAACTGCTATCTCCTTGCGCAGGTGGTCAACGGGGACTTCCAGCGCGTCGATGACCCACCGGTGAGCAGCTCCACCCATGGGTACCGTTGCGACTACCAATACGTGACGCCGCCAGGGTCCTGAAAGAGCTGAGTGCCAACCGGGGTGCCCGACGTCGCCCACTGACCGACGAGGGCGAAGCGGTCAGCAACTTTCTCCGGCACGCCCTCTGCGGAGTCAACCGCGGTGCCGATGAGATCATGGCCACCTGTGCGACGATTGTCACCCATGGAGCCAGGCCACCAGCAACCGACGCAGCCCTTGCCTTCATACGTCGCTCAATCGCCAAAGAGTCCCCACCGACGAGCAACTCACGTGATGGGACTTTTGGCACTCGTTCTCCTGGTCCTGATCATCGCTTATATCAGTTTGAGTGACGGCATTGACTACGTCCATGGACTCGGCAAGGCCTGCCTTGTGGTCCACGACGGCTGGCATTTCCATGCGAGTTGCGGCGCAGTCAGTCCACCTGGCTCCTGACCCCGCACTCGGGGAGCGTTCTAAGTTGCGTGACGACAGATCTACGTCAGGCGACATTGGCGAACGCTGCCATGAGCCCAGATGCTGTCGCCCGGCTACGTGTGAGACGGACCGACTGGAGAATCCTAATGAAGCCAATGCATGAGGAAGGAAAGTGCCACGCACGGTCTTCGTCAACGGAGTCACGCCAATGAAGGTCCAGGTCGACGGTCCGGATGACGTTTTCGGCACCCACACGGTTCGCGCAACTCAAATCTGTGGACCTTGGCGGACACAATGAGAACCGGTCGTGCAACGCCTGCGGGCTCGCCTTCAGCATCGCATGACGAAGGCCCGCACCGATATCCAGACCTCGACTCGGCAGCCTCCTATCGGTCGTAGACCTCTCGGCGATGTCCGAGAGCCACCACCACGATCAGGAGCACGTCATCTGCCACCGTGTAGATGATCCGGTAGTCGCCAACGCGCACCCGATAGCCCGGCCGACCTCGTAGAGGTCTGGATGATGGCGGTCGTGGGTCGTCGGCAAGGAGACCGATCGCACCCTGAATGCGTGGACGAATGCCCGGGTCGAGCTTCCGCAGTGCCCGGGCGGCGGCGGGCCGCACTTCGATCCGATACGTCGTCACTTCCAGCCGAGATCGGCCTTGACCTCATCCCACGGGATATTGGGTCCCTCCTCGGCCATCGCTGCGTCGAAGGCCTGGTCGTCTTCCGCGTCCTCGAGTGCCTCGATCAACTCCTCATATCGTTCGGGGCTGACCAGTACCGCTGCAGGGCGGCCGTAACGCTCGAGGAACACCGCCTCTGTACGGGCCGTCTCTACGGCTTCTGAGAGTCGTTCCCGAGCTGCGCTCACTGCCATCTTTGCCATACGAGTAATTGTACAAGATACTTACTGACTTGTACATATCCCCAACCGTTCATCGTGCGTCCGGTTCGTGCACCGTTCCGATGACAACCACGATGATCCAAGTCGAGGACTCTGGTGGACCTTGGCGGACACAATAAGAACCGGTCGTGCAACGCCTGCGGGCTCGCCTTCAGCATCGCATGACGAAGGCCCGCACCGATATCCAGACCTCGACTCGGCAGCCTCCTATCGGTCGAAGACCTCTCGGCGATGTCCGAGAGCCACCATCAGGAGCACGTCAACTGCCACCGTGTAGATGATCCGGTAGTCGCCAACGCGCACCCGATAGCCCGGCCGACCTCGTAGAGGTCTGGATGATGGCGGTCGGGGGTCGTCGGCAAGGAGGCCGATCGCACCCTGAATGCGTGGGCTCGGGCAAGCCGTGGCAGCGTATGCGAATGCAATGTCCGACCTGTTCACCTGGCTTTTCCAGAAGCGTCAAGTGGTCAACAATGACGCAAGCGTTCAGGATCGATTCCGGATCGACATTCTGTGAGCTCGGTGGGCACAAGCCGATGGGCACAACGATTGGGCGAGCCGGAGCGATTCTCCAGAAGCTCTCCGTTGGCGGGCCGTTGTGCACAGAAGATCAGCACCAGAATCCGAGCGACGTCTTAGCGAGAAGAGCGCGGAACGGCACTTCTGCCACACCCCCCAACACTCATGCCTCACCCATATTCGGTGCCGCACGGTCCCGGTGGTCCCTCACCATCGGGGGAGGGCGAGTCTTCAGTGGCGCCCCCGGTAGCCTCTCGAGATGGCATCGAGCACGAGGATCCGATTCGCTGACTCCGGCGGAGTGGACATCGCTTACCAGGTTCTCGGCGAAGGTCCGATCGACCTCCTTCAGTGGTGCGGACTGGGGATCCCGGTCGCCTCCATGGACGACGACCCTTCGCTCGCTCGGTTCGAGCGCCGCCTCGCCTCGATGGGTCGGCTCATCCGGTTGGATCCCCGGGACACCGGGATGTCCGACCGGGGGACGCCCTCGGGACTGCAGTACGCCGATGAGCTCGCTGCCGATGCTGTCGCAGTCCTCGATGCCGTGGGATCGGACCGGGCCGTCATCATCGCACCCTATGTGGCGTCCCCCGGCGGCATCACCCTGGCCGCCACGCGCTCCGATCGCGTCAGCCGTCTCGTGCTCCTGAACGGGGCGGCCCGCGTGTTGGAGGCACTGGACTACCCCGAGGGCGTGCCAGACGAGTCCCTCGACTCCTGGCGGCGAGCGGGAGCGGAGCCCGACGCCGTCGAACGGGGTCACGACACGGTGGCCCTGCTGGCCCCGAGCGTGGCCTCCGATCCGACCTTCCGTGACTGGTGGGACCGGGCGGGCAACCTTGCCGCTACCCGGTCGCTCACCCGGGCCAGGATGGAGGTCCTCTTCGACCTCGACGTCCGCCACCACCTGCCCGCCATCCGGGTGCCGACCCTGGTCGTCCAGCGCGCCGATGTCGTGACCGGTCCCGGGCTCGGCCGCTACCTGGGCAGGAACATTCCCGGGGCCAACTACGTCGAGCTGCCCGGGGCCGACACGGTCTACTGGGTAGGCGACTCCGGACCGATGCTGGACGAGATCGAAGAGTTCATCACCGGGGTCCGGGGTGGGTCAGGCGCCGAGCGGGTCCTGGCCACCGTCCTGTTCACCGACATCGTCGGGTCGACAGACCGGGCCGGCCGCATGGGCGATGGGCCGTGGCGTGACCTGCTCGACCGGCATGACCAGGTCATCCGGGTACAACTGGATCGGTTCCGGGGTCGGGAGGTCAAGACGGTCGGTGACGGGTTCGTCGCCACTTTCGACAGTCCCGGGCGTGCCATCGAGTGCGCACTGGCCATCAAGGAAGCCGTTCGTCCGCTCGACATCGAGACACGGGCCGGCATCCACACCGGGGAGATCGAAGTACGAGGTGACGATGTGGCCGGCATGGCCGTGCACATTGGAGCGCGGGTTTCTGGTCTCGCCGGTCCTGGTGAGGTCCTGGTGTCCTCGACGGTCAAGGACCTCGTTGTCGGATCGAATGTCGAGTTCGCCCAGCGTGGCGAGCACGAGCTGAAGGGCGTTCCCGGGACTTGGCGACTGTTCGCCGTGGACGACTGACCTTTTGACTAGGGCAGCCCCAGTTCAGAGCAAAAGGTCACCAGATCGCAGGCCCGCTCGGGCCTGTCCCAAGCGCCAATGATGTAGTTGGGCTTCCGTGAGGTTCCACCGCCGAGAGATTCAGCCGTCCTTCTCTGACTCGCTCAGCACGTTCTGGCCAACCTTGACAATCTTTTCAGCAAGTTGAGTCGACGTGCCGACCAGTTGCTCTGTCATCTTGAACGCCGAATCGATGATCTTCTGGCGCGGGCCACCCTCCGCCGCGAAATCTGGGAATACCCCGTTGACCGTGTCAAGGAACTTCCGTACTGCCTCAAGCGCTGAGTTCTCCGCGTCCTGGAGCGATTCGATGATGCGTTCTGCGTTATCGGGGCCTGTCTCTGTGCTTGTCATGGGGTCCTCCATCTCTCGGCCCTCGATTCGCCAATTGCCGGCTAGGGCCATGTTGGCACCTGGATCGGCTCTTGGATAGAGGTCTTGGCGGCGCGGTCACGGGACTTCGGTGCGCGCTCAATAGGTTCGGGCAGGTCTGCCCGAACCTTTCCCCTTCCGTACTCTTGAACCGATCGGACCTGACGACACTTCGCTTCGGCCTCGTACAGCGGCACCTAACCCCGTCGGCCGGTTGCGGGGCACAAGGGCGGGTGTGGTGGGGAAGGGCAGTGATGCGCGGCTTCCCGACCGGCCACCAGTCGGTCGGGTCGCCAGCATCCGACGAGGGAATCGTCATCTATGGCATCGTCCATGCATGGGAATTCCAAATGCAGAGTCGCTACTGACCAGAGCCGTCTTGGCGCTTTCGACCGGGACCGGCACCCTGCGGTCCCGAATGGTGGATGCATGCACGTACTCGCTGACCCACGCAGAGCCCGATGCGAAAGAAGGGGACTACCTGCCCGAAGATATGTACCAGCGGTTGAAGCTCCTGGTGGACAGGATGACAACGGAGGTGACCTTTGCTGACACCGCGGCCGCAATGAACGATGAGGATGCCCAACAGTGGGCGACGGACCTTACGCAGCTAGCGTTTGAGGTCGCCAGGTTCGATGCAGAAGGGCAGTCAAGATGACCAGAGAGACAGACCAGATTGAGGTCGCGTCTTCGGAACTGGCGCATGCCCTGGGCCGTCTGGAGCGGGCAATCGCCCCGGTGGCGCCTCTCACAGGTCCCTCCAAGGTGGCAGACCACTACGGTGCTTCGGTCGGGTCCGTTGAGCAGAGGTCCCGCCACCGATGCTCCGGGCCCGACCTTTCCGGTGTCGCCACATTCGACGCCCATCTCGATGCCGCAATCGAAGAGGCCAGGGCCGAGGGGAACCTGAGCCGGGCGAATGTCCAGATACGATCAAGTTACCGGGTCAGTTGAGTGAGGTCCCGCCGCCACGCTCCTGACCCGGCAACCTACTGCACGGTGCTCGTCTCCGTTCACGCCGAGATCCCTCACTATTCCGGTCCAGTCCGCGTCGCCATCTGCCCGTCAGGTGGACCGGTTACGTTTGAGTCGCGGGCCCGTTGAGCTGAAGGATCCGCCGCCGGACGCTCCGGGCACGCAAACCCCCACGCCGAGCCGTAGCGGGGCACCCGGGCGATCCTGTGCGGAGTGTCAGCCGCCCGAGGCTGCCCACTAACGCCGGTCGGAGAGCGCTCCGCAAGTGCCCCACACCGGCACTCTCGTGGCAATGCCCCAGTTGGGATATTGGGGCGCGTTTGGGGAAGGGAGACGCTGATCAGCGATGGCTGAAGAAGTGACGAAGGCCATGGGTAAGCACGGTGGCCGGCACCGTTGCGTGGAACTCATCGGGGTAGACGGCGATCGTCATGTCGAAGTTCGCGTAACGCCGGGACAGGAGAGAGTCGGAGAAGCGGCGAAGATCGTCCACCATGTCAAGATGCGTCGCGGGCGGTTTGCGCGGATGGCCCGGGGACAGGAGTTCTCCCTCCATGCGGCGTCCTTCATCGGTTTCGAGAGCGCCGATGCCGAAGAACGCATGCGCCGGAAGGTCCCGTGATGTCTCTGCTCGTTGCCGTTCAGTGTCAAAGATGACGTAGCGGTCCCAGAAGAGTGAGGGGCTGCTGATGATGGAATGGCTGAACGATGGTCGGGCGCCCAAGAGTGCGTGAACCCCGAGGAGCCCGCCCAGGGAGTGCCCAAAGTAAACAGTAGAGGCCAGGGCAGACGGGAAACGACGTGCGAGCCAGTCGAGCAAGGTCTCGCAGATGAAGCTGAGGAACTTGTCGGCGCCCCCGGAGTCGGGGTAGGCCAACAAGCGAGTTGGAGTGAGGTCTCGAACCCTGATGTCGATCGTGTCGGCGACGGTGTCCAGGCCGGGATAGCCAATGCCAACTACAAGCACGGAGGGCAGGAGGGCCGGGATCTGCATCAGCCGGACCGTGTCCACGACCAGACCGAACAGTCCGTTTCCGTCGCTGACGAAGATGGTCACTTCAGGCTGGCTACCGCAAGCGCCGATGAAGACCCGGAAGGTGTCTTCAACTTGCTCTGACCAGATGTCATGGACCTCGGTGGCGCCGAGCGCTGATCTCATATCGGGCACGAACCTGACCGTACCTGTGCTTCAACGGTCCTGCTCGTGTATCCACCGCACCGACAGCCGCGGCGTGTCCCATATTCGCGGCCCACCGCGACTTGATCCGAGTCGCCCCGAACGCCGGCTCAGGGTCCTGGCTCCGTCCTCGGGAGGGTTTGGATCTACCGGGAAGCGGTCGGAGATCCAAGTTGAGCGGCAACGAGAAGCGTTTGCATGGCGCTACCGATGGCCCCATCACTGTCGAACAGTTCGGTGTTCACCAGTCCAGTGCCGTCGTTACCGATGGTCGTGCGGGCGGAAAGGCAGATCCACTCCCCTGTGGGGTCACGAAAGAGAGCCACCGATAGGTCCACATTCATGAAGAGATACTCCGCTGGGTTCAAAGCGACACTGATTCCACTCCCCGAATCTGCAACCACCAGAGTGCGACCGAGGGGCGAGGTCTCCTCGCCGGCGACGAGCGGTACCCGCTGGCGGAACCAAACCGTCCCTGCGCCGACACCTTCGCTGACAGGGCGTCCTTCGACTGCAGAGAGGTATCCGTCGAAGTGGCCCCCCGGGAAGTCCGGAGTCCACGAGCCCGACTCAGGAAGCGGAGGCCCCTGGTCGGGCGGGGGCGCGCCTTCGAGCAGCTCAGGTTGGCCAGAAAGCGTCGCTAGGCGCCAGAGCGACGCGCGGGCCACTACGCGTCCGTTTGCCGACAGCTCGGCGCCGACCTCTTGGATGCGCCGCCCTGGACGAATGGTTCTCGCGACCACTTCAAGAGGGGCTACGGGGATAGGACCGAGCACATCCACGGTGATTCGAGCGGCTCGGAGCTCAGGTGCCGGTTCATGTCGCTCCAAGACATGGGCCAAGAGTGCCGCCGGTGGCCCGCCATGTTGCAGCGCTTCGGACCACGGGCCTGCTGTCGCCGTCGTGCTCTCGAACCGGCCGACACCAGATGGAATGTAGAACGCCTCATGCATCAGGTGGCCATCTTGACAGAGCCTCAACGATTCCCGAGCCGGTCAGCCGGTGTCAGGGGAGGGTGCTTCCCGACAAACACGGTGACCTGCCGAATTGGATTGCCCGGGACCGGAAGGGCGGCTTGCCGTCGCCCGTGCCGCTCTCTTCCTGATGGATGCTCAGAGCGCCAGTTAATTGTTCGGCCGTGACTACATCGCCGGTTCGCGGCGTGGCCCAAGCTGCCCAACGCCGAACATGCTTGCAGATTGAGAGCGCACCGGAGGTGCCGTTCTGCGCCGATGTCAGGCTGGCGATGGCCGTCGTTCTGGCGCGATGTTTTGTGCTCGAGGTGTGGCCGGTGGCACCCAAAATGCTGGCTTCCGAGCGTGGTTCTCCGATCCCTTGCAGTCGGGTGAGGCGCCACCGTGCTTGCTCCTGTTGCGGTGCCCGGAACGGCACTTTGATGGCAGGATTCACTCTGCGCGATGGATCGATGCCCGTCGACTGTCAGGTGCGGGGCACGAGGTAATCACCGGGTGACGGTATGGCGTGTGAGCGGCTTGGTCAGGACTACTTGTAGGGCACGACCACGCTGGAGGTGGCGGTCACCTTGGACCCGACCGGCGGGGTGCCGGTGGCCGTGCCGGTGTTGGTGATCGACCCTCGCTTCACGTCGGCCTGGGTGGTGGTGTAGGTGGCCGTACAGGTCTCGGAGGCCGCGGGGGCGAGCGAGGTGGCGGGGCAGCTGATGGCCGAGAGTCCCACCATGGGGTCGGTGACGGTCACCGGGCTGAGGGCCACATTGCCGGTGTTGGTCACCTTGTAGGAGTAGGTGACGTTGGTGCCGGCGGCCGTGTACTTGGAGATGGAGGCCGATTTGGTCAGGGAGATGGCCGGGGCGGAGCCGAAGTAGGTGCCGGTCGAGGTGGCCGTCACCGGGGTTCCCCCACCCGATGGGGTGCCGGTGGCCGTGCCGATGTTGGTG
Source organism: Acidimicrobiales bacterium (assembly GCA_052326605.1). GTDB lineage: Bacteria > Actinomycetota > Acidimicrobiia > Acidimicrobiales > RAAP-2 > Bog-756. The sequence continues at coordinate 17,849 of JBKQMB010000007.1, read as the reverse complement.
TAGGCACCACTCACCGCGGTGCCGGTGGCCGAACAGGTCACTGAGGCCCCTGGGGCCAGGGTGGCGATGGTGTTGGAGTGGCTCCCCGGACAGGTGATGGCTGAGGACCGCACCTTGTTGTCGGTGACGGTGACGTTGGTGAGAGTCACCTTGCCGGTGTTGGTCACCGCATAGCTCCAAGTCACGGTCGAGCCCACCGGGATGTCCTGGTCGTTGGTGCCGTTGGTCGTCTTTACGATCCCGATGGCCGGGGTCGGGGCGGCGGCAACGAACGGGACCTTCACCGAGGAGGTGGCGGTCACATTGGGTCCGGTCGGCGGGGTGCCCGTGGCCGTGCCGGTGTTGGAGATCGAGCCTCTGGTCACGTCGGCCTGGGTGGTGATGTAGGTGGCCGTACAGGTCTCGGTGGCTCCCGGGGAAAGGGAGTTTGTCGGACAGCTGATCCTCGACAGCCCGGACATGGGGTCGGTGACCGTGACCAGAGAGAGGGTCACGTTGCCGTTGTCGGTCACCTTGTAGGAGTAGGTGACCCTGGTGCCGGCCGCCGAGAAGCTGGAGATGGAGGCCGACTTTGTGATGGCGATCTTCGGGGTCTGGACGGCCGGGATGGTCAGCGAGGAGGAGGCGGCGACCCAGGTCCACGACGGGGCCAGGGCAAAGACCGTGCCGACGTTCTTGATCGAGCGTCGGTCCACGTCGGCCTGGGTGGTGGTGTAGGTGGCCGTGCAGGTCTCGGTGGCCCCAGGGGCCAGGGTGTTTCCCGGACAGGTGATCCTCGACAGCCAGAACATGGGATCGTCAACGTCGATGTGGTTGAGGGTCACATTCCCGGTGTTGGTCACCAGGTAGGAGTAGGTGACCTTGGTGCCCGGGGCCGAGAAGCTCGAGATGTTGGCCGACTTGGCGATGGTCACCTTCGGGGACTGGACGGCCGGGACGCACAAGGTGGCCGAGGCGGTGACCTTCACCCCCGTCGGCGAGGTGGCCTTCACCGTGCCGGTGTTCCTGATCGAGCCGTTGTCCACGTCGGCCTGGGTGGTGGTGTAGGTGGCCGTACAGGTCTGTGAGGCCAACGGGGCCAGGGAGGCGATGACGTTGGTGCCACCCCCGCAGTTGATGGCCGTAAGTCCCTTCATGGGGTCGGTGACGGTGACCGAGTTGAGGGACACATTGCCGGTGTTCTCCACCTTGTAGGAGTAGGTGACCACGGTGCCGGCGGCCGAGTAGCTCTTGGCGGAGGCCGTCTTGACGATCCCGATGGCCGGGGCCTGCTTGGCCGGGACGGTGACCGTCGAGGAGGCGGTGACGTTGTGGTTTGCCCCCGACGGCGGGGTGCCGGTGGCCGTTCCGGTGTTGGTGATCGAGCCCTTGTCCACGTCGGTCTGGGAGGTGGTGTAGGTGGCCGTGCACGTCTCGGTGGCCGCAGGGGCGAGGGACGCAGACGGGCAGGAGATGCCTGAGAGGCCCACCATGGGGTCGGCAACCGTGACCGAGGTGAGGGTTACGTTGCCGGTGTTGGTCACCTGATAGGAGTAGGTGACCGGTGTGCCGGCGGCCGAGAAGCCGCTGATGGAGGCAGACTTCACGATCCCGATGCTCGGGCTCTGGGTGGCTGGGATGGTCACCTTGTTGGAGGTGGCTGACACATTGGTCCCGACCGGTGGGGTGCCGGTGGCCGTGCCGGTGTTGGAGAGGGAGCCGTTATCCACGTCGGTCTGGGAGGTGGTGTAGGTGGCCGTACAGGTCTGGGAGGCACCGACAGCGAGCGTGGCGATGGTGTCGGTGCCACTCCCACAGTTGATGGCCGAGAGCCCAACCATCGGGTCGGTGACGGCGACCGAGGTGAGGGCCACGTTGCCGGTGTTGGTCACGGCGTAGGAGTAGGTGACCGCGGTGTTTGGGGCCGAGTAGCCGGTGATGGAGGCCGACTTCACCAGGCCGACGGCCGGGGCCGAGCCGAAGTAGCTGCCGTTCGAGGTGTTCGTCACGTTGGGCCCGGACGGCGGGGTGCCGGTGACCGTGCCCGTGTTGGTGTAGGCGCCGCTGACCGCGGTGCCGGTGGCCGTACAGGTCTGAGAGGTCCCTGGGGCCAGGGAGGCGATGACGTCGGTGCCACTCCCGCAGTTGATGGATGTGGAGGCCACCTTGTTGTCGGTCACGGTGACATTGGTGAGGGTCACGTTGCCGTTGTCGGTCACCGCATAGCTCCAAGTGACCGGCGAGCCCACAGGGATGTCCTGGCCGTTCGAACCGTTGGTGTTCTTGGTGAGCCCGAGCGAAGGGTTTGCCGCGGGCCCGGGCACCGTCACCGAGGACGGGTTGGAGGTCACCGTCGTGCCCGCTGGGTTCTTGCCGGTGGCGGTGGCGGTGTTGGTCACCGAGCCGGTGTCCACGTCGGCCTGGGTGGTGGGGTAGGAGCCGGTGCAGGTCTCACTGGCACCTGGGGCCAGCGAGGACTGCGGGCAGGTGAGGTTGGCCGGAGCCACCTTGTTGTCGCTCACTGAGATCGACGAGATGGTGGTTGTCCCGGTGTTGTTGACCAGGTAGCTGTAGGGGATGGACTGGGCGGCGGCGCCGTAGCCGGTGGAGGTGGTGGACTTGGTGAGTGACAGTGATGAGCTGGCCTCATTGGCGTGCACCGTCAGCGTGGACGGGTTGGAGGTGACCGTCGTGCCCGCGGGGTTGGTGCCGTTGGCGGTGGCGATGTTGGTCACCGAGCCGGTGTCCACGTCGGCCTGGGTGGTGGTGTAGGTCCCGGTGCAGGTCTCATTGGCACCGGGGGCGAGGGAGGAGTCGGGGCAGGAGAGGTTGGCCGAAGCGATCTTGTTGTCGCTGATCCCGATGGACGAGATGGTGGTGGTCCCGGTGTTGGTAACCAGGTAGTCGTAGGGGATGCTCTGGCTGGCAGCGCCGTAGCCGGTGGAGGTGGTGGACTTGGTGAGGCTCAGCGACGAGGTGGCCTGACTTGCCGAGACGGTGACCGAGGACGGGCTGGAGGTGACAGACCCGCCCTCGGGGTCAGTGCCCGAGGCGGTGGCGGTGTTGGTCACCGAGCCGGCGTCCACGTCGGCCTGGGTGGTGGTGTAGGTCCCGGTGCAGGTCTCATTGGCACCGGGGGCGAGGGAGGAGTCGGGGCAGGAGAGGTTGGCCGAAGCGATCTTGTTGTCGCTGATCCCGATGGAGGAGATGGTGGTGGTGCCGGTGTTGGTGACCAGGTAGTCGTAGCCGAGGGTCTGGCCGGCGGCGCCGTAGCCGGACGAGGTGGTGGACTTGGCGAGAGAGATGGATGGGTTGTCGACGGTGAACGTCTGGCACGAGCTCGACACCGGTCCGGTGTCCGAGGTGTCACCGCTGTAGGTGGCCTGGAACCAGTAGTTCCCGGCGGTGGCCGTCCACGGGTTCGAGGCCCCGGGGACCCCGTTGGTCACCGCCACCGACGACCCGAGGGAGGCCACCGGATCGGTGCAGCCGGAGTCCGAGTAGACGGCGTAGGAGACGGTGCCGCCGGCGGTCGGACTGGCTCCGGTCAAGGTGGCCGTGTCGGTCACCGGGGTGTTGACCAGCACCGGGCTCGACGGGCTGAGGGTTTGGGACATCGAGGGTGTGTACTGCGGAGCAGAGGGCCCGTAGGTCCAGGTGTCATTGAGGTAACCGGAGCTGTTCCCGCCGCCGAAGAGGACCATGTTCCCGGTGGCCGGGTCGTAGGCCATCGAGGCCACCAAGCGGGCGGGAGGGGAGGTGGCCGGGGACTGCTCGGCCCAGGTGGTCCCGTTCCAGGTCCAGGTGTCGTTGAGTTCGGAATAGGAGCTGTTGTTGCCGCCGAAGAGGACCATGTCCGCGGTGGCCGGGTCGTAGGCCATGGTGGCGTCGTAGCGGGCGGGAGGGGAGGCGGCCGGGGACAGCTCGGACCAGGTGGTGCCGTCCCAGGTCCAGGTGTCGCCCAGGACTCCGGAGTTGTTGAGGGCGCCGAAGAGGACCATGTCCCCGGTGGTCGGGTCGTAGGCCATGGAGGCCCCGGCGCGGGCGGGAGGGGAGGCGGCCGGGGACAGCTCGGACCAGGTGGTGCCGTCCCAGGTCCAGGTGTCGTCAAGGAGACCAGAGCTGCCTTGGCCGCCGAAGAGGACCATGTCCGCGGTGGCCGGGTCGTAGGCCATGGAGGCTAAGTCGCGGGCGGGAGGGGAGGTTGTCGGGGACAGCTCGGTCCAGGTGGTGCCGTCCCAGGTCCAGGTGTCATTGACCAGACTGGAGCCGTCGTAGCCGCCGAAGAGGACCATGTTCCCGGTGGCCGGGTCGTAGGCCATGGTGGCCTCGTCGCGGGCGGGAGGGGAGGTTGTCGGGGACAGCTCGGTCCAGGTGGTGCCGTTCCAGGTCCAGGTGTCATCGGTGACACCAGTGCCGGAACTGTTTTCGCCGCCGAAGAGGACCATGTCCCCGGTGGCGGGGTCGTAGGCCATGGAGGCGCCGAAGCGGGCGGAGGGGGAGGTGCCCGGGGACTGTTCGGTCCAGGTGGCGGCGGGAGCGGTGTTGGTCTGTATAACGAGGGTGTTCGACGCGGAGTTCGAAGTGAATGAGCCGTCCGTCACACTCCAGCCGATCGTCCGGCTGGAGTCGCCACCGCCGTCCGTCGGGTCCCCGTTCGAAGGAGTGAAATCGTAGGTGACGCTTTCGAGAGCCGCCTGGTAGTCGACGACGCTGGCGGACCCTGACAGCGTGAGCACGCCCGTGGCTGCGTCGTAGGAGCCGGTGATGCCGTTCTGGTTGGTGAAGTTCAACTCGTCGCCAGAGAGGAAGCCCGAACTGATCGCCACCGTGGCACCAGCGAGGTTCGCGCTCGAGCCGTCCGTTACGGTGAGCCCGGGGTCGAGCGTGACGGCCGAGCCGCCTTGGGTGAAGGTCTTCGATGCCCCAGCGGTGACGACGGGGGGGGAATTAGTGGATAAGTCGAGGCTCCACCCACCGGAAATCGAGCCGGTGCCAGCGCCGGGGACATCTGTGGTCACGTAGAGGCTCCAAGTCCCGTTGGGGTTGGTCCCGCTGGGAAACGCCGAAGCGAGGGTGCCGCTACCCTGCGTAGCAGGTGTCCCGTATGGACCGGCCGGGGCGGGGCTTGGGAACGTGGCGCTGTTGTAATCAGTGGGTTTGTAGCTGCCGGAGCTCAGAGCGGAGCCTTCCGACGCAAAGCCTCCTGCGCCATCACTGAAAGTAAGATCCAGGCCTGATGCACTGGCCGTCCCGCCAGCGCCCGAGAGGAGGATCTCCGATCCGCCCTGGGGCCCGACAAGGAGCACCGAGAGGGCCTGAGGGTCCGGGTAGGAGATCCCCGAGAGGGTCACGCTGAGACTGTTGAGGCTGCCCTGGCCCGAGACGGGAATGGTCGAGGGATACACCGTGGCCGGGGCCGGGTTCGTGCCGGTGGTGCTTGGGTCCTGGAGCCCGATCGCGATGGAATTGGAAAACGTCCCCGAAGCCGACGCCGAGCTAGCCCCGAGGGCGCTCAACCCGACGGTGGACACCGTAGTGATGCCCACCAACATGAGGCCGGTCATGCTGAGCCGCAGTCCTGCTCGTCCCCGACCGGCCGACCAGAATTCCCTACGCATGAGTCAACACCTTCCACTCTTGGGGTACTGCCCACACGCCCGCCCGTGGATGGCGGTTTAACATCCGGAGCGGAACTTGGCAATCATTTGCCGAGATCGGCGACCCTCCGTGTTCGGCCGGTGACAGAGCGACCACGGACGCCAGTCTGCCGTCGGCCACCGAGTCTCGGTGCCGTTATCCGGCCGGCCTCAGTTCGGATCTGGACGGTGCCCCACGTCCCGATCCACCGATCCGGCCCCCCGTCGCCCAGCAGTCTTGCCACTCGGTTCGGATACGCTCGCCCGATGCCTTCCCTCGGATCGGCGGACCGTGGCACCAAACGACTGGGTGCCTGCACCCTGCTCCCTCTCATCGGAGTCGCCCTCTTCCTGGCCGCGTGTTCGTCGAACGGGAGCGTCTCCCCTACCTCGACGTCTCCCTCGTCCTCTGTGGCCGCGCCCACGTCGACCAGGGTGGCGGTGTCGTCCACCGTGGCCACCACCATCCCCTTCGTCATGGCCAGAAACGCCCGAGGGGACATGACCACCACCGGATCTTGTCACCAGGTCAAAGGTGAGTGGGTTCTCGGCGGTGTGGTGAAGAACTCGGCCACTACGGCTAGGACCTACCAGATCGTCGTCGACTTCGTGACCCAACCCGGTGACACGGTGCTCGACACCAAGATCGTCACCACGCCCAGCGTGAACCCCGGAGCCACACGGGTGTGGTCGGCCACCAGTACGCCGGGCCTCACCCATGTGGCCTGTGTCATCCGACAGGTGCAGGCACCTGCGTAGGCTCCCGAGTCGGAGCTCGACTGAGGAGATGACGTCAAGGGGTGCGCGGCGTCGTAAGCGGAAGGAAACAACTTGCCTGAAAAGTAGTGGGGGGTGCCCTCTAACGGTTCGCGGCGTGCCTCATGCCGCCCGACCCAGCGCATGCTTGCTGATCGCGAGCACACCGGACGTGCCGTTCTGCATTGCGGCTAGGGAGGCGGCGCCCGTCGTTATGGCGCTGCGTTCTGTATCGCCTCGACGACGCAGTACGCCGAATCGGGGTGCGCTGACATCCCTCGCCACTCCCAGTCCCTGCGGTCTCCGGCGAACATTATGTGCGCCGGGGAAGTCCATCCGGCGCCCTTGCTGCTCGCGAGAGTTTCCTGCGCCCAGGCACTTACACGGGTGGGGCACCCCTCGATCCAAAGCCGCCCGACAGCTAGTGGCTTCGTGTATACGCTCAGTGTATGCTTGCAGGTATGAGCGTCCCCATGGCCCTCCTCGGGCTCCTCGATCGCGAACCGAGCCACGGCTACGACCTGAAGCGCGACTACGACACCTTCTTCGGCCGCGGTCGGCCGCTTCCCTACGGCCAGGTGTACGCCACTCTCGCTCGCCTGGCGCGGGACGGGAAGGCCGTCACCGGGGAGGCGGAGCCCGGTGCCGGCCCGGATCGCAAGCGCTACAGCATCACCGAGAGCGGCAAGGACGAGATCGAGATCTGGCTCTCGGAGCCCATACCGGCCGAGCCGCATCTTCAAACGGACCTGTTCGTGAAGGTCGTGCTTTCGCTCATGCTCGATCGTCCCGCGGAGGAGTACCTCGACGCGCAGCGCGCAGCGCACCTCCGTCGCATGCGTGAGCTCACCGAGCTCAAGCAACGGGGCGACCTCGTCGACGCCCTTCTCGCCGACCATGGGCTCTTCCACCTGGAAGCCGATCTCCGATGGATCGACATCACCGCTGCACGACTCACTGCACTCGCGGACGAGGTGCGATCGTGACTATCGACAAGGTTGCTGCGAGCGTCGAGGTCGGAGGCGTCATCATTGAGGCACGCGGGTTGGTGCTCTCATTCGGAGAGACCCCGGCGCTGCGGGGGGCGAGCCTCTCGGTGGAGCGCGGCGAGGTCCTTGCCGTCATGGGGCCGAGTGGTTCAGGCAAGTCCACGTTGCTCTACTGCCTGGCGGGCATCCTCTCCCCCGACGCCGGTGAGGTCTACTTCGACGGCCAGCGCCTCGATGACTTGCGCGAGAAGGATCGCTCCAAGCTGCGGCGTGATCGCTTCGGCTTCGTGTTCCAGTTCGGCCAGCTCGTACCGGAGTTGACCGCCGAGGAGAACGTCGCGTTGCCCCTGTTGCTCGGTGGCATGCCTCGCGGAGAGGCCCTCAACGCGGCGAGGGGCTGGTTCGAGCGCCTTGGCCTCGAAGGCATGGAGCGCCACCGCACCGGCGAGATGTCCGGCGGCCAGTCGCAGCGCGTCGCTCTGGCTCGAGGTCTCGTCGCTCAACCCGACGTGCTCTTCGCGGACGAACCGACCGGGTCACTCGACTCCCTGAACGGCGAGCTGGTCATGGACTTGCTGACGCGTACCGCGCGTGAGCAGGGGTCGACGGTGATCCTCGTCACCCACGAAGCTCGGGTCGCCGCGTATGCCGACCGAGAGGTGGTCGTGCGCGACGGGCTCGTGACCTCGACGGCGGCTGCCACCCGATGATCCGGCTCGGGCTGCGCCTCACCCTGCGCAGCGGTCGCGAAGCGCTACTGCGAGTGGCCATCACCGCAGCCGCCGTCGCTCTTGGCGTCGGTCTCCTGCTGTCCGCGTTGGCCGGTGTCAACGGTCTGCACGCCCAGGCCGATCGTGGCGCGTGGCTCAACACGTCGGCGCTGACAGCCCCATCGACGTCAGGAGCTTCGACACCCGACCCGCTGTGGTGGCTGTACTCCGTCGATCAGTTCGACAACCACGCGATCGACCGTGTCGATGTTGCCGCGACCGGACCGAGCACGCCGATCCCACCCGGGGTTCGCCATGTCCCCGGCGCCGGCGAGTTCTACGCGTCGCCGGCCCTCACGAGGCTCATCGCTTCCGTGCCTGCGAGCGAGCTGGGTGACCGGTTCCCCGGGCACCAGGTGGGCACCATAGAAGCAGCCGCCCTTCCGTCCCCGGAATCGCTGGTCATCGTCGTCGGTCATGACGCTCGCCAGCTCTCGGGCGTCCACGGGGCAGTCGAAGTTCGCGGCATCCAACGAACATTGAGCAACTGTTTCAGCTGCGAGAGCAACAGCGGGAGCGGGAGCGGACCGATACTCCAATGGATCCTGGCCGGAGGTGCCATCGTCCTCTTCGTGCCGGTGCTCATCTTGATCGCCACCGCGAGCCGACTGTCCGCGGCGAGGCGGGAGGAACGCTTCGCTGCGATGCGCCTGGTCGGCGCCACGCCGCATCAGGTCTCGGTGATCGCGGCGGTGGAGGCATCGGTGGCGGCGTTCGCAGGAGTTGCTGCCGGTTTCGCGCTCTACTACCTGCTCCGCCTTCTCCTGGCGCACGTCGAGTTCACCGGCGCGCCGCTTGCCCCAGGTGACCTCTCACTCACCTGGACCGACGTCCTCCTCGTCGTCATCGGCATCCCGATCGCAGCAGTCGCCTCCGCTCGGGCCGGGCTGCGCCGCGTCCGGATCTCGCCGCTCGGCGTGACACGGCGCGTCCCGTCCGCACCTCCCGGGGCCGTGCGGATGATTCCACTCGTGGCTGGCGTCGCCCTGCTTGCGTACTTCGCTGTTGCCGGCAAGCCGCAGGGCAACGGCAGCCAAATGTTGGAGCTTGTTGGGGGCTTGCTGCTCATCTTGGTTGGGCTGATGCTCGCCGGGCCGTGGTTGACGAGGATGGGCTCTCAACTCATGGCGGCACGGGCGAATCGGCCTGCCACCCTGATCGCTGGTCGCCGCCTCCTCGACAACCCTCGAGCGGCCTTCCGCTCCATCAGCGGTCTGGTGCTCGCGCTCTTCGTCACGAGTGCGGCGATCGGAGCGTTGGGCTCGATCGTCGCGTCGACCTCCCAGGTAGGGGGCCCAAGATCAGCCGATACGCTCGCAGTTCAGTTCTGCGGGCTCACGTCATCGTGTGACGCCTCCACCTCTGTACCCTCCGTCCCGGCCGAGGAGGTCACAGAGCTACGCAGTGTGCCGGGGGTGCGCAGCGTGGGGGTGGTCCACGTGGACCCCTCCTCCGCTCAGCGGATGAACGGCATTGGGGTGATCTCGTGTGAGGCACTGGCGAAGACTCCCGCGATCGGGAAGTGCGCACCGGGATCAACGGTCGCGATGATCGGCTTCTTCCTCGGGCAGAACGAGGTCGCCAAGTCGCCCTCGTTGACGGTCTGGCCGTCCGCTCACCTGTCGGTGACGGCCATCGCGAGCCTTCCCGTCGAGGCGGTCGTTGTCGCTACGGACGGCTCGCCCACCTCCATAGAGCGGGCACGAACCTCGCTCGTGCAGGCGTTCCCTTACGGAGGGCCGCCAGTGGTCGTCGATTCGATCGGGCCAAGCCAGCTGCGACTCTTGGCAATGGTGCGAAACCTGACCCAGGTGGTCGTCGTGGCCAGTTTGATCATCGCCGCATGCAGCCTCGCGGTGAACATCGCCGCCGGGCTGAGCGAACGCAAGCGCCCGTTCAGCCTGCTCCGCCTCATGGGCGTGCCCACCGCAGTGTTGCGCCGCGTGGTCGCACTTGAGAGTGCATTGCCGCTGCTTCTGGTTGCGGTCGTGTCGATTGTCGTCGGTCTGCTCGCTGCCGCCCTCTTCCTGAGGTCGCAGCTCGATTTCGCATTTCGAGTACCCGGCATCGCCTACTGGGCGACTGTCATCTGCGGGCTGGCAGCGTCACTCGCGATCATCGCCTCGACGTTCCCGCTCCTGAGTCGGATGACCGGTCCCGAAGTAGCGCGAAACGAGTGAGCAGACTGAACCGGCTGTCGATCCCTGCAGGCCAACGCCGGGATCGACCAGACGGCGGTCGACGGGTCTGAGGGACTTGTTCGTGACCGATAACGAGTATCAGAGGGCTGTGCCGGTGGTATCCCTGAACAGCCGGCTCGGGGATCGATATCTGGCACGGCGCTGGGCCGTCTGCTAACTCCAGCAAGCGGTCCAGATCGCTCTATCCGAGCGGTCGGGCCGCAAATTGCGATCGGCGCCCGAGCACGCCAGATCGACGGATCTGGATTGTCGCGTCCGATTTCCGAACGCCAGTTCGGCGTCGCGAGTTGATCGCGCGACCGCAACCGACGTGCCGTTCTGCGCTGCTGTCCGGATGGCGATGGCCGTCGATCTGGCGCGGCGTTCTGCAGTCGGTCGGAGACGCGAGATCGCCGATTCGGGGTGCGCTGACATCCCTCGCCACTCCCAGTCCCTGCGGTCTCCGGCGAACGTTATGTGCGCCAGGGAAGCCCATCCGGCAACCTTGCTGCTCGCGAGAGTTTCATGCGCCCGGAACGGCACGAATGGGGCGCTAGTCGGCACCGAAACAAAGAACAGCAGGAGCTTCGTCACCGCCCACGGCTAGGGGCACCGGTGCGGGGGGGTTGTGGTCAAGTCGGCAGGGGTAGTGGCCGATGCTTGCAAGATGAACGATACATCGCAGATGAGCGATACATCGCAGGGACCAGGTTGGTGGCTTGCTAGTGACGGCAAGTGGTATCCGCCTTCAGTCCCACCCGGTCCACTGCCATCTCCGGTGTCACCTGTTGGCAATGCGCCCACCAGCACGCCACAAGTTCGTTCCGTTGCCCGCACGAACGGCTTTGCCGTGGCGTCACTGGTACTCGGACTGCTCTGGGTCCTCGGGCTGGGCTCGATCCTCGCATTGATCTTCGGCATCGTCGCGCAGAAACAAATCAGAGCTAGTTCTGGAGCCGAGGGTGGTAAGGGCCTGGCCAAAGCCGGGACCGTTCTCGGTGCCGTTGGCATTGCATGTCTGATGCTCATCATCGGGTTGGCGATCAACTCCGCACGACAAACCGGCACCATCGTCATTGGGGGTCAGACGATGTCGGTAAGAATCGCTTCCTTTGCCGATCCGGCTGGCGATTCAAATCAGAGTTATTGTTCTGGCACATCGACTGGGAGCACCTGCACATCAGCCGATAATCATTATGCCAAAGTGCAGTTTGCAATAACGAACAGCGGTGATTCTGCAGTATCCTCCACGATGCATCTAGGTGCTGTTGGATATGATTCCGCTGGTAACTCCTACACCTCTAGTGAAGATCAGAACTCATCTGGGTACATTTGTGCTCAGAACACGAATGATGCGCCAAGCAGTTTGGCTCCAGGCCAAACGCTCGATTACTGCATCCCGTTCGTGCTCAACAACTCGACAACTTTGACCAAGGTGGAGCTTGCGCCCACGGGGGACTACGACGGCGGCAGCCATACGTTCTCCGTCAACGACACCTTCAGCGGTTGGTCGAGCTAGTCGTCTGGAGGATCGACCGACCCGGGCCCCTTTATTCGTCAAGGTCCGGCATCGGCCTCGCCGTATCCCACACCGGAGATGTGGCAGGCGTCATCTAGGTCGGGGGCGTGGAACTGTCATCTGAACATATTCGGAGTGTTCGGCCCCGCCTTGGTCCTGCCACAAAACGGAGACCCCGACTTCCTCGGGTACTAACGGCTGACCGAACTCCGCCTCCCCGGCTTCGTGAGCGACGATCATCTCTCGATTCTCTTCGATCGGGAAGCCTTGGATCTCCTGCAGCTTCAACAGCCGACCGTTTCCATTGAGGAGGGAGGTTCGGACTCGTTCGATCATTCCTGGGCCGTGATTAACCACTGCAATAGACCCGTCGACGTGTTGAGCAATTGATACCTGAGAGGCCGGCTTTTGGTCCTCCGGTGCCAATTCGGTTTCGCTCGATCCCATCGACTTAGCGATTGCTTGCTGAGCAAAACGGGCGAGTGATGCCTCGTCGGTCCAGATCGAAACCTGCTCCGCCCTCGATTCATGGCGAGCCTTGATCTCATTTAGCCTCTCGACCGGATAGGCGTCGGGACTGAGATCGTCGATCAGGGTGTGACAGTTTGGACACAAGAGGATCAGATTGTCGAAATGCCGCCTATCTTCGGGGGTCATGTCAGTGTCGTATCGCGCTGAGCTGGGCAGCTCCCCTCGTATGTGAGCTATCTCCGCTCGAACAGATGACCATTTCGGGTCGGTAAGGACAACTTCACAGTCAGACATCGCGCAGGTATTACCGGAGAGAGCGAAAAGCGTCTTTACGGTGTTGATCTTCGGCTTCAGCCGCGGCACCTGGTCATGCTGCCATATCAGCAGGCGCCCCCCCCACCTCATCAGAAAGAAGACGACGGCAACGTCGGCAACCAGCTTCCACGGCCTAGAGAGGGCCGCCGACGGCGACCAAGCTCGGCGTGACGATGAGGTAGCCCCTACCACCGGCTCGGGGATCGATATCTGGCACGGCGCTGGGCCGCCTGCTAACTCCAGCAAGCGGTCTAGAGATCACTCTATACGAGCGGTCGGGCCGCACATTGAGCACGCCAGATCGACGGTTCCCGGATGGCGGTCTGGGCTCACGATTCGTGTCGGAGACCATCCCGGCCACCTGAACGAATGCACCGATCATCGCCGCCGACGGTCCTGACGACGGCCACACATAATCACGCCCCACGTGGCCGCGTCACCGGCTCCCAGCGCACTCCGAACCGGCAGGGATCTGTGTGCTCAGGACTCGGGACGATCAATGGCTCCGGCTGCACGGATGGAATGATCGGCCACGCTCGCTGAGAGCATGCACTCTTTGGATCGGGCCGCGGATAGGGTCGCCCTCTCGGCGATTGGGGGCACGTGGCATCGAGTCCGAATAGGCGGCTCCGACGACACCGGCTTCAGGTTGTCGTTCGTTGGAAAGTGACGGAACCACCAAGGACAAACAACAGGGCTCCTCACTTGAGCCCTTTGGGCAAGCACTGGCTTCGGGCATACGCAACTCAGCCACGAATGCCGTGGCCTTTCCCACCTCCCGGTCCAGCCTCCGTGGTGGGCGACGTGCTGGTGGGCGGAGTGCCGGCGGCGCTCAGGCCGAGCGCGGTGGCGAGGACTGAGAGGTCGTTCTGGAGAGTTGCCCCTTCGGCTTGGGCGATCGAGCCGTTCTGAAGACCGCTGGCGATCGCCATCGCCGCTAGTTGGAGGTCGTTGGCCGCCTGGTTCGGTTTCCCTGCCGCTTCGGCAGTCACCGCCAGTTCGGCCTGGTTGGAGATGGTTTGCCCGGAGCCGGCGTCAATGGTCCCCGCAGCCTGCCCGGTGGCAATGTCGCTCACCAAGGTGGCGAGAGCTGTGGGGCCGGTCGGGGCAGTGGTTGTCGTTGGCGAAGTGGTTGCGACCGGAGGCTGCGTAGTCGAATCGGGACTCGTCGAGTTCTTGGCGCTCCGCGTGGCGTGAGATTGGGTAGCTGGGCTCGACCCGAGCACGAGGAGGAGGCCGATGCCCAGACCGGCGAATGCGACGGTACCCAGCGCCGCGAGCCACCACCGTCGGGCGTGATTTGCGGGTGAGATGACCGACGGTGCCGACTTGGCAACGCGAGTGTCTTCACCGATGAAGGCCGCCGTGGCGACGGCACCAGGTATGAGAGCGGTGAGGTCGTAAGGCACCGCCGGGGAAAGGCGGTCGGTCACTTCGGTGCCCGAGGGTAGCCAAGGGGCGCAGAACGCTGAGGTGACGAGGAGGGCCGAGACCTGAGCACCATCCAGCCGCTGGTCGGGTCGGTGGTCGAGCATCCCGCTCAAGACCAGCTTCCATGGCACTGGGAGATCGGCGGGAAGCGGCACCGGTCCGGCAAGGCGCCGGGCGAAGATCTCGCTCGGCGAGCCGTCGTAGACTCGCCGACCTGTCAGGCACTCGAGGAGGACGATCCCGAGAGACCAGATGTCGGCACTGGGCCCCACCTGGTGATCTTCGAGCTGCTCGGGTGCCATGTAGGCGACAGTTCCCAACGTGGTCCCCGCCAAAGTGAGCGTCGAGGCGTCGTGGAGCCGGGCGATGCCGAAGTCCCCGAGCCATGCCTCGCCGTCAGCGGTTAGGAAGATGTTTGACGGTTTCACGTCGCGGTGCACGATGCCCCGGTCGTGCACGTACGCCAATGCGTCGGCCACCCTCGCTCCGAGGATGGCGGTACCTCGGGGGCCCAGCGGTCCGCCTCGTAGGGACTCCGCGAGGGTCGGGCCGTCAACGAGCTCCATGACCAGGTAGGCCTGGTCACCGGCGAGTCCAGTATCGAGCAGTCGGATGAGGCCGGGGTGCTCGAAGCACTCGAGCGCCCGGGCTTCTTGCGCCAGCCTCCGGGCAAGCTCTGGATCGCCCGAGCGGACGATCTTCACCGCAACGGTAGTACCGCTGCGCTGGTCGACGGCCTGGTAGACGTCGGACATGCCACCACGGCCGAGTAGATGGACGAGGCGATAACGCCCGCCGAGGACGTCAGTGTTCGAAGTCATGGGCGGTCGTCAAGGTGGTCAAGCGCATCCCTTGGTCAGGAGTCACCGCCGAGCCGTGCACAGGGTCAGCGATCAGTGCCTCCAGTCTCTCCTGTTTCTACAGGGCTCTCGACCGTTCCATCGAGACCCAAGTCGGTGAGATAGTCCCACCTGGGGTCACCAGGCCCCGGCTGTGCGTCGGTAATCTCGTCTCGCGACGCGCGGCCGGACGGTTCGACCCCTCCGATCCCTTCGATCCCGTGCAACCCTGACCAAGCGGAAATGCCATCTGCAGGGCGGCTCGTCGTGGCGCTCGTTCCTCTCCCCGATGTGCCTGTGGGGCAGGAAACGATCGCGAGGTGCGGCACGAGGTCGCACGTGTTGAGTGGTCTCGTAGAAAGGAGTGTCGACCCATGAAGGCGACTGCGTAGTCCCGGGCCACTGCTCTTGAGATGTCCCCACCCAGGCGTCGATCGCCGGCCAGCGGTCAATTGTTGCCATGACGCCTATTGTCCAAGTTGATAACGAAGTTGTACAGGTTTGGTACCTGCGGCCCACCTCGCGCGGATACCGTCTCGTCCGAAGACAGCCACTTTGGACGACCGGGCCTGTCGCCGAGAACTGCCGACGCCTCGGGCGTTCGACCTTGGGAAGGCCCAGCCCGTCCACCTTCGACGACGGCATCGGGGACCAGCTGGCGCCCGCGTGCGGTTGGTCGGCTCGTGGCCCCAGGCTGCCGAAGCGGGAAGCGGAGCCAACGGACGTGCCCATGCGGCCTCTCTGGGTGTACAAAGACAGGGAAGCCAACGGCGAGGCCGGCGCAACCGAAGCGTGCGTGAACAGGCCGAAGGCCGAAGAGATCGGAAGGGGGATGGGGAGAGCGCCTTGCCGGCGCCTCCCCAGCGACCATGACACCATTGACCGTGACACCATTGACCATGACACCATCGACCGTGACGCCGTCCACCATGACACCGTCCACCCGACACCATCGACCATGACACCGTCCACCGGTAATTCCGCCCGTTCGTATGCACAAGGGACGACGGCGAAGCCGCTGCTCATCGAGACCATCGGCGACAACTTCGCGGTGACCGTCGAGCGTCTCCCCGACGCTGAAGCCATCGTCAGCCGTGAGCAGGGGGTACGGCTAACCTACGCGGAGCTCTTCGCCGAGGTTGACCTGGTCGCTCGAGGCCTCGTGGCGAGAGGCGTCGCGCGCGGCGCCCGTGTCGCCATCTGGAGCCCCAACCGGGTCGAGTGGATGGTGCTCCAGTACGCGACTGCCTCCATCGGGGCCATCCTCGTGACCGTCAACCCCGCCTACCGGACGAGCGAGCTCGCCTACGTGCTCGGCCAGTCGGCGAGCACCATGGTGGTTGCGGCTCCTTCCTTCAAGGACGCGAACTACGCGGCCATGATCGACGAGGTGAAGCGGGACCTCCCGGGTCTGAAGGACGTCGTGCTGTTCGACGGGCCCGGGTGGGACGGTCTGCGCTCGGACGCCGATGGCGTGCCTGTCGGCCGTGTCGCCGAGCTCGGGAGACTCCTCGACCCCGACCAGCCGATCAGCCTCCAGTACACGTCGGGCACGACCGGATTCCCGAAGGGGGCGACCCTCACCCACCTGAACATCTTGAACAACGGCTACTTCGTCGGGGAGGGGTGCCGGATCACCGAAAGTGACCGGATCTGTGTCCCGGTACCCTATTACCACTGTTTCGGCATGGTGATGGGGAACCTGGCTGCGACCTCCCACGGGGCCTGCATCGTCCTGCCGAGCGCCGCCTTCGAACCGAAGGCCGTGCTCGAGGCGGTTGCAGCGGAGCGCTGCACGGCCCTCTATGGGGTGCCCACGATGTTCATCGCCGAGCTGGCCCAGCCCGACTTCGACCACTTCGACCTCTCGAGCCTGCGGACGGGCATCATGGCGGGGTCACCGTGCCCAATCGAGGTCATGAAGCAGGTCGTCACGCGAATGCACTGCGCCGAGATGACCATCTGCTACGGCATGACCGAGACCTCGCCGGTCTCCACCCAGACGTCGCCGGACGACTCGATCGAGCACCGGACGGAGACGGTAGGCCGCGTCCACCCGCACGTGGAGGTGAAGGTCATCGACCCCGACTCGGGGCTGATGGTCGACCGAGGCGAGACCGGCGAGCTGTGCACCCGGGGGTACTCGGTGATGCTCGGCTACTGGGACGACCCCGCCCGGACGGCGGAGGCGGTCGACGCGACCGGCTGGATGCACACCGGCGACCTCGCAACCATGGACGCAGACGGCTACCTGAACATCGTGGGCCGGAGCAAGGACATGATCATCCGGGGCGGCGAGAACGTCTACCCCCGAGAGGTCGAAGAGCTCTTGTACGTCCACGAGGAGATCGAGGACGTCCAAGTGGTGGGTGTCCCCGACAGCCGCTACGGCGAGGTGGTGGTGGCCTGGGTGCGCCTCAAGCCGGGAGCCACGCTCGAGGGCGAGGCGCTCCGTGCGTGGTGCCGGGAGCGAATGGCACATTTCAAAGTCCCTCAGCACGTCAAGTTCGTCGACGAGTTCCCGATGACGATCACCGGCAAGGTCCAGAAGTACAAGATGCGCGAGATCGCGGTCGTGGAGCTCGGTCTCGAGGACGCAGCCTCCGCCCGGACCGCGTAGAGCCCGGACCGCGCAGAGCCCGGCCTCCAGATGAGGGCGACCGCACTGCGAACCGCCACGAGCGGTGTGGCGTGCGTGGTCGACGCGGCGGCAGGGGGGTGCGGGCGACCTCCTTCGGCTGGCCGCAGCTCCGCCATCCCGACGGCGCCTGCCGCGCCGCCGACGAGCACGACGCCGCTTCAGGTGGTCTGACCCGGCTGGGCCGCATCGAGCGTGTGGAGTGCACGTGCCCGAACGCCAGCTTGACCAGGTCCGATGCCTGCGGCAAGCCCTTCCGGCTGTGGCCCTCTCGTTTCTCTGCAGTCTGGTCCGTCGAACCTTCGAGGTTCTTCGGGTCCATC
>JBKQMB010000006.1:0-3815 GCA_052326605.1 Acidimicrobiales bacterium | reverse complement strand
CAAACCCGCACGTCATCAAACGCAAGATGCCCAAGTGGCACGTCAAACGTTCGTGGCATGCCGACTGGCTCCAGCCAACCGGGCCACCCACGGCAGCCATCCGTTCACCTTAACTGAACGGTATTGCAGCTAGACGGCAACTGCTAAACCTCGGGACTTGGCCTGCCGATGGTTCCGATGCCGGGCACACCGCGGGCACGGTAGTCCGGCTCTCATGGCATTACCGGCGATGGAGTCAGGCCCGCCGTGTTCGATACGCCAACGAGCCCGGGCCGGCTCCAACCGCCAGGTTCATTGGATCAGGATGCGCTGGACCACATCCAGGTCGGCCCGGTGCCCGTCACAAGCTTCGACCGTGTGCCACTTCCCAGAGGCGTCTTGGAACTATCCTCGCTACTGGGTTAGGTAGGGGCAGTCCTCGGCATGGCCTGGCCCCTCTTCCGCCTGGATCATCCGGAGACAGCGCCCGGACGGGCGGACCCGACTGTGGAGATCAGTCTCTGCAGCTTCTCTTGGTTCTCGAAGTAGGCGTCGGACCATGCACGCTTGACCTCGCCGTCATCAACGAGGATCGCTAACTCAACCGAACCCGCCATCGCCCGGAGACAGACGGCTGCTTGTTCTGCCTGCTCGGGGGTCAGATCGAGTTTCATCTTTAGGGTCACCACCTTCTACGGCCGGGGGAGTGGCTCCGGGGCCGGCTGAATCCAACGTGACAGCCGAGCCTGACGGATTCGTGAAAAGGCGCGGGCCCCGAGGCAAAGCGATCAAGCGATTCTCTGGACGGCATCCAGGTCGGCCCGGTGTCCGTCGCACGCTTCGACCGTTGATCGAGTGGTGCTACCCGGCAGGTGTCCCAGATCGCCTGTGTCGTGGGACTCCTTCAGATCCAACCAACGATGGAGCAGATCCACAAGATCATCCCGACGAATAGAGCGTTCAGTGCGAGCAAACCCAATCCAAACAGTCGCAGCTTTCGGTATTGGTGCTCGCTCTGCCTCTGGTCGCCAGGGAGCAGGACGCCGTCGAATGCCTTGCCAACCTTCTGGTACGAGGCAGGGCTGCCCTCCATCATCCAGGCCCGCCATTGTTCGTATCGTCATGGGATGATGATTTCAGCGAAGGAGTTCGCCACCACTGTGATCATGTCGGCCACCAGGAACCCTTGTATGGCAGCAGCCCTCAGCGGGACGCCCGCCAAGATGAACGGCAGGATCGGAATCACCATGACCACAATCATGGCGGTCTTGAAGATGACTCTTCGTCGTCTCCAATCCAGATAGTTCGGGTCCTCCCGGTCCTCAGAACTGACGCCGAGAACGGGGAACATCTGGCAAACTTGCCCACCGCAGCCGGACTAGCGCCGCCTGCCCCCGATCGGTTACGCGTCGCAGTATCTCGGGATCGGCTCAGGGCCCGCTTACTACCCCTGTCGTGCTCGCCGCACCGGCCAGTGCGTGTTTCAGCGAACCGGAGCAGAGTCGGCCTGTTGGCCCTTTGACCTGGGAGTTCACGACCCCAAGTCAGTTTCAGGCACCCCCGTAGTAGACATGGGACAACTGAATACTGAGCAACCTCGGGACCTTTGGGATGGCGACGGAGGATGGCCTATGTCACGGTTGCCGCCCGGCTCGCTCAGGGGTTGGGTCCGCCATGATGACCCCTGCTGGCACTTTGAACCTCACAACCACCTTCGGTGAACGAACGGATCGCCCAAGGCGCTCGGTGTCGGGGAGCTATGGCGGGTTCCCGTCGGCCGGCGAGGTATTCCCCAGCGGACCGCTTCCGGGTGGACCCGGCAGGCGCCGGGCGTACTTCGTGATCCACCACTCTGCGTGTTCGTGCTCCTCGCCGGGTTCCGGCTGGTCGGCGACCACGGACGCCGGGCACGGCTGGCTCACCTCCACAAGGGCGGAGCCATCCTGGTAGGGCCCGGTCGGTGGGTTGTTGCAGGTGTTAGACGAGGTCCTCGGGTCTGAGCAGGTCAAGCTCCAGGACTGGATGGTCGATGAAACGAGACATAGAGACAATCTGGGACTTCGGAGTCAGCGTGAGCAAAGACCAAGGTCGATCACAATCAAGGTCACAATTCGACGATGGGTGAACCTCCGTCCATTGATTCCACGAGTCGGTCGACGGCACTTGGTGGAGTCCAAGCCAACCAATCGCTTGCGTCGTGGCTGGAATCGCATGCCGACGCCATGGTGGGTGCAGTCAGTCCGAACGGTGCCCCAATGGAAATGCCGGACTCGATTCCTTTGGGTTCGGGGCATCAAGTGGACACCCGGTCGTTCCTCGAACTGGTGATTCCCGAGGATTCGCGTGCGGTCACCGACGGGTTCGTTGCAGCATTGGCGCGGGGAATAGGCGTCGCAAAGATCCACATGTCGAGTGATCCGGAGAACGCGCTCCTCCTGCACTATCTCGACCTGCGAGAAGAACACGGGATCGTACTGCGTGTGGTGACCTCTGGCGACGGGTTTCAAGACGATCCGCGGGGTCCGATCCGGGCAGCCGAGCTACTGCCAACAAGGCCGCGACTGGGAACGATGATCAAGAGCGAGACCGCCTCGATCGTGTCGGTGGATCGAGCCACCACGCTCATGCTTGGCTGGGCCGCATCAGATCTGGTGGGCCACTCGACCCTCGACTTTGTCCATCCAGACGACCACGTCCGCGCAATCGACAACTGGATGAGCCGATTAAGCGGCGAGCACGGCCGCAGCATTCAAAGCGCACGGCTCCGCTATCTGTGCAAAGACGGATCCTGGCTCTGGATGGAGACCTCAAACGACTTCCAGCTTCAAGACGATGGCACCACCGTTGTCGTGGCCCAGCTGCTGGATGTCTCCGAGGAGATGGCAGCGGTCGAGGCGTTGCGCCACAACGAGCAGTTTCTTCGCCGGTTGACCGATACCGTTCCAGTCGGACTATTTCATGTCGCCGGGGACAACAGCGTGGTGTTTGTGAATCCGGTACTTCGGGACCTCATTGGAGATGTCCCGATTCGCTCACTCTCGGACTTGACCACGGCCATGTCAACTGAGGGACCGCCCCTGGAGGCGGCGATTGCCGGCGTCATGACGGACGGCCTCGACGCCGATCTAGGAGGCTGCTGAAGTAGGGGCAATCCTGGGGAGTGCTCCCCACGAGGCTCGCTCGGCATTGATCCGGGGGCGGTGAAAGCTCCTCTCGCGGTCGGATCCATCAGTCGGAGTTGGGATTCCTCCGTCGAGCGGGGGTGCATGAGGGCCTTAGTGGGCTCGATGGCGTGACCGGGTGGGTCTTGTGGCCCTCAGGCCCCTGCGATCACCCATCCGCTCGCGTCACGCTGTAGTCCGAGTGCGGCCAGGCGGGCCCAGTTGATGGCACCGGCCCGGGTGTCGAGGTCGGTGGCTACGCGTGCCTTTCCTCTGGTTCGTGCCCTCCGACCTCCCCAGGGCCTCCTCATGAAGTGGGCGATCTTGCGTTCGACGATGGGTCGGTCGGCCCGGTAGCGCTCGACCCAGCCGGGCTCTTTCTGTTCAGCTCTGGCCCGTTGCAGGATTGTCTCGTGGGGATGGACGGTGATGGTGCGACCGGCCCGTGACTTGGTGCAGGCCTGGCGCATCGGGCACGCCCTGCAGTGGACCTTGAACGATGCCCGTCCACCACCGTCCCGGGTGGGGTTGATGGTGACGCGCTTCCCGGCTGTCGACGTTGCCGTTATTCCCTACCTGGTCGTTCACGTTATTCCCCACCGGGCTCCGTGATTCGTTCTACTCCATGGCGGCTCCCTTCACCCGTCGGCGGGTGGCGAGTAGCTCATTGAGCTG
>JBKQMB010000005.1:77500-78720 GCA_052326605.1 Acidimicrobiales bacterium | reverse complement strand
TTACGGCCGCCGTTTACCGGGGCTTAGGTTCAGAGCTTCGTCCCGAAGGACTGACCCTTCCCCGTAACCTTCCGGCACCGGGCAGGCGTCACAGCGTATACGTCGTCTTACGACTTAGCACGCTGCTGTGTTTTTAGTAAACAGTCGCTTCCCTCAATTCGCTGCGACCTCCTCGAGCTCCGGACGCGAAGTCCATCACCCTAACGAGGCCCTCCTTCTCCCGAAGTTACGGAGGAATTTTGCCGAGTTCCTTAACCACAGTTCTCCCGATCGCCTTGGTATGCTCTACCTGCCCACCTGTGTCGGTTTGGGGTACGGGCACCGTGCCAGCTCGCTAGGGGCTTTTCTTGGCAGCATGGGCTCAATGACTTCGCCTAGAACGGCTCGGGATCACGACTCAAGGTATGTGAGGTCCGGATTTGCCTAGACCTCCCTCTACTCGCTTCCCCCAGGACAACCAACGCCTGGGCTCATCTACCCTCCTGCGTCCCCCCTTCGCTTCCCTTGTCAAGGTCGGTCGGATCGGCCCGAAGGCCAGCCCCTTAGTACCCTCGATTCGGGATGGGCGCGGACACGGTGGTACTGGAATATCAACCAGTTGTGCATCGACTACGCCTCTCGGCCTCGCCTTAGCTCCCGACTGACCCTGGGCGGATTAGCCTTCCCCAGGAACCCTTGGGCTTACGGCGGAGGGGTTTCTCACCCCTCTCTCGCTACTCATGCCAGCATTCTCACTCGATCACGCTCCACGACGGTTCCCACCGCCGCTTCTCGGCAAGATCGACGCTCCCCTACCACTCCCGCTTACGCGGAAATCCGCAGCTTCGGCTCTAGGCTTGAGCCCCGTTACATTGTCCGCGCAGGACCACTCGACCAGTGAGCTATTACGCACTCTTTTAAGGGTGGCTGCTTCTAAGCCAACCTCCTGGCTGTCTCTGCGTTCCCACATCGTTTTCCACTTAGCCTAGAATTTGGGGCCTTAGCTGGCGGTCTGGGCTGTTTCCCTTTTGACCAACGAAGCTCATCCCTCGTGGTCTCACTGCCAGACTCTGGAGCATCGGCATTCGGAGTTTGATTGGGGTCAGTAAGCTTGTAGGCCCCCTAGCCCATTCAGTGCTCTACCTCCGATGCTGAACATCTGACGCTGCACCTAAATGCATTTCGGGGAGAACCAGCTATCACCGAGTTTGTTTGGCCTTTCACCCCTTACCACAGGTCAT
>JBKQMB010000005.1:0-75000 GCA_052326605.1 Acidimicrobiales bacterium | reverse complement strand
CTCACCCGTTCGCCACTTGATCTTCACCGGTATTGCTACCGGATGGACCTCGTTCGACTTGCATGTGTTAGGCACGCCGCCAGCGTTCGTCCTGAGCCAGGATCAAACTCTCCATTGAGACCTCGTTCAGACCCGGAGGCCTGACCGAAATCGAAGAGCTGACGTCGAGGACACTGATCCTCTCGGTCAACTGAATACTGGCAAAGAACAGACATTGTCCGTTCAATGCTTGAATTGACTGGCGATCTCGGGTTGCCCCGCGATCGCCCGCACTGACTTTTGGCTATCACTATTCCGTTTTCAAGGAGCGACCGGGCACACGCCGCGAGGCGTTGGTGCCGGAATCTCCACAGGCAGAGGCCAGAGCCCCATTCTGTAGGTGCCTGGCGACTCCCTTGCGGGCCGTTCACCAGGACTAGTTACATTATCGCGTGCGAACCGGCGTGTCAATCAGGGCCGGAAGCATCCGAATCCTGAGCCCGGACGACCCGCATCCGAGGACCCGACGTTATCAGCCCTCGCCCGGGGGGAGAGATCAGCCCCGAGCCGGGGTGAGGGTGATTCGTGGTCCGGGCCCGCCCCTCGGGCGGTTCAGTACCCTCCGCCGCCCCACTTGACGGTGGTCGTCGTCGACCTGCCTACCCGAAGGTGAAGTCGTAGGCCTGCACCCCGGGGGACACCGCCAGTGAGAGCAGCCCCTGCTGGTACGAGTCCGATCCGACCAGCTGGTAGAGCCTGGGCACCCCGCCGACGACGATGGCCCGGGTCTGCACGCCGTCGACCGACACCTTGATCGTCCCGGAGCCCCCCAACACCAGGTAGACGTCCCGTGCCTGGTAGCTGAGCGACAGCATCGCCCCCTGCCCGGCAGTCGCGCTCTCGCTCCCGATCGACCATTCACCGTTGTAGGCGTACTCATCCTCGGGTATCGACGCCGGTGCCTGGTAGGTGGACATCCGGTCCTCCTGCACGGTCTGGCCGGCCAGGTTCTGCGGGTGCTGGTAGCCCAGGTAGGACTCGGGCGTCGTCTGCTCCGTCGGCATGGTGTCGGCGACGTCGGTTGCACGGGGCAGGACCACCTTGGGGTCGGCGGCCACCAGGAGCTGCCGGATGAACGACTCGGTCTGCTGGTACTGCCCCTCACCGAAATCAACGTGGCGCACCCGACCGGAGGCGTCGATCAAATACTCGGCGGGCCAGTACGAGTTCTCATAGGCAGTCCACGTCGCGTACTGGTTGTCGATGGCGACGGGGTAGACCACTCCGAGTTGCCTGGCCGCCACCGCCACATTGGACACCACGTGCTCGAATGCGAACTCGGGGGTGTGGACACCGATGACGGTCAGGCCGTCGGCGGCGTAGGCCCGATTCCACGCTTCGACGTGCGGCAGCGAGCGCTGGCAGTTGATGCACGAGTAGGTCCAGAAGTCGACCAGCACCACCCTCCCCCGCAGGGCTGCGATCGACAGGGGCCTTCCGTCCGGCGTGTTCAGCCACTGGGTGATCCCGCTGATCGGGGGCGCCGTCCCACACTGCTGCAGTACGGGGCTGCCATCGCTGCAATTGGCCAGGACGCCAGCGGACCCGCTGCCGGTCACACCGCCAAGGGCCTGCCTGGCGCCGGCATTGGCCTCGATGTTCTTCTGGAGGGCATCCGTGTAGCCGGGCAGCGCCCGTTGCACCCCGGCGGTCAGGTTGAACCCGATGGCCAGGGCCGTCAGGAGCAGGATCACTCCCGCCAACTTGCGGACGACCGCGGCCTGCGTACGCACCAACCGCATGTGCCCGGCGAGGCGTTGCCCCAGGAGGCCGAAGATCAGCAGTGGCACGGCGACGCCCATGGCGAACGCGACCGTGAGGACCAGGGCGGACAGGCCGAACCGGTGGTCGGCGCCGACTACGGTGATCGCCGCCAGCACCGGGCCCGCACAGGGGACGAACACCAGTCCCAGGCTGAGTCCGAGCACGAACCCTCCTCCCTCGGCACGCAGGTGGCCCCGGCCGAGCCGGGCGAAGGGAACCTCGAGTGCCTCACCGATGGCGGGGACGATCAGGCCCAGCCCCAGCGCACCGAGGACGATCAGGCCGATCCACCGGAGCGCGTCCTGGGGGAGACCGAGGATGCTGAGCAGCCACGATCCGGTGAGGGTGAAGACGGAGAAGCTGAGCACGAGCCCACCTACCACGGCGATCGGCCGCCTCCGCCTGCGCAGCTCGGCAAGCCGAGCCTCTGCGCCGCTGATCGACGGGACCTCGATGCTGTCGACGTATGCCACTCGGGTGTCCGGGCCCGCCGGGCCCACGTTGGGGTCCGACGCACCGTCCTCTCGTGACGAGAGGGCCGATCTCCTCGAGCCGACGCCCACGGCAACGTCGACCGCGACCGCCGCAGCCTGCGTGTAGGCATCCTGTCCCTCGCCGGCCGCCTCCGTGTCCACCCGGAGCCCGCTGGTGGCTCCGACCGCGAAGATGACCGGGAGCACCGGCAGCACGCACGGCGAGATGCCGGTGACCAGACCGCCGAGGAATCCGATCAGGAGAAGGACGACCACCTGTTCAGCCTCTCATCGCAACCGGGGCCGCGGCACTCGACCCCAGCTCGGGCTCACGGCCGGCAGGGCAGCATCCCGGCGGCAGCATCCGATGGTCGGTGTCACCAGTGCGCTCAAGGGCTTCACCTCCTGCAGTCCGCGGGGCCGACGTCGCGTTACACGGCCCGGGCCCAGCGACGACCGGCGCCGACGGGTTCAGCCGGAGTAGGCGATCCGGTTCCGATCCGACTCGAGGCGGTGGACGAACCGCTCCAACTGGATCTTGACCGCCAGGGGCCCTGCACTGCCAGGGGTGGTCCGACGGGTCACGGCCACACCGGGCTCGAGCAGGGCCACCGCCTCCGAGCCCAGGGCCGGGTGGGCCTCGACCAGTTCGACCAAGGGGACGTGCCGCTCGATGGAGTCGCGCACGAGGCCCCCCACCACGCCGTGGGCCTGTCGGAACGGCATGCCCTGTTCCACAAGCCATTCGGCCAGGTCCACGGCGGCCACCGCCGGGCCGTTTGCCGCCTCTTGCATGCGTCCCGCATCGAAGCTGACCGTGGCCAACAGCCCCGACAGGGCGGCAAGCGCCATGCGGGTCTGGCCCACCGAGTCGAACAGCGGTTCCTTGTCCTCCTGCAGGTCCCGGTTGTAAGAGAGGGGAAGGCCCTTCAACGTGACCAGGAGCCCGGTCAGATTGCCGATGAGCCGGCCGGTCTTCCCCCGGGCCAGTTCGGCCACATCGGGATTCTTCTTCTGGGGCAGCATCGAGCTGCCGGTGGCAAAGGCATCGTCGAGCACGGCGAACCCGAACTCCTCGGTCGACCACACCACCATCTCCTCGCCGATGCGCGACAGGTGCACTCCCAGCAGGGCCAGGTCGAAGAGCGCCTCGGCCACGAAGTCGCGGTCGGACACCGCGTCCATCGAATTCTCGAAGCGCCCGGCGAACCCCAGGTCCTCCGCCACGCCGTCGGGATCGAGAGGGAGTGACGATCCGGCAAGCGCACCTGCCCCCAAGGGGGACACGTCCATCCTCCCCACAGTGGCGATCAGGCGGTCGACGTCGCGGGACAGGGCCCACCCGTGGGCCAACAAGTGGTGGGACAACAGCACCGGCTGGGCCCGCTGGAGATGGGTGTAGCCGGGGAGATATATGTCGCCGGCCTCCTTGGAACGGAGGACCAACACCTCTTGCAGGGCGATGATCTCGGAGGCCACCGCCAGCAGCTCCCGCTTGGCGTACAACCGCAGATCGGTGGCGATCTGATCGTTGCGACTGCGGCCGGTGTGCAGTTTGGCCCCGACATCGCCGGCGATCTCGGTCACCCTGCGCTCGACCGCGGTGTGGATGTCCTCGTCGCCGGGCTCGAACCGGAACTCCCCCGCATCGAGCTCTGCCTCCACCTGGTCGAGGGCGGCGAGCAGCCCGGACACCTCGTGCTCACTCAGCAGGCCACCCCTTCCAAGTCCCCGGACATGGGCCCGCGAACCGGTCAGGTCGTCATGCGCCAGCTGCCGGTCGAAGTGGAGGCTGACGGAGTAGTCCATGACCACGTCCGCGGTACCGCCGCTCAGGCGGCCGTGCCACAGAGTCATCGGTCCGGGCCGCCCACGGCAGCCTCGCCGCGGTGGCGACCCTCCTGTACCGCCGACCACGTGGCCACGCCCAGCCCCCACAACCGTACGAAGCCTTCGGCGTCCTCATGGCGGAAGGTATCCGTGTTGTCGTAGGTGGCCAGCCCGTGGTCGTAGAGGCTCAGGGTGCTGCGACGGCCCACGACCCAGCACCGTCCGGTGTCGAGCCTGAGGCGGACCTCGCCAGTGACATGCCGTTGCGATTCGGAGAAGAAGGCGTCCAGGGCCTGCTTGAGCGGCGAGAACCACAAGCCGTCGTAGACCAGTTCCGACCACCGCGGCTCGAGCCGGATCTTCTCGTGGTGGAGGTCCCGCTCCAGGGTGAGGTCCTCGAGGTCGGCGTGGGCCAGCAGCAGGGCGAGCGCCCCCGGGCACTCGTAGGCCTCACGGCTCTTGATCCCCACCCGGCGGTTCTCCACCATGTCGAGGCGGCCGAAGCCGTACGAGCCGACGATCCGGTTCACCTCGGCGATCAACGGCGCCGGGGCGAGCGAGCGCCCGTCCACGGACACCGGGACACCGGATTCGAAGGCGATGACCAGCTCGGTCGGCTCGATGGCCGTGGGACGCGTCATCGTATAGACGTCCTCGGGGGGCCGGCTCCACGGGTCCTCGATGACCCCGCACTCGATGGCCCTGCCCCAGAGGTTCTCGTCGATCGAGTACAGCTTCTCCTTGGTCACCGAGAGCGGGATGTCCCACTTGGCGGCGTACTCGATGCAGTCCTCCCGTGACAGACCCCACAGGCGCGCCGGCGCGATGACTTCGAGGTCGGGCGCCAGGGCGCGGGTGCTCACCTCGAAGCGCACCTGGTCGTTCCCCTTGCCGGTGCATCCGTGGGCCACCGCGGTCGCCCCGTGCAGACGGGCCTCGGCCACCAGGTGCCTGACGATCACGGGGCGGGACAGGGCCGACACCAGCGGGTACTTCCCCTCGTACTTGGCGTTGGCCATCAGGGCCGGCATGCAGAAGTCCTCGGCCATCTCGGCGCGGGCGTCGACGACGGTGGCCTCGATGGCGCCGGCCGCCAGCGCCCGGTTGCGGATGGCGTCCCAGTCCTCCCCCCCGGAATCGGCTGCCTGGCCGACATCGACCGCCACCGCGATCACCTCGACCCCCTGGTGCTCCATCAGCCACCGGACGGCCACCGAGGTGTCCAGTCCACCGCTGAACGCCAGAACCACTCTCTGCGTCATGATCTACCCCTTGCCCGTGCTGCCTTCGGCTTCTGTGCTGTCGACGGAGCGTGCTGCTTCGACGTTGTCGTCCCGTTCCGCTCGAGGCCGGCGACCGCTGTCAGGCGTTCGGCCACGGCCGCGCCCCCGGACGCCTCCGAGGCCACCACCAGGACCGTGTCGTCCCCGGCCACGGTGCCGATCACCCCGGGAAACCCGCTCCGGTCGAGAGCCGAGCCTACGACATGGGCAGAGCCCGGCGGTGTGCGCAGCACGATCAGGTTGCCCGAATGGTCGGCTTCGACCACCCACTCCCCGAGCACCCGACGAAGATGGTCCTCCGGCGCGACCTGGTGCGACGGCAGCTCGGGCAGGACGTACGCCGTCTCTCCACCGGGCAGGCGCACCTTGAGGGCACCGAGCTCCTCGAGGTCGCGCGACACGGTGGTCTGGGTGGCCTCGACCCCTTCGGCGGCCAGCAGATCGACCAGGTGGGCCTGGCTGCCGACGGCCCTGGTCTCCAGCAGCTTGGTGATCCGGTGCTGTCGCTGGTGCTTGGTCATCCCCCACCGCCTGCTTGCGATGGAGCGACCCCCATTGCCCATGCCAACAGCCCCCGCATTGTGTGCGTCCGGTTGGCCGCCTGCTGCCACACCACGCTGCGGGGACCGTCCACGACCTCGGCGCTGATCTCCTCGCCGTGATGCGCGGGGCCGGGGCCGGGGCCGGTGGTCGGTTCATCTGCCACTGAGGCCTCCGCTCGGTACCGCCGCGACCACGGCGCCTTCGAGGCCGTTGGACGGTGCACTCGATTCGGACACGGCCACCAGGCGGGCGAGGATCGTCCCCAGGATGCCCACCGCCCGATCGATCTGCGCGTCGGTGACCAGCAGCGAGGGCGCGAATCTCAAGACGTCGGCCCGGGGGGCGTTGATGACAAGCCCCGCCTCGAGGGCCTCGCGGTACGCAGGGACGGCGAACTCGTTGGTCAGGACCGCGGCCAGCAGGAGTCCCTCGCCGCGCACGGAGCCAACGCCCGGCAGCTTCTCGAGTGCCCCGCGCAAGCGGGCACCGGACAGCCGTGCACGGGCGGGAACATCCTCGGACTCCATGACCCTCAAGGTGGCCTGCGCCGCCGACATGGCCAGCGGCTGTCCACCGAAGGTACTTCCATGGTCGCCCGGAACGAAGGCGGCAGCCACCTCGGCCCGGGCCCAACAGGCCCCCACCGGCATGCCGTTGCCGAGGGCCTTGGCCATGGTCACCACGTCGGGCTCCACCCCCAGGTGCTGGAACCCGAACCAGCGTCCGGTGCGACCCAACCCGGTCTGGATCTCGTCCACCATCAGCAGGATGTTCCGCTCGGTGCACAGTTGCCGGAGCGCCCCCAGATAGTCCGAGGAAGGCATCACGACCCCGGCCTCCCCGAGGATGGGCTCCACCAGCACCGCCGCCACCAGGCTGGGGTCACAGGCTGCCTCCATGGACCCGATGTCGTCGAAGGGCACGTGCTGGAAGCCGTCCGGCAGCGGCAGGAACGGCGTCTGCTTCTCCTTCTGCCCGGTGGCCGCCAGGGTGGCCAGCGTCCGCCCGTGGAACGCGTCCCAGGTGCTGACGACGGCGAACCGCCCGGGACCCGCCCACCTGCGGGCCAGCTTGATCGCGCACTCGTTGGCTTCCGCCCCCGAGTTGGCGAAGAAGACCTGGCCGCCGGCCCGTTCGGTCCCGCCACCGATGAGCCGGTCCAGGGTCACGGCCACCTCGGGCCCGACCGTCGTGCCGAACAGGTTGGACACATGGGACAGGGTGTGGGCCTGCTCGGAGATGGCATCGGCCACCACCGGATGGGCGTGCCCCAGCGAGGTCACAGCCAGGCCGGACAGGAAGTCGAGATACGGCTTTCCCACCGTGTCGTAGAGCACGCTGCCCTCGCCCCGCACGAAGGTGACCGGCGGCTCCGCGTAGTTGTGCATGAGGGCGGAGCGATCGATGGTGGAGCGGGGGGCGGTCATTCGGTCCCCTTGACCATGGTGCCCACTCCTTCGTCGGTGAAGACCTCCAGGAGCAGCGCGTGCGGGGTGCGGCCATCGAGGATATGGGCGCGGCCGACGCCGGACCGCACCGCACGGGCGCACGCCTCCACCTTGGGGATCATCCCCCGCCTGGCCGCCCCGGTCGCCACCAGGTGGTCGAGGTCGTCGGCGGTGACCTGGTGGATCAGTGTGGAGGGATCGTCAGGGACGGCACGGAGACCGGCGACGTCGGTGAGGAAGACAAGCTTCTCCGCCTCGAGGGCGACGGCCAGGGCTCCCGCAGCGGTGTCCGCGTTGATGTTGAACGCCTGCCCCGACTGGTCGGTCCCGATGGTGGCCACCACCGGGATGAGCCCCTGGGCCAACAGGTGGTGCACGATGACCGGATCGACGTCGACCACGTCGCCCACGTAACCCAGTGCTTCGGAGCGTGCGGTGGCGGTGATCAGGTTGGCATCCTCACCGGACAGGCCCACTGCCAGGGCGCCGTGCACGTTGATCGAGCTCACGATGTCGCGGTTGACCTTGCCGACGAGCACCATGCGGACCAGGTCGATGGTGTCGGCATCGGTGACCCGGAGGCCGTCGAGGAACTCGACCTCTTTGCCGACCCGCTCCATGAGCGCACCGATCTGCGGTCCCCCGCCGTGGACGACCACCGGCAGCATTCCCACCGACCGCATCAGCACGATGTCCTCGGCAAAGGAGGCGAGCGCCTCGTCCTCACCGACGGCGTGGCCCTCCGGGCCGGCACCGAGCACGTTGCCGCCGTACTTGACCACGACCACCTTGCCCCAGAACCGGCGGATGTAGGGAAGCGCCTCCACCAGCACCGATGCCTTGTCCCCCGGTGCCAGAGCGGGAACGGCCCGAACGGGATCCGGCCCGATGCTCACGAGGTCGTCCTGTTCTCGTCGATGTAGCCGTAACCGAGCTCGACACCCATCACCACGGCGTCGCCGTCGGCCAGGCCCAGCCGGCAGTGGATCTCGATCAGTGACCCCGCCATGTGCGTGGCCACGGCTACAGCATCGTGGTCTGCCCCCACACCACCCCTGCACACCGCCACACCTCCGTAGGCGATGTCCAGCCGGTCCATCTCGAATTCGACGCCGGCAGACCCCAGTTCGCTCGCCACCCGACCCCAGTAGGGATCCTCTCCGTTGATCGAACACTTGACCAGCAGGGAGTCGGCCACCTTACGGGCAGCCCGGTGGGCCTCGCCGTCCGAACGGGCACCGGTCACCTGGACCTGGAAGATCTTCGACGCGCCCTCGGCATCGGCCGCCATCTGGCCGGCCAGCGTCGAACACGCCTCGGTGACGGTGTCGACCACCACGTTCGGATCGGCCGTGCCGGCACGTCCCGACGCCAACAGGATCACGGTGTCGTTGGTCGAGGTGCAGCCGTCCACGGTCATCGAGTTGAAGGAGTCGCGCACGGCGATGCGCAGCAGTTCGGCGAGCGGACCAGGCTCGACGGCGGCGTCGGTGGTCAGGAAGGCCAACATGGTCGCCATGTTCGGGGCCAGCATGCCCGCGCCCTTGGCCATGCCCGCCACAGTGAAGGCCGAGCTCTCGATCAGCACTTCCTTGCGTCCCGAATCGGTGGTCAGGATGCCGGTGGCGGCGCGTTCCGCCGCCTCGGCCGACCCGGCACGGGCGGCCACCAACCCGGGGATGCCCGCCTCGATGGGTGCCATGGGCAGGGGGATGCCGATGAGCCCGGTGGAACAGACCAGGACCTGCTCGACCGGCACGTCGAGCCCTCGGGCCACCAGGTCGCACATGTGCCGCGCATCGTCCCGTCCGCGTTCGCCGGTGGCGGCATTGGCATTGCCGCTGCTCACCACCACCGCCGTCGCCCTGCCACCGTTGGAGGCCATGTGGGACCGGCTGATCTGCACCGGTGCGGCGGCGGCCAGGTTGCCGGTGAAGGTGGCGGCCGTGGGGACGGCCACGCCGTCATCGGTGGCCAGCAGGGCCAAGTCGAGCGCCCCTGAGGCCTTGATGCCCGATGCCAGTCCCGAAGCGACGAAGCCCCGCGGTGTGGTGATGCTCATGGATAGACCCCTGCATTCGGTAGTCCGGTGCCCTCGGGCAGGCCGAGGGCAAGGTTGGCACACTGGACTGCCTGCCCGGAGGCGCCCTTGACGAGATTGTCGATGGCGGCGATGGCGAGGACCCAGCCCGTCCGGGGATCCACCCTCACGGTCACCTGGGCACAGTTGGATCCGCTGGTCGCCTTGGTCGACGGCGGATCGGCGGTGACCACTACGAACGGTTCGCCGTCGTAGCGGTCGTGGAGGATCCCCATCGCAGCGTCGGTGGTCAGTTCCCCCGGCTCCCCGACCGGCGGGGCCGGACGCGCGTAGCAGGTGACCAGGATGCCCCGCACCATCGGCGCCAGGTGGGGGGTGAACAGCACCGGAGCCCCGAGACCCTGTTCCATTTCGGCGGTGTGCCGATGATCGAGCAGGCCGTAGGCCACGAAGTCCTCGTCCACGGTGCCGAAGTGGAGGTTGTCCCTGGGGGCCCGCCCGGCCCCGGACACGCCGCTGGCGGCATCCACGACGAAGGGCGGCACCGGCCCGACCGGATCGTTCGGACCATCGGGCCGGGCCAACACCCCGGCCTCGACCAGGGGGGCCAGCGCCAGGATGGCGGCGGTGGGATAGCAGCCGGGGGCGGCGATCAGCCGCGCCCCCTGCAATTCGGTGCGGTGGAACTCGGGCAGCCCGTAGGCGAACCGGCCGAGGAGCTCGGGGGCGGCGTGCGACTCGCCGTACCAGGCCGGGTAGAGGGCGGGATCGTGGAGCCGGAAGTCCGCGGCGAGGTCCACGATCACGCCGGTCCTGGGCAGCAGCTCCGGGACCAGGTGTTGGGACTGGCCGTGGGGAAGGGCGAGGAAGACCAGATCCAGGCCGTCCAGGTCGGACGCATCGGTGGGCGCGTAGGAGAGCGAGGGATAGGCGGCCGCCAGCGACGGGGTATGGCGGGCGACCCGCTCACCGCTGTTGACGCCGGCCGTGGCCACCTCCACCTCCAGATCCGGATGCCCGGCGCACAGGCGCAGGAGCTCGATGCCCGCGTACCCCGACGCACCGACGACTCCGACCTTGACCGTCATGGGTGCCCACGCATGTCGCAAGTGTATTCACGAATTCGCATGATTATGCAACCCGGCGCTGTCGGCAGGCCACACGCGCCGGCCACCTCGGGACCGGCGGATCCGACCCTTGACCGTCCTCCCCCCGATCGGTAAGTTCGGAATCGACGTCACCTCGCACCACCCGACTCGCCGATCACGGGAAGCAGTTCGAACGGCCCGCACTGCTCGAACATGGAGTACCCCCGTGGTCTTCCTCGGATCCCCGCCCGGTGCCCAGCCTCCACCGGGCCACCTGTCCCTGGCCGATGCCCTTCTCCGACGGCTCCCCGAGTTCTTGGCGGCGTACCACGACTTGGTCGACGCCTGCGGGGACGACCCCGGGGAGGCGCTCGTCCTCATCGAGCTGGCCGACTTCGTCGCCGAGCGTCTGTCACTACTCGAAGCCGAGGCCGACGCGGTGAGGCGGGCCCTCGGGACCATCGAGGCGTGCATCGATGCCGTCGACCCTGACGATCACGGCGCGCTGGAGACGCTGGCCGGCGCCTTCTTCGACAGCTTCTCTCCCGAGGACTGCCGGCGCCTGGTGCCGTGGCTCGGCCCCGGATCGCGTGCACTGCTCGAGGAGATGGACGCTCCGATGCCGGCACCTCCCGATCGGCGATCCTCCGTCAACAGGCCGAAGTCTGGCTCTCGTGACGATCCCCACCGTGCGATCACTCCGGGTGGATGAGTCGGTAACCCCGGCTCACATCGGCATCGAGCGTCCCGCCATGACCCGTCGGTACATCGGCGGCGCCAGGATGCGGAGCAGCGGGGTCATGGCCGCGGCCCTGGCTGCGTTGATCTCGATCGCCCGCCCGCCGATGCCGTCGAGCGCGGTAGCGGAGACCTGCGCGGTGGTGCGGCGGACCGCCTTCGGGGGGCGCTTCATGCCCCGCTCGAGTGAACGGATCGCCAGTGGAGTCTCGACGAACCCGGGGTAGAGGATATGCACGTGCACACCCGACGGCCGGACCTCGAGGGCCACGCTCTCGGTGAACGCGCTGAGAGCCCCCTTCGAGGCGACATAGGCCGACTCGTGTGCGATCGGGGACCGCACGCTGTCACTCGAGCAGTTGAGGACGCTTCCGAATCCCCGCCGTGCCATTCCCGGAAGGACGCAGATCGTCCCTGCGGCCGCGGCGAAGAAGTTCACCTCGACGATCTTGCGGTAGAACCCCAGGTCCACGTCGATCGCCGAGACCGGCTCGTCGACGCCTGCCACGTTGGCGAGGAGGTCCACCCGCCCGTGTTCGGCCTCGACGGTGGCGAGCACACGCTCGTAGGAGCCGACATCGGCGAGGTCGCAGTGAATTGCCGTGATCCCCGGCGCTCCGTCCAAAGGTCCCGTGCGGACATCGACACCGAATACCCGCGCCCCCCGTTCCACCAGATCCCTCGCCAATTGGTTCCCGATGCCGGAACCGGCACCGGTGACCACGGCGATCTGCCCGTCGTAGCGGGCCTGCGGTCGGCTCACAGGTCTCCTCTCCCTACCTGGCTGCCACCGAGCGCCGGGAGCACGGGTCGGGGCGTCAACGCAGCACGGCGTGGTGCCCCTGCTCCACGGCCTGGATGCAGGCCGACCGGAGGCTGCTGATCTCCTCGTCGGTGAGCGTGCGGTCCGGAGCGCAGAAGCGCAGCCGGAAGGCCAGGCTGCGAGCCCCTTCGGCCACGGACGGCCCCCGGTAGACGTCGAACAGTTCGACCGACTCCAGCAGCGCACCCCCGGTCGTTCGCAGGGTCCGCTCGACCGCCCCTGCCGCAACCGGGTCCTCGACCACGAAGGCCAGGTCGATGTCGGACGAGGGGAACCGGCTGATCGGCCGCGCCTCAGCGGGACGGCGGGGCACCCGATGGCGGTCCAGCAGCACCCCGATGTCGAGGTCGAGCCAGGCCACCCGGCGGGGTCGCCCGTCGGGATTGTCCAGGCCGAACCGGCCCGCCAGGAAGGGATCGAGCTCACCGAGCACGCCGAGCACAGTGGGATGCAACGAGGTGGCACCGCCCTCCGGCTCGGTGACGATGCTCACCAGCGCGGCGGAGCGGTAGTCGTGGAGCACCCGGGAGGCACGGCCCAGATGCGCGTGGTCCCACATGGACCACTCGGCCAGGCCGAGGGCCTCGGCGATGGTGCGCCAAGCGGCCACCGTGGTCCAGGCGTCGTCACCCTCGCAGGCGAAGATCGCACTGAGCCGCTCGGAGGTGTCGGCCAGGGGGCCTCCCTCCGGATCGATGACGGGCCCTTCCGGATACTGGAAGACCGTGCCCACTTCGAACAACCGCACGTCACCCTGGCGGCGCTCCCGGTTGTAGAGGACCGCACGGATCAGACCCGGGGCCAGGGACGACCGGAGGAACCGCTCCGCCTCCACCAGCGGATTGGCCACCTCGACATACGGCGGGTCGAAGCCGGCATCGACCTGGTCGGACTCGCTCACGAAGGTCGTGGTCCACGCCTCGGAGGCACCGAGCCCGCAGAGCACGTCCTTCAACACCCTCCGGTCCCGCTGGTACGAGGTGAGGCGACCGGGTTGCGGCCACGACGGCATCCGTCGCGGCAGTCGGGCGTACCCGTAGATCCGGGCCACCTCTTCGGCGATGTCGGCCTCGCCCATCGGCAGCGGTCGGATGTCCGGTCGGTAGGTGGGTACCGTCACCCGCAGTGGACCGTCGACCCGGTCGGAGGAGGGTGCTGCGTCGATGCCCAGCGGGTCCAGGAGCCCGGCGATGCCAGCCGCCGTGAACTCGGTTCCGAGCAACGCGTTCACCTTCGAGGGGCGCACGGTCATCTCCACCGGTCCGGGAACGTCGCCGGCCACGTCGATGGCCCCGGTGGCCACGGCCATGGACGCTCCGGCGGTGAGGCCGAGGAGTTGGCAGAACCGCTCGGCGGCACGGTCGATCCCCGCCGGGTCGCATCCCCGCTCGAACCGGGTGGAGGCCTCGGTGCGCAGTGCCAGGCGCTTGGACGTGCGGGCAATGGCCATGGGCACGAAGTAGGCGGCCTCGAGCAGCACCCGGGAAGTGGAGCCGTCGATCTCCGACGATGCCCCGCCGATCACGCCCCCGATGGCCACCGGGTCACCTTCGGCATCGCAGATCAGGCAGTCCTGGCCGGTGTCGCCGAGGCCGGGGCCGGGTCGGCCCAACGTGCGGGCCACGCCGTCCAGGGTGGTCACCTGCTCGCCCGGACGGGCGCGCCGGATCACCAGGCCGTGACCGGCCAGCCGGTCCAGATCGTAGGGGTGGGTGGGCTGCCCCAGCTCGAGCATCACATAGTTGGACGCATCGACCACGTTGTTGATGGGCCGCATCCCGGCCAGCGTCAGCCGCCGGGCCAACCACTGCGGCGAGTCCGACACGACCACCCCGGTGATCACCCGCGCGGTGAAACGCGGGCACAGTTCGAGGTCCTCGACCTGCACCGAGGCCAGCGTCTCGACCGGCGGACCGTCGGCGTCGGTGGAGCCGGAACCCGAATCATCCGCGACGGCGTCGGGCGCGGCGGCCTCGGGGATCGAGAAGGACACCCCCAGCCTGGCCGCCAGGTCGCGGGCAACGCCGGCGATGCTCCATGCATCGGGCCGGTTTGCCTCGACCGCCACGTCGAACACGACGTCGGGCTCGATGCCCAGGACCGCGGCGAGGGTGCGACCCACATCGGCGCCCTCCAGGTCGTTCAGGCGCAGGATCCCCTCGTGATCGTCGGACAGCCTCAGCTCCCTACCCGAGCAGAGCATCCCATTGGAGGCGACGCCCTTCATCTTGCGACGGCCGATCTCGAAGCCCCCGGGGAGCACGGCACCCACCGGGGCCAGAGCCACCAGGTCCCCCACGACGAAGTTCCATGCGCCGCAGACCACCTCGATCGGGCCGCTGCCGTCGTCCACGAGCACCCGTCGGATCCGATCGGCTCCCTCGATGGCGCTGATGCCGTCCACCCGGGCCACCACCACGTCGGCGAGACCCTCCCCGACCACTTCGACCTCCTCGACGACGAGGCCGAGGTCGTCGAAAGTGGCGACCAGCATCGCCGGTTCCCCCTCGAAGGGGGCGAAGTCTCGGAGCCACGAAAGCGGAACGCGCACAGCTGTCCTCTCAGAATCCGCGCATCAGAACTGGCGGAGGAAACGGATGTCGTTCTCGATCAGGGCGCGCATGTCGGCGATCTGGTGGCGCATCTGCGCACACCGGTCGATCCCGAATCCGAAGGCGAACCCGGTCCACTCGTCGCCGTCGATGCCGACCGCCTCGAAAACCGCCGGATCGACCATTCCGCAGCCGCCGAGCTCGATCCATCCGGTCATCGAACAGGTCCGGCACCCCTCGCCGTGACAGATGGTGCAGGTGACCTCGAACTCGGCCGACGGTTCGGTGAACGGGAAGTAGGCCGGCCGCAGACGCGAGTGGATGTCAGGCCCGAAGTAGGCGGAGGTGAACACCTCGATGGTTCCGGCCAGGTCCGAGAAGGTGACGTCCTTGTCCACCACCAGTCCCTCGATCTGATGGAACACCGGGAGGTGCCGGGCGTCGGGGGTGTCCCTGCGGTAACAACGACCGGGCATCACCGCGTGGATGGGGAGGCCGCCGTCGACCACAGCCTGTTCCATCAGGTGGATCTGGACCGGGGAGGTGTGGGTACGGAGCAGTGCGGTCTCCGGTTCGCCCAGGTTGAGATAGAAGGTGTCCCACATCCCACGGGCCGGATGGGCCGGGGGTATGTTGAGAGCGCCGAAGTTGAACCAGTCGGTTTCGATCTCAGGGCCCTCGGCCACCTCGAAGCCCATGCCCACGAACACGTCCTCGAGCTCGTCGCGGGTCTGGGACACCAGATGGAGGTGGCCCCGGGCCGGTGGTGCGGCGATCAAACCGGGGATGAACTCGGTGAGGTCGATCCGGGAATGGGCCATCTCCCGGGAGAGCTCCTCGAAGGAGATCTCCGTGCGCCGCCGCTCGACCAGAACTTCGATGGTGCTCCGGGCCTCGTGCAGGCGGCGGCCCAGCTCCTTTCGGGCCCCGGGATCGAGCCCTCCGAGGGAGCGATGGGCCTCGGCCAACGGCGACTTCTTCCCGGACACCCTGGCCGTGACCCGGCGGATATCCTCGGTCGTCTGCGCAGCCTCGATGGAGGACCTGGCCTCGAGGACCATGGCGTCGATGTCGAGGGCGTCGCTCACGGGGAGCCCTCCCCGTTCCGTTCGGTTGGACCCGTCGGGGCTGCTTCCATGCCGGGCATCGTAGAACGCGGAATGCCATCGCCCGCCACCTCGGGACTCGCGTCACCACCGGCGCGGCGCCGGCGCAGCGCCTCGAAGCAGAGCACCGCTGCCGACACGCTCACATTGAGCGATTCGGCGCGCCCGGCCATCGGAATCGAAACGGCCGCATCGAGCCCACCGGCCACACTGTCGCCCAGCCCCGAGGCTTCGTTGCCGAAGACCATCGCCACCCGCCGGTTCCAATCGAATACCGCGTAGTCGACGCCACCCCGCACGACCGTACCCACGGTCGTGAATCCCCACTCCCGCAGCACCCGGAGCACCACCCCGGCCTCTCCCCCGGCCACCACCGGAAGGTGGAAGAGCGATCCGGCCGACGCGCGGATGCTCTTCGGGTTGGTGGGATCGACAGTGCCGTCGCAGCACACCACCGCGTCGACCCCGGCCGCATCGGCGGTACGGATCATTGTCCCGGCATTGCCTGGGTCGCGTACGTCGACGCAGACGAGGAGCGTCGAGCAGTCACGGACATTCTCGAGGACGGCCGGCACGAAGCCGACGACGGCCAGGAGCGGTTGCGGGGTGACGGTGTCGGCGATCCGCTCCATGACCCCGGGGGCCAGGTCGAACACCCGCGCACCGCGGGTGAACGCCCGATCCACCACGTCGGCAACCGCAGCATTGGACCGCCCCTCGGGCGCCAGGTACACCGATTCGACCGGTGCGCCGGCCCCCAGGGCGACCGACAGCAGTTCAGCACCCTCGACCACCACCGTGCCCTCCGCGCTGCGCAGGCTGCGCTTGCGCAGGAGCTGGCGGACCCGGCGGACCCGTTGGTGGGTGAAGGAGAGCCCGTCCTGGGTCAGGAACCGGCCTCGGCGCTTGAATGGGCGCCGGCGAGAGCCTCGTTGGCCACCCTGACCAGCGACGCGAAGGCATCCGGCTCGGTCACTGCCAGGTCGGCCAGCACCTTGCGGTCGACCTCGACCTCGGCACGGTGAAGACCGGCGATGAACCGGCTGTAGCTCGTCCCGTTGAGGCGGGCCGCCGCGTTGATCCGCTGGATCCAGAGCTGGCGGAAGTCACCCTTACGGGCACGGCGGTCCCGGTAGGCGTACTGCATCGAGTGCATGACCTGCTCGTTGGCAGCGCGGAACGAACGGCTCTTGTTGCCGTAGTAACCCTGTGCCTGCTCGAGAATGGCGCGATGGTGCTTCTTGGCGTGTACTGCGCCCTTGACTCGGGCCATGGGACAACTCCTTTTCGTATGGGGCCTGATCGAACTGGTGGAGAGCGCCGGCCGGATCGGATCCGGATGCGCTCGACTGGGTGGGACAGCGGTGCGGCCGGGGACCTCACCACCCCGCTCCTCACCGCAGGAGCGGCGACCGGACGCAGGCGGCCGCGGCCAGCGGGTCGCAGCCGACCCGTGAGGGAGCGGCGGTCACCGGTGGTGCACGCCTCGGGTACTACCTACCGAGCATCCGCTTGATCTGGC
Source organism: Acidimicrobiales bacterium (assembly GCA_052326605.1). GTDB lineage: Bacteria > Actinomycetota > Acidimicrobiia > Acidimicrobiales > RAAP-2 > Bog-756. Next base: position 57,750 of record JBKQMB010000005.1, on the reverse strand, counting down.
GGGCGTCGCCTGGCGAAAAGTCCGTCTCCCGACCGAGGCGGCGCTTGCGCTCACTCGACTTGTGCTCGAGGAGATGGGACCGAAACGCCTGGCGACGCCGCAGTCGGCCCGATCCGGTCACCTTTACCCGCTTGCGGGCCCCGCTGTCGGTTTTCATCTTCGGCATGGTGCTATCCCTCTCCTTGGCTCTGCTCGTCCGCCGGGCCCTGGCCCGCCGCCGCATCTGGCTCGGCGCCAGCCGGCCCGGCCGGTGTGGTGTCGTCGGTGCCCGTGCTGGCCGCCGCTGGTTGGACTGTTGCTGGTTGATCCGTCTCTGTCTGGACCGTCACTGCCGGTCCGGTCGCCGCCGGAACCGTCGGTGCTGTATCCGTGGCCGTTGTCACCTCGGCCGACCCGCCCTTCGGGCCAGAGCCGTTGACACCTGCCCCCTCGTGCACGGGACCCTTGGATGCAGCCGACTGCTTGGCCCTCTTGTCCGGTGCCAGCACCATCACCATGTTCCGGCCGTCGAGCCGGGGGACGGCCTCGGACTTCCCCATGCCGTCCATCTGCTCGGCGATCCGATCGAGGATCTTCTTGCCCAGCTCGGGATGGAACACCTCACGCCCGCGGAACATGATGGTGATCTTGACCTTGTGGCCCTCCTCGAGGAACTTGGCAACCTGTCGGGTCTTGGTGTCGAAGTCGCCCGGGCCGATCTTCGGCCGGTACTTCATCTCCTTGATCCCTACGTGGACCGCCTTGCGCCTCGACTCCTTGGCCCGCTGGGCTGCATCGAACTTGAATTTCCCGTAGTCCATGATGCGGCAGACCGGCGGGTTGGCGCCCGGTGCGACCTCGACGAGATCGAGATCGAGCTCGCGGGCAATAGCCAACGCCTCGGGAAGCGGCTTGATGCCAAGCTGCTCTCCGTCGGGATCGACCAGGCGCACTTCACGGGCGCGGATACGGTCGTTGATGCGAGGCTCGTTTGTGGTGATGGTGGCTGCTATTCGACTTCACTCCCTGTCTTCGGGTCACGGACCTCCCGTGGCCGACGAATAAGGAGCGGAGCCACCACCGGTTCCCACGACTGGCGTCGGCAACCGATCCAATTGACCCGACGCACGCACGATGCTCGGTCGTGGCCGGGTGGGGGTTTCAAACCGCGATACCCCGCTTCCTCGTCTTTCAGTTGCTTTAGGATACCAGTCGTGAGCTCACTATGGACACCTGATGGCGAACGACCGGTCGGACGACCCTCCACGGAAGCCGGCGGTGGGCCACCCGCCGGCCACCGCGGCGACGGAAGCGATCTCCCGCCGGGCATGAACGAGGATGGCCTGGCCGCTGAGGTCGAGGCCATGCGGGCCGAGCTGGCCAATTCCCCGGTCGAGATCGTGGTGGCCAATCACTGCTACGGGCTCTTCGAGCTGGCCGCGGTCTACCTCTCCCAGCTGCCCCCCCTGCTCGACCAGGCCCGCCTGGCCATCGACGCTCTGGGCTGCCTGGTCGACGGCCTCGAGGGCCGGCTCGGCGAGACCGAGGGGCAGCTGAAGGACGGTCTGAGCCAATTGCGCCTGGCCTATGTGCAGATCGACGGCGCGCAGCGGGCAGGGGCCGAGGCCGCCTCGTCGGCCGGTGCCAACGGTGGGACGCCGGCCCAGCCCGACGCTCCGTCCGGGACCGACGCCGAGGGGTGACCGGGGCGACCGACGACGGGCAGGGGCCGGTCCCCGGTCCACCGCACGAGCCCTCACCCTCCTCCGGGCACCTGGACGGCCCGATGTCCGATCCGTCCCCCGGTTCTGACGGCGCCAAAGGCGCCAAAGGCACCAAAGGCACCGGGGGCATCGACACCTCCCGGGTGCGCAGCTTCATCGGCCTGTCGATCGGACTGGTGGGCCCCCGGGCCAATCTGGCCATCTCCGGGGTCCTGATCACCCTCTACGTGCAGCAGCGGGCGTCGGGCGCATTGGCGGTCACCTTCGCCCTCACCGCAGACCGGCTGCTCAGCTGGATCACCTATCCGGTGGCCGGCAGGCTGAGCGACCGGACCCGCAGCAGGGTGGGCCGCCGTACGCCCTACATGGCCGGGAGCCTCATGGTGATGGGCATCGCCACGTGGATGTTCACCGTGGTCAGCGGCTATTGGCTCCTGGTGCTGATGATCCTCATCGCAAGTCAGGCGGCGTCCGTCTTCACCCTGACCAACGTGGCCGTTGTACCCGAGGTGTTCGGAAGGAGCCGGTGGATCAAAGCCCTGCTCCTGACGACCGTGCTCGGCACGTTGGCCAGCCTGACCATCAAGGGCACGGTCATCGCCTCCTGGAAGCAGGCCGATCCCGCCACCTGGAACCTTCCCTTCCAGGTGGCGGCGGTGATCATGGTGGCGGTGGGCGTCGCGGTGCTGCTCCTGGTCCGCGAGGCACCGGCCGCCTCGTTCGGAGCGGAGGCCGATCGCAAGGAGCGGGCCCGGCCGACACTCGACGAGTTGCGGGACATCCTCTCCGGGCCCAACGCCAAGGTCCTGGTCGCCGGTTCGCTGCTGTTCTGGTCCGGGGTCGGATCCACCGCCTACGTCGCCATCCTCTTCTTCCAGCGGATCCTGCACGCGGGTGCCAGTGCCCAGACCATCGCCGGGCTGGCCACCGGGCTGCCGGTCTTCCTGATCGGCATCGCCCTCGGGGTGCCACTCAGCCGGAAGCTGTCCCCGATGCAGCTGGCGGTCGGCGCACCGCTGGTCGGTGCGGTGCTCGCCGGTGTGCAGTACTTCGACACCCACATCTGGCAGGCCGTGGTCCTGAGCTACATCGGGGCGCCGTTCGTCGGCGCCTACATCATCGTGATGGCTCCCTTGCTGCTGCAGCTGCTGCCCCGGGCGGGCGGCCTCGGCGAGCGGCTCGGCGTCCTGTTGTCCCCGTTCAACCTCTGCAGCGTGGTCCTTGCCTACATCGCGGCGATCGTCATCGACTCGACCGGCAATTACCGGCTGATCTGGCTCTTCCCTGCGGCCACGGGGCTGGCCCACGCCACGGTCAACTGCTGGCTCAAGGTCCCCCCGAAGCAGGCCTCGAGCCCCGACATGGTGAAGAAGCTGTGGGAGTGGAGCATCGTCCAGGCCGAGTCGATGGCGGAAACCGGGATCGTTACCGGACTGCTGGCCGCTCCCTTGTTGGGCGTGGTCACCAAGGAGGATGCCGACAGCGCCGTGGTCATCGACATGGCCCGGAACGTCTTGGGCAATCCCTATGCGGACGACGAGGACGCATCATCGGTCGCGTTGCCGGCCCTCCCGGAGGGGCGGCAGACGACACGTGGATCCGCGTCTGACCAGGATGAGGAGGCTCAGCCGGAATCGGACGGCGACGGGGGCTCGCGCCGGGTGACCGGGGTGACCCAGGTCGGTGGGGGCCCTGACGGCGGCCTGGGATTCAACGACCAGAAGTCGGGATGCGGCGACTCCTCGGTGGGCTCCTCAGGGGGAACCTCCGACACTCCGGTCGGAGGGGCCGGCGCCGAGTCCGCAACCGACGGGCCGACCGTCACCGGAGGTGAGTCCGGCTCCACCGGCGGAATCCCCGAGGGCGGAGTGACATCGGTCGAGTCCACGGGCCAGGCCGGCGGCTCGGCCACTGCCGAAACGACCGGCTCCGACACGGCCGACTCGGGTCCGGTCGAAACCGACACGGCCCACACGGCCGCCTCCGACACGGCCGACTCGGGTCCGGTCGAAACCGACACGGCCCCCGGCTGAGCGACGTGGTGCGATCCGTGACCGGAGGCGGAGCGCTCCCCCTCCCCCTCTCCCGCACCGGCACCGGCAGCGGCAGCGGCAGCGGCAGCGGCTTCCCACCGGCCGACCTGTCCGGGGGCGAGCGTCGAGCCCGGGGCCACCACGCCCGGCAGCGGCCGGACCGAGCGGGCCTCCAGGCGGCCGAGCCGTCCGGCGGCGATCCGGAAGGAGACAACGGCGCCGGCCTCGATGCGCCTGGTGCCATCGGTGATGGCGGTGCAGTGGAAGGGGATCACCTGCCCGGGTCCGTACTCGATCGATCCGAGCCCGCGCTGCTCGTCGAACTCGGCAACGTCGCCCACCAACGGGGCCCGGCCCACGGGCACCAGGCCGGATGACCCCTTCGACAGCGTCGGTGTCATACCAGGCTCCTCAGTGCACGATCTTGGACAGGGCCAGTTCGATGATGTCGGTGGCGCCCCGGTCCTTCAGCGCCGGGATCAGGGTGTTGATCTCGGCTTTCGGCACCACCGTCTCCACTGCGAAACCGCCGCCCCCGAACAGTTCGGACACGGTGGGTGAACGCAGGGCCGGCAGCAGGTCGATCACCCCGGGAAGCTGTCCTGCCGACACATTGAGCTTGACCAGTACCTTGTCCCGCGCCTCCAGCGCTCCCTGCAGGAGCGTGAGCAGCTGCTCCATGGCATGGCGCTTGACCGGATCGGCCCACGAGTCCGGGTTGGCGATCAGCTCGGTGTGGGAGACCAGCAGGGTCCCGACGATCTTCAGCCCGGCGGCACGCAGCGCCCGGCCCGTCTCGGTGATCTCGACCACGCAGTCGGCGATGTCGGGCACCTTCGCCTCGGTGGCGCCGTAGGAGAGGCTGACCTCGGCCGCGACCCCGTGCTCCTCGAGATAGCGCCGGGTCAGCTCGGCGTACTCCGTCGACACCCGGAGCCCTCCCGATCTCCCGGAGGTCAGGGCGGCCAGGTCGGCCACCGAAGCCACCGGCGAGTCGACGGGCACCGCCAGCACCACCCGGATCGGATTGGCGGTCGCCTTGGAGTACTGGAGGACGCCGAGCGAGGTCACCTTGCTGCCCCGCTCCTCCACCCAGTCGCGGCCCGTGATGCCGATGTCGAACAGCCCGTCGGCCACGTAGAGCGGTATCTCCTGGGGGCGCAGGATACGGACCTCTTCGATACGGGGATCGTCCACCGAGGCCCGGTAGTCGACGTCCGACGATCGGTTCACACCGAGGTCCGCCGCAGCGAACAGGTCGAGTGTGGCCCGCTCGAGCGAGCCCTTGGGCAGCACCAGGCGCAGCACGCTCAGCGTCTCCTTGTGGTGAAGCCCACGCGGTGCACGCCCGACAGTGCGGTGACCCCTCCCAACACGGTGGCCGTGCGGAGAGCGGTCAGGGCGGCCTCACGACCCTTGTTGGCCTCGTCGTCCTCCGAGCGCACCAGGGCCTGGTCGACGGTGTCGGTGGTCAGCACGCCGAAGATGACCGGGATGCCGGTATCGAGTTGCACCCGCTGCAGGCCCGAGGCGCACTCCCCCGCCACGAACTCGTAGTGGCCGGTGTCCCCCCTGATCACCGCGCCAAGGCAGACCACGGCATCCACCGCGCCGGAGCCGGCCAGCCTCTGGGCGACCACCGGGAGTTCGAAGGCACCGGGCACCCAGGCCACCACGGCGTACGCCAGGTCGCACCCGGACTCTTCCAGGGCGTCGAGGGCACCGCGCAACAGGCGATCGGTGATCCCACCGTTGAACTCGGCGCAGGCAAACCCGATCCTGGCTCCCGCCGGGGAAGGCGTCCCGGCCGACGCGCCGTCGAGGGAGGTTCCGACCCGGGCTGCAGTCCTCTCCTTGGCGTCGCTCGGCAGCAGTGTCAGATCAGAGGACGTCATCGAGACCTTCGAGTAGGTGGCCCATGCGCTCGCGCTTGGTCCGAAGGTACTCGATGTTCTGCGGTGTGGGAGTGGGCTGGATGCTCACCCGTTCGACGATGTCGAGGCCGAACCCTTCGAGGCCCCCGTACTTGGTCGGGTTGTTGGTCATCAGCCGCATGGTGGTGACGCCCAGGTCGACCAGGATCTGCGCTCCGATCCCGTACTCGCGGGAGTCGGCCGGCAGGCCCAGTTCGAGGTTGGCGTCCACGGTGTCGAACCCCTCCTCTTGGAGGTTGTAGGCGCGCAGCTTGTGCGCCAGTCCGATGCCGCGCCCCTCGTGGCCACGCAGATAGACCAGGACCCCGCTCCCGTTGTCGGCGATAGTGGCCATGGCTCCGTGGAGCTGTGGGCCGCAGTCGCAGCGGAGCGAACCGAAGACGTCACCGGTTAGGCACTCGCTGTGGACCCGGACCAGCGTGTTGGGCTTCCCCCGCACGTCACCTTTGACCAGAGCCACGTGATGCTCCCCGTCGAGGACCGACTCGTAGGCGTAGACGGTGAACTCCCCGTAGTCGGTGGGAATGCGCGCGTCGGCGATGCGACGGACCAGCTTGTCCTTGTGCCGGCGATAGCGGATCAGGTCGGCGATGGTTATGAGCAGGAGGCCGTGCCTGTCTGCGAACGCCCTCAGCTCGGGAAGCCGGGCCATGCCCGTCTTGTCCTCGCTCACCACCTCGCACAGCACTCCGGCCGGGGACATCCCCGCCGCCCGGGCCAGGTCGACAGCCGCCTCGGTGTGCCCGGCACGCTTGAGTACTCCACCCGGACGGTACCGGAGCGGGAAGATGTGGCCCGGACGGTTCAGATCGGTCGGTCGGGTGTGGGGATCGACGAGGGCCTTTATCGTGGCGGAGCGGTCAGCCGCCGAGATCCCCGTGGAGGTTCCATGCCGGTAGTCGACACTGACGGTGAACGCCGTCCGTTGCGCCTCCGTGTTCGAGGTGACCATCAGGGGCAGATCGAGGTGCTCCACCCGTTCGGGGGTGAGGGGGACACAGATGAGGCCGGACGTGTAGGCGAGGAAGAACGCGATCTTCTCGGGGGTTACCGCATCGGCGGCCATGATCAGGTCGCCTTCGTTCTCGCGGTCCTCGTCGTCCACGACCACGACGATCTCGCCGCGCCCGATGGCCTCGATCGCTTCCTCAACTCCTGAAAAGGGCATCTACCCTTTGTCTCCCTCTGTTCGATGGCTCCGGGGCCCGTGGGATTACGACCCACCGGACCAACTCTTCTCTTTGTCGGCCGGGAGTGGGTCTGCCTTAGGCATTTCTCGACTCGAACGACCACGATCAAGTCTCGGAGGAGGACAATTCCACCCTCAAGTCGCCCTCCAGGCTACTCACCGACCGCACCCTTCCCCGCCACAGTGCCCCGAGGGTGGGCGCACCCGGTCCGGCGAACAGCGGGCGGGCATCATCCCCGCCGAACAGGGCCGGGGCCAGATACAGGATGTAGCGGTCCACCAGACCCGAGGCGTGGAAGGCGTGGGCCACACCGGCACCACCCTCGACCAGCACCTGCATCAGGCCCTGGCTTCCCAGTTCGTCGAGCACCGCTCCGATCTCCCCGGAAAGCTCCACGGCCGGTCGGACCGCGGCGCCGGCCGGTGCGTGGCCAAGCACCACCCGGACCGGCTGGGCATCGGGGCTGCGGAAGCAGGGGTCGTCGGGGGGAAGGCGGACGGTCAGGTGGGGATCGTCGGCCCGGACCGTGCCCGCCCCCACCACCACGGCGTCGGATCGCGCCCGCAGTCGATGAGCATCGAGACGGGCGGCCTCCCCGGTTATCCACCTGCTGGTCCCGTCAGGAGCGGCGATCCTGCCGTCGAAGGTGGCAGCCAGTTTGAGGATCACCCACGGCCGGCCGGTCCGGCGGTGCTTCAGGTAGCCGGCCAACTGCTCGCCCACCTCGGTGGCGGCCACCCCCACGTCGACCTCGATGCCCGCCGAACGGAGTGCGGCAATGCCGCGGCCGGCGACCAGTGGGTCCGGATCCTCGATCCCGACGACCACCCTTCGGGCACCGGACGCGATGATGGCGTCCGTACAGGGCGGGGTCCGGCCGTGATGGGCACAGGGCTCCAAGGTGACGAACAGGGTGCTCCCGTGGGCTCGGTGGCCTGCAGCGCCGAGCGCGACGACCTCGGCGTGTGGTCCTCCGGGGGGTGCAGTGGCCCCGGCGAACCAGGCCGGTCCGTCCCGGTCGGCCCCTGCCAGTTCCTCCGGCACCACCACCGCGCCCACCCAGGGGTTCGGCGATGTGCGACCCCGGACCGACTCGGCGGCCCCCAGGGCGCGTCCCATCCACTCGCCGTCGGTGCGCCCGCCCGGGTGCGGTCCGGTGCTCAGGATGGATTGCCTGCCGCTGCTCCGCCCGCGGCACGCAGGATGCCGCTGGCTGCCTCGAGTGGGTCGGCGCGCCCGAAGACGGCGGAGCCGGCCACGAACACGTTGGCCCCCGAGCGGGCGGCCTCGACGACCGTGTGCTCGTCGATCCCTCCGTCCACCTCGACGTCGAGGGAGAGACCGGCGGCGTTGGCGGCATCCCGGACCTGACGGACCTTGGGCATCACCTCGGCGATGAAGGACTGGCCGCCGAACCCGGGGAACACCGTCATGCACAGGACTAGGTCGACGATGCCCAAGTAGGGCGCCAACGCCTCGAACGGCGTATCGGGATTGGCTGCGAGGCCGACCCGGAGGCCGAGCTCCCGCATCTGGCCCACCAGCGCCTCGGTCTCCCCCACCTCGACATGGACCGTGCACCCGTCGGAGCCGGCGTCGCGGAACGGCTCGAGGTAGCGCGCTGGGTCGGTGATCATCAGGTGGGTGTCGAAGAAGAGGTCGGTGTGCTCCCGCAGGGACGACACCACCGGTGGTCCGATGCTCAGATTGGGAACGAAGTGACCGTCCATGACGTCGAGGTGCAACCAGTCGGTCCCGGGGGCGACCAGGCCGACAGCGTCGGACAGCCTGCCGAAATCGGCGGAGAGTATCGACGGTGCGACGCGCAGCGCCTGGTCCGGCATCGGGGTCGTGGTCGTGGTCGGGTTCGCCATCACGGACGAGCCTACCGGGGGGACCACCCGGAGTCGGTGGCCTCACCCCTGGCGGGTCCTCCCCTCCGGCGGCGAACCGATCCGCTCATGCCCCCAGGGCGTCGCCTGGCCCGGGTCGCACGCCGTGGAGCCAGTCCACTGCCGCCATCGGGCGCTTGCCCTCGGGTTGCACGGCGATCAACCGGAGCCGTGTCCCGTTGCCGGCGATCACCTCGGCCCCGTCGAGTCTCCCGGGGATGGCGCCGGTGCCCCCGGGTACCGCGTGTCCGCCGGGGGCAGTCGCGTCCTCAGGGCCGGTGGCCTCCAGGATGCGCAGCCGACGACCGTGGAACGTGGTCCAGGCCCGGCCCAGTCGGATCACCCTGCGGAGGTCACTGGCCGGTTGCCTCCAGTCGAGCTCGAGCTCGGCCGGCCGGATCTTCTCGGCGTACGACGGCATTCCGGACTGGTCCCGGGGCGGCGGCAGCCCGGCCGGTCCGTCCCGGAGATGCTCCACCAGAAGGCCGCACCCGATCTCCACCAGGCGGGACCGCAGCGCGTCCGCCGTCTCCTCGCCGCCGATGGCCGTCGTCGCCTCGGCGTAGATCCGCCCCGTGTCGAGGCCGGCCTCCACGGCCATCAGGCAGACGCCCGTCTCGGCGTCGCCCTCGAGGATGGCCCTCTCCACCGGAGCGGCCCCCCGCCACCGCGGCAGGAGCGAGAAGTGCACGTTGACCATGGCAAGGCGGTCGAGGACCGCCTTGGGGATGATCCGCCCGTAGGCCACCACCACCCCCAGTTCGGCGCCGACGTCGAGCACGTCCTCGAGGGTGACGGACACCGGGAGGCCGAGCTCGACGGCTGCCGCCTTCACCGGGCTCGGAGCCACCTCGCTGCCCCTGCCGCGCCGCTTGTCGGGCCGGGTGACCACCAGAACCACCTCGTGACCGGCACCCACCAACGCACGCAGGGGGGCGACCGCGGCCTCCGGAGTCCCGAGGTACACCAGGCGGGCCATGGCCGGACGTTAGCGGCTCACCGCGCCGACGGCCGCCGGCATCCCGGACGGGCTCCGGCGTCGGTCGGGGGTCACACCTCCCGTGGGCTGTGAGCCGACACCAGCTTGGCCTCCATGGCCGTGGTGTCGAGCCCGAGGGAGCGATCGCGGAGCACCCGCAGTGCCTGCCTGCGCATGTCCTCCTCCAGGCGCTCGACCATCAGGACCCCGTCGAGGTGGTCCACCTCGTGCTGGAACACCCGCGCCAGGAACTCATCGGCCTCGAGGGAGACCTCCTCGCCGTCGAGGTCGAAGCCACGCAGGTGGACCTGCTTCGGCCGCACGATGCCCAGTCGCAGGCCGGGGATCGAGAGGCACCCCTCGTCGTGGTACCACTCCCCCCCCGTCTCGACGATGGTCGGGTTGATCATGACCTCGGGGCCCTCGCCCACGTCGTAGACGAAGAGCCGCTTCTGCACCCCGATCTGCGGGGCGGCCAGGCCGGCTCCCTCGGAGTCGTACATCGTGTCCACCATGTCGTTGACCAGGCGGACCAGCGAGCCGTCGACGTGCTCGACGTCGTGGGCGACCTGCTTCAAGACCGGGTCGCCGTAGACCCGGACCGCATAGGAGGGCATGCGCCCATTGTACGGGCTGCGCCCACCCAGCACGCCGTCATACCCCCACCCAGCCGGACCGAACCGGGGGCGGAAGCGCCTCGGCGCGCGCTACACATCGGTGGGATCGACCTCCACTCGGAGCCGCTCGGGCGGGCGCGGCACCGCGGCCAGCGCATCGGCCATGGTGCGGTGGTCTGGGGCACGTACCAGCCACCGGTCCGACTCGGTGGCCGACACGCGCAGTCCCTCGATGGCACGGAGGCCTTCGGCGAAGAACGGGGCACCGGGACCGCGCAGCTCGGCCAGGGCGCCGAACGGCGGGAGGTCGAGAGCCTTGCGCACCTCCCGCTCGGCCACCGCCAACAGGGCGGGATCGGCGTGCACGGCGGCGACAAGTACCTCGTGCCCGGGGATCCTGGTCTGGACCAGCACCCTGCCGCCCGAATCGCGGCCGCCCACCAGCCGGGCGGCCCGGGCCAACAGGGCCAGCGTCTCCTCGCCGGCGCCGAACCGTGCCGCGAGCAGATGTTGATCGATGTCCAGGAACACCACGACGTCGGCCCGGGCGACGCGATGGAGGGCCGCCTCGGTCCCGACCACCAGCCGCGCCCGCCCCAGATCCGAGGGGTCCGAGCCGCCGGTGACCTCCACCGCGTCGGTCCCGAGCAGCGCCGAGAGCTCCTCGGTCGCCCTGGTCACCCCGATCCTGAGGGCCTTCAACCTGGTCGAGTCGCAGACGGCGCACACTGCCGGCCTCGAGAGCCCGCACCGCCGGCATTGCAGGGCGCCGGCCGCCTCGGCCTGGGCCACCGCACCCCCGCACCGGGTGCAGCGGGCCAGGGCCCCGCAGCTTGCGCAGGCCAGCAGCCTCGTCCTCCCCGTCCGGTTGAGGATGCACACCACCCGGCCGTCGGGCCGGTCGAGCACCGGGTGGGCCACCCGGGCCAGTCGCTCGGAGAACAGCCCGGTACGCGGGTCGTCACCGATCCGGTCGACCACCTCGACCACCGCCCACCCCCTGCGCTCGACGGCCCGCGCGGTGGTGACCACGTTGGCGGCCTCGGACATGGCCACCGGTGGGCACGGCGTGACCAGGGCCACGTGCGCACCGTCGCGTCGCCCCCGCTCCACCACCACGTCGACCGCCGACCAGGTGGGTGCACGCTCCTCCCGATAGGCCTCGTCGTGGGCGTCGAGGACGACCGCGGCCCGCAGCCGCGCGATCGGAGCCCAGGCCGCGGCGCGGGTCCCGACCACCACAGACCGGCCCGAGGACGCCTGCTCCCACCCGTCGGGCATCAGGGCGACCGGTAGGCCGGCACGCCTCAGGCGGTCAGCCACCTGGTCGGCCCGCACATGGGACGGCGCCAGCACCAGCAGGCCGGCCGGTCCTGTGCGGTGGATCAATTCGGTCACCACCAGCACGGCGTCCAGGGCCGGTGCCAATCGGACCACGGCAGGGACCCCCGGCTCGGCCATGACGGCGTCGACGATGGCCACCGACCCGCCGCCGGGAGAGGCGGTCCTCGGTCCGCCCTCGTCGCCACCGGCGTCCTCCGGGTCGGGGCCGTGCCGCCCGTCCACCGGAAACCGCTCAACCCTGACCAGCCTGCCCGGCGAAGCGGTACCGAGGAAGGAGGACAGCGGGCCGGCCCATCGCCAGGCCGCCCACTCGGCCACCGCCACCACCGACGGCGGCGGCCCCTGCCCGCTGGACGCGGCCAGGGGCTTCGGGGACACACCGTCGGTGACCGTCACCTGGTCCTCGACCACCCAGGCACCCACCCGTCGCCCGTGGAGGTCGATGCGGATCCGGCTGCCCACACCGATCTCGGCGCCGATGTCCGGAGGGACCGAGTAGTCGAAGCGGCGATGGATTGCCGGCACGTCGGGGACCACCCGGACGAGGTGCGGCACCGGAGGGTCCGATGGCGGGACCACGGGGTCGGGCGGTGTCTGTCCGTCCGTCGACGGGGAGCGACCCGGCGCGTCCGGGCCCGGCGCCGCTCGGCGGGGAGGGCGGCTCAGAGCCCGAGCGCCTGCTTCAGATCGTCGGCCTTGGAGGTGTCCTCCCAGGTGAACTCCTTTTCGGACCGTCCGAAGTGGCCGTACGCCGCCGTCTTCCGGTAGATGGGCCGCTTCAGGTCGAGGTCGCGCACGATGGCCGCGGGGCGGAGGTCGAACAACTCGTCCACCGCTGATGCGATCCGAGCCGGGTCGCTCCGCTCGGTGCCGAACGTCTCCACCAGCAACGACACCGGACGGGCCACGCCGATGGCGTAGGCCACCTGGATCTCACACTTGGTGGCGGCACCGGCGGCCACCACGTTCTTCGCCACCCAGCGGGCGGCGTAGGCCGCGGAGCGGTCGACCTTGGAGGGATCCTTGCCCGAGAAGGCGCCGCCGCCGTGTCGGGCCATGCCCCCGTAGGTGTCCACGATGATCTTGCGACCGGTGAGACCGGTGTCGGCGTGAGGCCCCCCCAACACGAACACGCCGGTCGGGTTGGCCAGGATGCGCAGGTTGTCCACGTCGAGCTCGGGCGGCAACAGCGGGTTGATCACGTTGTCCCTCAAGTCGGGGAGCAGGAGGGTCTCGTGGTCCACACCGGGGTCGTGCTGGGTCGAGATGAGCACGGTCTCGAGGGCCACCGGCCGGCCGTCCTCGTAGGTCACACTGACCTGGGTCTTGCCATCGGGGCGCAGGTACGGAAGCACGCCGACCCGGCGGACCTGGGCCAGGCGCTGCGCCAGTCGGTGGGCCAGCCAGATGGGGAGCGGCATCAGGTCGGGGGTCTCGTCACAGGCGTAGCCGAACATCATCCCCTGGTCACCCGCGCCCTGGGCGTTGAGCAGGTCCTCGCCACCGGTGCCGGCCCTGACCTCGAAGGCGTTGTCGACGCCCTGCCCGATGTTGGGCGACTGCTCGTCGATTGAGACGATGACCCCGCAGGTGTTGCCGTCGATGCCGTAGGCGTCGTCGTCATACCCGATGTCCCGGACCACCTGGCGGACCAGCTTGGGGATGTCGACGTAGGTGGAGGTGGTGATCTCGCCGGCCACCAGCACCAGGCCGGTGGTCAACAGGGTCTCGCAGGCCACCCGGCTTTCCGGATCGTCGGTCAACAGTGCGTCGAGCACCGCATCCGAGATCTGGTCGGCCATCTTGTCGGGATGGCCCTCGGTGACCGACTCGGACGTGAAGGTGTATCGAGAACTCACGGAAGGATCCATTCTCATTGGGGGTCTTGGCCCGTGGCAGCAGGCCACGGTGGCTGGCACCGTGTGCAGGTGGAGCCAGGGCCCGGAACGGGCGGCCCGATCATCGCGCGCACAACAGCGCGCACACCTTATCCAATACGGCGTCAGCAACGGCATTCTTGCCCCGCAGGGGCACCTCGGTCGTCGACCCGTCGGCGCCGAGGATGGTGACCTCATTGGTGTCGTGGTCGAATCCGACGCCCTCGGCGGCCACGTCGTTGGCAACCATCAGATCGACCCCTTTGCCGACCAGCTTCGCCCGTGCCCGCTCGGAGACCCTGTCGGTCTCGGCGGCGAACCCGACCAGAACCTGCCCCTGCCGTCGGCGCCGTCCCATTTCCAAGAGGATGTCCGGCGTCGGCTCGAGGATCAGGTCGGGCACGCCGTCGGTCTTGTGCAGTTTGGACCCGTGCACCACTTTGGGCCGGAAGTCTGCCACCGCCGCGGCCATGATGACCACGTCGGCACCATCGGACCGCGACAGCACCGCCGCCTCCATGTCGGCCGCGGTCTCCACCGGGACCACCACCACGCCCGGGCCCACCGGACGGCTGCTCGCGGTGACCAGCACGACCTCGGCACCACGCCTCGCCGCGGCCTCGGCGAGCGCGTGGCCCTGCTTGCCCGACGAGCGGTTGGTGATGAACCGGACCGGATCGATCGGCTCGCGGGTGCCGCCGGCCGACACCACCACCCGGATGCCGGCCAGGTCGCCTGTGGCCGGCCCGGCGGCGCCCGGGCTGCCCGCACCGACGGGGCGCCCCAGCAGGTCGAGCACCCGCTCGACGATCAGGGCGGGATCGGCTAGCCGGCCCGGACCCACGTCCCCACCGGCCAGTCGGCCCTCCTCGGGGGGGATCACCGTCACCCCGCGTGAGGTCAGGACGGCCAGATTGTGCTGCACGGAGGGGTGCTCCCACATCTCGGTGTGCATCGCCGGGCACACCACCACCGGTGCGCCGGTGGCCACCAGCGTGGCGGTCAGTAGGTCGTCGGCGAAACCGCCGGCATAGCGGGCCAGCAGGTCGGCTGTGGCGGGGGCCACGACGACCAGGTCGGCGCGCTGCCCCAGACGGGTGTGGGGGATGGGCGAGGCCTCGTCCCAGAGGCCGATCTGGGTCGGTTCCGATCCGAGGGCGTCAAAGGTGGCCTTCCCGACGAAGCGGGTCGCACGCTCGGTGAGCACCGGCGCCACGTGGACCCCCGCATCGACCAGGCGGCGACAGACCTCCACCGCCTTGTAGGCGGAGATGCCCGCCGACACGCCGAGCACGACGAACGGCCGTGCGTCTGTTCCACCCGGCATGGTGCCTCCCACTTCCGTACCGTCGCCCGGCGTGATTCCCACGACCGTCCCGCCCGTCATCGGTGGCCCGACGACCGCTAGTCGGTGGTCTCTTCCGCGCTGTCCGGTGCCGCGCTGTCGGCTCCGTTCTCGCTCTCGAGCAGGGCCAGTGCAGCCGCCTCGGCCAGCGCGAGCTCCTCGGGGTCGGGCCGGGTGTAGGTCGCCTTGCCCGCAGCCACCTCTTCGAAGGCGATCGACAGCGGCTTGCCCGACGCCGAGGCCACCTGGGGCGGCACCACGACGCCGATACCTTCGCCGAGCGAGTTGTAGTAGCTGTTCACCTGGCGGGCACGACGCGAGGCCAGCGCCACCAGGGTGAACTTCGAGTCGACCTTGTCGAGGAGATCCTCGATCGGTGGGTCCATGAGCGTGTTCTGAATCTGGGCCATCACGATCCTTCGGGCACGTCGTCGGGTGGGGGGTGGAGGGCTCCGCCGGCATCGCCGTCGGTTGGCCTGAGGGCATCGCCGCCCCCACGGGCGGCGGAGCGATAACGCCCCACTATACCGGCCACGTCCGCGGTGGCCTGTGCCACCTTCTGGTTGACCACGACCGCGTCGGCGATCAGCAACCCCTTGCGCTCCTCTTCCGCCCCCTCACGCAGGCGCCGGGCGATGTGGGCCTCGTCGTCTCCACGGCCCCGGAGGCGTGCCTCCTGCGCGGCGGCGGACGGGGGTTTCAACAGGATGAGGGTGGCATCCGGCCGGATCCGGCGGATCTGCTGGGCCCCCTGCAGGTCGATCTCCAGCAGGACGTCGCGTCCAGGCGGCGGATCGGGCACGGGGGTCCCGTAGAGGTTGCCGAGGAACTCCGCCCATTCGAAGAAGCCCCCAGCCTCCACCTGGACATCGAAGGTCGGACGGTCCACGAACACGTAGGCGTCCTCGGGCTCGCCGGGTCGGCGCTCCCGCGTGGTCCAGGAACGACTGAGCCACAGGGTGTGATCCTCGGCCACCAGGCGAGCAGCAACGGTCCCCTTGCCGGCCCCACCGGGCCCGAAGAGTACGAAGATGTGTGACCCGGGCCGGACGGCGCTCCGAGTCGGACCCTGTCCGGTCAGCGGGCGGTCTCGCGCAGGAGGGATTCGCGCTGGTTGCTGCCCAGCCCCTGCAGGCGACGGCTCTCGCTGATCCCGACGGTGTCCATCAGGCGACGCGCCTTGACTTTGCCGAGGCCGGGGAGGGACTCGAGTACAGAGAGCACCTTCATCTTCCCCACCGTCTCATTTCCGTCGGCCATGGCGAGCAGCTCGGTCAGGTTGATCGAGCCCAATTTGAGCTTCTCCTTGACCTCGGCCCGCTCACGGCGGACCTTGGCTGCCTTGGCCAGGGCAGCCTGGCGCTGTTCGGGGGTGAGTGCGGGCGGTTGCGGCATGGTCGAGACGATAGCGCCTCAGCGGACCTCCGGTCATCTCGGTCGTCCGGCTGCCGAGCCGGGCCCCGACCACCCCCGGACCAACCAACCGGGGAAAGCGCCTCCGGCGACCGGTTCGGAGCCGCGGATGGTCGATACTGGAGCCATGGTTGCAGTCGATCTCAACGCCGACCTCGGCGAGGCGGAGGTGCTCACCCCGATGGACGCCGGCGTCCTCGACGCGGTGACCAGTGTGAGCATCGCGTGTGGATTCCACGCCGGATCACGGAAGGTGATGCGGGACATCGCTCGGGCATGCGTGGCACGCGGCGTCGCCATCGGCGCCCACGTGTCGTTCCGCGACAGCGAGGGATTCGGGCGGCGCACCCGGGACGTCGCGCCGGCACAGTTGATCGACGACATCATCGAACAGTGCGCCACTCTCCTCGAGGAGGTCGGGTCCGCCGGTGGCACCGTCGCCTACGTCAAACCCCACGGCGCGCTGTACAACCAGATGTCCGCCGATGCCGTAGTGGCCACCTCGGTTGTGTCCGCCGTCTCGCGCCTGGCCATCGGGACCCTACTGACCCAGGCGGGCAGCGAGGCGATTGCTCCGGCCCACCGGTCCGGTCTGCGGGTGGTCCTCGAAGGCTTCCCCGATCGCGGCTATCTGGCGAACGGCCGCCTCGCTCCGCGCCACCGGGCCGGCGCGGTGGTGGACGATCCGGCCCACGTCGCCGACCGCGCCGTGAGCCTCGTCCACCGCGGTGGCATCGAAGCCATGAGCGGGCAGTGGACGCTCGTCGCCGTCGAGACGCTGTGCATCCACGGGGACTCCCCTTCGGCCGCGGCGACCGCCGCCGCCGTGCGGGCCGCACTCGAGGGCGCCGGCATCGCCGTTCGCCCGTTCGCAACGCCGGACGGGTTCGCTTGATCCGCCACCCCACCGGGCGGTTGACGCCCTACGGGGACAGCGCGTTCCTCATCGAGGTCGCCGACGTCGGAACCGCCCACCTGGTGGCGCGGGCCATCGCCCATGCCAGCCGGACCGGTCGGTCGCCCGACGGCATCGACGACCTGGTGACGGGATTCGCCAGTGTGGTGGTCCGGATCGATCCCGACGGCGACCGGCTCGACCGGTGGGAGCAGTGGTTGGCCGACCTGGTCTCCCGGGACGAGAAGGGGGCGTCCGCCTTCGGCTCTGACGCTCCCGAGGGGCCGGGCGGGGACCCGGAGGGGGCGGCCCGCACGATCGATGTCCCGACCACGTTCGACGGCCCCGACCTCGAGGTCGTCGCCTCCGGCATCGGATGCAGCCCGGCGGAGGTGGTCGAGTTGTTGACCCGGTCCGAACTGCGGGTGGCCTTCGTCGGCTTCGCCCCCGGATTCCCCTACCTGACCGGCCTTCCTCCCGAACTGGTGTCAGTGGCCCGGCGCTCCACCCCGCGCCCGTCGGTGCCGGCCGGCTCGGTGGCTGTGGCCGGCGGGTTCGCCTCGATCTATCCCCGGGCCACCCCCGGCGGCTGGATGCTCCTCGGCCGCACCGCGCTCCCGCTCTTCGATCCGGATTCGCCGCCCTACGCGCTGGTGCGGCCCGGAGACGCAGTGCGGTTCTCCGAGGTCGCCGACCTCAGCCGGCACGCCCCGAACCCCCCGCCCCCGGCCCGGCCCCGTCCCCCGCTGACTGCCGGTGGCCCCCGGCTCGTCGAGGTCCTCGACCCCGGCTTCTTGAGCCTGGTGGTGGACGGTGGGCGCCGGTCGGTGGCAGCCATCGGCATTCCCCGCAGCGGTCCCTGCGACCGGACGGCCATGCGCCTGGCCAACCGGTTGGTCGGGAATGCCGACGAGGCCGCGGCCGTCGAGTGCACGGCCTCCGGCCCGACGCTCCGGTTCGAGGGGGACGGCCATGTGGCCGTGGTGGCATCGTCTGCCGATGCCGTCGAGGTGCGGATCGACGGTCACCCGCTCCGGACCGGCGCCGTGGCACCGGTCCGCAGCGGTCAGACGGTGGCCGTCGGGCGGCTGGGCGTCGGGCTCCGCGCCTACCTCGCCGTCAGCGGCGGCTTCGACACCCCGGAGACGATGGGCTCGCGGTCGTCGGACCTCTTGTCCGGCCTGGGCCCGGGTCCCCTGCTGGCCGGTGATCGGCTCGGACTGGGCGCCCCGGCCAGGCCGCACGGCCACCTCACCTCGGCCGGCGCGCTCTCGAGCCCGGACCGTCCGGCCACGGTCCGGGTGGTGGCCGGACCCCACGCCTTCCCTCCCTCTGCACTGAAGGGCCTCGTCTCGGGGCCGTGGGCCGTGGGAGACGCCACGAACCGGATCGGCATCCGCCTCACCTCGGACCACCGGCGGATCACCCCGGATCCCCGGGGGATCCCCTCCACGGGGATGGTCGCCGGGGCGATCCAGGTCCCTCCGGACGGGAACCCGATCGTCCTCATGCCCGACCACGCCACCGTGGGAGGGTACCCGGTCATCGCCTGCGCGATCACCGCCGACCTGCCCGTCCTGGGCCAGCTCCGGCCCGGGGACTCCGTCATCTTCGCCGAGGTCGATCGCCCCACGGCACGCCACGCGCATCGCCGGAGCGAACGCGGCCTGGCCCGGAGGGTGGCCGGTTGGTACCCCACGGAAGCGGGGACCTGACCACCGGATCCGCTTCCCCCGGGTCGCTCCTCCGCAGTCGTGCCCGTCCCCCGGGGGCCTCCGGTTCGGGCGTTGCCCGGGAGAGTGGCACGATAGGAATCGACAACCGCGAGGGGTGCCCATCCGCATCCCTCGGACGAGAGGAGCCGGACGTGGGAGAAGGAGACCAGCACGGGGACGAGGAGAATGGGATCTTCCAGTCGCGTGACGACGGCCAACTCCACTTCACACCGGAGACGGCCGCCTCCACGTTTCCGGTGACCGCGCCCACTGACGCTACGCCCCTCGAGGAGGACGAGCCCGAGGGAGTCATCCCTCCGAGCCCGCTGTGGGCCATGAAGGACCGCCGGCACGAGCAGTGGTTCCATGTCTTCGGGCACCCCGATCGCGTCCGGGACTGCCTCGGCACGGACGATGCCACCGTCTACGTGATCGACGACGGAAGCCACCACTGCATGATCGGGCGACGGGTGGGTGCCTCCGTCGACGGCTGCGTCTACAGCCTGGTGGCGCGCATCACCAAGGCGACCTACCGGTCACTTTCGTCGGGTGCCATCGATGCGAAGCAGGCGTTCCTGTCCGCATCCGACGCCGGCCTCAGCGGCACCGTCGAGGGGGAGGGCGTGTCCAACATCTTCGACGTCGACTTCTACGAGCAGACCGGGGACATCCCCGCCCGGTACCTGCCGCCGTCCGCGTTCATCGAGTTCGCCGAGGACCTGCCCAGCGCCGACCGCTGAGGGGCCGAGGGCCTGAAGTGTCGGCCTCCGGACCGTCCCCCCTCAGGCCAGGACTTCGCCCATCTCGTCCCGGGCCCGTCGGGCCGCCGCGGCCAGCGTGCGGACGTCGGGGCCCGCCACCAGCACCGAACGGGACACGTTGGCCAGCACCGAGCCCGGTGCGCACCCTCGGAACAGTGCCCCGACGTCCGCCGCCGAGGCCCCCTGGGCTCCCACCCCCGGGGCGAGGATGGTCCCTCCCAGTTCGGGCAGCGGGAACGTCGAGGGTTGCAGCGTGGCGCCGACCACCGCTCCGATGGTTCCCGAGGGCGCACCGCCGGCGCGATTTGCCTGGGCGATCTCCGCCAGGAGCATGTCCTCGACCGAGGGCCCGGCGCCCGAATGGGTGAGGGCCTCCTGCAGGATGCGGCCTTCCGGGTTGGAGCTACGCACCACCACGATGACCCCTCGCCGATGGGCTCCTGCCAGGTCGATCATCGGCTGCAGTGCTCCGAGACCCAGATAGGGCACCGCGGTCACCGCGTCGGCGCAGAGCGGACTGTCCGGGTCCAACCAGGCCGTGGCGTAGGCAGCCATCGTGTTCCCGATGTCGGCTCGTTTGGCATCGGCGATGACCAGCAGCCCGGCCGCCCGGGCCTCGACCAGCAGCCACTCGAGCGCTGCCAGGCCCGTGGATCCGAAGCGTTCGAAGAAAGCGACCTGGGTCTTGACCACCGGGACCACGCCGGCGAAGGCCTCGATGCATCGGATCCCGAAGTGGCGAAGCCCCTTCGCATCGTCGGTCATCCCCCACTGCCCGAGGAGCTCCCCGGACGGATCGATGCCCGCACAGAGAGGACCGGTTGCGGCCACCGTGGCGGCCACCCGGGAGCCGAACCCGCCAAAGGGCTCCGGATCACCCACGGCCGGCACCCCGCAGTTCCCGGGTCGACCGGATTCCCCGTCGGGAGCACCACATCTCGAGCTCGCGGAGGACCGTGATCGGGGCCTTCGGATCACGGAAGGTGGCGGTGCCCACCTGGACGGCGTCGGCCCCGGCCATCAGCAGCTCCACTGCGTCCTGTCCGTTCATCACGCCGCCCACGCCGATGATCGCTGCCTCCGGATGGGCCGTCCGGACGTCGTAGACGGCGCGGACCGCCACCGGACGGATGGCAGGGCCGGACAGCCCACCCCCGCCCGGCCCGGACCCGAGGACGGGCCGCCTCGCCTCGATGTCGATGGCCATGGCCAGCACGGTGTTGACCAGGGTCACCCCTTCGGCGCCGGCCGAGAGGGCCGCGCCTGCCACCTCGGCGATGTCGGAGACGGTCGGGCTCAGCTTCGCCCACCGGGGAAGTGCGGGGCAGTGCTTGCCGACCGCGGCCACCACCTCCGCC
This sequence comes from Acidimicrobiales bacterium, assembly GCA_052326605.1. Classification (GTDB taxonomy): domain Bacteria; phylum Actinomycetota; class Acidimicrobiia; order Acidimicrobiales; family RAAP-2; genus Bog-756. The sequence goes on along the minus strand of JBKQMB010000005.1, from coordinate 36,694 downwards.
GTCGCCGTCGCCGAGTGGGCGAACATCCTCCGCCGGTCCTCGACGTTGGGGCAGCTCACGTTGACCTCGACCGCGGTGAGGCCGGGGACCGCGGCCAGCATGGCGGCGGCACGTCCGTAGTCTTCCACCCGCTGCCCCCAGATGCTGACGACGACCCTCGCACCGACCGCCACCAGCTTGGGCAGGTCCTCGGCGATCCACGTCTCGAGGCCCGGGCCCTGGAGCCCCACGCTGTTGAGCATCCCTGCCGGGGTCTGGTGGACCCGGGGCGCAGCGTTGCCGGGCCACGGGTCGACCGACAGGGACTTGACCACCACCGCGCCCAGTTCCGACAGGGGGAAGTACGCCTGCAGCTCGTCGGCGTGGCCGGCGGTGCCCGAAGCGGTCATCACCGGATTGGGTAGCTCCACCGAGCCGAGACGGGCCGAGAGGTCGACGTCGCCGCTGGTCACGGCCCGCCAGGCGCGGCGCACACGGCCGCCGGTACCTGACCTGCCGGCCGGGATGCTCATCGGGTCACCGCTGGTGGTACTCCTGGAGCGACCGCACCGACAGCGGGTGGCTGATCCAGTCGGCGATGCCTGCCGCTGCGGCCCGGGCGGCGGCAACGGTGGTCAGGCAGGGCACCAGGTGGGCCACGGCCGCCGCCCGGATGTGCAGGCCGTCCGCCCGTGGCCCCCGGCCCCGCGGGGTGTTGACGACGAGCTGCACCTTGCCGCCGGCGATGAGGTCCACGGCATCGACCACGCCGGGGCGCGAGTCCCCCACCTTGGCCACCACCGTGGACACCGTGATGCCCTCGCCCTCCAACATTGCTGCGGTCCCCGATGTGGCCGCCAGCTCGAATCCCAGGGAGGAGAACTGACGGGCAACCTCGAGGCCGGCCGCCTTGTCGCGGTCGGCCAGCGAAAAGAACACCGTCCCCTCCACCGGCAGCCGGTTGCCGGCGGCGATCTGGCTCTTGGCGAACGCCAGACCGAACGTGGCCCCGATGCCCATGACCTCGCCGGTGGAGCGCATTTCGGGACCCAGGAGTGTGTCAACACCGGGGAAGCGGTTGAACGGCATCACCGCTTCCTTGACCGAGACGTGCCCGCCCACCGGTTCGCCCAGGAGCCCTTCCTCGCGCAGCTCGGCCAGCGTGGAACCGACCATCACCCGGGCCGCCACCATGGCCACGGGCACCCCGGTCGCCTTGGCGACGAACGGGACCGTCCGGGAGGCCCGCGGGTTGGCCTCGAGCACGTAGGCCCGGTCCCCCTTGACCGCGAACTGCACGTTGCACAACCCGCGCACCTGCAGTGCCTCGGCGATGGTGCGCACGTACCGCTCCAGCTCGGAGACGACCGACGGTGCCAGGGTCTGGGGGGGCAGCGCGCAGGCCGAGTCGCCCGAGTGGACGCCGGCCTCCTCCACGTGCTCCATCACGCCGCAGATGACCACCTCGCCGGTGGAGTCCCGGACCGCGTCGACGTCCACTTCGACTGCATCCTCGAGGAAGCGGTCGACCAGCACCGGCCGGTCCGGCGTCACCCCTCCCTCGCGCCCCAGCGAACCGCCGACCCCCGACATGGCCTCCACCGCCTCGACCAGTCGCTCGTCGTCGTAGACGATCTCCATCGCCCGACCGCCCAGCACGTAGGACGGGCGCACCAGCACCGGGTAGCCGATGGACGCCGCAGCCGCCACGGCCTGGACCGGAGTGGTGGCGGTGCCGCCGGGAGGCTGGGGGATGCCCAGCCGACCGCACAGGTCGTTCCAACGCTCGCGGTCCTCGGCGAGGTCGATGGAGGATGGCGACGTGCCGAGCACCAGCTCCTCGGGCAGGCCGGCCGCCAACTTGAGCGGGGTCTGCCCACCCAGGCTCACGATGATGCCCACGAGGCGGCCCTCCCCCTCGGAGGCGGACTGCTCGGCCTCGATCACGTTGGCCAGGTCCTCGGTGGTCAGGGGTTCGAAGTAGAGGCGGTCGGAGGTGTCGTAGTCGGTGGAGACGGTCTCGGGGTTGCAGTTGACCATGACCGTCTCGTAGCCGGCCTGCTGCAGGGCCAGCGAGGCGTGGACGCAGCAGTAGTCGAACTCGATCCCCTGGCCGATCCTGTTGGGCCCCGATCCGAGGATGATCACCCTCGGGCGACCCGACGGCCGCACCTCGTCCTCGTCCTCGGTGGTCGAGTAGTGGTACGGCGTGTGCGCCTCGAACTCGGCGCCACAGGTGTCCACCGTCTTGAACGTGGCACCGGCCCCGACTGCGACGCGCGCGGAGCGGACGTCCTCGGGCCGGACCGGGTCGCCGAACAAGTAGGCCAGCTGCGGGTCGGAGAACCCTAGGCGCTTCAGCCGCCGCCACGCCCTCCGGTCGAGGTCGTCCACCTTCACCCCCAGAGTGACCTGGAGGTCGAGGGCCATCCGGGCATCGGTGACCTTGGCGACCTCCGAGAGGAACCAGGGGTCGATGCCGGTGGCCCCGGACAGCTCATCGACCGAGACGCCTCGGCGGAGCAAGGTCTCCAGCTGGAAGAGCCGCTCGGGAGTGGCCGTGGCCACGGCAGTCAGGAGGTCGTCGGTGGGAACCAGGTCGAACGCGCTCTCCGCCGGATCGGCATTGAGCCCGGCCCGTCCCTGCTCGAGCGAGCGGATGGCCTTCTGCAGCGACTCGGGGAAGGTGCGGCCGATCCCCATGACCTCGCCCACCGACTGCATCCGGGTGCCCAGGACGTCGGTCGACCCGGGCAGCTTCTCGAAGGCCCATCGCGGGATCTTGGTCACCACGTAGTCGATGGTCGGCTCGAACGAGGCGGGCGTGGCGCCGGTGATGTCGTTGGTGATCTCGTCCAGCCGGTACCCCACGGCCAGGCGCGCCGCGATCTTGGCAATCGGAAAGCCGGTGGCCTTGGAAGCCAGCGCCGAGGACCGGGACACCCGCGGGTTCATCTCGATGACCATCTGGCGGCCGTCGACCGGATCGACAGCGAACTGCACGTTGGACCCACCCGTCTCGACGCCGACCCGCCGGATGCAGGCGAACGAGGCGTCGCGCATCGCCTGGAATTCGACATCGGTCAGGGTCTGCGCCGGGGCCACCGTGATCGAGTCGCCGGTGTGCACGCCCATGGGATCGAAGTTCTCGATAGAGCAGATGACGACGCAGTTGTCGGCGTTGTCCCGCATCACCTCCAGCTCGAACTCCTTCTGTCCGGCGATCGACTGCTCGACGAGGACCTCACTGATCGGCGAGGCGTCCAGTCCTTCGGCGGCCAGGCGCACAAGGTGGTCGCGGTCGCGGGCGATTCCGGTGCCCGCCCCGCCCATGATGTAGCTCGGCCGCACCATGATCGGGAAGCCGATCGACTCGCCGATGGCCAGGGCCTCATCCAGGGAGTGGGCGAAGCCCGAGGCGGGCACCGACAGCCCGATCTCCACCATGGCCGCCTTGAACCTCTCTCGGTCCTCGGCCGTGGCGATGGCCTCGGGGTTGGCTCCGATCACCTCGACCCCGTAGGCGGCGAGAACGCCGCTCTCGGACAGGGACATGGTCAGGTTGAGCGCGGTCTGACCGCCCAGGGTGGGCAGCAGGGCGTCGGGGCGCTCCCGTTCGATGATGGCGGCGAGCACGTCGGGGTCGAGGGGCTCCACGTAGGTACGGTCGGCCATGCCCGGATCCGTCATGATGGTCGCTGGGTTCGAATTGGCCAACACCACCCGGAACTTCTCCTCGGCGAGCACCCGGCACGCCTGGGTGCCCGAGTAGTCGAACTCACAGGCCTGGCCGATGACGATCGGACCGGACCCGATGACGAGGATCGATTCGATGTCCTGGCGGCGCGGCATCAGCCGACCACGTCCCGGCGCGACTCGGACCGGGCCCGAGCTCCGGTGGCGTCCATGAGGGCCCGGAACTCCTCGAAAAGGTAGCGGGCGTCGTGGGGGCCAGGGCCGGCCTCGGGATGGTACTGGACGCTGAACACCGGGGTGTCCGTGTTCGCCAGGCCCTCGATCACCCCGTCATTGAGATTGACGTGGGTGATCTCGGACGAAGTCAGGGATCCCTCGGCGACCGCGTAGTTGTGGTTCTGCGAGGTGATCTCGACCCGACCGGTCGACAGCCGCTTCACCGGGTGGTTGCCGCCGTGGTGGCCGAAGGGGAGTTTGTAGGTGGACGCGCCCAACGCCGTGGCCAGCAGCTGATGGCCCAGGCAGATCCCGAAGACCGGGACCGTCCCGTCCTCGGCCAGCACCCGGATCTGGTCGATGATGGCCGTCAGGCCCGACGGGTCGCCGGGCCCGTTGGAGAGGAACACTCCGTCGGGCTCCATGCCGAGGACCTGTTCCGCCGGGGTCGAGGCCGGCACGACGGTGACCGTGGCCATCTCTCCCAATTGGCGCACCATCGCCTCCTTGATGCCGAAGTCGTAGGCGACCACCCGGTAGGGGCCGGTGCCCCGAGTCACCATGGATGCAGTGGTCACCTCTGACACCAGGTCCACCCGGTCGATGGGCAGGGCGGTGCGTGCCGCAGCCAACAGGTCCGCCTCGCCGGACGTGCCGAACGCGCACGGCATGGCCCCCCGGTCGCGCAGGTGGCGGGTGAGCCGGCGGGTGTCGACCCCGGTGATCCCGGGCACGGAGAACCGGATGAGGAACTCCTCGAGGCTCCCCGTCGAGCGCCAGTTGCTGGGCCGGTCGGCCAGGTCCCGCACGATGATCCCCCGGCAGCTGGGGCGGGCGGCCTCGTCGTCGGTGGGATTGACCCCGTAGTTGCCGATGTGGGGGTAGGTGAAGGCGATGACCTGGCCGGCATAGGAGGGGTCGGTGATCACTTCCTGGTAGCCCGAGAGCACCGTGTTGAACACCGCCTCGCCCGTGGCCACCCCGCCGTGGGAGAGCGCGCCGATCGCCTCCCCCTCGAACACTGCTCCGTCGGCCAGGACCAGCAGCGCCTCGTCGCGGCGGGCGCTGCCGGAACGGGCGCTCATCGCTGCGCCTCCGCGTCGATGACCACCGGCTCGCCCCGGAACACCGTATGCCGCACCTGGCCGGTGAGCCTGCGCCCCGCATAGGGCGTGTTGCGGCTGCGGCTGGCCAGGGCCGATGGATCGACCGTCCAGGTGGCCGTGGGGTCGATCACGCACAGGTTGGCCTGTGCCCCGGCCACGATGGGGCCGCCCTGCCCACCGCCGCCGGTCGGATCCAGCCCGACGAGGGCGGCGGGCTGCCAGCTGAGCAGGGCCAGGACCCGCGGCAGGGGAAGGTCGAGCTCGCCCACGGCCAGGGCCAAGGCCGTCTGGAGGCCCAGCATGCCCGGTGGGGCCTGGTCGAACGGCAGGTCCTTCGACTCGGGGGCGTGCGGTGCGTGGTCGGTGGCGATCGCATCCACGGTGCCGTCGGCCAGCCCGAGCTTCACCGCCTCCACGTCGGACGCCGGGCGCAGGGGCGGGTTCACCCTGAACAGCGGGTCGAAGCCGGCCGTGGCAGCTTCGGTCAGCGAAAAGTGGTGGGGGGCGACCTCGGCGGTCACCGCCAGTCCCTCGGCCTTGGCCCGACGGACCATCTCGATGGAGACCGCCGTCGACAGGTGCAGGAAGTGGATGCGGCCAGCGGTGGCCCTGGCCAGGGTGATGTCCCGGGCCACCATCACCTCCTCAGCTGCCGCGGGCATGCCCGGGATGCCCAGCCGGCTCGACCAAGCGCCTTCGTGCATGGCCCCGTCGCACGCCAACGAGCCGTCCTCGCAGTGCTGGGCCAGGATGACACCCAGGCCCCGGGCGTACTCGAGGGCACGTCGCATCAGTCCGGCCGACTGGACGCCGGCGCCGTCATCGGTGAAGAGGCGCACCCCGAGGCCGGCGAGCTCGGCCATCGGAGCCAGCCGCTCGCCGAGCCGCCCGACGGTGATGGCCCCGGCCACCGCCACCTCGGCGGTTGCCGAGAGGGACAGCTCCTGCACGTTGCGGACGGCCTCGGCGGAGTCGAGGGGCGGGTCGGTGTTGGGCATGGCCACCACCGCGGTGTACCCACCGAGGGCCGCCGCCCGGGTTCCGGTCTCGATGGTCTCGGTCTCCTCGCGACCCGGCTCGCGCAGATGGGTGTGCAGGTCGACCAATCCGGGTGCCACGATGCAACCCTCGGCCTCGAGCACCACCGCACCCCGCGGGCTCTCGATCCGTTCCTGCACCGACGCCACCTTCCCGTCGGCCACGAGCACGTCGGCCCTTCGATCGCCGGTGCTGTCGGAGACGGTGCCGCCCCGGATCACCAGGGTGGGCCGGGACGCCGCCGACCGGCCGGTGCGCTCAGTCACGGTGGGCCCCGTCGGCCGGCCCCTGCCCGAGCAGCAGGAACAGCACGGCCATCCGTATGGCCACACCGTTGCTGACCTGGTCGGTGATGAGGGCTGCTGGGAGCTCCGCGACGTCCGAGGCGATCTCCACCCCCCGAACGATCGGTCCCGGGTGGAGGATCAACGCGTCGGGTTGGAGCACCGCGGCCCGTCGGGCGGTGAGGCCGTAGCCGGCGGTGTACTCGCGGAGCGTGGGGACGAACGCCCCACTCCCCCGCTCCGACTGGACACGCAGCAGCGAGACCACGTCGGCCTTGGGCAGGACCGCATCGAGGTCGTGGGTGACCGAGGCCACCGGCCACCCCTCGAGGGAGGGAGGGAGCAGGGTGGACGGCGCCACCAGGGTGACCTCGGCCCCCATGGCGGTGTAGGCGGCGATCTGGGAGCGGGCAACCCGGCTGTGGCGGATGTCACCGACGATGGCCACCCGGAGCCCCTCCATGCGGGCAAGCCCTTCGTCGCCGCCGCCGAGCGCCTGGCGCACCGTGTAGAGGTCGAGCAGCGCCTGGGTCGGGTGCTGGTGCCAGCCGTCCCCGGCGTTGATCACCACGCAGTGGTCCACCCACTCGGCCACCCGGGTCGGGACGCCCGAGGAGCTGTGGCGGATGATCACCGAGTCGATCCCGATCGCTTCGATGGTCTCGACCGTGTCGCGCAGGGACTCGCCCTTCTTGAGTGAGGAGGACCCAGAGGCAAAGGAGAGGACGTCGGCCGACATGCGCTTGGCCGCCGTCTCGAACGACATGCGGGTCCTCGTGGAGTCCTCGAAGAACAGGGTGGCCACCGTCCGGCCACGCAGCGCAGGCACCTTCGGGTTCGCACGGCGGCCCACCTCGACGAAGGAGTCCGCCACCCGCAGCACCTCGGTGATCTCCCCGGGGCCGAGGTCCTCCATGCTGAGCAGGTGGGTGGGGAAGGTGCTCACCGACTGACCAGCTCTCCGAGGGAGACACCCTCGTCGGAGACGTCCACCATCTCGTCGCGGCTGGTGGGGAGGTTCTTCCCTACATAGTCGGGGCGGATGGGAAGCTCGCGATGGCCCCGGTCGACCATGACCGCCAGCTCGACCACCTGGGCCCGCCCGTACTCCCCCAGGGCATTGAGGGCGGCGCGGATGGTGCGGCCGGTGTACAGCACGTCGTCGACCAGCACCACGGTGGTTCCGGTCAGATCGAAGCTGATATCGGTGACCGCCTCAGGAAGTACCGGCCGGAGGCCGATGTCGTCACGGTAGAAGGCGACGTCCAGCGTGCCCACCGGGATGGTGGCACCCTCGGCCTCGACGAGCGCCTCGGCCAGACGCCGGGCGATGCCCACGCCACCGGTCTGCAACCCGATCAGCACGACGTGCTGGAGGCCGCGGTTCCGCTCGGCGATCTCGTGGGCCATGCGGGTGGTCGCCCGGTGGACGTCCTCGGCCGACATGACCTGGGCCCGGGGAACGAACACAGCACCCCGCGGGCGGGTGTGACTGCGCTCTCGTTCGGCCACCTGATCCTCCTGTCCGTTCGGGCCTCACAGGACCCGCTTCACGGTCAGAACCCGACTATACCCGGTCGCTTCGGATCCGGCGACGGTACGCGGAGCTCGGGCCGCGGTGCCCGGGGTGCGGGGACTACTCGACCAGCGTGGCCGCGCTCATCTCGGGTGCCGATCCCAGGCCCGGCGGACGGGCCGCCATGAGAAGTGCGGGCACCAACGCCACCACGGTCATGCCCACCACCCACCAGAATGTGTGGCCGAACGCCGAGGCCAGCGGCTGCACGAATCGCACCCGCTCCGCAAGCGGTGCGGTGGAGACACCCGAGAGGCCGCCGGCCAGGCCATGGATCTGGGTGACGATCTGATGATCGAGCACCACCGCCACCAGGGCCGTGCCGATGGACCCTCCCACCCGCTGCACGATGTTGATGGCCGTTGACGCACGCGGCACCTCGACGTGGGAGAGCGTCTGGTACGCCGCCGAGATGGCCGGCATCATCACGAAACCGAACCCGATCCCCCGGACGAAGAGGGACACGGCCAGCAGTGCGAAGCTGGTGTGGGCGCCGAGCTGGGTGTACAGGAGCGTTCCGAGGACGGCCACCAGGAGGCCGCCGGGCACGATGCGGCCGGCGCCGTAGCGGTCGGTCAGACGCCCGGCCAGCGGCATGACCACCGCGGCCCCGATGCCCTGGGGCGCCATCAACAAGCCGGCGCTCAACGCGCTCTGCCCGCGCACAACCTGGTAGTAGAGCGGGAGCAGCAGCATGCCACCGAACAACGCCCCCCCGAACAGGAACGTGGTCACCGCCGACGATGCGAAGCTCCGGTTGCGGAACAGGAGGACGTCGATCAGCGGCGTGATCTTGGTTCGGAGGGCATGGAGGACGAACCCGGCGATCATGGCCGCCCCGACCACCATCGGGAGCCACACGCTGAGCGGGGATCCCTGCCCCGCCTGGGCCAGGCCGTAGACCAAGAGCGCGAGTCCGGGGGAGAGTAGGAGGAACCCGACCACGTCCAGCTTGTGGGCGGCAGTGAGGCGTTCGTGCCCGGGCAGGATCCGTAGGGCGAGCACGATGGCCACGATGCCGATCGGGATGTTCACGTAGAAGATCCAGCGCCACGACACGGTGTCGACGATCAGACCGCCGAGCACGGGGCCGAGGACCGGTCCGAGCAGCATCGGCACACCCAGCACGCTCATGACCCGTCCCATTCGCTGCGGTCCGGCCGCCGAGGCCATGATCGACTGGCCGATCGGCATGATCATCCCACCGCCCAAGCCCTGCAGGACCCGGAATACGATCAGGCTCTGGATCGACCAAGCGGCTCCCGAGAGAGCGGATCCGACCAGGAAGAGCGCGAGCGAGATGATCCACATCCGCTTGGCCCCGAAGTGCTCGACGGCCCACCCGGTCAGCGGGATGACGATGGCCAGGGCCAGGAGGTACCCGGTGCTCACCCACTGGACACTCGACAACGGGGCTCGGAAATCCCGGGCCAGCGTAGCGATGGCCACATTGACGATGGTGGTGTCGAGGATCGACATGATGGTCCCGATCACCACGACCAGGGCCAACCGCTTCAGATGCGGATCGAGTCCGGTGATTCCCGTGGAGACGCGAGCGCTGTCGGGCGCCCCTCCGGCGCCGTCGCCGGCCGCAGGTCCCCGTGCGCTGTCGGCCGCATGTTCCGGAGCGCTGTCGGTGGTGTCGCTTGGTGCCACGTGACTCCTTGCTCGTCCCGCCGCCACTCGTCCCACCGCCACTGCCTCGACCGTCGATGGCGGCCGTGCCCCTTTGGAGGGTCCGCTGCACCGCTCGGGACACCAGGGGCTGCGTCCCGCCCGGTACGCAGCCATCAGGCACCCGGTGCGATACCCCGATCGTAGGGGAACGTTGCGCTCGGCCGGTCGGAGGCAGGTACTCCTCTGGTCAGCCCCGGATCTGCACGGCCAGGGTGGCCAGCACCCCGTTGACGAAGCGACCCGAGTCGTCGGTGGAGTAGGCCGAGGCCAGCTCCACGGCCTCGTTGAGGATCACGGCCGTCGGGACGTCCGGGCACTCCAGCAGTTCGGCCACCGCCAGGCGGAGCACGTTCCGGTCCACCACGGCCATCCGGTCGAGGTCCCACCCGATGGCGGCGGCATCGATCAGGCCGTCGATCTCGGGTCCACGCGACTCCACGGTGCGCACCAGGGTGGCGGTGAAGGGATCGGGCGCCACCATCAGCGCATCGAGCACCTCGGAGGGAGGATCACCTTTCAGCTCCGCCTCGTAGAGGAGGGTCAGGGCCCGTTCGCGGGCTTGGTGGCGGGGTGCGGGTTCCATGGTTGCGAGAGCGGGATGCTGCGTGTTCGGGATGCTGCGTGTTCGGGTAGCTCCGGCGGTCGGCCACGAGGGCACCGTCCGGATGGCGGTGGTCGGCACTGCCTCCTCCCGGCGCCTGTCGTCACGCCCGGGTCAGGTACTCCCCCGTTCGGGTGTCCACCTTGATCTTCTCACCCGGATTGACGAACAGGGGCACCTGGAGGACCAGCCCCGTCTCGAGCGTGGCCGGCTTGCGCGCCCCGGAGACACGGTCCCCTTGCAGTCCGGGTTCGGTGTCGGCCACGGTCAGCTCGACGGCGGCGGGCAGGTCGACCCCGATGATTTCGGTGCCGAAGAACTGCAGCACTGCGTCGTCGCCCTCCTTCAGGTAGTTGGCGGAATCCCCGAGGAGTCCCGTCTCCACCTGGAGCTGCTCGTAGGAGCTGGTGTCCATGAACACATACTCCGATCCGTCCCGATAGAGGAACTGCATCTCGCGCTTGTCGATGATCGCCTGCTCGAGCTTCTCGTCGGCCCGGTAGGTGCGCTCGATGACCGCTCCGGTCCGCTGGTTCTTCAGCTTGGTGCGGACGAAGGCACCGCCCTTGCCCGGCTTGACGTGCTGGAACTCGATGACGTTGAACAGACCTTCGGGCAGGTTCAGGGTCATGCCATTGCGGAGATCGTTGGTCGAGACGGCCATCAGACGGCAACTTCCTTTGGGAACTGGGTGAGCGAACGGCTGCCGTTCTCGGTCACCACCAGGGTGTCCTCGATGCGGACCCCGCCCGTTCCGGGCAGATACACGCCCGGCTCCACGGTGACCACGGTGCCGGGCACGAGGATAGCAGTAGACCCTGGTCCGACCGATGGCCCCTCGTGGATCTCGAGACCGACGCCGTGCCCGGTGCCGTGCTCGAATCGGTCCGCCCATCCCGACGAGGCGATGACCTCCCGGCAGACCTGGTCGACCGAGCCGGCCACCGCTCCGGGCGCCACTGCATCGACGCCGGCCCGCTGTGATGCTGCCACCACCGCGAAGACCTCGGCCATCCTGCCCGATGGGGTGCCACCGACCCAGAAGGTGCGGGTCATGTCCGAGCGATAGCCGTCGAACACCGCACCGAAGTCGACCACCACCGGGTCGCCCACTCCGATCGGGCGGACGCCGGGGCGCGCATGGGGCTTGGCCGAGTTCTCGCCGGAGGCCACGATGGTCTCGAAGGCACGGTCTTCCGCCCCCCGCTCACGCATGGCGTGGTCCAGAGCGGCGGCGAAGCGGGACTCGGTCAGCGTTCCGCCCGCCCCGCGGCCGGCGACGGCCAACAGTGGGAGCACGTCGGCGAGGGCTTCGTCGGCGATGGCCGCGGCGCGCTCCATCCGGGCCACCTCACCGGCGTCCTTCGCCATGCGCAGGCCCTCGACCAACCCTCTCGTCGGCAGGAGCTCGATCCCCACGAAGAGGTCGTCCCACGACCGCTGCGCCGACCAAGTGACGTGGTCGGCCTCCAGGCCGAACGACCGGATGGCGCCCGATTCGGCCACCAGCGCCTCCCGCTGGGCATGCACGCCACCGATACGGATCTCGATGTCCGCGTCCACACCGACAGCGGACAGCTGCTCGAATGCCTGAGCGCGGTACCTCCCGTCCGTGGTCAGCAGTGCATGGTCACCGGTCACCAACAGGAGGCCGGCCGACCCGGTGAACCCGCTCAGCCACCGGATGCTTGTGGCGTTGGTGACCAGCAGTCCGTCCACCGGTCGCCCGTCGGCTCCCGCCCGGTCGAGGAGCGCCCTCAGACGATCGAGCCGGCCCTCCACCTCGAGGGGCGCCAGTGCCGCCGCCCCGTTCACTGCACGCGGGTCGCGTTGAGCAACCAGACCACTGCCTCGACGGCCAGGGGATAGCCCAGCCCTCCGAAGCCGGCGATGGATCCGTCGGCTACTGGTGCGATCGTGGAGACATGCCGGAACGGCTCGCGGGCCGCCGGGTTGGAGAGATGGAGTTCCACCACCACGCCGGCGAACGCAGCCAGGGCATCGTGGAGCGACCACGAGGTGTGCGAGAGTGCCCCCGCGTTGACGATGATGGCGTCCGCCCGGCCTCGAGCCGCATGGACGGCCTCCACCAGTGCGCCCTCGTGATTCGTTTGGAAGTGCTCGAGTGTGTATCCGAGTTCCTCCGCTGCGGCACGGGCCGCGGCGACGTGTTCGTCGAGAGTGTCGGACCCGTAGACGACCGGCTCGCGCTCGCCCAGGAGATTGAGATTCGGTCCGGACAACAACACGATCAACCTGCTGCTCGTCACTGTCCTCTACCACCCCCTCGATGCTGCATCTCTGCAAGGGTAGCGACCACATCGGACCCGTCGATGCCACGCACGACCTCGACGCCATCGGGGCCGTCCAGCACGAACGTTAGATCGTGTTTCGCCTTCTTGTCCCGGGACATGAAGGACAACAGCCGGCCGGGGTCGACCTCGGCCGGCAGCAGCGGCGAGAGGTCGAACGCCCCCACCACCTGCCGGTGCAGTTCTGCCCGCTCGTCGTCGATGCGGCCCAGCCTGCGGGCCAGCAGGCCGGCAAAGACCAGGCCGATGGCCACCGCCTCTCCGTGCCGCAGGTCGGATCCCGACTCCGCACCGAAGGCGGAGGCCTCGAGTGCGTGGGCCAGGGTGTGCCCGTAGTTGAGGACCATCCGCCGATCGCCTTCACGCTCGTCCGCAGTCACCACCTCGGCCTTGATGGCGACACACCGGGCCACCTGTTCGTCCAACGGCAGGTCCAGAAACGAGGACACTGAATGGTCGTCGAGGCCGGCCTTGCCCCCGAGGAACGCATACTTGGCCATCTCGCCGCGGCCCGACGCCCACTCCCGTGGGGGCAGGGTGGACAGGACCTCGGTGTCGCACAGGACGGCCTTGGGTTGCCAGAATGCACCGACCAGGTTCTTCCCCTCCGGGATGTTGACGCCGGTCTTGCCGCCGATGGCGGCATCCACCTGTGCGAGCAGCGAGGTGGCGATGTTGACGTACGCGATCCCACGTTGGAACGAGGCTGCGGCGAATCCGGCCAGGTCGGTGACGACCCCGCCCCCGACGGCGACCACGACATCGGATCGGCTGAGCCCGACCCGAGCGAAGCCCCGACAGAGGTCCTCGACCACGGCCAGCGACTTGGCCTGCTCCCCGTCGGGCACGGTGAACCGTTCGAACGGGATACCCGGGTCCACGGAGACCCCGATGCCGGCCTGGGTGACGATGACGGCCCGGGCGGCATCGGGTAGAACCGCAGCCACGATGCCGGCCAACTGCCGGCGGGTATCGTCGCCGATCAAGACGTCGTAACGACGCTCCCCCAGCTCCACGGGCACCGACCTCATCGGCCGCCTCCGGTCTCGAGGCCCGCGGCGGCGAGCACGCGGTCCACCACCTCGGTGGGGGCGAGGTCGTCCACGTCCACCACCGCCGCCGCCACCGATGCGTACAGGGGCCGGCGGACGGCGTCGAGCTCGCGCATGGCACCAGCCGGATCCTCGCCGAGCAACGGCCGCCCGTCGCCACTGCCCACCCGGCCGGCCAGGGTCGCGGGGTTCGCACGCAGCCACACCACCGTGCCCGAACCGGCCAGAAGGTTCCGGTTGGCCTCAGACAGGACCACCCCACCCGCAGCCGACACCACCACCGGTTGGTCCCCGGAGAGTGCTCCGACCAGCACGCGGGTCTCCTCGGCCCGGAAAGCGTCCTCGCCGCGCTCGGCGAAGAGCTCGGGGGCGGTGCGCCCCGTGTCGGCCATCACCTGGGTGTCGGAATCCAGGTACCCCCAGCCGAGACGCTCGGCCGCCAGGCGGCCGACGGTCGTCTTCCCGGCGCCCATCATGCCCACCAGGATGAGACGGTCAACCATCGGCCGGCGGCGGAGGTGCTGCAGACGGGGTCTCCCCCAGTGAGGCCAGGTAGCCCTGGCGGTTGCGTCGGAACTCCTCGATCGAGTCACCGCCGAACTTGCGGAGCGCCTCGGAGGCGAGCACCAAGGCGGTCATCGTCTCGGCCACCACCCCCATGGCCGGCACCGCGGTGACGTCGGTGCGCTCCTTGAACGAGACGGTCGACTCCTTGGTCACCACGTCGACGGTTCCGAGCGTGGGCCGGTTCAGACTGGCCAGCGGCTTCATTGCCACCCGGGACACGATGGGGGATCCGGTGGAGATCCCGCCCTCGATTCCCCCGGCGCGGCTGGTGTCGCGCAGATAGCCCCCTCCGAGCAGCGCAGCGGTTTCCTCGTCGTCCCTGGCGATCCGGATGGCATCGTGGGCCTCGGAGCCCCGGAGCCCCGCAACCTCCCATCCGTCGCCGAACTCGACCGCCTTGACCGCCTGGATGCTCATCAGAGCCTGGGCCAGCAGGGCGTCGAGGCGCCGATCCCAGTGCACGTGGCTCCCGAGGCCCACCGGTGCCCCGTAGGCGATCACCTCGGCGACGCCTCCCAACGAGTCGCCGGCCTTGGCCGCCGCCTTGACCGCCGCGATCATCCGCGCCTCGGCGCCCGGGTCGGCGCAGCGCACCTGGGACTCGTCGATGCGGGCCAGGTCGGCCACGGCCGGTCGGGGCCCGACCGCGGCCCGTTCTTGACCGAGTTGGACGATGTGGCTGATGACGTCGATACCGATCTGCCACAGCAACAACTTGGCCAGCGTGCCGGCGGCCACCCGGGCCGCCGTCTCGCGAGCAGAGGCCCGTTCGAGCACGTCGCGGGCGTCGTTGAGGCCGTACTTGAGCATCCCCGACAGGTCGGCATGCCCGGGTCGGGGCTGGGTCAGTATCTTCGACGGGTGCCCGGGGCTCGCCGACATCTCGGTCTCCCACTTGGGCCATTCGGTGTTGGCGATCTCGATGGCCACCGGTGACCCGAGGGTCCGCCCGTGGCGGATACCCCCGACGAGGGTCACTTCGTCCACTTCGAATCGCATCCTGGGGCCACGACCGAACCCCAGGCGGCGCCGGGAGAGACCGTGCTGGATGTCCCCTGCCGTCACCAGCAGGCCGGCGGGCAGACCCTCGACGATCACCACGAGGGCGCGACCGTGGGATTCACCGGCAGTCAGGTAGCGCAGCATTCAGGCAAATCTACTCGGGCCGACCGGCATTCCGGCCCGAGGTGCACCGGTACCGCAGATCAAGATCCGGCATGGAACAGGCTTTGGGCCAGGTGTCCGCCCCAGAGGACGGCGATCACCGCCCCGACGGCGAGGGACGGCGCGAACGGGATCCGGGTCTTGCGGCCCGTCGAGGAGACCACCATCATCGCCAACCCGAACACCATCCCGATCACGAACCCGGCCAGAAAGGCCACGTAGGCGTGCAGCAGGCTGAGGTAGCCGACCGTCAGGCCGATGACTCCGGCCAGGCGCACGTCGCCGAAGCCCATGCCCCGCGGGACGAACCACCAGATGAGGAAGAAGATGCCGAAGGCGACGGCTCCGGCGATGACCGAGCCGATCAGGCTGTGCCATGCGTGGTCCACCGCCGAGGTCGCCACCAGCAGCGGGACGATGAGGGCCAGCGCGGGATAGAGCAGATGACGGGGCACCAGCCGATGGGAGAGGTCGGTGACGGAGACCGCCACCAGCATCGCGAAGAAGACGCAGAACGGCGCCAGGACCAGGTCGGCGCCGAAGTGGCCGGCTGCCGCTCCGAACAGCCCGCCGGTGACGATGGCCGACCCCACCATCCGGCTGGGAGAACGGCCGGATGGCAGCAGATCCCGGGCCCGGCCCTCCCGCTGAGGCACCTCGACCCCACTCCGGGTGTCGTGTCCCGACGGCGGCGCATCGGCCGCCTGCGGCTGCCCGGCCACCGGCTCGGCATCGCCGATGTCGGTACGCCCGGCGGTCTCGGCGTGCTGGTGCGCGGCGCGTTCCTCGGCGCGTTCCTCGTCCCGGCGGCGATCATCGGCCGCCCGGCTCCGATCGGCCAGTTGTTGGCCGATCGGATCGAGAGCACCCCCGATGACCAGGCCGGCCACCGAGGAACCGGCGATGAGCAGCGTCTCCACCCCTGGCAACGTACTGGACGGGCGTCGCAGAAGCGGGCATCGTGGTCGGATCATGGAGACTCGCACCTTCGACCTCGTCGTCCCCGCTGGCACCATGCCGTGCTACGAAGCGCTACCGAAGACCGAGGGCGCGCCCTATCGCGGCGCCGTGGTGGTCGTCCAGGAGGCATTCGGCGTCAATGCCCATATCGAAGACGTGACCCGCAGGTTCGCAGCTGCCGGCTTCCACGCCGTGGCCCCCCATCTCTTCCACCGCACCGGCTCACCGGCCTTCGGATACGACGACTTCAGCCAGGTCATGCCCCACATGCAGGCGCTGAGCGACGACGGCATCCTCGACGACGTGGGCGCCGCGGTCGGGTACCTCCAGGGCGCCGGATGGTCCGACGGTCGGATCGGGGTGGTCGGGTTCTGCATGGGGGGCAGGGTTACCTTCCTCGTGGCCGGCACCATGCCCCTCGGGGCGGCCGTGGGGTTCTACGGCGGAGGGATCGTCAGCGGCCGGAGTGAGGCAATGCCGTCGCTGCTCGGTCTCGTCGCGGAGATGCCCACCCCCTGGCTGGGCCTGTTCGGCGACGCCGACCAGGGCATCCCCGTCGAGGACGTGGAGCGGCTGAGAGAGGAGCTCGCCACGCACGCGCCGGTCGACACCGAGATCGTGCGGTACCCGGGGGCAGAGCACGGTTTCCACTGTGACGCGAGGCCGTCGTACTCCCCCGAAGCTGCCGTAGACGGCTGGAGACGGACCCTCGAGTGGCTCGACGCCCATTTGGACGCACCGGCACTGTGAGGACCACAGGTCACGCGCATCCCCCTCACCAGGGGGGATCTCCGGCCTGAGGCCACCCCGGCCGACGAGAGGATTGCGAGGCCGATGGCTCGGCCGCCACCGGGAATTCTGCCGGCAAACCAGCCCGCTGAAGCCTAAAGCTCCCCCGGTATCCGGTCGATGCTCCAAGCATGCTCAGAAGCGGCCCCGGCCGAGCCAGCCGCGTGCTGGGTCCCCACGATGAGCGAAACCTGGCCAGGCTGCTCGGCGACCTTCCCGACATCGTCTTCGTCGTCGACTCCAGCGGCCGACTGCGGTGGGCCAACCACGCCGGTGAGTCCCTGTTCGGCCGGTCGCTCAACGACTCGATCGGCCTGTCGGGACTCGACTACGTCCACCCTGACGACCTGGAGCTGGTCCTGCGCTCGCTCACCAGCGTGCAGAACAAGGAGATCGGTACGCCGATCGAGATCCGCTTCCGGACGCCCGCCGGGTGGCGACTGATGGAGCTGGTCGGTACGCCGGTGGCCTGGCTCGAGGACGGCGCGGTGCTCCTCGTGCTGAGGGATCTGACGCAGCGCCGACGTTTCGAGCTCGTCCACGATCACGACGCCCGCTTCCGATCCCTCGTGCAGAACTCGGCAGCGGTCACCATGCTGGTCTCGCCGGACGGCATCGTCGAGTCGGTGTCCGGGGCGCTCACTCGTCTGCTGGGACAAGACCCGGAGCTCGTCGAGGGGCGACCGTTGGCCGAGCTGGTGTGCGAAGAAGACCGTCCAGCCGTCGCATCCGCGCTGGAGCGCGCATCGCGGGGAACCTCGGCTGCCACTCCGGTGACCGTCTCGTTGGACCTCCTGCGCCACGGGGGCACCGGGACGGTGCCGTTCGAGCTCGCCCTCGTGAACCTCATCGACGATCCGACCGTCGGGGGATACGTGGTCTCCGGTCACGACATCACGGCGCGGAACCTTGCCGAGACCGAACTGCACAACACCCTTTCGCTCCTGACGGCGACACTGGACGCCACCGCCGACGGGATTCTCGTCGTCGACGGCAATGGCCACTTCGTCAGTTTCAACAATCGGTTTGCCGAGATGTGGCACCTGCCCGACTGGATCTTGGCGCAGCGGGACGACCCTACGGCGATCGCATTCGTCCGCGATCAGCTGGTCCAGCCGGACTCGTTCGTGGCCAAGGTGGACGAGCTCTACGAGAATCGCGAGGCCGAGAGCTACGACCTCCTCGAGTTCACCGACGGCCGGGTGTTCGAGCGCTTCTCGAAGCCCCAACGGGTCGACGGCACCATCGTCGGACGCGTGTGGAGCTTCCGTGATGTGACCGACCGCAAACGGCTCGAGGAACGCCTCTCCTACCAGGCGTTCCACGACTCATTGACCGACCTCGGCAATCGGGCCCTCTTCCAGGACCGCCTCGAGCACGCCGTGGAACGGATCGGACGCACCCATGGTCATCTCGCCGTCCTCTTCCTCGACGTGGACAACTTCAAGAATGTCAACGACACCCTCGGGCACTCGGCAGGTGACGAACTCCTCCACGCCATGGCCGGGGTCCTGGTCCAATGCCTGCGCAAGGCCGACACTGCGGCGCGCCTCGGGGGCGACGAGTTCGGCGTCCTCGTCGAGGAGCTCGCTGACCCGGATGACGCCGTCACCTTGGCCGAGCGCATTCTCGAGGCGACACGCGGGAAGCTGAAGATCGCCGGCGCGGATGCGCCGGCGACGGTGAGTATCGGGATCGCGTTCGACATGGCCGACATCACCGGCGATCAGCTGCTGATCAACGCTGACCTCGCCATGTATGCCGCCAAGGAGCGCGGCGGGGACTGTTACGCGGAGTTCGTGAATGCGATGCACGACTCCGTCGGCACGCCCTCTTGAACGAGCTGCCGGGGCGCTGCCCTCGGCGACCGTGTCGACCGGTGGTGACTAGCTGTGGGCCGGCTCGTAGTAGGGATCGGTGCCGTCGGCATGGTCGGTGACGTCGACGATGTTGGCGATCTCGGGGATGGCCTCACGAAGGATCACCTCGATCCCCTGCGACAGGGTGGCCTTGGCCATCCCGCACCCTTGACACCCACCGCTGAGTCGCAGATAGACCGAAGCCGCCTCGACGGCCACCAGATCGGCCCGGCCCCCGTGGGAGGCGATGCTCGGGTTCACCTGTTCCTCCAGCACCGAGACGACCCGGCGGGCCAACGGATCGGAGAGGTCGACCTCCGGAGTCGAGGCCATGCCCTTGAGGGTCGGAGCGGAAGGGGTGTTCGGGTTCACGATCACCAGTCCGCCCTCACCGGAGGCGTCGGTGACGAAGTCGAGGGTCGCCCCCTGGAGCCGGCCGACACTCGGTTCGGGGACCACGACCGGCAACTCGTCGTCGTGCTGCACGACGTCACCGGTGGTGGCGTCGGAGAGTGCCTGCAAGTACATGTCGTAGGCGTAGGCACCGTTGCTCACGCCGTTGACCTCGAGCCACAGGGCCAGGGGGTCCGACTCGGACTCGTTGGCCAGGACCTCGAGCACGGTGGCACGCGCCTCGCCGGTGATCGTCAGCACCGGACGCATGTCCTCACGGTCTTCACTCATGCCTGTCATCATAAGGCGGTGTCGACATCCAAGGAGCACGTCCCGGCCGAAACCCACGAGTGGGTCAGCTTCGACGACCCCGGCGAGGAGCGCACCTGGCTCTTCGACGTCACCTTTCTGACCAGCCGCTGGACGTGCATCTTCGGGCACGGGTGCCAGGGGGTGCTGACCGGCCCGGCGCCGGAGCTGATGCAGGGCTGCTGCTCCTACGGCGCCCACTTCACCGGCAAGAAGGACGCACGCACCGTGGAGCAGGCCGCAGCCACACTGTCGCCGGACATCTGGCAGTTCCACAGGCAGGGCCAGAAGGGGGTGGTCAAGAAGCTGCCCGACGGCGACCTCGGAACCCGCCTGGTGGAGGACGCCTGCATCTTCCTCAACCGCCCCGGGTTCCCGGCCGGGCCCGGTTGCGCGCTGCACCTGGCCGCCGCGGCACAGGGGCGCAGCCACGTCGAGCTCAAACCGGAGGTGTGCTGGCAGCTACCCCTGCGGCGCGAGGACGAGACCTCGCCCGACGGGCGCGTCACGTCGGTGATCCGGCAGTGGGACCGCCGGCACTGGGGCGACGGTGGGGAGGAATTCCACTGGTGGTGCACCGAGGATCCGGCTGCCTTCATCGGGCACGCACCGGTCTACGTCACCATGCGGACCGAGCTCGAGACGATGGCAGGCAAGAAGGTCTACAGGAGGCTGGCCGCCTACCTGGATGAACGGACGGCCCCAGACGCCCGGATCACGCTGCTTCCGCACCCGACCGTCCGCCGATGAGGTCATCGGGGGTGCCGGCCGGTGCGGGTCACTCGGCCAGTGGGTCGTCCTCGGCGAACGACGCGTCCCGCGGCGTGGTGCCCAGGATCTCGTCGTAGTCGTCCTCCGTCGCCAGACACCACGACGCGTGCTTGTCATCCGGCTCGGCACCGCACTCGGGGCAGCGCCTACTGGCGGTCGCGACCGACCGCTTCAGACTGCGCGCTTCTTCGAAGCGGCGATGGCGTCCCTTCTTCACGGCAACAACTCCTTGCCCCACCAGGGGTGGCACGGCCCCCGCCCCTCATGCGCCGGGGTGGCCACCGATCACCAATGCTCTTGAGTGTAGTGCGGGGTATCGGCGCTCGTCGCGCGTCGGCACCCCGCTACCATCGCACTGTGCCCGATCAATTCGATCCCGACGCCATGGTCAGCCGGTTCCGGTCCCGAGCCGAAGCGGTGCGGTCGCGCGGCCTTCCACCCGTGGAGGGGCCCGATCGCCAACGGTTCAAGGAGCAGGCACAGGTGGACTTCATGGACTTCGCCATGCTCGGGGACGCCGAGGCCTCCATCGAGGGCGGGATCCTCACCTTCCGGATCGACCTTCGCCCGGCCGCTCCGCCGACCGACGACTGAACACCGGGCGGGCCGGCCACCGGGTCGGCCGCCATGCACTCATCCCCCGTAGTTCATCCGGGTGTCCGTCATCTCCAGGACCGCTGTGGTCTCCTCTGCGGTCCCGGCACCCGACGCGGCCGGTCCCTCTCCGGCGTCGACCACTTCTCCGACGACGAGCACGTGGCTCCCCTGCCCCCCTGCGTCCTCGTCCCACCCGAAGGAGTGGCGAACCTCGCAGGCCAACCAGGCGAGGGCCGAGGAGAGGCACGGGAGCCCTCCGCTCACTTCGTGCACCGGCACCCCCTGCATCGAGCGGGCGTCCCCGCTCTCGTCGAGTTCCACGTCCTGCACCGGCTTGACGAACCGGCGGATCACCGCACGCTCGGAGCGTGGGAGCACGCTGACCGAGAAACCCCCGCCCCGCTCGATCAGGCTGCGTGTCACCGACCCGACCTCGACGGAGACCGCCACCAACTTCGGCACGGTGGCCACCTGCATCACCCAGTTGCAGGTCATCAGGTTGCGTCGCCGGCCGGCACGGCTGCCCACCACGAACAGCCCGGTCGGCATCGACCACAGCACCCGCCGCCGCATCCGGTCGTACTCCTCGGGAGTACGACCCACGGGGACCGGGCCCACGGCGTGATCAGGAAGCGGCATCGCCGCTCCTGATATCCGTCACCGGCTCGACCGGGCCACCGACCTGGTCATCGATCACCCAGCGAATGGATCCCCTCCCGCGTCGGTCGGATTCGTAGTGGAGGTCGACGGCATGTGCCCGGTGACAGCCTCGATGCGGCCGACCGCAACGGCCAGCAGCGGAACCATCCTCCGGCGCTCGGATGCCGAGCGCCGGAGGAGCGCAGCGTTCCCCGACGCGCCCTTGTAGCAGTCGTCGCCGGCGGCCGACGCGTCCACGTAGGCGTTGTTCAGATCGTTGGTCAGTTGGTCGTCCGGTGTCGGGAGGTTGCCGATGGCTGTCTGGGCATCGTTCGTCAGCAGGGCGCACACGGTGCGTATGGCGGCCGGGGCGTTGGGCTGGGAGAGGGCGAGGTCCACGTTGCGACCGTCCACCTCGAGTGTCCCGATGGCGCCCCCACCCCCGCCGGTGACCCACGAATTGATCTGCGCCGCCGGCGTGCCCGAGTGGTCCAGGCCGGCGCAGCCCGCCAGGCCGGCGGAGCCAAAGAGGACGGCTACCGCCACGAGTGCCGGTCGCAGTGCCGGGCGGAGGCCCACGCCGGCCGCGGGTGGCGTCCGGGACGTCAAGCGGGGATGCCCGTCCAGTCCGGACGCCACGACGGATCGAGCTGGCGCAGGAACTGGGCGCAACGCTCCTCTTCAGCGTGTTCGCCGATCCCCCCGGCCGCGGACCGCAGGCCGTCGAGGCAGCGCAGGAACCCACGATTGCTCTCGTGGGCCCAGCGCACCAGCCCGGAGCCCTTCCACCCGGCACCCCTCAGGGCGTCGAGCCCCCGGTGGTAGCCCACCCGGAAGCAGGCGTAGGCCTCCACGTCGTCCCGGGCCAACGAACCGAGGGCCGCCCATGCTGCGAGGGACCTCGGATCGGATCGGACGACGTCGGAAACGGCGTGGCGGCGGCGGTCGGCGGGCTGGGTAAGGGCCGACTCGAGCCCGACCCGAACTGCATCGGGCTCTGACGGCAGGATCGTCTCGGGCAGGCCCGCGGTCAGCCGGACGGGCGACGTGTCGGACGGTGGCGGACCGGGGAAGCTCATGTCCGACAGTGTAGGACCGGGCCCAACGGGGCAGGGTCGCCGGAAGGCGCCGACCACAGGCGGCCCGGCGGTCAGCCGAAACTCACCAGCCGGTACTCCTTCTTTCCCCGACGGAGCACCACGTACCGCCCCGCCAGCAGATCGTCCGGGCCGATCACGCGGCCCGCATCACCCTCGCGTCGGTTGTTGACGTAGGCGCCGCCCTGATCCACGGTGGTCCGGGCCCGGCCCTTGGAGGGAACGATTCCTGTCTCCACCAGGAGATCGACCAGCGGCAACCCTCGGCCATCCAGACGCCCGCGGGAAAGCTCGGTCGACGGTGCGTCGGCGAAGACGTCGAGGAGGGTGCGTTCGTCCAGCATCGCCACTTCCTCGCCGAAGAGCGCGGCCGCGGCATGTTCGGCCCGCCCGGTCTCGGCGCGGCCGTGAACCAGGGTGCACACCTGTCGGGCCAACCCCCTTTGCGCCTCGCTCCGTTCGGGGTGCTCGGCGGTGGCCGCATCGAGCTCGAGGATTGCTCCGTGCGGGAGGAAGGTGAAATAGCGGAGGTACTGCCCGACCACCTCGTCCTCGCTCCGGAAGAAGAACTGGTAGAGCTGGTAGGGACTGGTCCGCTGGGGGTCGAGCCACACCGTGCCGGTCTCGGTCTTGCCGAACTTGGTGCCGTCGGACTTGACCACCAGCGGCGTGGTCAGTCCCCAGGCCTCCTGGCGGCGTACCTTTCGGATCAGCTCGATCCCCATGGTGATGTTCCCCCACTGGTCGCTGCCTCCCAGCTGGAGCCGGCATCCGAATGTATCGAACAGGTGGAGGAAGTCGAAGGCCTGCAGGAGCATGTAGCTGAACTCGGTGTAGGAGATGCCCTGGTCGGCGCGTGACAGGCGCGACCTCACCGAGTCCTTGGCCACCATCTGGTTGACCGTGAAGTGCTTGCCCACATCACGCAGGAAGTCGAACAGGTGCATCGGCTGGAGCCAATCGGCGTTGTTGACCAGCAGGGCCCCCGAGCCCCCGGCATCCTCCCCGAACTCGATGAAGTGCTGCAGCTGCCCGTGGATGCCCTCCAGGTTGGCCTGCAGTGCGTCTGCGGACAGCAGGGACCGCTCCTCGGACTTCCCCCCCGGGTCGCCGACGAAGCCGGTGCCTCCCCCGGCCACGGCGATGGGCCGATGGCCGGCCAGCTGCAACCGCCGGAGGTTGCAGACCTGGAGGAGGTGTCCCACGTGCAGGCTGTCCGCCGTCGGGTCGAACCCGCTGTAGGCGGTGATCCGGTCGGCGTTCAGACGACCCTCGAGGGCGGGGTCGGTCATCTGATGGATCAGTCCCCGGAAGCGGAGGTCCTCGACTAGGTCGTCCATCTTCTCAGCCTGCCACGTCACCGACGGAGGCACGGACGCTACGATCACCATCCGGTTCGCCCGGACCTATCCGCCAAGCAACGGCCAGGAGAGCTCCATGCCAAACCCCTACCTCCAGGGCAATTTCGCACCCGTGTCCGAAGAGCGGAGCGACGACCACGAGCTCCCCGTCACCGGAGTCATCCCTCCCGACCTCGACGGGCGGCTCCTGCGCAACGGGCCCAACCCGGTGATCGTCCCCGCCGACCAGGCCGATTACCACTGGTTCAGCGGCGACGGCATGATCCACGCCATCTCCCTCGCCGGGGGAAGGGCCACCGGCTACCGGAACCGGTGGGTCCGCACCAGGTCGCTGGCCGCAAAGGTCGGCACCGCGCCACCCCGGGGCCCGAGCGAACCTATCGACGGTCCCGCCAACACCCACGTCATCCGGCACGCCGGCAGGACCCTCGCACTGGTCGAGTCGGGATTCCCCCACGCCGTCTCCCGCGGCCTGGAGCGGGCTCGGATCCACGACTTCGACGGCGGATTGGCCTCACCGATGACCGCCCACCCCAAGCTCGACCCGGACACCGGCGAACTGGTCTTCTTCGGCTACGACGTCTTCGGGCCGCCGTTCCTCCGCTACCACGTGGTCGATGCCGCGGGGAACCTGGTGCGCACCGAGGACGTGGGGATCCCTCGGGCCACGATGATCCACGACTTCGGGGTGACCGCTACCCGAGCCGTCTTCCTCGACCTGCCGATCGTCTTCGACCTCGGGCTCGCCGCCGCCGGACGGTCCCTTCCCTTCCGGTGGACGCCCGAGGCAGGGGCCCGGGTGGGAGTGATGCCCCGGTCGGGGAGGAACGCCGACATCCAGTGGATCGGCGTCGACCCGAGCTACGTCTTCCACGTGCTCAACGCCTATGACGAGGGCGACTCGGTGGTCATGGACGTCGTCCGCTACGACAAGGCCTTCGACACCGCGCCGGGCGAGGTCATCGCCACCGAGCTGCCCGTCCTGACCCGCTGGACCATCGACCTGCCCACCGGACGGGTGGCCGAAGAGCGACTCGACGACACGGGCGTCGAATTCCCGCGGATCGACGAGGCCGTGGCCGGGAGGCGGCACCGCTACGGCTACTGCGCGCTGCTGGGCGACCGGGCCGAGGAGTGGACCTTTCCGGGGCTCGTCAAGTACGACTTCCAGCGCGACGAGGCGACCCGGTTCGAGCCCGGCGAGCACCGCTCCGTGGGGGAGCCCGTCTTCGTGCGGGCCGCCGACGGCCGGGCGGAGGACGAGGGGTGGGTGCTCAGCGTCGTCTACGACGCCACCCGGGACGCCAGCGACCTGGTCATCCTCGATGCCACCTCGTTCGGCGGGGCGCCGGTGGCCACGGTGCACCTCCCGGCCAGGGTGCCGTTCGGCTTCCACGGATCGTGGGTGCCCGCGGACTCATGACCGAGGTGCACGCCCGGCGCCGGCCGGGTGACACCGGTACCTCCGCCGACCATGGGAGGATGGTCATCCCGTAGCGGACGTATCCGTGACCGGCGCCGGCAGGTCGGAACGCCGATCGAGCGGGACCCAACCAACCGTGCCACCCACCGACTCCTTCCTGCCGCCCGGCTCCCGCCCGTCCGGTCGATCCTCCGGCCGGCCCACCGGCCGTCCGCGTGGTTCGACCCCGGGTTCGACCCGGCAGGCCAGCACCTCCTCGCCGTTTTCCGGGCCGATCCTGGGAGGCCAGGTGGCCATCCCGACCAAGCGGGAGCTGCGGAGGGCCAAGAAGCGTCGTCGTCGGCCGGCCGAACGGATCCTGCGCGGGCTCATCGTGGTTGTCCTCCTGCTGCTCGTCGTGGCCGGCCTCGGATACGGGTACGTCCACTACCAGTGGAGCAAGGTGTCCTCGAGCCCGTGCGCCACCTGCGTGGTGGCAGCCAGCGGCCAGCCCTACAACGTGCTGCTGATCGGCTCCGACAGCCGGGTCGGGGAGACCGCGGCAGAGGCCCAGCAGTTCGGGAACGCCACCAATGCCGGCGGGCAGCGCAGTGACACCATCAAGATCATCCGCGTCGACCCCTCCACTGGGACAGCCTCGTCCCTCTCCATCCCCCGGGACACGTATGTGACGCTCTCCGGGATGCCGGCGGACAGCCAGCTGTCGTCCCAGAACAAGATCAACGCTGCCTTCGGCAGCGGTCCCGACGCGCTGATCAAGACCATCGAGAACACCTTCGGGATCCCGATCAGCCACTACATCGTGGTGAGCTTCTTCGGGCTCCAGGACGCCGTCAACGCGCTGGGCGGCATCTCCATGGACTTCCCCTATCCCGTGCGCGATCAGGACTGCTCGACCGGTGTCTGCTACAACAACTCGGGACTCGACATCCCCACCGCGGGCTGCCAGGTACTCGACGGGCAACAGGCCCTCGCCCTGTCGCGATCGCGTTACTTCCAGTACCACGCGGACGGGCAGTGGAACTCCGACCCCACGTCGGACATCGGGCGGATCGAACGTCAGAACCTGATCATCTCGGCCGCGCTGGACAAGGCCAAGTCCACCTACAACCCACTGCGGCTGAACACGCTGTTCAGCTCGGTGGTCCACGACTTCAGCAAGGACGACGCACTCTCGGCCACCGACCTGCTGTCCCTGGCCGAGCGGTACCACGCCTTCTCCGGCTCCGATCTCCAGGCCTACACACTGCCCACGGCCGGCGCCACCTCGGCGGCGGCCGGAGATGTCGAGGTGGTCCAGCCCGACGAGGCCGCACAGACGCTCACACAGTTCCTCGGTGGGTCCCCGGGGCCGATCGTCACGCCGCCCCTTGACGTCTACGGCGAGCCACTGACCCTGCCGGTGACCACCACCACCGCGCCCAGCCAAGCCGCTCAGTCGCCGGCGTCGGGCGGGGGAACGGCCACCACCGCTCCCGCGCCGCCGGGGGCGTCGATCCCGCCCTACGACCCCCGGCCCTGCTGAGCCGGCTCCTCTGCGTCGATCGCGTCGACGATGGCGGCGTTGAGCAGATGGTGGACGGCCACGTTCTCGGATCGGCACGGCAGCCGTACGCGGATGACCGAGGACCCGCCGCCTGCGAGCCGTCGGTCGAGCGCCTCCTCCAACCCTGCGGGGTCGGCCCCACCGTCCACGTCGTCCACGGGCCAACCGAAGCCGGCGGCGACCGCGGCGACGTCCGGGCTCTGCGGGGTGCCGAAGAGCTGGTCGAACGTGGCCGCGTCGAGGGCCGCTGCCGGATCGAGGAACGAGAAGATCCCCCCGCCCCCGTTGTCGGCAACCACGACGATCAGGGGGATGTCCGAGCCCTCGGACCCCACCAGCGCGGAGACGTCGTGCAGGAATGCCAGGTCGCCGACAAGGGCCATCACGGGCCCGGTAGCGCCGATCGCCACGCCCAACGCGGTGGACACCACCCCGTCGATCCCGTTGGCCCCTCGGTTGGACAGCACCCGGGGCGGCCTGCTGCGGGGTGCGGCGAAGGACTCGACGTCACGCACGGGCATGGAGGAGGACACCACCAGGGTGGCCTCGGACGGCACCCGGGAGAACAGTCGGTAGGCCAGGGCCGGCTCGGTCAGTGGTCCGCCGTCTCCGGACCGTTCGGTTCCACCGGACAGTTCGGCGGTGATCGCCGCCCACGCCCGGACCTCGGCCCGACACCACAGGTGCCACCAGTCCGCTTCCCCCTGCGGTGCCGGAGGGCCCTCCCCGTCGGCGGCCGCATCGGGGGGATGCCGGTCGAGCAGGTGGCCGGCCAGGTCGAGACAGAACGATGTCGGGTCCGACCGCACGAACGTGGATGTCGTCCGCTGGGGATCGGACCACCGCCCGTAGGGGTCGACGACGATGTCCGTCCCACCGGCCCCGACGGCGGACACGAAGCCGTTGACCACCTTGGACGCCCAGGGCTCACCGAGCCGGATGATGCACTCGGGCACGTGGGCCGAGGCGAATCGCCCGGAGCGCAGGATGCCGTCCGCGGCCCCGATGACTCCGGGCTCGTCGAGGCGCACGCCCGAACGGGGATCGGCGAGCACCGGCCACCGGAGGGCTCGCGAGAGCGCCAGCACGGCGGCGGGGCTGCCGCAACCGGCCCCGGCCACCAGCAAGCCCCTGACCCCCGGGCGGATACCGGCCGAATCGACCAGAAGGGACAGCACCCCTTCGGTAGGTGCCACGATGCCCGGGGCGACCACGTGCCACGGCCCTCTGCCCGACCGGCCGCCATCGACTCCTCCGCCCCTGCCGGGGTCGCCGAGCAACGGCTCGCGGAAGGGCAGGTTGAGATGGACTGGGCCCGGACCATACGGATGCGCGGTCGTGTCGGCCACGGCGCGCGCCGCCAGCGAGCGCCACGAGCCACGTGACGCTCCATCGGGAACCCCCGGATCGGCAAACCATCTGGGCGACCGTCCGAAGAGGTGGGTCTGGTCGATGGTCTGGGCAGCGCCGACGTCGCGCAGCTCCGGCGGGCGGTCGGCGGTGCACACCAGCAGGGGGACCCCCGACAGGTCGGCCTCGACCACCGCCGGATGGAGCTCCGCGGCGGCCGTACCGCTGGTGGTCACCACCACGGCGGGACGCCCGGAGGCCAGTCCGATCCCGAGGGCGGTGAACCCGGCGGAGCGCTCGTCGAGGCGGACGTGGACCTCCATCCCCGGGTGTGCCACCAGGGCCAATGCCAACGGGGTCGAACGCGAGCCCGGACATACGACAGCGTGGGCCACACCGCAGCGTGCCCACTCGTCGACCAGCGTGGCGGCAAAGGCAGCCTGCAGGTCCGCATCCCCGGCGGGTTGCGCCGGCGTCGGTACGCTCACCGTGGTACCCCATGTCGTCGGCCCATCCACCCTCGAGCCCGGAGCGCGGGCCCCACTCCCCTCTCCCTGTCACCAACGTCCTGCACGTCGAGCGCACGGGGAGCGGGCCACGGTTGGTACTGGCCCACGGCTTCACCCAGACCGGACGGGTGTGGGGTGGGATGGACCTCGACCTGGCCACGGACCACGAGGTGGTGGCGGTCGACCTGCCCGGGCACGGTGGATCGGCGGGGGTGGTGGCCGGTCTGGCCGACGGGGCCCGGCTGTTGGTCGAGGCCGGCGGCGAGGCCACCTATGTCGGCTACTCGATGGGCGCGCGACACTGCCTGCAGGCGGCCGTGGCACAGCCCGGGCCGGTGGAGCGACTGGTGCTGATCTCGGGAACGGCGGGCACCGACAGCGCCGTCGAGCGCCGGGCCAGGGTGCTGTCGGACGAGGCCCTGGCCGACGAACTCGACCCGCCCGGGGGCCCGGTGGCGACCGGCGACACGGTCGAGGTGTTCCTCCGCCGGTGGTTGGCCAACCCTCTCTTCGCCGGCATCAGCCCCGAAGCCGACGGCTTCGACGAGCGACTGCGCAACACGGCGGCGGGACTGGCCGCAAGTCTCCGCCTGGCCGGGACCGGCACCCAGCAGCCGCTGTGGGACCGGCTCGGCCGACTGGAGATGCCCGTCCTGATCATCACCGGCGAGCGCGACGACAAGTACACCGCACTGGGTCGCCGGATGGCGGAGGCCATAGGCGCCAACGCCACCCAGGTGGTGATCGCGGAGGCCGGCCATGCTCCCCATCTGCAACGGCCCGGCCAGGTCGGTGCGCTCATCCGCAGGCATGCCGCCGGGGCCGGTCGCCGGTAGGCGACCCGATCGCGTCACGAGATCCACAGCCAGAGCGATACGGAGAGCAGGGCGCCGAAGACGAGCTGCAGCCGACCGGTGGCCGCCAGCACCGGGAGGAGAGCGCGACCCGAGGCGTCGCCGGTCGCCAGCCGCGCCGGCGCCAGGGCCAGTGGAAGTGCGAGCAGCGGGAGGAAGGCCGCCGCCGGGTGGTCCGCCCCGACAGCACCGGTGACCGACGACACGGCCCAGGCCAGCACGCCCACGAACGGCAGCGCAACGCAGGCGACGTAGTACCGCCCGGCAGCGCTCCTGCCCACCCGGACGGCCAGGGTGTGCTTGCCGGTCTCCCGGTCGGTCTCGATGTCCCGGAGATTGTTGGCCAACAACAGGGCAGTGGCCAGCAGCCCCACCACGACCGCGGCGAACCACACCACCGGCCGGTCGATGCGGAGTGTCTGGACGTAGTACGTGCCCACCGTGGCCACCAGTCCGAAGAACACGAAGACGAACACCTCGCCGAGACCCGCGTACCCGTACGGCCGCGGTCCGCCGGTGTAGAGCCAGCCGGCGGCCAGGCATGCCGCTCCCACCACCAGCATCCACCACGAGGTGGCCCAGGCCAGGGCGAGACCGGCCACGCCGGCCACGCCGAAGGAGAGGAGAGCGGCGCGCTTCACCGCCGCCGGCGACGCCAGTCCGGAGGCCACCAGGCGAAGCGGCCCCACGCGGGCGTCGTCGGTGCCCCGGATGCCGTCGGAGTAGTCGTTGGCATAGTTGGTGCCCACCTGGATGGCCAGGGCCACCACCAGGGCGCCCAGGGCTCGCCACCAGACACCCACCTCCGAACCGGCGTGATGGACCAGCGGCGCATAGGCCCCCACCGCGCCGGCACGTGGGCTCAGCGGGTGGGCGGCGGCCGTGCCCACCACCACCGGGACGATGGCTGCCGGGAGGGTGCGGGGCCGCGCCCCGAGGACCCAGCGCTTGACCGGGCCGGGGAGCGCCGGTGCGGTGGCCGCGCTTTCCGGTGTCACCCGCCTCCCCGCCCGAAGTGGCCGCCGGTCACGGGCGCCGGGGGAAGCGACCGAAGTCCGGTGGGCGGTGCTGTTGGAAGGCATTGCGCCCCTCTTGGCCCTCTTCACTCATGTAGAAGAGCATGGTGGCGTCGCCGGCGAACTGCTGGAGGCCGGCGAGGCCGTCATCGGCGGCATGGAGACCACCCTTCAGCATTCGCAGGGCCAGTGGGGAGAGCGACAGCATCTGCCGGCACCAGGCGACCGTCTCCCGCTCGAGGTCGGCCAGCGGCACCACCTCGTTGACCAGGCCCCAGTCGAGGGCGGTCGCCGCGTCGTACTGGCGGCACAGGAACCACACCTCCTTGGCCCGCTTCAGCCCGATGGTCCGGGCCAACAGGCTGGCGCCGTAGCCGCCGTCGAAACTCCCGACCTTCGGGCCGGTCTGTCCGAACCGGGCGTTGTCGGCGGCGATGCTCAGGTCGCACACCAGATGGAGGATGTGGCCTCCGCCGATGGCGTAACCGGCAACCATGGCCACGACCGGCTTGGGAAGGCGCCGGATCTGGATCTGGAGATCGAGCACGTTGAGGCGTCCGATGCCCTGCCGGGCCACGGCATCGTCGCCGATGTAGCCGTCGTCCCCCCGGATCTTCTGGTCGCCGCCCGCGCAGAAGGCATCGGGCCCCTCGCCGGTGAGGATGATGGCGCCCACCGACGGGTCGTCACGGGCGACGGCGAAGGCGTCGGCCAGCTCGAAGAGTGTCTGCGGCCGGAACGCGTTGCGGACCTCGGGCCGGGCGATGGTCAGTTTGGCGATGCCTTCCGCCACGTCGGCGTGGATGTCTTGGTACCCACCACGGCGTTCCCATGCCGGCAGTGGCAGACCACGGAACCGCTCGACCGGATCGACCGGTGGCCCGGTGATCACCGTCTCCGGGGGTGTGCCCGTTTCGGGCCCAACCTCGTCGGCCTGCTCCGGTGCAACCATTCGACCATTCACTCCTAGAGTCGTTGCTCGTACGGTCGCCTAGGCTACCTCCATGCCGGAGTTGGTAGCGCTCGATCTCGCGGCCGGCCAGGGCTTCGTGGATGCGCTGCGTACCGCCTGGGACGCCGGCCACGCCGTCCTGCCCGTCGATCCGCGCCTGCCACAAACGGCGGTACACCGGCTCTTCGAGGCCCTCGGACCCTCCCGCGTGGTGGACGCGGACGGATCCCACGTCCTTGCCGGGAGCCAGCCGACGGAGACCGGTGACGCACTGGTGGTGCCGACCAGCGGCACCACCGGCGAGCCGAAGGGCGTGGTCCTGACCCGCGACGCGGTCCGTGCGTCGGCCCGGGCCACCTCCGCTCGGCTCCGGGTGGACCCGACACGGGACCGCTGGGTGGCCTGCCTCCCCCTGGCCCATGTCGGCGGGCTCTCGGTCGTGACCCGGGCCATCGAGACGGACACCCCGTGCACGGTCATCGAGCGGTTCGACGCCGCCGAGGTCGAGCGTCTGGCCCGCTCCGGCGCCACCCTGGTCTCGCTGGTGGCCACCGCGCTCCGCCGGACCGACGTGTCCGGCTACCGCGCCGTGCTGCTCGGCGGTGCGGCACTGCCCGGGGAGCTGACCCCCAACGTGATCGCCACCTACGGGATGACCGAGACCGGTTCGGGCGTGGTCTACGACGGCCATCCCCTCGAAGGCGTGGACGTCCGCATCGGTGACGGGGCTACCGGAGCCGTGGGCGAGGTGCTGGTCCGGGGCCCGATGCTGCTGCGGTGCTACCGCGACGGTTCCGACCCCCGGTTGTCCGGCGGTTGGCTGCCCACCGGCGACGCCGGATCGATCGGGCACGACGGCACGCTGGCGGTGGTCGGACGTATGGCCGAGGTCATCGTCACCGGCGGCGAGAAGGTGTGGCCGGTACCGGTCGAAAGCGTGTTGGCCGACCATCCTGCGATCAGGGAGGTGGCGGTCTGGAAGCGGCCCGACCCCGAGTGGGGCGAGCGGGTGGTCGCCTGGGTCGTGCCCCATCCGGACTCCGCCCCTCCGGACCTGAGCGACCTCCGCGAGGTGGTGGCCTCTCGACTGGCCCCGTGGGCAGCGCCGCGCGAAGTGGTGGTGGTGGCCTCGCTGCCCAGGACGTCGAGCGGGAAGGTCCGCCGCTCCGACCTCACCTGACCGGACATGACCCGCCCAGCGCGGTCAGCCCCCGGTGGTGGACCGATCGGTCAGGAGATCCCGCCGCTCGGGGTGCACAGCGCCCCACCGTCGATCACCAGCGTCTCTCCGGTGATCCAGGAGGCTGCGTCCGAGCAGAGGAACAGCGCGGCATTGGCGATGTCGTCGACCTCGCCGAGACGGCGGAGCGGCAGGCGGCGCGAGATGGCCTCTTCACCCGGTTCCCACAGCGCCTGGGCGAGCTGGGTCTTGACCAGGCCCGGTGCCAGGGCGTTGACCCGGACCTTCGGGCCCAGCTCTCCGGCCAACTGGCTGGTGAGGTGGATGACCGCCGCCTTGGTCACGTTGTACCAGCCGATGCCCGCTTCCACCGACAGGCCCCCGATGGAGGCGAGGTTGAGCACGACCCCCCCGTCCTCGGCCATGCCGGCGCGCCATGCCGCCTGGACCCATTCGAGGTAGCCGGTCTGGTTCACCCGGACCGTCTTGTCGGCCTGTCCGGTGTCGATCTCCATCAAGGGCCCGTAGTAGGGGTTGGTGGCGGCATTGTTGACGAGGAGGTCGATCGAGCCGAAGCGCTCGACGGTGGCAGCGACGCAGGCGTCGGCCTGTTCGGGATCCCCTGCGTTGGCGACGCTCCAGGCGACCTCGCCCGCCCGGTCACCCTTGGCCGCCTCGATCTCGGCGGCCGAGTCGGCCAGGGCCTCGGCCTTGCGGGAGGAGAGCATGACCGACGCACCCGCCCGGCAGAAGGCCAGGGCGATGGCCTGTCCGATCCCCCGGGACGCCCCGGTGATCAGCGCGTTCCTGCCGTCCAGTCGCAGTTCCATGGCCCGACACCATAGACATTCCGCCGTCGCCGTGTTTCCCGGCAGCACCGGCGACCTCATCCCTCACAGACGAACGCCCGCGGACGGCGTCGAGCAGGCTCATCCCGGGGCCAGGGTTGGCGCACACGAGCATGGTTCGGGTCCCGCCCGCCTCCAGGTCCGCCACCTCCTGCTGGACAGTGCTGGACAGTGCTGCCACCGGCACTCCTCTTTCGGGACAGGCGGTGAGCGCCTGCACACTTCCGCAGCGTACGGGCTCGCACGCACGGCACCGGAGATCGCCATCCCACCCCGCTGGGGCGGCACCTCCGGGCCGAAGGAGGCGGCGGAACCTCCGGGCCGAAGGAGGCGGCGGGCCTCCGGGCCGCCTCGCCGACCCTGGTTGTGGCACGCTGCCGCGTGCACCTTCCCGCATGCTCCGGCCCTAAGTTTGCAGGCGAAACGTGCCGATCACCCCCGTCGAAGAGTGAAGAAGGAACTCCGTGCCCCTCATCAGAGACACGCCAGAGGCAGATCTGTCGCCCTATCTGCGGCAACACACGGGCAATCCGGTGGACTGGTACCCATGGGGCGACGAGGCGTTCGACCGGGCCCGGCAGGAGGACCGGCCGGTCTTCCTGTCCATCGGCTACTCGGCGTGCCACTGGTGCCACGTGATGGCGCACGAGTCCTTCGAGGACCCGGCGGTCGCCGAGCTGCTGAACGAGTCGTACGTGTCCATCAAGGTCGACCGCGAGGAGCGTCCCGACGTGGACGCCGTCTACATGGAGGCGGTCCAGGCCCTCACCGGCTCCGGCGGCTGGCCCATGAGCGTCTTTTTGATGCCCGACCGTCGACCCTTCTTCGGCGGCACGTACTTCCCGCCCGACGACCGGCGGGGGACGCCGTCCTTCCCGACCGTGCTCCGCGCCCTGACCGACGTGTGGGACAACCGCCGCAACGAGGTCGAGGACCAGGCGACCGAGCTCTCCACCTCGATCGCCTCGCGGTCGCTACTCCCCACATCGGGCGCTACCGTGTCGGCCCCCTTCCCCGGCGGCCCCGTCGGCGATGCGCGCCCCGACCTGGTGGGATCGGCGGTCGTCGAGCTGGCCCGCCGGTTCGACCCCGAGTGGGGTGGGTTCGGTGGAGCCCCCAAATTTCCCCAGCCGACCCTCGTCGATCTGGCCCTGCGGTTCTCGGAGCGACACCCGGACGAGGAGGAGGGGGCGCACGCACTGACCATGGCCACGAGCACCCTCGACGCCATGGCCGCCGGTGGGATCCACGACCACCTCGGGGGTGGATTCGCCCGATACTCGACGGACGCCCACTGGCTGGTGCCCCACTTCGAGAAGATGCTCTACGACCAGGCCGGTCTGCTCCGCGCCTACCTGCACGGGTGGCAGGTCACCGGCAGCGCGGACTACCTGCGGGTGATGGAGGGGATCGTCGACTATGTCGGCCGCGACCTCATGACCCCGCTCGGCGGCGTGCGCTCGGCCGAGGACGCCGACTCCGGGGGCGTCGAGGGTCGCTTCTATGTCTGGACGCCCGCCGAGATCGCGGCCGGCGTCGATGCCGGGGTCGACCCCCGTGACGGGTTCGCCGCCGACACCGTGACCGCGGCGGTGACCGAGTGGTTCGGGGTCACCGAGGAGGGGAACTTCGAAGGGGCCTCCATCCTCCGCCGTCCCGTGGGCGCACCGCTGACCGGCTCCGAGGCAGTGGAGGCCGGCCGGCAACTCCTGTTCGAGTCCCGCGCCGGCCGGGTCCGGCCCGGCCTCGACGACAAGGTGCTCACCGAGTGGAACGCCATGTACGCGTCGGCGTTGGCCGAGGCGGCGGCGGCGACCGGCAACCCGACGTGGAACGCCAGCGCCGTGGCCGTGGGCGAGTTCCTGGTCACCCATCTCCTCGGTGAAGACGGCCGGTGGTTGCGCAGTTGGCGCCAGGACGGAGGGGCCCGCCATCTGGCCTACGCCGGCGACTACGCATGGCTGGTCGACTGCTTCACGCGCCTGGCCGAGCTGACCGGGCTGGCCGTGTGGACCCAGCGGGCGATCGCCGCTGCCGACGGGCTCCTGGCCCTCTTCCACGACGACGAGTCCGGGGGCTTCTTCACCACCGGCCACGATGCCGAGACGCTCATCGTCCGGACCAAGGAGATCTTCGACGGCGCCACACCCTCGGCCAACGCCGCGGCCGCACTCGCCCTGGCCCGGCTCGGGGCGTTGACCGGGAGCGACCGCTATGCACGGGCGGCCCGTGAGGTCGTCGACCTGTTCGGTGACGTCCTCTCCCGGCATCCCACCGCCTTCGCCCACATCCTCCTCACCGCCCAGCTCCTCGGCGACGGTTTCACCGAGGTAGCGGTGACGGGGCATCGGCCCGACCTCGTTGCGGTGGTACGGGACCGGTGGCACCCGGCCGTCGTCCTGGCCTGGGGACAGCCGACGGACTCCCCACTGTGGGCCGGCCGGGAGGACGACCGCGCCTACGTGTGTCGGAACTACGCTTGCCGTCTGCCGGCCGACGACGTCGACACCCTGTCCGCCCAACTGGTCGAGGAGACCCGGTGAGCAATGGCTCGACGCCAACCGAGCGGAACGGCACAGCCCGGGACATCGCCCGGTCCATCAACACGCGCTCGGAGATCGAGGTGGCCGGTGGCACCTCGTTGACCGTCCTGGTGCTGGCCTGCCATCTCGAGGACACGACGGGGGTGGACCTGGCCTCGGGGACGCTCGTCCGGGTGAGGGTCGACTGGCCCGCCGACCACGGGCCGGACCTGGCGCCCTTCGACGTGGTGGAGGCGCGGCTGGCCGACGAGCCGGAGCGGGACGACCTGG
Source organism: Acidimicrobiales bacterium (assembly GCA_052326605.1). Classification (GTDB taxonomy): domain Bacteria; phylum Actinomycetota; class Acidimicrobiia; order Acidimicrobiales; family RAAP-2; genus Bog-756. Next base: position 160 of record JBKQMB010000005.1, on the reverse strand, counting down.
CCCAGCCCGAGGCGGTCACCGCCGACGGACTGCCCCGCCACCTGGGCACGCTCCACGGCCATCGTGTACGGCGCCTCCTCCACCAGCTGACGGCCCCGGTCGAGGACCACGTCCTCGGGTTCCCCGGTGCGTCCGCCCCGTACTGGGAGTTCCGGGGATT
>JBKQMB010000004.1:0-3772 GCA_052326605.1 Acidimicrobiales bacterium | reverse complement strand
AACGAGGACCCCAATCCCTTTGTGTGGACCAAGACATCCGGCCAGATCATCGCCAAGGTTCGGCGTGGGCGGGTCGCCCTCGAGCAAGTGCGCGAATCGCGCGCTATTTGAATGTCACCGCACTAGTACTATCGCAATTCTGGAGCGCTGCAAGCTGGTCACTCCAACACGACCCGTGAGTTTGACCTGGGCATTCTTCGACGTAACCCCGTAGTGCCTGAGAACGCGAACACCCCCTTCGCCAGAGACCCCGCTGACGATCGAAACACCTCGACTTCCGTCTTCGCGTTGAGAGGACGCAGAAAGCGGGGTCAGCTGTGGGCTTTCGTCTATTTCGCCATCGGAAGCCTGCTCGAGTTCGGCGTCCTGTCGTCGCGCTCCGCGCGTTCAAACGAGATCGAGCTGTAGGCTCTTCGTCACGAAGTTGCTGTACTCCGGCGCCAGATTGGGCGTCCTGTCACCGGAAGTCCGATCGTGCGCTGTTGGCCGCGCTCAGCCGCCTGTTGCCTCGTGCGCGCTGGAGTTGCTTCGGCGTAGCGCCTGCCACCTTGCTTGCCTGGCACCGCCGGCTCGTGGCCAAACGCTGGACGTACCCCCACCGCTCACCAGGTCGTCCGCCCATCGAAGACCAGACGGCCGCACTCGTCGTGCGCCTGGCACAGGAGAACCCGAGGTGGGGCTACCGGCGCATCCAAGGAGAACTGCGCAAGCTCGGAGTACGTCTTGCGGCACGCACCATTGCCCGGGTCATAGAGGACCAAGGCCTCGGCCCCGCTCCCCGACGTAACGGACCCACCCGGCGCCAGCTCCTGCGTGCCCAGGCCTCGGGGGTCGGAGCGACGGTGTTCTTCCATGTCGATACCGTGCTGCTCAAACGCCTCTATGTGCTGTGCTTCACCTGCATCTGGGCACGCTGGCGACTGCCCTCAACGGGCACTTGAGGCCGATCGTGGCCTTGCCCGGCAGTCTCTCGAGGTGGGTGGCCCCGCTCGGAGAGCGGGTCGGCCGCACCTTCTTCCACCCCGATGTGTTCACTCCCGCCTCGATTGGCACGCTCCTCGACGACCCGACCGTCGACGGTTCGAAGGCAGCAGCCGAGCTGGGCCACCGGTCCCGGCCCCTGGAGGACTCGGTACGCGACACCGTTCGCCGGCTCGAGGGCGAGGCGAAGCTCTGACCCCGCCGGAAGCAGTCCCCCACCGCGCCGGGAGCGGGCCCCACCGGACCTGGGGGAGAATGGGACCATGGGCTTCGAGCTGCAGCACGTATCAATCCACGGCCACGACGTCGGGTATAGGGCAGAGGGCAAAGGGCCCACCCTCCTGCTAGTCCATGGGATCGCCGGCAGTTCCCGGGCGTGGCGCTACGTCATGCCTGCGCTGGCCAGCCACTACACCGTCATCGCCCCCGACCTGATCGGCCACGGCCAGTCGGCCAAGCCGCTCGGCGACTACTCCCTCGGCGCCTACGCCAGCGGCATGCGGGACCTGCTCGGCGTGCTTGGTGTGGAACGAGCGACCATCGTCGGTCAGTCCTTCGGCGGCGGCGTTGCGCTGCAGATGGCGTACCAGCACCCCGAGTGCTGTGAGCGGCTCGTGCTCGTCGACAGTGGCGGTCTCGGGCGGGAGGTGAGCTGGGTGCTGCGCCTCATGACTCTGCCCGGCACCGAGTTCCTGATGCCGGTGCTGTTCCCATCGGTGGTCCGCGAGCGTGGCAACGACATCAGCCGGACGCTGCACAAACGGGGCATCCGCATGGGCCACATCGCCGAGATGTGGAGCGCCTACGCCTCGCTCACCGAGTCAGCCAACCGTCATGCCTTCGTCCGGACGATTCGGGCCGTCATCGGCCCGGGAGGCCAGACGGTCAGCGCCATGGACCGCCTGTACCTAGCGGCGCAGATGCCGACGCTCATCGTGTGGGGGGACCACGACACCATTATCCCGGTCAGCCACGCTTACGCCGCGCACGAGGCCATCCCTGGCAGCCGCCTCGAAATCATCGAGGGTTCGGGGCATTTCCCCCACGTGGAGGCCCCCGACCGATTCCTCGATGTGCTCGTCGATTTCATCGAAACGACCGAGCCGGCTCGCTTCGGCGCCGGAGATCTCCAGCACCTGTTGCGGCATCGGGCGTCAGACTGAGCCCTCATCACCGGGCAACGGTGCGGATAATCCCAGTCCGAGGGGTCATCCACCTGGGCACCGAAGATGCCTCAGCCGCAGGGGCTGAAGACTCCTGTTACCGCAGGACGACACGGACATCATCATCATGGGCACGCTGGCTCGGCGGAAAGGAGGAGGCCCTGACACGCTTGGAACTCCCCCCGTCCTTGACGAGCAGAAGGTGTAGCCAGCATGGCTAACGCAGCAATAGGACACCGCAGACAACCGCTGCCCAGCCGGGTCGGGGACCGGATAGGGCCCAAGCGAACTGCTGGTTTCAGTGCGTATCATTCGCTGATGAACATTGACACGCTCATCGGCTCCAATCGGCTCCTCGACCACCCCTTCTATCGTCGGTGGGAAGAAGGCCAGCTAAGGGACGGGGAGCTGTCGAGCTACGCCTCCCAGTATCGGCACTTCGAGGCGATGCTGCCGGATTTCCTATCGACGCTGGTCGACCAGCTCGACGACGCCGACGCTCGTCAGCTGGTGGAGGCAAATCTGGCCGATGAGGTTGCCGGACCTCAGACACACCTCGAGCTGTTCGACCGCTTCGCCTTGACAGTAGGCGGAACAGCTCAGCCTGCGAGCCCGGCCATGGCCGCTTTGATCGGCGCCTACGACCATGCCGCCGCCTCGGGCGACCCGAGCTTCGCCCTGGGGGTCCTGGCCGGCTATGAAGTGGAGGCGGCAGAGGTTGCAACGACCAAAGGTGACGGACTGGCAACGAGGTACGAGGTCGGTGATGATGGGTGTGCGTTCTGGCGTCTGCATGCCGAAGTCGAAGTGGACCACGCGGAGTGGACGTTGGCTGCGGCCCAGCGCGGCAACACCGAGGCGTTCATTGCCGGCGCCCGGGAGTCGTCGACAGTCTGGTGGGCGTTCCTCGACGAGCGAGAGGCACTCGCTGTCGCCTGATGGAGCTGATCAGGGATCGATCCGTCGATCGTTGGGGCAGACCTCCCCTGTCGCCAGGCAATGGTCAGGCAGGGACGCGAAGGACCCCCGGCCGCCACACGGGAGTCCTTCGCCAGGTGATCGAACGACGCCCACCAGTCGCGGGCCAAGGCCATCCGACGGTGGGCAGAATCCGCTAGATTTCCGCCCGGTGGGGTGCACAAACTCGATTCGACGCGAGTGGCGAGCGGGTTCGGTCGGCGAAGCAGACGCGGGGCAGGTGCCAGCGACCGAGTGGCCGTAACCGCCGGTTGGGACGTGAGGATGGTACTTGGGCTTGACTTCCCCGGGGAGCGCCTGAGGGAGATCCGCTGCAGGAAGCTTGTGAGACACGACGGAATGAACTTGAGTGGCTCGGGCAGCCCGTCGGAACTCGTGGATGAGACCGTCGAGGACGGCACGACGTTCGGTTCTGCCAACTGGATCGCCCAAGGCGGTTGGCCGGGGCGTGTCGAGCCCAATGCCCCGATGGGGTCGAGCCTCGTTGTAGCGCTCGATGTTCGTTCGTAGCACACGCTCCAGTTGGCGGTGCGAGAAGATCAGCAGGTGGTCGAGGCAGTCGGCTCGGACTGTCTCCACCCATCGTTCGGCAAACGTGTTCGCGTGCGGTGCCCGCACCGGCGTACGGAGTGTCTCAACACTTCGGACCG
>JBKQMB010000003.1:0-15482 GCA_052326605.1 Acidimicrobiales bacterium | reverse complement strand
CGAGGACCCCAATCCCTTTGTGTGGACCAAGACATCCGGCCAGATCATCGCCAAGGTTCGGCGTGGGCGGGTCGCCCTCGAGCAAGTGCGCGAATCGCGCGCTATTTGAATGTCACCGCACTAGGTTTGAGCGCTACGCAGTTCGACCTGAGTTCCGAACAGCAGGACGCGCTCTTCCTGAGTGGTGTGCGAGCTGCAACCACGTTCCTCATCGAGATGGCCAAAGTTGGAGGGGTGCCGCGCACAGCTGAACAAGCTCGCCATGTGGCCACGAAGATGTCCGGCTGAGAAGTTGAACGTCGACGGCCAATTCTTCGTTGTTGTGCCGAACCAAACGGAGCAATTGGAGGATTCCGACAAAGGCAGGGTTAGAGAAACGACAGAGCCATGGCTCAGTTTCCTCGTCCGGGGCAGTTCCACGAAAGTCCTGTTCAGGACATCCGGATGACATTTTCGACATCCACACCTGGGCAAAGTCAGTTCCCACGCCATTGCACTCGATTTCCCACATCGTTGTTCATGCAATCAATATTGGAGAATTCCTACTCAACGGACGGATGAGGTTTCGGCACCCACAGGCTGCACCGCGGAGTGGAAGCTCGAACTCGTGGTCCCGCACTGCAGTTCACCGGGCCCCAGACTTCCCGAGGTGAGCGCCGGCGGATCCCATGAGAAAGAGGAAATTGTCGACATAGAACTTCTGACGCACCTCTTCACTGGCATCCCCGAGTGACGCTTCGAACCGCTCGATCGGCTTGCGGCCGCCTTCGACGTGTGGATAGTCGGAGGAGAACATCGCGAGGTCTGCGCCGCCCTGTTCGATGATCCACCCCACGTCCTCGGTTGGATATGGCGTGAAACGGACCTGACGGTGCACGTAGTCGGACGGCCGCATCGAAAGCGCCTGCAGCCGCACTTCGTGGCGAGCGAAAGCCTCGAAAGCCGACTCCATCTGGCGAAGCCAGGAAGGAACCCAGATAGCACCCTGCTCGATCACCCCGATGCGGAGCCCGGAGAACTGCTCGAGCACGCCGTCGAAGATCAGCGTGGCCAAGGTCTGGGCCGGGGGGACAGGGATTGCCATGTAATCGACGGAGCGGAAGTTCTCATCCCCGCCGTGGAAGTCGTGAGGGACGGGGAGGCCATTGACGAAGTAATTCGGATCGATCAATGCACCAGTGCCTCCCACGTGGAACACGATGGGAACACCTGCCTCTTCGGCCTGGGCCCACACCCTGAAGAGGTCACGATGACTCGGTGACAGCGACGGGGGGCAACCCGATGCAATGAGCAGAGCAGCTGCACCCTGCGAGAGAGCATCTGTGGTCGCCTGGATCGCTCGGTCAGGATCGACCAGTGGTACGTAACAGGTTGGGAGCAGTCGAGGATCAACCGAGCAGAAGTCGAGGATCCCGCGGTTGTGGGCTCGGGCTGCGGCGTAGGCGAGCTCGAGGTCGCCTGCGTGCTCGAGATCGTGCAGTCGACTGTTGTGGAACGTGTTGAAGATCAGTTGACTGCTGAACCCGAGGAGGTCGAGTGCTCGAGGTCGGTCCTCAGCGATGAACCCGCCGGTTGCAGCGAAGTTCTTTCGCGTCATGATCTCTGTGTCCTCGACGGCACGGTACTCCTCTGAGGCGTGCCGCTCCCGCAGTCGATCGAAGGATGCGACCAGGTCGCGCTGCTGTTCTTCAGGGCTCCCCGTCTGGCGCAACTCGTTGCCGCTGGCGTACATCAGTACCGGCAGGTCGTCGCGAAACCTCGCCTCGGCGTGATCGCGCAGCCAGGTCGGCGTCTCCATGATGTGGGCGTCGGCGTCGTGAACCTCTCGGCCTTCGGCGTACGGCATGGGACCCCCACTCTAGGTCTAGGTGGTGTAGTGCGAGACCTGAGTACGAAAATGCTAACTGACGGACCTTGTGCTTGCCTTGCGTGTACCGCCTCGCTGCTCGTAAGACCGGGTGGGACTTCACGCATGAGGTTTTCGGCACGCACAGTCCCCTACCAGCGGTCATGACCTGCCCCCTACCGGCATCCACTCTGAATCCGGTTCTTGACGACAGGAACCCGCCGGTTCTGTCGGCCCCCTTGGTGGACTACCGACAAACCGTGGTGACCTGGAGGGTCGACCATCTGTCTGAAGCCATTTCCCACGCTATGGGTCTCGGTATCCCACATTGTTGTTCGCCCAATGAACGATAGGAACTCGCTGATAAAAGGGCATCAGACTCGTGCCTCGGCACTCACAGGTCTTCGGCGTCTGGTTTACGCACAAGGGATTGGCTGGGCCCGGTGCCATCTGACCGATTGCCGCACGCCCCTGGCGTTTCGTCCCGCGAGGTCGCGACGTGTGCTGTCACGTCACGGGTAATCGAAGCTCCCCCGGCGCGCCTGCCGGTACGGCGGGCCGAAGGGGCCCCACTGCGCCCACCGGTCGGTACTCATCACCGAGTGGCGGCCGGGCGTCGGGCTGGCCGGCATTGGGCCACATGGCCATGGCCCGTTCCGCCTGGGCCGTGATGGTGAGGGCAGGGTTGACGCCGAGATTGGCCGTGACCGTCGACCCGTCCACGATGTGCAGCCCGGGGTAACCGTAGACCCGGTGGTACCCGTCGATGACCCCGGAATCGGCGTCCGCCCCGATGACGCACCCGCCGAGCACATGAGAGGTCGCCGGGATCTCCAGCACGTCCGGGTACGTGCCGAACGGCTCGCCCCCCATCTCCTCGGCCAGCAGTGCGGTCGCCCGCTGCGCAATCGGGATCCAGCGCGGAGGCGGATCCGGACCGGGCTGGGTCCGCAGGGAGACCCCGCCCAGCCGGTTCTTGTGCGCCGTCACCGTGAGCGAGCAGTCGCGATCCTCCATGGTGAGAGTGATCAGTCCCCGCTCGGACCAGCGGCGCACCCACAACGACCGGGCAAGTGTGCCGGGGTGCTTGACCGCCTCCGTCAGGAAGCGACGCCATCGGGGAAGCTCCGGTCCACCCTCGCGGTTGCCCGGGGTCATCACCGTCATCAGCAGGCTGGTGGTGTTGGAGCCCTTCCCATTGCGCACGATCTCGACATGGGTGTGCTCGTCAGGGAAGAAGGACGTCCCCTGGCAGACGCCATAGGAGAAGTCGATGCTGGAGTTCCCAGCCGTTGCTCCACCCAGTGACTCGGCGTTCGTGCGGGTCAGGGTGCCCAGCCGGTCGGACAGGTTGGCAAGATGGCCTTCGAGCTTCATTCGTTGGAGCAGGCGTTGGGTCTCCAGCACGCCGGCAGCGCACACCACCTGCGCCGCAGTGAGGGTGTCCCGGAGGCGCCCCGGCCCCGAGCGCACGGTGTCCACCGCGTACCCCCCGCCGGCCCGCGGCCGCACCGCCTTGATGGTCGTCATCGGCGCGATCGTGGCACCGGCGCGCTCAGCCAGGTGAAGGTAGTTCTTCGGCAGCGTGTTCTTGGCGTTGTGGCGGCAGCCCGTCATGCAGGCGCCGCAGTAGATACAGCCCTGGCGTTCCGGTCCGGCGCCCCCGAAGTAAGGGTCGGCCACAGGCTGGCCCGGGATCGGGGTGTTGAGGATGCCCACGGGCACCTTGGCGAAGGTGTCACCGGCGCCCATCCGCTCGGCCACCCGCCTGAGCGCTTCGTCGCCCCTGGTGAGCGGCTGGTCGGCGTTGACGCCGAGCATCCGTCGCGCCTGGTCGTAGAAGGGCGCCAGCTCCGACCGCCAGTCGGCGATGTGGGCCCACTGCGGGTGCAGGTAGTAGACGTCCCCGGGCTGGAAGAGCGTGCCCGAGTAGTTGAGCGATCCCCCGCCCACACCGGCACCGGACAGGACCACCAGGCCGTTGAGGAACGTGAACCGCTGGATCCCGAAGAGGCCGAGGCTCGGCTGCCACAGGTAGTTGCGGAGATCCCAGGACGTCTTCGCGTGCTCCTCGTCGGCGAACCGGCGGCCGGCCTCGCAGACAAGGACGCGATACCCCTTCTCGGCCAGGCGCAGGGCGGTGACCGACCCTCCGAAGCCGGATCCGACGACGACGACGTCCCACTGGTGCGAACTGCTCATGGCCTCTCCTCGCCTGCCGTGCCGATCCGACGTGCCGGAGGGACGGCCTCCGGTCGTCCCTGGCTCCGGTCGATTGGACGCATAGCTTTCTCCTCCATCTTGTCCGGGCCCCTCGGAAGACCCGACATCGCGCCGGCGCTGACCGGCTCAGTCTCCGACGAGTTGCAGGTCGGGATTCGGCCGCATGGCCACCCTGACCGCCGACGCTCCAGGTCCCTTCGATGCGGTCTCGATCGCCAGCTTCCATTCGGTCAGGTCGAAGACGTGGGTGACCAGGCCGTCGACGGGGTAGGACGGATCCCCCAGCCACTCGACCATCTGCTCGGACGTGCGCTTGCCACCGAACTTCGGCTCGGGGCCAGGATCGGTCGTTCCCTGGACGGTCAGCTCGCGCTTCCACACAAGTGACCAATCGACCTCCTGTCGGCCCGCGGTGCCGGCGAGCACGAGCATCCCCTTGGCTCGCACGATGTGCATGGCCAGATCGATGGTGTCGGGGGAGCCGACGCAGTCCACCACCAGGTCGACTCCCTGTTCGAGGAGGGGGATCTTGGTCATCCTCGGTCGCAGGACCCGACCGCCACCATCGGCGGCCAGCGCCTCCACAGCAGCTGGGCCCGACGGCAGGGTCCGGCTCGCCCCCACCTTCATCGCCCATTCCGAGCCGAACTCGTTCGGGCTGAGGACGGCGATGTCGAGGTAGGGGTGGAGACGACGCAGTGCGGCCACCGTCAGCAGTCCGATCGCCCCTGGACCGATGACCACGGCGCGCTCGCCGTTGCCCTGCCAGTGGAGGGCGGCATGCAGCGCCACCGAGGCGGGCTCGGTGAGCACCGCCCGCTTGGAGGGCATCTTCCCGATCGGGAAGCACTGGGACTCGTGGGCCATCACCATCTCGGCCCAGCCTCCTCCGGGGACCAGAGCGAAACCCAGTGACGGCGCTCCACACCCACTGATCCCGGGCTGGTCGAATCGCTCGCAGACATTGGGCATCCCCGCCGCACAGTTGCGGCAAACCGGGTCGAATCCGCGCTGGGCACAGCTGATGACCACGTCGACTGCCACCCGGTCGCCCTCCTTCAACCGCGTGACGCCGGGGCCGGTCTGGTCGACGACGGCCACGAACTCGTGGCCGGGGATCTGCTGGGACTCGATGTAGTAGGCACTGAGCACCATCGAGAGCTTGGCGTGGGCGAGGCCCACGTCCGACCCGCAGATCGCCGACAGCTCCGGACGCAGTCGGACCCAGCCCCGTGCGTGCGGCAGCTTCGGCTCGGTGGCCTCCTCGGTCAGCCGCAGCACGCCGCCGCGACTCCACCCGGCGTTCTTGCCGGCTCCCCGGGGAAGCTTTTGGGCCGCTGCAGTCAGCAGGTAGCGCTGGGTCGACAGGTCTGCCAGAACGGCGCGCATGGGTTGGTACCTCCGGATCGGTCGGGGGCTGCGACTGAATCCTCGCCGGCCCTGTGGGTGTTCCTTCGAGCTAGATGAGACCTTCGGCTCTGGCCCAGGTCTCGACGCGGCGCATGCCCTCGTCGTAGCTGATCAGAGGCTCGAATCCGAGGACCTTGCGGGCCTTGTCGATCGAGTACGTACCCCGCCGGCTGAGCATCAGCATCGTTGCGGTATTGAGCTCGCTTGCCTGGCCCAGCCGGCGCTGGGTGAAGCCAATGACGTTGGCGATGGCGATGGCGATGCCGGTCGGCAACGTGCGGACCTTGCCTCCCGCCATGGACGCCAGGCGGCCGAAGTAGTCCGAGCAGGACACGCCGTAGCCGTCACCGAGGATGAAGATCTGGCCCGCGGTGCCGTCGGAGGAGATCACCAGGACCATGCCGTCGACGAAGTTGTCGATGTAGACGGGGCTGAAGATGCCTCTGCCGCCGTTGGGCAGGAGCATCTGCCCCTTCTTGATCATCTGCAGCGGGAGCACCACCCAGGGCACCGAACCGGGGCCGATGACGTCGACGGGGCGGATGATGGTGCACTCGATCTCGCCTGCCGCGTGCGCAGCCAGGACGACCGCTTCGGAGTTGACCTTCGTCTCGGTGTAGCTGAAGCCGTTGACCCGGATCGGGTACGTCTCATCGACGTTGTCGGGGAAGTCGAAGCCGTACGCGGCGACCGAGGAGAGGTGGACGAACCGGCGTACGCCATGGGCTTCGGCAGCGTCCAGTACCCGGCGGGTGCCGCGGACATTGACCTCCCACGCCTGGTCCCGGGATGCAGCGTTGGACACGATGGCCGCCGTGTGGATGACGACGTCCACCCCGTCGAGAGCGTCGGCCCAGCCGGACGGCTCAGTGGTGCTGCCGGGGGCGACGCCGTGGCCGGGGTCGGCCTTCAGGTCGACGCCGGTGACCTGGCAGCCCAGGTCGCGCAGTCGAGTGGCCAGGGCCCGACCGATGAATCCATTGGCTCCGGTGATGAACACGTTCATCGGCTCGGCCACTTCTGGTCTAGATACGTCGGGGGTCACGCCGGAACCTCCTCGACGATGGGCTGTTCCGCCGCCCGGGCGAGGCCCTGCGCCAGGGCGCGCAGCACCCGGGTGGTCGCCGCTGTGATCCCGGGCAGCCTCGAGTGGAACTGGGCTTCCCACGTCACCCGGGTGCCGCCGCCGGGCAGTGGCTCGAGGGTGATGAACCCGTGGTAGAAGTCCTGTCCCGGTGCGCCTTCGGACGTGTACTCCAGCCGGTAGGGCTCTTCGGCAACGACGATCTTCTCGGTGAGGCTCATCCCGACCGGGCCCCCGGACAGCCGGCGCACGGTGCCGACACCACCATGCCCACCCGGGTCAGCAACCACCTCGGACTGCTGGTACGGCGACCAGGTGGACATGGCCGCGTGGTCGAGGAGCACCTGCCAGACCCGCTCCGGCGGCGCCCCGACGACCTGGGACGCCTGGGTGCGGTGCACCGGTGCCTTGGTCGGGCGGAATCCCAGCTCGATCAGGTTGAAGGGGTTGACCAACCGCTTCTCGCCCGGCCGGGCCAGATACAGCAGTTCGATGCTGAACCCCATCGGGTCGTTGACGTACGAACACGACCACACCGGCTTCAACGTGGTCGGCGGAGGGGCGTTCGGCCTGATCCCGGCTGTCTCACAGGCGGCCACGAGGTCCTTCAGAGCGTCGTAGGTGCGCAGCCCCAGGGCGACGTTGAGCAGGCCGTGGTCGCTGATCCGGTACCCATCCGGCCACGGACGGCCGACTGGGTCGAGGTAGCGCACGACCTCGATGAACATGTCCCCGGCGCGCATCACGAACGACTCCCGCGTGGCGCCGCGCAGTCCCCACAGCTCCTCGTGTTCGGGACCGTGCAGCCTGATTTCCGGAAGCTCGGTCAGGCCCAGCACCCCCACCCAGGTGCGTCGAGCCTCCTTCAGGTCGGGCACCGACAGCGTGACAAACCGGGTTACAACCGGGGCCTCGTACGAGCGGGACCGTGGTTTACCCGAGCGCGGGTCATCCTCCATCACCTCGAGGAGGACGCCGTCGGGGTCACGGACGCAGACCCGCCGCGACCCCGGCTCGCCGATCGGGTCGCTCAACAACCGAACGCGCCGGCCGTCGAGCCGGTCCAGGGTGGCGTCGAAGTCGGCCACGTGGATCCCGATCGTGCTGTACCCGATGTCGCACGGGCGCCAGTCCTCCGGAAGCGACTTGGCCGTCGGCTTGCTGAACTGGAACAACTCGATCTGGAAGAAGTCCTGCTGGTCCATGAGCCACCAGCACACGCTGGTGGCGTCCGGAACGCCCTGTACCTTGTCCGAGCCCAGCAAAGGGATGAACATGGACGTCCCGCCGGCCTCCTGGTAACCGAAGATGTCCCGGTACCACCGGTGCGAGAGCTGGACGTCGGCGACGCTGATGGCGATCTGGTTGAGCGGCAGCTCGTTCATGGGCGGGCCTGCGTTGCGATCGGTCACTCGAGGCCTGCGGCAGCGGCCACGATGCGCTCGACGTTGGGAAGGGCGGCGTACTCCAGATGCGGGGCGAACGGGATCGTGCCTTCGACCGCCACCCTCGCGTAGGCAGCGGCGACGTCCGCCTCCAACAGGACCGCAGCGATCTCTCCGCTCAGCCCGCCCCGGACGTAGTCCTCGTCGACGACGACAACGCGCCGGGTCTTGCGGACCTGATCCACGACCGCGTCGCGATCGAGCGGGGAGACACTGCGCAGGTCGAGCACGGAGGCGTCGATGCCCGATCCGCCCAGCACCTGTGCCGCTTCTATGCAGCAGTGGACGCCGACGCCGAGGCTGATCAGGGCCACGTCGGAGCCCTCCCGGCGCACTGCTGCTCGTCCCAGCGGGACCCGCTCAAGTGGCAGCGGGACCTCACCCTGCGCCCCGTCGGCAGGGATCAGGTGGTCGAAGTCAACCGTGGACCTGCTGCCGCCGGCCAGGTAATCGATCCACTGCTCGGACAACAGCTGGTGCTCCAGGAACACCACCACCTCGTCGGTCTCCACTGCGGTGAGCATCAGTCCCGCGGCGTCAGCCGGTGTCGACGGGCAGACCACGTTGATGTTCGGGTAGGCCGCGAGCTGGCCCCACAGCACCTGTTCGTGCTGGCCGCCGTCCGTGTACCACCCGCCGCAACCGGCGCGGACAACCAGCGGGATCTCCCAGCGACCACCGGAGAAGTCACGGAACTTCGACGCCGCGTTCACGATCCCCGACCACGCCACGGGCAGGAAGTCGATGAGCATGATCTCCACGACCGGCCGCAGTCCGGCCATCGCCGCACCGATCCCGGCGTAGAGGAAGGCGGACTCGCTGATGGGAGTGTCGCGCACGCGCTCGGGGCCGAACCGAACGAGCAGGTCACGGTGGATGAGCTTGACGTCCTCACCCCACGTGACGACCCGGTCGTCCTCGGCCATCGCCTCGCCGACGGCGAAGTCGACGGCCTGCCCGTACTTCATGATCGTCATCGTGCCCCTCCACCGGTGGCACCGAATGTTGCCCGTTGGTCGACAGCCCCACGGGCCACCGTGATGGCAGTCTCCACCTCTGTAGCCTCCATCGCCTCGATACGATCGGCCGACGCCGGATCAAGCAGCCTCCTACCGCGTCGGATCGGATCCATGCGGGAGCGCACCGTGTAATCCCGGGCAGCGCGGGCGCCGCGTTTGGTGAGGTCGGTCAGTGCCGCCGCCCGTTCACTCCTGCTCCCTCCGCCCTGCGCTCGCACGCTGTCCGCGATTGACGGACCCCACTCGGCGGCTTGACCGCGAGGGTTCTTCAATAGCCGCACGATGGGGTCGCCCTCGAAGTGACCAGCGGGACGGTGACAGGAGACGTGCAGGAACCCGGGGCCGGCACCGCTCCTGGCCCTTCGGATCAGGTCCCCCGCTGCTGCGTAGACGTCCTCCACCCGGTCTCCGCTGGCCCGGCGTACGCGGAGCCCGAATGCCTTGGCGCGATCGGTGAGGTCACCACCGGTGACCTCGGCCGAGTAGGTGGTGATCGACCACTTGTTGTCCTTGCATACGAAGATCACCGGCAACCCCCAGGCGACAGCCAGGTTGTACGACTCCATGAGCATCCCCTGGTTCATGGCCGCCTCACCGTGAAAGGCCACCGCCACCCGGCCCGGATTCAGGCGCTGATTGGCGACCGCCGCACCGACCGCCAACGGTCCGCTGGCGCCGACGATCCCGTCGGATGCAGCCGGCAATTCGGGGTCCATCAGGTGCATGTGTCCGGCCTTACCGAGGTTGAGGCCCTCCTCGGAGCCCAGCACCTCCAGCATGATCTTGGTGATGTCGGTCCCGCGGCCGACCAAGGGCGAGGTGTTGCGGTGGTCGAGCGCCATCGAGTCGCGTCCGCTCAGATGGGCGAGGATCCCGGCGTTGATGCCCTCCTCGCCGATCCCCGAGTGGTACTCCCCGGGCACCAGCCCGTCGGCCCACGCCTGGGTCAGCGCTTCTTCCACGAGGCGCATCCGCACCATGGTTCGATACGCGCTGGCCGGGTCCAACCCCTTCGGAAGCGCCATGTGATCCTCCCGCACTGCATCGGTTAGCGGCCGCCCCTGTCGCAATCCCAGACTAGGACCCCGCTGGAGCTCCGGCAGGGGCCGGCACGTCCCGGTACCGTAATGATGACAGTAGAGTGTGTCAAAGAACTTACGTTACTGTCATCGACCGGTATCCACTGTCGCTGATTACGCCCCCGGAGGAGACCGACCGGTGAAGGCCACTACCCTGAGCGCCATGGCCGAGTACTCGCTGGGCGACCTGGCGAACGCGGCAAACGTGCCCACCCGCACCATCCGCTACTACCAGGCCGTCGGCCTGCTCCCCCGCCCCCGGCGTCGCGGCAAGCAGGCCGCCTACACCGAGGAGCATCTCCAACGCCTGAAGGCCATCGCCCGGCTCCAGGAGCAGGGCCTCCGGCTGGAGATCATCCGGAACATGCTCGACGGTCAGCTCGAAGCCTCTCGCACCGTGGTCGAACTGCTGGGCCCCGGCATGACCGGCAGCGCCTGGCTGGAGACGTCGGCCCGCACCTTCACCGAAGGGGAGCTGGCGGAGCTCCTTGGCGACGACTACCCCGAACTTGTCAGCGACCTGGTCAAGGCCGGGTACCTCGAGATCCGGGCGGACAAGGGGCGACCTCGTGCCTGGTACGCCCCCAATGTCCCCCAGCTCAGGGGGGCGCTCGAGCTGGCGAAATTCGGCACTGACGTCGCGTTGAGCGGACGGGCCGCGGACCTCCTCCGCAAGAGACTGCGCCGACTGGCCGAAGAGTTCGTGGAGATGTGGATCTCGGAGGCCGGGAACCTCTACGCCGGTGAAGCCACTCGCGAGGAGTTCGAGCTGAACCTCGAACTGTTCCGAACCGTCGCTTGGCAGTCCGCAGCATACGTCATGGCCCAAGAGATGGAGCAGGCCATCGCGAAGACCGACGCGATCAGCGAACGCAGCAAACGCAGGCGCTCGACCATCTCATCACCGGCGAAGAGCACGAAGCATCGCCCAGCCGACTGAGCTCACCGTAGATACGTTGTGAGGAAGCTGTCGTGGATATCAATGCTCGGGGACGAGCACAGACCGATGGCGAATGCGAGGGCATCACCGGGCGGTCCGAACCGACCGCCTCCTCAAGCCATTCCGCTCCGAGCAGACATCGAATAGGGCATGCTCAAGGGTCGTCGGTCAATGCAATTGCCGCACAGGCGCGGGATGATTCCGTTTCCTGGCCTCTTCCGGAGACGCGCCCCACCCACCCGGCTGTCGGGGCACGGGCACCCATCCGCAATCGTCCGATCGAAATGCTTCGCGGTTCAGCTCGAGACCTGTCCGGCGTGAGTGCTTACCAACTACACCACCTGATCCCAGTACTGCGGCGGGTAGTCGGCCCATTCCCTTGTTCGAGACCAACCGGGCCCCGGGAATCGCCTCGGCGGTTCGGATGAAGGGCACCGAGATCTCGATCATGTTCCTCGATCCTGACGTGAGTCCCGCTTGCCGCTGAGATGATCGCCAAGGTGTCCCGACCGTGACTACTGGATACTCCTCTGTGAGGAGTGAACGAACGTCTCGGTTCTCGAGAAGTCGGGCTGAAGGGACACCTTGCAGCGACCTCGCCGATCCCTGTGCCCAATTTGATTTCACAGTCAGGGGAACCACCGCCGTTCCTCGACACCGCACTGGCTATGCCGCCGCAGGGTGGTACTCGTGGATGAGGCCGCCAAGCACGTCGTGACGGTGGACGCTGAGCGACGTGTTAGTGGCAGCCGTCCCACCAGCGGGGACCTCGAGCTCGATGCCTCGATGCGGTCGCTGTTGGTTGTAGTGGGTGACGTACTCCCGAAGTACCCGCTCGAGATGGCGGCGACCGAAGATGAGCATGTGGTCGATGCCTTCGGTGAGCGCGGTCTTCACCCAGCGTTCCGCGTGGGAGTTGGCTCGAGGCGACCGGACATGCGTCTCGATGACCCGGATCCTCTCGGAGCGGAACACCTCTTCGAAGCTGGCAGTGGATTTGGTGTCCCGATCCCGAATGAGGAACTCAATGGTTCGACCTCGGTCTGCCAGATCGGCGACCAGGTTGCGAGCTACCTGGGTGACGAAGGCGCCGGTCGGATGTTCGGTGACACCAAGGATGTGCACTTCCCGAGTCGACTGTTCGATCACGAAGAGCACGTAGAGCTGCTTGAGCGACACGGTGTCCACGGTGAAGAAGTCCGTGGCCAACACGCTCTTTGCCTGAGAGCACAGGAACTCCGACCAGGTGGGCCCGCTCCGTGGTGACGGTCCGAGGCCATGTCGACGCAGGAGCCGTCGGATAGAACTGGCCGAGACACGGAGCCCGAGCTTTCGGAGCTCTCCCAGGATGCGGATACATCCCCATTGTGGGCTCTCCCGACCGAGGCGAACGACGAGCCCGACCAGCTCGTCGCACATCGGCGGCCGACCAGGGCCGCGCCGCTTTCGCTATCGCCGCCACTTGTGCTTGGCCGCATTCCTGTGCCATCGCAGCAGCGTGTCTGGGGTGACCAGGAAGGACCGCCACTGGGCTCGAGGTAGGAATCGGCTGAGCGCCTCGAGGATCACTCGATCTGCTGGCCGATACCGGACACGTGCGTGAATCTGCCGTTCGAGAACTCGCACCTGGTGCCTGAACACGATGATCTCGATGTCCTTGTCCGACCCGGTTCGCCGGTACGGCACAACGAGGCCGCGAATACGGCGCAAATTGGTGAAGACGAGCGAGAAAGCCACAGCCGATGATGCCCGAGCATCGATGCTGAGCGCCTGTCCAGTGGCCCAATTGGGGTATTGGCGCCCTTCAGCCCAGGTCGACGGGAGGCTGCCAGATTACCGAGGACCTTTGCCTCTGGCGTCGCCCGTCGCCGAGGGCGTCACATTGAGTTGTGTGCGAACGCGTTGGGGCTCGGATCCGGTGTCGGGAGCGGGAGGAGTGAACGCCGCCGCCGGTGATGGCGCTGGGGTACCCCATGTTCTGGTCACGGGCGCGACCGGGTACATCGGCGGCCGGCTGGTAGGGAGGTTGTGCAGCCGAGGTGTGTGCGTCCGTTGCGTGGCCCGTGACCTCCGGCGGCTGGATGGCCGTCGGTGGCCGGGTGTGGAGTTTGTCCAAGGCGACCTGGCTGACGAGAACGCGGCGCGTCGGGCGTTGGATGACATCGATGTCGCTTATTACCTGGTGCATTCGATGGCGAGCGGGCAGACCTTCCCCGAACGCGACCGCCAGATCGCTCAGATCTTCGCAGCGGCGGCCCGGCGGGCGGGCGTCACCAGGATCGTCTATCTCGGGGGGCTTGGCGACCCGGCCGAGATCCGAAGCGACCACCTGATTTCACGCCACGAGGTGGGCCGCATCCTGGCCGCCAGCGGGGTACCGGTGATCGAGTTCCGCGCCGCAGTCATCGTCGGTTCCGGGTCGGTGAGCTTCGAAATGATCCGGTACTTGACAGAGCGTCTGCCGGTCATGATCACACCCCGGTGGGTGGACTCCCGTTGCCAACCGATCGGCCTCCGCAACGTCCTCGAGTACCTCCTCGAGGCGCTCGACCATCCTGATGCCGAGGGTATCTACCAGATCGGCGGCGCGGACGTACTCAGCTACCGGCAGATGATGGTCGAATACGCCCGAGTTCGCGGGCTCCGCCGGCTGATCCTCGCCTTCCCCGTGCCCCACCCCGAATGGAGCAGCCGGTTCGTCGACCTCGTCACGCCGATTCCGTACGCCATCGCGCAGTCGTTGGTGACCAGTCTGCAGACCGACATGGTGGTGCGAGACGACCGCGCCCTCCGCGAGTTCAGGGTCCAGCCGATGGGCTACTGCGCCGCGGTGGAGCGAGCGCTAACCCGGGTGGCGAGCGACGAGATCGAGACGACGTGGGCCTCCAGCCTGGCCAGTTTCAGCGGGGACCAGTCCCCGGGCCGCCAGCTTGCGGTGCACGAGGGCATGCTGTTCGAGCGCCATCGGATCCGTTGTTCGGCATTCCCCGAAGCGGTCTTCGACGTCGTGTGCGCTCTCGGCGGCGACGCCGGATGGCCCGCCGGCAACGCCCTATGGCAGCTTCGGGGGCTCATCGACCGGGTGTTCGGGGGGGTGGGCATGCGACGGGGTCGGCGCCACCCCCGCCAGCTCCGCGTCGGCGAGCCCGTGGACTTCTGGCGGGTCGAGGCGCTCGAGCCACCCCATCTCCTGCGCCTGCGGGCCGAGATGAAGCTTCCGGGAACTGCGTGGCTGCAGTTCGAGGTCCTTCCCGACGTCGACGGTTCCCGGATCGAACAGACTGCGTTCTTCGACCCGCACGGTCTCCCCGGGTACCTGTACTGGTATGCATTCCTGCCCTTCCACCGCTTCATCTTTCCTGGACTCATCCGGGCGGTACGTCGGAGTGCCCAAACGGGGATCCATGAACTCCCGGCTGCGTGATCTCGACCCAGAGGATTTCGAAGCGCCTGCTACCAGCCTGTGGGTGCCGATAATGTCATCCGAAGGCCTCACGCAGCCAGTTTGTTCTCGTGGATGAGACCACCGAGCCTGTCGGGACCTGTCCGGTGGGGCTGGGTCCAGCGACGACGGACCAGATCCCGGTGTCAGCGGAGCAGGGTGTCGGTCTGCACGAAGAGCCTTCCCAGACGTCGACGGCCAAGGAGCCGACCCGGTCCAGCGAGCAGCGCCCGATCGTGAGGGCGAAGAGCCGGCCGGGCCACCTGGCGACGGAGCACGGCAACCTCGTGGCGAAGCATGACGAACTCGACGGCCAGTTCTTCGTCGTCATGCCGAACCGGACGGAGCAACTGGAGGATTCTGACGAAGGCAAGGTAGAGAAACGACAGGGCCACGGCCCAGTTTCGTTGCCCGAGACTGTTCCACGAAAGTCCTGGTGAGTGGACCCGGATGAGGTCTTCGGCACCCACAGGCTCCACGAAGTTCCTGTTCAGGGCACCCGGATGACATCCTCGGCACGCACGAGGTCGATTGTGTCAGCATTCACCGGGTCAGGGACCAGTTGACAGATCGGAAGGCGGAACTCGGAGAACGCGTGAACCACAGGGTGAAATCAAGTAGTTGGACTGCGTTGATCCCGGCGATCGTCGGGTCGGTTGCGGTGGCTCTGCTCACCGGTGTTGCGCCGGCGGCGGCTGCGCCGTCGACTCCGACATGGGCGACCATGAGCGCGCCTCCCCACAGTGACACTGCCATGGCCTACGACTCGGCCACGGGCCAGACGGTCCTGTTCGGCGGCCTCGACGCCAACGGTGCCACCCTGGCCGACACCTGGACCTACAATGGCACGACCTGGACAAAGCAGTACCCGGCCACGAGCCCGCCGGCCCGGGCCTACGCTTCGATGGCCTACGACGCCGCCATCGGGCAGATGGTGCTCTTCGGCGGCCTCGACGCCTCCGGCAATACCCTCGGCGACACCTGGACCTACAAC
>JBKQMB010000002.1:0-4212 GCA_052326605.1 Acidimicrobiales bacterium | reverse complement strand
GGACCGCTTCAACGCTCATCGCCTGGCCCAGTTCGCCCTAGCTGTGGCCCTGATCATCGCGGTCAAGCTCGTCAAATGGTCGAAACGATGGGACTCAATGGCTGTCGCCTAATGGCGCGCGCTCTTAGCGTACAGGGCGTAATCGGGCTGCTCGCCGACGACCCGAGGCCGCCAGCATCCCGACCCCTGCGAGGTCGCCCGGGCTATCGGGTGCGCGTAGGCGACTACCGCATCATCTACACCATTGCCGATGAGGTGCTCTTGATCGTGGTTGTGGCTCTTGGACATCGCCGCGAGGTCTATGACCGGTAGTGGCTTGCCGCCGACGTGACCGTTGGGATCGACGAGATTCGTCGTCATCAGATGCTGAAGTGTGGGCCGTGCACAGAGGGCGACCGGTTCTCATTGTGTCCCCCAAGGTCTACCCGGAAAGTGCAGGTCAGCCGGGGTTTACGCCCCGGCTGACTCGCGTCCAACGTCATTTCGTGCGCGATCCGTGCGCGATCGAACGTGGGTCTTTGATGTGACCGTTCGATTCGTGTGCACAGTGTCCGGAATGTAGAGCCTGCCCGACGGACCGATCGACCTCATGCATCGCTGAATCGCCATTTGGCCGGATCCGCATAGCGAACCGTACGCTCCTGCCAGACCTGGCCGAGCAGCTCGGCATCCGCTATCACTAGCCGTACCACGCCGTCCGCCGTCTCGGACTCGATCTCGACCAGCACCTGACCACCGGGCCGTACCAGGGCCCTCCCACGGCAGCCGATGGCCTCCGAGTCGACCAAGAGCCCACCCAGGCGCTGCACCGCCGCTCAATGAGCCTCGCCGCTGCCGCTCACCAGCTCCGTCTGGCGCTCGGGCTCCTGCCGAGAACGGGGACCTTGACGATGCCCCCGTGACCGACAGCAGCGGCGCCAAGTTCGTCACTCGGTCCTCGATCGAGCTGAAGGGCACCAAAATCTCGATGGCGTCGCTCTCCCGGTCCTTCATGCCGAGCACGACGCGGCCATGGCGGGCTGGCGGTGGGCACTGGACGCGCCTTGCCTGAAGGTGAGCGATGCTTCCCTCGGATCTGGACGTTGAAGCGACCGGGGATGAAGGCTGAGCCGGGAGTAGTTGTCCGGCGCTGGCCGCGAGCTGTGATCGCCAGTGTCCGGCCATCCCAACCCTCACCTTAGAAGGTGATGTCGGGCTCCGTCGCTGCGCGTGGGATGACGCGTCAGCGGGTCGCTGCCGCCATCTTCAAGGCGTCGAGACACAGCTCGTTGCGTAGGTGCTCGGCCATCGACTAGCCAAGGAGCCGGCGGGAGAAGACGCATCGCCGCCCTACCTTGGTGGCAAGGTGAGGCGGCGATCATGGATCTAGGGTGCGTAGTCACGTCGTCGCTGCCCGGTCATCGGCGCGGAGGTGGAATCTCATGACAATGATCCGATCGCGGTTGTACGGCCTACGCAAGCTGTTCTTCCCTGTTGCCGTTTTCACCCTCGTTGTTGGACTGACGCTGGGTCTCGGGATCGCCGCGGTCCGACTAGCCCACCACGTGAGCGGGTTTACTGAAGTAGCGGCCGCAGCGGTAGTGGGGCTTGTAGCCCTTGGGGTGTTGTGTGGGCTGATGGGCCGACGGCTTGCGCCCGGAACCGTCCTCGAGCTCGACCTCGCGACACTGCCACCGGAGGTGGGAATAGCGAACCTTGGAGCCCGGACTCTGGGCGTCCGAACGCTCCTTACCCTGCGCGAGACAGTTGAGGCACTCGAACGGGCAGGGGCGGACAAGCACGTCGTCGGGTTGTTGGTCCACGTCAGTTTCGGGGCGGGTGGTCTCGCCCAGATCCAGGAGATTCGCGACGCTATCTTGCGGTTTCGGCATACGGGAAAGTTTGCCGTGGCTTTCGCCGACACCTTCGGGGAGCTCCGCGGCGGGAACGGTTCCTACTACCTTGCGAGCGCGTGCGACGAGATCATTCTCCAGCCAACCGGCGGGGTCGCATTCGTCGGACTTGCCCGGGAGAAGAACTTCATCCGCCGCACCCTCGATCGCGTCGGCGTCGAACCGGTCTTCGAGTTCCGCCATGAGTACAAGAGCGCGGCGAGCCAATTTCTCCGTACCGGAATGTCTGAACGCGAGCGCGAGCAGACACAGCGCATCCTTGACTCGCAGTTCGGCCAGATCACGGCCGGTGTGGCCGAGTCGCGTGGAATGACACCCGGCGAGGTTGCCCAGCTGGCTGATACGGGGCCGTTCCTGGCCGACGAGGCCAAGGAGATCGGGCTCGTTGACGCGCTCGGGTATCGAGACCAAGCCGTTGCGCATGCGAAAGAACGGGCCGGTGAAGGAGCGTCACTCTTGTTCCTCCATCGGTACGCGAAACGGGTGCGCCCTTCTTCCGGCAAGGGCAAGGTGGCCACCGTGGCGGTCATTACGGCCACGGGCGCGATTAGGCGGCGCCGCTCGGCTCCCAACCCCCTGACCGGATCCGACCAGATCCCCGCCGACAGCACTGCCGAGGCCTTACGCCAAGCAGCAGCCGATCGACGGGTGCGTGCCATCGTGATGCGGGTCAATAGCCCGGGAGGATCTGCGGTTGCGTCCGACACGATCTGGCGCGAGATGCTGCTGGCCCGAGACGCCGGCAAGCCAATCATCGTGACCATGGGCAACGTCGCTGGCTCGGGTGGCTATTACATCGCAGTTGGCGCTGACCGGATCGTCGCTCAACCGGATTCGATCACCGGTTCCATCGGGGTAGTTGCGGGCAAGATGGTCCTGGCCAGCGCCAAGGAGAGGATCGGCATCGACGTCGATGAGGTGCACACGAACACAAACGCCCTCGTGGGGTCCTCCAACCGGGGGTTCAGCGACACCGAACAGGAACGGTTGTCGAAGACCATTGACGCCATCTACGACACGTTTGTCGCCAGGGTGGCCGAAGGGCGCAAGATTCCACCGGATCGAGTTCACCAGATCGCCCGGGGTCGGATCTGGACAGGAGAGGATGCGCACGACCTCGGGCTCGTCGACGAGCTCGGTGGCTTTCCGGAGGCTCTGCGTCTCGCTCGTGAGCTGGCTTCCATCGCACCCGAGGCGCGGCTGCGCATGAAACCCTTCCCGAAGAAGCTCAAGCCACTCGCTCGCCTACGGGGAGCGAACACGGACAGCATCGACGACCTGTGGGCGACAGTGAGAAGCCTTCTCGCAGCCACTGGACGCATTGGCCGGTTCGCTGCTCAGCTTGGTCTCGCCGATACCCAAGCCGAACTGCAGATGGAATGCGGGCCGGAGGACTGGCTCATACGGTAGCGGCCCTCACCGGTCCCCAGATGAAAGTTGCCCAACAGGTCTGGGGGACACTCGTGGATCGCCGCTGAAACTGAATGAGTCACAAATCGGGTTTGCCGAGGCCCAATCTGGACTTGGTTGGCCTTTGGTGTCGTTCACCCAATGGGTGAAGAGCGCTCGAACGTCACCGTGATCGAAGCTTCTACCCCTACTTCGGCGACGAGAGAGACTTTCCCTGATGCTGTAATCGCCAGCCCGATGTCAAACGAATCAACGTGGAACTTGAAGGGTCCGAAAACTCCGATGCACGGTCGGCTTCAGGAGAATCGACAGGAATGCGGGGCCAGTGATGTCCGGGGAGGCGTAGTTGACCCAGAGGAGCCATTTAGTCGTCAGGCGAAGTTCCTACCTATCTGATCGTCGAGCCCGAGTTGTGTTGGCGACTGAAGCGCATGTCGAAGCCGCGGTGGCGCGATCTGTGATCAGGCGGCCCGCCCGTACTCGTGGATGATGCCGCCGAGGATCACTAGGCGGGTGACGGTGCCATCGTCGATTGGCGGGAGTCGGAGGGAGCGGCGGATCGGCTGTTCGAGGTGCAGGCCACCGTGTGGACGAGCCTGGTTGTAGTGCTGGACGTACTTGTCGAGCACGGATTCGAGATGTTGTCGTGAGACGACGAGCAGATGATCGAGGCACTCCTGGCGGATGGTGCGGACGAATCGCTCGGCGTACGCGTTCGCACGAGGCGATCGGACCGGGTTGCGGATAGTTTCGACACCGGTCGAGCGAACACCTCGTCGAAGCTGGCGGTGCGAGAAGATCAGCAGGTGGTCGAGGCAGTCGGCTCGGACTGTCTCCACCCATCGTTCGGCAAACGTGTTCGCGTGCGGTGCCCGCACCGGCGTACGGAGTGTCTCAACACTTCGGACCG
>JBKQMB010000001.1:0-67832 GCA_052326605.1 Acidimicrobiales bacterium | reverse complement strand
AAACCCGCACGTCATCAAACGCAAGATGCCCAAGTGGCACGTCAAACGTTCGTGGCATGCCGACTGGCTCCAGCCAACCGGGCCACCCACGGCAGCCATCCGTTCACCTTAACTGAACGGTATTGGGGCTAACCAGGCCAGTAGGGCCGATGGTCACCTCGCCCACACTGCAGTTGCACTGCCCCCTATCGGTTGGGTGGGACGTAGCAACTCAGACGGAATTGATCTGGTTTCGGCCTTCGGCGTAGGTGAGCCAGTGTCCAGCGTCGAAGTCGTAGAGCTTGCAGGCCCTCGAATTGGCGACGAAGTCACGGAACCGCAGGGGCTTGTCGATGACCGATCCGGGGAAGGCGGCCTCGATGGCGTCAGCGGCCTCCTCGAGGTGGTACATCGGCACCCGCATATCCACGTGATGAGGGACATGGACCATGATCCAGTGGAAGAAGAAGTTGAACCCCTTCGGAGCCCGGAGCACCGTCGTCCCCTGCATCTGGGCCTTGAACTTGTTCCACTCCGCCTTCTTCCACCAGCGGATCTCCGGGGCGATGTGATGCACATGGACCATGGTGCCGATGAAGCAAGCGAATCCCAGGAAGGGCAGCAGGACGGTGCGGGCATCGAGCCAGAGGATCCCGGCGACGGAGTCACCGGAGGCCATGCCGACGGAGGTGAACAGGGCGAGCATCCCGGCGATGAACGCCGTGACGATCCACCGGTCCCGGCGGATCGCCTTGACCCACCTCGCCGGGTTCGGTCCCACCATCATCTTCTTCCACCACACCTGGTGGATGTAGTACGCCCCGGGCCCGGCCCACGACCACTCAAACCGGTGGACGGCCTTGCGCCACCAGCCCAGCGCCGTGAACTGCTCAGGCGTGGTCGGGTGCCACACGAAGTCGTAACCCTGGCGGACGGTGTAGGGGTGATGCACCCGATTGTGGCCGAGGATCCAGCCCTCGTAGACGTGGAAGCTGGGCAGGAATGCCAGGTGAGCCACCGTCGAGTTCATGCGCTTCGACTTGAAGAGGGCACCGTGGGCGGCGTCGTGACCGACCACGAAGAGCCCGGAGACGACCAGGGCTATCACGACCTCGAGTGCGGCGACGGCGAACAGGTTGCTTACCAGGACGAGGACGACGAGCAACGCCACGTAAATGGTGACGTCCCGGAAGAAGTAGGCCATGCCCCGCCAGGTCGGGTTGTCGTACACCGAGTCGGGCAGGACGTCGATGACGGGCTTCAGACTGGTGGGTGAAGCGATGGACCCCGCAGTGCCTGTGGAAACTGAGGAAAGTTCGGTCATCGCAATTCTCGCCCTCCTTCGCCGGTTCACTACAAGGCTGACGGTAC
Source organism: Acidimicrobiales bacterium (assembly GCA_052326605.1). Taxonomy (GTDB): domain Bacteria; phylum Actinomycetota; class Acidimicrobiia; order Acidimicrobiales; family RAAP-2; genus Bog-756. Next base: position 66,482 of record JBKQMB010000001.1, on the reverse strand, counting down.
GCCGATGCTCTGGCCGTCTCTAGGGTCGAAGGTCATGAACTCGGACGCCGCAGGCCGCCCGCCGTTCCATGCAAGCGGCTACGGATGTCCCAGAACAGGGAGCGGGGAATCTATCCAGCCGCTTGACACGGCGGACAATCTGGACTGCGGCGGCAGCCGAAAAGTAGATCCGAGGCTCTGGGCTCAGTTTCCAGGCGGCCGGTAGAGGGTCTTCTTGGCTGCCGCAGCGTCGGCCTCGGTCGCCGTGAGGAGCGCCACCGTTCGCGTTGTGGCACCACCACCGGCATTCACAGCCAACGCCGCCGCGGCTGCGGAAACGGCGTCGGGCATGTCGGTTATGACATAGGCATCAGTCTCGCCCAACGCAAAGTGGAAGGATTCGACCGTCCCACCCAAGCTCTCGATCAGTGCAGTGGCGGCAGCGACACGAGCCGATCCGCCCTCGGCCTTCAGGCCCTTGACGCCATCCAGGGTGTAGTTCACTTCGATCAAGTACTTCGACATGATGCCTCCTAATCGTCCTCGGTTGTCGAAGGTACTCTGAATAGTCCGGGTGTGCTCGGGGTGCCTCCCTGCCGGATATGCGTCCCTAGGTCGAAGCGTCGCAACCATAGGTGTGGCTCCGAGGCGTGTGGGAAAGTGTGGGCGTGCCTGACGCATCAACCAATGGACACCGAGCGTTGGTGCTGGGCGGAGGTGGGGTGGCTGGCATCGCTTGGGAGATCGGCATCCTCGCTCGGATGGCAGAACTTGAGATTGACCTCGCCGCCGACGCTGAGTTGGTCGTGGGCACTTCTGCTGGTGCCTGCGTCGGTGCCTTGGTTACCGGACAATCCGGGTACGACAAGCTGACTGCAACGCAGCGGCTCCCAGTCAGCCAGACCAGGGAACGGATACCCGACTTCGATCTCAACCTGCTCGTCGAGATCTTCGGCCTGATGACATCGGTGCAAGACGACCCCGCCGGGGCGCGCCGCGAGATCGGGGCGCTCGCCATGGCTACAAAGACGGTCCCCGAGGACGAGCGCCGCGAGATCATCGCCTGGCGAATGCCGAACAACGAGTGGCCTGCCCGCCGGTTGGTCATCACCGCGGTCGATGCCGAGACAGGAGAGCGGGTCACCTTCGACGCTTCATCCGCGGTGTCACTGGTGGACGCCGTGGCGGCGAGCTGTGCTGTGCCAGGCGTCTGGCCTCCTGTGACCATTGGAGGCAAGCGGTACATCGACGGTGGTGTGTACTCGACGACCAATGTCGACCTAGCGCAAGGTTGCGACCGGACTGTCGTTCTCCGCCCAGTGGCAATGGGCCCGATCGATGATGACGGGGAGCGCGCTGAAGCTACGAATCTGAGCCGCCCACCCTTGATAATCGCGGCCGACGCCGAGTCCCTAGCGGCATTTGGACCCAACCTCCTCGATCCCGCCAGCCGGGGGGCTGCGTTGGATGCCGGAATGCTCCAGGCCGACGAGGTCGCCACTGACGTTCGGCAGTACTGGACTTCCTCAAACACAGCAACTTCGCGCTAGCAGCTTCAGGGGCGGTGGTGAAGTACGGAATTGGTTGGGCGTTGCCGGTGCGGCGGATTGGCTCAGTCCCGTCGGTCTCCCTCCGAGTGCGTATTCCATCTCGCCCGGGCGTCGACCTCCCCAGTCCCCCCTTCCCAAACCGTGCATGCGGTTCTCCCGCACACGACTTTCCCCCAGGCAGTCGATCGTCCGCATTCCGCCGTGCCACGAGCGTTGGCGGGCGACCCGAGCGTCGCTCCCAGTCCGTTGACCTGCCCCGAGGAGCGAGTGGGTGGATAGTCCTTGGGCACAATCCCAGGGTCGTCACTGGTCGCTTCGCACACCTGACTAGAGGCCCTTCGCTCGAACCGGGTTATGTTGTCCCGGTCGTCATCACTACTACCGCCTCCTCCGACTTCCGCTCGACACTTCGCCGTTTCCCAGGGCCGCTGGTCATCGACGTCGTGGCTGCCGGGCACCGAAGGCTGGCCACCTGCGGCCTTGTGCTTGCCGGCGTCGAGACGGATCTCTCCGGTTCCGGGGACGACCTTCTGGCCATTCCGAGCCCCCTGCGCCGGGAGGTTCCTGGACACCCGCTCCAAGTTCCCTGGTGTCGTCCACGGTCTTCGCCCTTTGGGGAAAGGCTCGACTCCTCCTCGTCCGCCGCATGGACGGACCGGCGTAACGACGCTGCAGGCTTCACGTGATGTTACGGACTGGTCATTTGCTCCACCCCGCTTCGCACCCGGCCTCTCGACCACGCAAGGGGGCTTCGCTACCGGGGACCCCGGCGTCTCCCCGGACCGGACCTCCACCGGCTGGCTGTCCACAGCTTGTCGCTTGGTTACGTCATCACAACATGAACCTCCTTGTTGTCATGGCGCCCAAGCTGCTGGACGCACCCCCCGATCGCCGGATTCGTCCCCCGATGCAGATGTGGGTGGGGCCAGTTAGCCGAGTGGAGCCTCGCTCGGTAACCCGCACTCGTGACCTGATTAGTGGCCGGGTCCCCGCATCTTTCGTGCCTCGCTCTTGACCGACTCCCGGAACTCGAGCATCTCCTGGCGATGTCGGTTGCGCAGCTCCTGCACCTCACTCTTCACGCGGTTCCGAAATTCATGCACGTCACCGTGGAAGCGTTCCCAGGCCGCTTGCCGGCTCACGCCGACCGTTCCACCGATCACCTCCCATGTCGCGCCTGCGGCAAGGGCCTCGCCGACGAGCTGGGCCTCCCACGTAGAGAGCAGGCCGACGAGAGCCCGCGAAGCCCCGAGGGCTGCGAGCGGATCAGGCTCCGTTGTCGCCGCTTCCCATGTAGCGGTCATCAACGGCGGAACTTCGCGCGGCTTGTCTGGTTCGCCCTGTGTCTCCGCTTTCGTCATTCGTCAAGTCTACCCTGACAAACTCCCCTGATGTCAAGCAAGCCTTGACACCCAATCCGACCGCAATGTCCGATACCGACCGGATCCCGGTGTCCCTTGATACTCAGCGATCCTGGGCTCAGGGTGTCCCTGATCAGCCGGCTCGGTGCGGCAGTACGGCACGTCGAGGGTACCCAGAGAGTTGCCGTGCATACCTCGGAAAGTGGTCGCTGAGGTACCGTCGTGAGGCAACCAGGATCACATGGTGAGCAAAGAGCTGGTGCCAGTGATGTCAAGAATCTCAGCCACCAAGTGGTTGCGACTCCGTTTGGCCTTTGCAGCTGGAGTATTGGTCCTACTTGCCATCGAACTCACCGGCCATCGAAGTTGGCCTGTGCTTCTCCTCCAGGTACTGCTAATCGTCGGCATCGTCATCACCAGTGCACTCGACCTACGGGACCTTCGAGGCAGACGAACAGCAGCTCCGGGCCCACCTTCCGCGTAGCCCCTTCATGCCGGTTGGGTGGGCCAGTTCGGTTCGGCGATGGTGCATGCGATACAGCGGTGCGTCGCCAGCTTTCACCCGCGTGCGATCCTGATGGACCAAGCCGCCAGCCGGTACTAGCCCTTCCAATGGGAACAGGCGGCGATCTTCGTCCTGCTCGCGCTGACGCTGGCGGGGCTCGGCTTCTGGTGGGTACGCCGACGTCTCTCGTGAGCAGGCTCGGTGCCGCGTGCCGGCTGTTTCGCGTGTCTGCCACACTTGGCCCGTGATCAAGTGGGTACGTGTCACTGTCATCACGGCTGTAATTGGCAGCGTGTGCGCCATCGCTCCGGCTGGAGTGGCGGCAGGCAGGATCTTGGATCACCCGGCAGTGGGCATGGCGGCTACGCCCGACGGCAGGGGGTACTGGGAGGTGGCTTCCGACGGTGGGATCTTCAGCTTCGGGGAGGCCGGGTTCTACGGGTCGATGGGCGGCCAGCACCTCACCGCGCCGGTGGTGGGCATGGCGGCCACGCCCGACGGCAGGGGGTACTGGGAGGTGGCTTCCGACGGTGGGATCTTCAGCTTCGGGGACGCCGCATTCGCTGGATCTGTGGCGAGCCTACCGCCGCCAGGGCCGCCCAGGATTGCCCTTTACGGAGACTCGCTGGGCATGGAGGCCGGCCCGGACTTCACATTCCTCGCCAATGCAGCCGGCGCCTCCGCTCTCGTTCGGACATACGGCGGTCTAGCCGTGTGCGACTTCTTCCAGGCCATGGTTTCGGACGCGGCCTCCTGGCAGCCGACCGCCGTAGTCCTCGAATTCAGCGGTGAGAACTTCACCCCGTGCATGGCGGGTGATCCGATCGGATCACCGGGGTACTACGCAAAGTATAAAAGCGACGTTCAGACGGCGATTGACATTTTTCGTCCGTACGGGACGGAGGTGTTCCTGATCGGCATTCCCTTCGACGCGTCGTCGGCTGCGAACCCGAATGTCGCCAACCTGAACCGGCTCTACGCCTCGGTGGCGGCGGCCAACACCGGGGTCACCTACGTCGATGCCGGCCTGGCCGTCATGGCCAACGGGGCATTCACGTGGACGCTCCCTTGCCTTCCCATCGAGCCCTGCACCGGGCCCTCGGGCACGAACGTCATTCGGGCGCCGGACGGAGTGCACTTCTGTCCAACCGGGGACACGACCATTGAGGGATACTTCGCTGTGTGCAACGTGTACTCGTCGGGTGCCTTCCGGTTCGCGGCGGCGATGCTGGGTCCTGCGCTCGAATCGTGACTGCTCCTTCACCGGTCGGACAACGTTCTGAGGACCTGCATGCTGGGACAGGAGTCGAAGCGGGGTGGACTAGAGGACGGTCCCGTCAGGATTGCTTCTTCCACGCGGTCCGAGGTGGGCCACTGGTCCATGCACCTCAATCGGCGGACAGAAGCCGAGTGTGACGTCTACCTAGGACTCGCCGGGCGGCCAGCCACGCGGTTACCCGAGTTCCATGCGCCGATACTCAGAGGTGTCCCCCAATCTCACCTCGCCACTCGACACCGGCTGCCCCCGAACAATGGGAGTGGGGCGATTATCGACCGTGGCTAAACGCACACCGGGGGACCGTCTCCGTCCGTCAGAGGTCCGTTCGCGAGGGATCAGGTCCGGGGGGAACGACCGGACCGCAAACGTCAAGCCGAGCCGCTATCTGGAACCGACATCTCCGCCAGGAGGGACCACTCCGTCCCCGGGATCTCCGCGTACAGGATCTCCGGGGTGTTGACCAGCATTGAAGGTGCCTGCCGGATGGCTTCTTTGAAGTGCTCAGAGTTGACGTGCTCAGCGCCGGCATCAGCATCGCGGAATCCTTCAATGAGAACGAACCGATCGGGGTTCTCGACGCTACGGGACCACTCAAACCAAAGGTTGCCTGGTTCCTCGCGAGTGGCCTGAGTGAAGTCGCTTATGCGATCGATCCACGCGTCGCTGCATTCGGGGAGCACGTTGAACTTCGCGACGATCGAGATCATGAGACTTCCTTGTGCATGGGATATGGAGATAGCGCGCCCATACGGGCGCACACACGAGCCCGTCAGGCTGATCGCTCGTTCGAGCGGATGCTGAACTCGATCAGACCTTACGTCCAGCAAAGGCGAGGAGTCGCACGGTAGGTGTGGCGTCCTCCGGTGCTGGCTGCTCGGGGTCGAAGACTCCGGGCACACGAAGATCGGGGCCGACCATCTGGTGACCGACCTCCAGCGCAGTCTCGACGAGCGCCGTGTCCTCGATTGTCTGGTTGGTGGCGCTCGCGATGTCGGCGGCGTGGGTCAGAACGTCGAACACGGCGATGTTCAAGGCGACGCCAGCAGGCATCTCGCCAAAGGGCAACTTCACCATCTTGTCGAGTGCACCCGGTGCCTCGAAAGCGGCAATGGCTCGGGATGAGGCAGACTCCCACGCCCCCACATAGTCGTCACCAAGGTTGTCGCCGCCCATGAGCTTGCCGAGAAGGTCGTCAGGTACCGAACCCTCCTCGACGCAGACAGCGAACATGGTCGATCCACCGATGATGTGGTTGATCACGTCTCGAACTGTCCACTCCGTACAGGGAGATGGGAGACCGAGTTGCGAGGCATCGGTACCCTTGACGACCTTGTCCGTACTGGAAATGACCTGCCTCATAAGTGCGATGTTGTCCACAACCGCCTCCTTGTCCACGGGGCCCAGCGTGACCTGAGCACCAACGCCCTCGATGGGCGCAGCCTACCTAGAGCGGCGCTATCTGTCTTCTGGCCGATCGCGTAGGGAAATGCCCCAGCAGATCGTTGTGCGGGTGCCCCACATCAATGGTCCTGGGACTCAAGAAGCGGGATGCGTGGCAGTTATCCGGGCGACCAAGGGTTGACGAGTTCAACGCCAACGCTGGCGAAGTCCTTCTCATTTCTCGTAGCCAGACGTGCGCCATGGGCCCGGCAGATCGCAGCGATCTGTGGGTCGTATCCGCTGATCGGCGCCCCTTGACGGTCGCCATGGTCGACGATCTCCGGATAGACCGTCGCTGCGGCGGCATCGAACGGTAGGACGTCCTCGGTGAACCGGCTGAATATGTCCATCGCACCTTTACGCAGCGCGGTCCTCCGCCTGCCTTTGGGAAGTCGCTCGATGCCGTAGAGGATCTCGGCCACGGTGATTGCCGTAATCCGTAGCTCATGAGGATTCTGCGCGACCACCCACCCCCTGACCGCAGCTGAGGGCTCGACCTTCATCAACTCCGAGACGACGTCGGTGTCGACGACGATCACGTTGTGAAGTCGATAGCGCTGGGCGGTGCGGTCCGGGACGGAAGATCCAGATCGACACCTCCGAGCTCACCGAAGCGGGCCGCAAGCGCACCGAGGAGGCCCTCGTCATCGTCTGGCTCCCGCACCGCCTCGACGAGGATGGCACGCATCTCTGCTTCCATCGACCGACCGTGGGCAGCAGCCCGAACCCGCAACCGTTCTCGCACCGTGTCGTCCAAGTTTCGGATGCTCACCGCTGCCACCACGACCACCTCTGCTAGCAATGCTAGCACTTCGAAAGGCCATCGCGGGCAGGCGACATAGGGCATGCCGCGGAACCGGGCCTGCGACGGTCTCCGACCGCCGGTCAAGGTCGATATCTGCAACCGTCACCACGTCGATCTACCGGTGGGACGATGGCGCCGAACAAGCAGCCAACTCCGGAGGTTCGGACCGATGCCATACGGATCGCCCTGGCCGGCCTGGCAAGTGGCGATGAGCCCGAGACAATCCTCGCGAAGCTCGATGTCCTACGCATCCGGAGCAACACCTTCCCCGCCGAAGAGCTCCTCGAACTCGCCTCCGACGCCATCGACGAAGCAGGCGCCACGGCGACTGATCCGATCGACTGCGAGAAGCTCCGGGAGCGACTGCTCCCAGAGCGCCCGTTCTCCGGCAAGACGGAGCGTCACAAGAGCAAGTACGCAATCTCTGCCGCTGCCATGTTCCATGGCGGCGTCTATCCGGACCTCTTCGATGACGCCGCATGGTGGCAGGCCGACGATCTCTGGGCGTACTCGTTCTATGCACTCCTCATCTACGTCAGGTTCGCCGCCGAGCGGACAGGACGGACTTGCGAAGACGTTGCCCTCTCGATCGCCGGTCGTCGTGGGATGACGTTGGTTGCGGTCACGCCGTTGCGTTGGGCCACGTCGGTGACGGTGGTGCCGTCGGGGACTTCACACACTGCCTTGTCACGCTGTTCCGCCAGTCCCAACTCCACCAGCATCTGCGGCCTCCTTGGCATCTGTGGACGTGACTCTCCACAGCAAAGGAGGTGGCTTGAGGCACCGGGTGGACCCTGATCAGGCGTGAGGTGTCAAGCAGGTACCGGAGCCACTGTCGCCCAGGTACCGGAGCCGCGTCCGGAAAGTGTCAACCAGGAGCCGGAGCCACAGTGGAAAGCATGAACCGGAATTTCACAGCCATGTCGCCTCTCATGTTGTTGGGTCGGCTGTTGGGTTTTAGCTTGCCAACGAATTGCCGGAGAGGATAAAATGCTCTGAACTGGACTTATATGGAGCCGGCGGTGGGAATCGAACCCACGACCTGACGATTACAAGTCGTCTGCGCTACCAACTGCGCCACACCGGCACGGCCCCCGGGACGAACCGGGTGCCGGCCACATTGTACGGGTGTTGGGCGGGGAGCCGAGGCTCCCACCCCGGTTTCTGGCACGGGAAAGCGAGGCAGTTCGGAAACGCTTGCTTCTATCCCCCCAGGTTGGCAGGCTGGCACTCAGTGGACGACCCTTCCGAGTTCGACGAACAGCCTTCGGCGCACTCAGGGGGGCAAGGTGGGGCGTTCCCGATCGGGCGAGCGGTGATCGTGCTGGCGATGTTCGTCCTGGCGACCGTGCTCCTTCTGCGGGTGACCCACCTGTCGGCCACCACGTCGGCCACCACGTCGGCCACCACGTCGGCCACCGGGTCGGCGTCGACGACCCCGACGACCACGCACCCATCGTCCCCCACGACCACGACCACTGCCCACCCGCCCAGCTCCGTGCCCGTGCTGGTGGCCAATGCTTCCCGGGTCAGCGGGGCCGCAGCCACCGTGACCAATCAGCTGCAGGTGGGGGGCTGGGCCATGCAGCCACCGGTCAATGCCTCTGCTCAGGTGCCGACGTCGCACGTCTACTACGTGGCCGGCCAGGAGCAGGCGGCGACCCAGATCGCGAAGTCGCTCCATCTTCCCGCCTCTGCGGTGGTCCCGTACACGACTGCCGCACCCATCACCTCGATCGGCACCGCCGAGGTTGTGGTCGTGGTGGGTCCCGATCTGGCCAGCCCCACCAGTGCGACCACAACGACTGCCGCCACGGCGCGGACGTCGACAGGCTGATCGCACACCGGGCGACCGGGTCGAGAGGAGTCCCCGTGCCCACCCCTTCCCCTGAGGTCCGCCGTGCTGTCGCCCCGCTGCTCGAGCAGCCGGCGACCACCGCCATCGTGACCGACTTCGATGGCACGCTGGCCCCGATCGTGGACGACCCTGCCCGGGCGCGACCGGTCGACGGAACGGCGGAAGTGGTGGGCCTGCTGGCCCGCCGGTTCGGTGTGATGGCGGTGGTGTCCGGCCGGCCCGCGTCGTTCCTGTGGGACGTGCTCGGTGGTGCCGGACGCGGTGCCGAGGCCTCGCCGGAGACGGCGGGTGCAGGTGGTCGAGGACGTGCGCCCCGGCTGGTGGGCCTCTACGGCCTCGAGTGGGCGCGGGGGGACGGCAGCGTCGCACTCGATCCGGCCGCCGAGCGATGGAGGTCGGTGGTCGGCGACGTGGCGCAGCGGATCCGCTCCGACGCCCCCCCGGGGGTGCTGGTCGAATCGAAAGGTGTCGCCGTCACCGTCCACTGGCGTCGTGCACCGGACGCCGCGGCGTGGGCCGACGCCCGGGTGGTGGCCGAGGCCGGACGCACAGGACTGTCGGCTCATCCGGGTCGGATGTCCATCGAGCTGCGGCCTCCTCTGCCCGTGGACAAGGGGACGGCGATCGAGCGGCTGATCACCGGATGCTCGGCTGCGTGCTACTTCGGCGACGACCTGGGGGACCTGCCCGCCTTCGGCGCACTGGCCCGCATGTCCTCGGTGGGCGGGATGGCTACGGTCGCCGTCGCCGTCGTCGACGACGAGACGCCGGCCGAGGTGGCCGAGGCGGCCGACGTGGTGGTCTCGGGTCCGCGCCAGGCACTCGGCCTGCTCCGGTGGCTGGCCGAGTCACCGTCCCCCGCCAACCGGGGGTGAGCAGCGCATCGCGGGCGAGGCGCACCGGTCCCGCGGCGGGCCTTTCCCGGGGCGCCCGAGGCGTACCGGTGGGCCGCCGACGCGCTCAACGGGCGGCTCTGAGCTGATCCTCCAGCCAGTCCGCCGGTTGCCGGGACAGGATCACCCGGCGGAGCGCGTCGGCCCGTGAGGCGCGCTCGTCACGGGGCATGTCGAGCGCGCGCGCCAACGCCGCAGCAGTGTTCGGGCCGTCGAAGGGGTTGATCTCCAGGGCACTGGGCCCGAGCTGATCGAAGGCGCCCGCCTCGCGCGAAAGGGCCAGGACGCCGTCGTGGGTGTTGAGGAGAGGGCCCTCCTTGGCCACCAGGTTCAACCCGTCGCGCACCGGATTCACCAGCAGCACGTCATACCGCGAGAGGGCGGCGAGCGAGCGGTGGTAGTTGTCCTCCACCTCGAGAACGATCGGCGTCCATCCGGGTGTGGCCCAACGCTCATTCATCCGGGCCACAGTCGACTCCACCTCGTTCTGGTAGGCGAGGTACTCGGGCAGCCCCTGGCGGGTGGGGTAGGCCAGCGCCACGAACACCACCCGCTCACGGCGCTGGGGCTGTTGTTCGAGCAGCTCCTCGAAGGCCCAGAACCCCCGGAGTAGGTTCTTCGACAGCTCCATCCGGTCCACCCGGACGATCACCTGGCGATCGGCACCCCCCACGAGCTCGTCGATGCGGGCCAGCGCCCTCCCCACCGCCGGATCACCGGCCTCCGCCTTGAGTCGGACCGGGTCGACCGTGAGGGCCGAGACAAACGTCGGGTTCGCCGGCCCCTGGCCCCCACCGGCTGGTGCCAGTGTGGCCAGGCCGGCCCGGTAGGCGGCCGCCCAGCGCTCGGTGTGGAACCCGCAGGCGCCGAACCTGGCCATGCCCGACAGGAGCTCGGTGGCCACCGCGGTGGGGAGCATCCGCACGACCGACGGATCGGCGAAGGGGGTGTGCGTGAAGTGTGCGGTGCGCAGATCGGGCCGCAGACGGTCGAGCTCCGACCCCACCAGGGCGAGGTGGTAGTCCTGGACGAGGACCCTGGCGCCCTCGGGCGCCACCTGGGCGACGCGCTCTGCGAACACCCGGTTCAGTTGGCGGTAGGCCTCCCAGGCCTCCATCCAGCGCCGGTCGATGCGGGGCCGGCGGGCGGAATCGAAGAGATGGTGGTGGCAGAACCACAACGTGGCGTTGGACACGACGTTGTAGGCCATGTTGTAGACGTCGGTGTCGGCGTCGACCAGTTCGATGCGGAGGCCGTCGTCGGTCATCAACCCCGATCGGGCCGCCACCCGGTCGGCTTCGCTGAGCGCCGAGGCGACCCAGGTGGCCCCGCTGCCTGCCACCATCGGATGCAGCGACCCGGCCAGCCCGCCGCCGGCAGCCCCGGGCACCGGTAGGCCATCCTCGAGGTGGAAGGCGAAGGGCCCGCGATTGGAGACCAGCACGGTGTCCACCAGCGACCCGTCCCCGTCCGGTAGGAGCCGGTCGCCGTTCATGGTGGGACGCTAGCGCGGGTAGCCCCTTTCCACACCTACTTGACAAGGTAGTGAGTAACCACTCACAATGATCACATGATGGTCTCGACCCGCCAGACAGCCGACGAGCGCCGCACGACCGTGCTGGCCGCAGCGATCTCCGAGTTCGCCCGCTCCGGCTACGCGGGGACGTCGACCGATGCCATCGCCACCCGGGCCGGCATCTCCCAGCCCTACCTGTTCCGTCTGTTCGGCACCAAGAAGGACCTCTTCCTGGCCACCTACGACCTGGTGGCCGACCGGATCATCGGGGCTATGACCCGCGCCAGCGCGGGTCTCGAGGGACACGCGGCGCTGGACGCCATGGGCGTCGCCTATCTCGAGCTCATGCAGGACCCCGAGATCCTCCAGGTCCAGTTGCACGGGTTCGCCGCCGCTCCGGGGGATCCCGACATCGCCCGCACCTGCCGCCGCACCTTCGAGATGCTGTGGGAGCTGGCGCATGACCGCACCCACCTCCCCGACGAGGACCTCCGCTGCTTCTTCGCCAACGGCATGATGATCAACGTCATGTCCGCCATCGACCTCCTGTCCGTCTCCGAGCACTGGGCCCAGAGCTTCTGCCCCATGCCGGAGAAGGCCCACGCCATCCAACAAGCCACCCAGGCCCTCAAGGCGCAGCGACGTGCCGAGCTGGCCGCTCAATCGGAGGTTCCTGCATGAACCAGCCCATCGTCCCTCTTTTTTTGCCCCGTCAATCTAGTGATCAATCACAACCAACAGGATGGCGCACTGCCGCCCGCCCCGGCCGCATCGCCCGCATCGCAGGGCAGGCCGGCCCGGAGCAGCCCGTTCCGGCGCGGCACCCGTCCGACGACCGCCCCGGCCCGGCGGCGCGTTCCCGGGCCGTCTGGGCTGTGGTGATCACCGGCCTGGCACTCTTCATGGCATCACTGGACAACCTGGTGGTGTCGACGGCACTTCCGGTGATCCGGGTCCACCTCCATGCCGGGCTGTCGGGCCTCGAGTGGACGGTGAACGCGTACACCCTCACCTTTGCCGTCCTACTCCTGTCGGCCGCCGCGCTCGGTGAGCGCTTCGGCCGTCGCCGCATCTTCGTGGCGGGCATCGCCCTGTTCACCGCCTCGTCGGCCCTGGCTGCCCTGGCTCCCACCATCTCGTTTCTGGTGGCGGCCCGCGCCCTGCAGGGGGCGGGCGGCGCCATGATCATGCCCCTGTCGCTGACCCTGCTCAGTGCAGCGGTCCCTCCCGAACGCCGCAACGCCGCACTGGGCATCTGGGGCGCCATCGGCGGGACCGCGGTGGCCATGGGGCCATTGGTCGGCGGCGCCGTCACCAGCGGCTGGTCGTGGCAGTACATCTTCTGGCTGAACGTGCCGGTGGGCGTGGTGCTGATCCCGGTGGCGTGGTGGAAGCTCGGCGAGTCCCGGGGGGCGGCCTCCCGTCTCGACCTGGGCGGGGTCGGCCTGGTCAGCGCCGGCCTGTTCGGCATCGTCCTCGGCCTCGTCCGCGGCAACGCACACGGATGGACGAGCGACTCGGTGCTCGGCGCCTTTGCCGTCGGTGCGATCGGTCTGGCCGGGTTCATCGCCTGGGATCTCCGGTCCGACCACCCCATGCTCGACATCCGCCTCTTCCGGCACCGTGGGTTCACCGCCGTCAACGTCACCGCGCTGCTGTTCAGCTTCGGCATGTTCGGGTCGATCTTCTTCCTGACCCAGTTCCTCCAGACCGTTCAGGGGTACACACCACTGGCCGCCGGGATCCGGGTGCTGCCCTGGACGGCGATGGCCATGCTGCTCGCTCCGCTGGTGGGCGTTCTGGCCGAACGCTGGGGTGGGAAGCGCCTGGTCGTGGCCGGGCTGGCGCTCCAGGCCGCCGGACTGGTCTGGCTGGCGACGATCACCACCCCGACCACCCCCTACGCGGATCTGGTTCCGGCCTTCGTGGTCTGCGGCGTCGGGATGGCTCTGTTCTTCGTACCCCTGGCCTCCTTGGTGCTCGGTGCCGTGCCCCGCTCGCTCGAGGGGGTCGCCTCAGGAGCGAACAGTGCGTTCCGCGAGCTGGGTGGGGTCCTCGGGATTGCCGTGCTCGGAGCGGTCTTCAGTTCCAACGGTGGCTACGCCTCGGGTCAGGACTACGTCAACGGGTTGACCCCGGCGGTGTACGCGGGTGCCGTAGTGGTGGCCGTTGGTGCCGTCACCGCCCTGATCGTGCCTGGCCGGCGCCGGAGCCGGGCAGCGGTGGGCCTGCAGGACGTCCCGCTGCTGGCCTCGACCGAGCTGTGTCCGGTGACCGTACCGGCGATGCGCGAGTTTTCCCCCGAACCGATCTGTACCCCGGCGTGAGTTGCGCCGTGCGGCCACCCTCGACCGCAGCACAGCGGCTGTCCAGCCGTCCGGCGCCGGTGCCGGCCTCTGCCGGACCCGGGTCAGTCGAAGGTGACCACCTGGGCGCGCGCCAGGGAGGCCCGCAGGATGTCGGTGGCCTGGGGACGCAGCTCCGAGAGGGGGCGGTTCCGGTGCACCCGGATCCCGAGGTCCACCTGGGCGATGCTGTCGACGCCGAACTGGGCAGCCACGTCGATCAGTAACGCCAGTTCGACGGCATAGCCGTCGGCAAGGTCGCACTTCTCCAGCACCCACCGGGGAGCTGCCGTCTCGCCGGCCAGCGGTTGCTCGATGCCGGCCAGGTGGGGGAAGAGCAGGTCGATCACCGGCCGGGCCATCAGCTCGGTGACCCGCCCACCACCGTCGAGCGTCCCGTGCAGAGGGCGTTGGTAGAAGCCCTTGACCAGGGTGACCGCATCGTCGTGCAACAGGGGACCGAGCAGACCGGTCACGAAGTGCGGCCCGAAGTTGGTCACGTCGGCGTCGACGAAGGCGAGCAGGTCGCCCTCTGCCCACTTGAGGGCCGACCGCATGGCCTGGCCCTTGCCGCCGCCTGTTCCCTCGCCCGTGATCACGCGGGCACCGGCCGCCCGGGCGATGTCGGCGGTCCGGTCGGTCGACCCGTCGTCGACCACCAGCACTTCGTCGACGAGGGGGGTACCGCTGGGCGATCGGGTCAGCGAGGAGGTGATCGACTCGACGATCGTCCCCACTGTTGCCGCCTCGTCACGGGCGGGGATGCAGACCGAGATCCGTCGGTCGCCCTTCATCCCCACGAGCGTCGTGGCATCGAATTGACCGTAGGGGAACCGGCGCGTCTGATCGTCGGATTCGTGAAGCTTCGCCATCCCGACATCATCGCTCACCGGGGCCGACCGGGTGGAGGGGGGAGGGGACGCCGTGGCCCTGCTTCCTCGGCACCCCGCGACCACCTGCATTGACTGTCGGAGCGTCTTCGGCCAAAATAGGGGTCATCATCCAGAGCGGCTGAGGGACCGGGCCCAGTGACGCCGCGGCAACCAGAGCGCATTCCGACCTGCCGTGGGTAGGTCGGTGAGCGTCCCAGGTGCCAATGCCCGAGCGATGAGGAGACTGCCGTGGACTTCGTTTCTGGCTTGCGCTGCCGTGAGTGTGGGCGCACCTACCCCGCCGAGGCGTTGCACGTGTGCGACTACTGCTTCGGCCCCCTCGAGGTGACGTACGACTACCAACGGGTGGCGGCGACGATGAGCAGGGAGCGGATCGAAGCCGGCCCGCGTACCATCTGGCGCTACGCCGACCTTCTTCCGGTGTCCGACGCGGCGCCGGTCGACCTGGGTGCCGGGTTCACGCCACTGGTCCGGGCCGATCGCCTGGCTGCCGAGCTGGGCCTGGGCGAACTGTGGATCAAGGACGACACCGCCAACCCGACGGGCTCGTTCAAGGACCGGGTGGTGTCGGTGGCGTTGACCAAGGCCCGCCAGCTCGGGTTCAAGATCGCAGCCTGTGCGTCGACGGGAAACCTGGCCAACTCGGTGGCAGCCCATGCGGCGCGGGCCGGGATGGAGTCGGTGGTACTGATCCCCCACGACCTCGAGACTGCCAAGGTCACCATGACGTCGGTGTACGGGGGTCGCGTCTTTGCTGTCGAAGGCAGCTATGACGATGTCAACCGATTGTGTGCCGAACTGGCGAGTGAGCAGCCGACATGGGCGTTCGTCAACGTCAACGTGCGGACCTACTACGCCGAGGGCTCGAAGACGCTGGCGTTCGAAGTGGCCGAGCAGCTGGGGTGGCGGACCCCCGACCATGTGGTGGTGCCGATCGGATCGGGTAGTCAGCTCACCAAGGTGGCAAAGGGATTCGCCGAGCTGTGGCAGGTGGGGCTGCTGGACGAAGAGCCGTCGGTGCGGATCTCGGGAGCACAGGCCGAGGGGTGCTCGCCGGTGGCCACCGCGTTCGCGGAAGGGACCGACGCCATTCGCCCGGTGAAGCCCGCGACGATCGCAAAGTCCCTGGCCATCGGAAATCCCGCCGATGGCTGGTACGCGCTCGATGCCATCCGCAAGTCGGGTGGATCCTGCGCTTCGGTCACCGATGCAGAGGTGATCGAAGGCATCCTGCTGTTGGCGCGCACGGAGGGGATCTTCGCCGAGACCGCGGGCGGGGTGACCATCGCCACTCTGGCCAAGCTGGCGGGCGAGGGCGTCATCCGGCCCGACGAGCGGGTGGTGGCGATGGTGACCGGCCACGGACTGAAGACGGTGGAAGCCCTGTCGGGCACGGTCGGGCCGACCGCCACCATCGCCCCTACGCTCGACGCCTTTGCTGCCGCCATGGGCGCCGAGTACGAACTCACCGACGAGCCGGCACCCAGGAGTGCATGATGATCAAGGTCCGAGTTCCCGCCCAGCTGCGCACACTCACCGGGGGCTCCGGTGAGGTGAGCGTCGAAGGGTCGACGGTCGGCGAGGCGCTGAAGGCGCTCGACGCCGCCCACGCCGGCTTCGCCGATCGCATCTTCGACGAGGCTGGAGGGTTGCGCCGGTTCGTCAACGTGTTCCTCGATGACGAGGACGTGCGGTTCCTCGACGGGCTGGCCACACCGATCGCTGCGGGCCAGACCCTGTCGATCGTCCCTGCCGTCGCCGGAGGCTGAGTTCGCCAGCCGTCGCCGGAGGCTGAGTTCGCCAGCAAGGTGAGGTAATGATTGTTGGGGAACAACCCCCTTCGCGGGTTGCTCTCGCTCCCTCGGGATGACCGGCTGAGATGCCGTTGCGGTGGTTGCTCGCAGTCCGCCATGGACGGCGATGCTTTCAGGGTCCCGACACGCCTGTGTCCTCGACCGTTCAACGCAACGGCACTGGCGAACGCCGGAGATGGTGCCATCCAACCCATGGGCTGCTTTCCGATCGACCCGTAGGAGCGCTTGGTCCACATGCCCTCGTAGCGACGGATGGTGGAAGGGGAGAGGTCGTCCCACCCGTTCCCCTCCCATCCCTCGGTAGCCCATCCCGTCGTGGACTGACCCGACGACTGGGCGTCGGACCCGGGCGACGGGTGGGTTCTGTCAGGACCACGTGGGCCGATGACTCCCCGAGGATGCCACCGCTCAGGCGGCGAAGTGCCGGTTCATCCGTCCTCTGTCAGGCGTGAATCATCAGTCAACCGGTCCAATGTGGGAAGGAGGTAGCCGAACCCCGCTACCACGGGGCCGACCAGCATGCATGCCATTCCAACGAGCCTAAGAGGGTGAGCAGCGGTGAGAAGACCACCCATGCCGGCAACGGCCACGCCGATGCAGCCGATCCATCCGCTCAGCAGGGGGATACGCGTGGATCCCCTGACGCGGACGAGGAGGACCACCGCTCCGAGCGCGAGGGGGACACCGAGTGTGGCGTGGGCGAGATAGATCGTTGTTCCGCTCGGTGGGAGCCAGCCGCTCGGGCGCCCGGTGGGAAGCGCGACCAGAGCTGCAATGCCCGACACGAACTCGACACCGACCAGTAGTGCGAGTGCCGTCGGCAAGTGGCTGGTCGAGCGCCCTGGATCACCGCCTGGATCCGTCGGGACCGGCTTGCGAGGAACCGCAGATGACTCCGTCCGCTCGAAGGCCGGCGCCACCAGGTCGGCCGCGGGAGCCGACGCCTCTCGCGCTGGAGCGATTCGGACGAGGATGGTGAAGGTCACGACCGCGACCGCGAGGTGCATGACCATGAGCACGGCGATGGCGCGGACGGGCTGGTTCCGGATGAGCAGGTAGACATCAGGGAGCCAGAGGACGAGCGTCACCGCCAGGGCGAGCCGCAGGAAGAGCCAGCGGGGCGCCGAGGAGATTCGGGTCACGATCGGCCATGCCGCGCACGCGATCAGCACACCGATGATCGTCAGTGTGGCGTAGTCAGAGAAGCGAAAGTGTGCGTATCCCACTGTCGCCGGGAACATGCTCGTCCCGACGAAGACGAGGAGAGCGTCAACTGCGAGTGAACCGGCCACCGACATGATCGTCGCCACGGCGAGGGTGACGGTGGACGGCTGGGGATGGTGGCCCGACCAATCGATACGACAGACCCTCATCGCACTTCTACGGAAGTTTACTGACGGCATGTGGCGGATCTGGGGATTGGGGGGACCAAGACGGGCGAGGAAGGGTTGCTCATGGTGGTACGGAGCCTCAGGTTGGGTGTGCACGGGAGTGAACTCACCTGGCGAGTTGCTCCTGACCGGGGAAGGCCAACCCTAGTGAACGTGTGGACAGAGCGATCAGCCCACCGGTGGGTCGGTGGGGCGGCTGTGACCGCCAGCCCGGCGCGGACCCCGGTGGTGCTGTTTGCCATGATCCTCGTGCAGACACCGCCCCACCTCTGGGCGCTGGCATTCAAGTGCAAGGACGACTACCTGCCGGCCAGGGTGCCCATGCTGTCGGCCCTGGCCGTGCGCCCGTGGCAGCGAGCTGATCCCAGGGCGGCCATGCAGCTGTTCGGCTACTCGACCACCTACCTCACACTGCTCCCTGTGCTCTTGACGGTCGACATGTTCACCAAGCATTGACCGGGACCTCCGAGAACTCAAGTCCTCACCGCTGGCGTGCGACTGCCATGGTGGTGGCCTCGGTCTGCGCCCGGCCGGCACGTTGGGCGCCCGTTGCTCCGGGGCGAACTCGACCTGAGTCGCCGGTAGGGTGAGGGACGTGGATTCGCCCGCACCGCCGGATCCGGTTCAGCCTCAACCGGGCAAGCGTCTGACCGGGTCGGAGGCTGTCAGGCTCCACCTCACCCTGGCCGGGGCGCTGCTCCTCTGTGCCGGGGCCTTCTGGTTCGAGGTGAGGCGTGCCCTCGGCGGAAACGAGCTGAGCTGGGCTTACGTGTTCGAATGGCCCCTGTTCGCCGTGTTTGCCTGCTACATGTGGTGGAACCTGCTCCATCAGAACAGGCGGATGAGGAAAGCCAGAGCCAAACCGAAGGTGGTGGCTCCCGAACACGTCGAGATGCTCAAGGCCTGGCAGGACCACCAGCGAACGTTGGCCGCGGCCGAAGCTGACGCCCGTCACGCCCGGTCTGAGTCCGAACCAAAACCCTGAGGCCCCACCCTTGCCCGAAGCCGAGACGGTTCAGGGCTCTCGTTGGGCAAGTCGGCGCCAAGGATGAAGCCGGTGTATCGACCTACAATCGCCGATGTCGAGCCGGTGGGCGTGGCCGGCCTGCACTCCCCGAGGTCGGGAGCCGTCGGACCAGTCGGATCAGAGGAAGAGTGGTGACCAGATGCCGGGAATGGGGCACGGGCTTCAGACCGACAACCCGGCGATCGCCGCCGCGTTCCGTGCCGCTCTGCTGCACCAGTTCCTCGTCATCGTGCTGCTCCTGGTCTTCTTGGCGCTGGCGTGGAATGCCATCCGAACGATCAGTTTTCGGCGGGCGGTTGCTGCCGGCACCCTGGATGCCCCCGTCGTGGAGACGCAGCCCTATCCGGAGCCGGCGGGACGCCGGATGCTCCGGGTCACCTTCGGGATCATCTGGATCTTCGACGGCCTGCTCCAGGTCCAGGGATCGATGCCACTCGGCCTGCCGGGGACCGTCATCACTCCGGCGGCAAGCTCCTCCCCTGGCTGGGTGCAACACCTGGTCAACGTCGGTACCACCATCTGGTCCAACCATCCGGTGTCCGCAGCCGCAGCGACCGTGTGGATCCAGATCGGCGTCGGCGTGTTCCTCCTGGTGGCGCCGCGTGGATACTGGTCGAGGGCCGCCGGGGGTGTCAGCGTCGGCTGGGGCCTGGTGGTCTGGGTGTTCGGCGAGGCCTTCGGCGGCATCTTCGGACACGGCAGCAGCTGGATGTTCGGCTCACCCGGGGCGGTTCTCTTCTATGCGGTCGCCGGAGCGCTGATTGCCCTGCCGGACTCGTCTTGGGAGACACCCAGGCTCGGGAGGGGGGTTCTCAGGGGAATGGGCGTGTTCTTCCTCGGCATGGGGGTCCTCCAGGCCTGGCCGGGCCGCGGGTTCTGGGAGGGTCAGGCCCACCCCTCGGCGGTGCCGGGGACCCTCACCGCCATGGTGCACCAGATGGCCCAGGTCTCCCAACCCTCCCTGTTCTCGTCGTGGGTCCGTGGTTTCGGGTCGTTCGATGCATCGCACGGGTGGGGGGTCAACCTGGTTGTCGTCCTGCTGCTCCTCGGGATCGGGGCCTGCTTCGTCAGTGGCAGCCACCGGCTCGTGCGGATCGGAGTCGTCGTCGGCGCCGTCCTCTGCCTGGCCGATTGGATCCTCGTCCAGGATTTGGGCTTCTTCGGAGGGGTGGGTACCGACCCCAACTCGATGATTCCCATGGCGGCTGTGTTCACCGGCGGCTACCTGGCCATGTTCCGCCTGCCGGTGCGGGTCCAGGCCCCCGTGGAGTCCTCGGGATCGGTTCCCGTGACATCCGGTGTCCCGACCGGGATCCTCGACCGCCTCACCCCCTCCTACCTGCTCCGGACCCTTGCCGCCTTGGGAGCGGTGGGGGTCGTGCTGGTCGGGGCGGCCCCGATGGCCGTGGCCGCCACCAACCCCAACGCTGACCCCATCCTCGCCGAGGCGAGTAACGGTACGCCGAACGTGGTCGACCTGCCGGCCGCACCGTTCACGCTCACGGACCAGCAAGGCCACGAGGTCTCACTGAAGCAGCTCGGCGGCCACACGGTGGTGCTCACCTTCCTCGACCCGGTCTGCACCTCGGACTGCCCCCTCATCGCCCAGGAACTGCGGGTGACCGACCAGATGCTGGGTACCGGCGCGTCCCGTGTCGACCTGGTGGCCATCGTCGACAATCCGCTGTACAACACCACTGCCCTCACCAACGCCTTCGACCGGCAAGAGGGGCTCGACCACCTGACCAACTGGACCTATCTGACCGGGTCGGTGGCCCAGCTCGACCAGGTGTGGAGCGACTACGGGGTGCAGACAGAAGTGACACCGGCCGGGGGAATGGTCGCCCACAGCGACATCGTGTACATCATCGACGGCAGCGGTCACACCCGGGAGATACTCAATTCCGACCCCGGCGCCGGCAGCGCGCCGAGCAGGTCCTCGTTCTCGGTTCTCCTCGCGGGCCAGGTTCGGCAGATCTCACACTCGTGATCGCCCGATCGGGGCATGATCGCCCGCGTCGCCCGCGCTCGAGGCCGATGGCAGTGACGGCCGCTCTCGGTGCGATCGTCCTCTCGGCGGCTGTCCTGTCGGCGTGCTCGTCGCCAGGAGGTACGGGAGCGGCACCCTCTCCATCCTCCAACGGGTTGGCAGCGGTTCCACTGGCCACGTCGTTCGCCGGCCAGACGGGGACCTGGGCCACCCTGGCCATGGGCCATCTCGACGAGCCTCTGAACACCTTCTGGCAGCTCCTCTACCTGTCGGACAGTTCGTCCGCGTGGGAGCTGGCCACGCCACCGGGCGTGGCCAGCAACGGCGGGCTGGTGGTGTCGCTCGGCCCGTCGGCGACGATCACCGCAGGGTTCGAACCGTCGCTCGACCTCCGTTTCTCCCCGCTGGCCCAGAGCACCGACCAGGGTTCCACCTGGGAGCCGGGGGTCCTCCCGGGCGGCCTTGCGTCGGTGCCGGACTCCCTGGCCGCCTCCGCCGGACACCAGTACCTCGCTCTCCTGCGAACCGGCGGCGGGGACGTGGTGGCCAGCAACGGTGACCTCGCCGAGTGGAAGCGGGTTGCGTCGACAGCGACGCTGATCGCCGACCCGTCCGCCTCGGCGTGCGACGTCGAGGCACTCACCGCCGTCTCCTTCGCTCCGAACGGCGAGGAACGGGTCGGGGCCGCGTGCGCCCGCGGGCCGGAAGTCGGCATCTTCGAATCCGTGGACGGAGCCTGGCAGCCGATCGGGCCCTCCGTTCCGGCACCGGAAGGCCCGACGCAGGTACTACGCCTGGTGGCCACTGCGGCAGGAACCACCGCCCTGGTGAGTGCAGGCGAGGGGAGAGCACGCAGGCTCGTCGCCCTGTGGAGTTCCGATGGGGTGAAGAGCTGGTCGGTCTCGGCATCTCTCCCCCTGGGGAGAGGAAGCCTGACCTCGACCGGGGTCACCGCCACCGGTGGGCTGATCGTCACCGTGCGAGGAGCAGACGGCAGCGCCTCGGCATCGGCGATCAGCCCGTCCGGCGGCCCCTGGCGTCCGCTCGCGCCCCTGCCGGCGGGTACGTCGGTCGTCGTCGGCGCGCCCGACGGGGTTTTCGACGCCCTCATCGCCGACCAGTCGAGCCTCGACGTGGACACACTGGGCAGTGGCGGATGGCATCGCACCCAGACGTTGAACGTGCCGATCCAGTACGGATCGTCGGGATGACGAAGGAAAGACCGGTCTATCGTGGGCCCACCCACCTAGGACCAGCGGGAAGAGGAGGTCGGCCGTGCAGTACGTCACCCAGGACTGGTCGTTCGACCCCTTCGTGCTGGTCGTGGCCGTCGTCGTCTTCGCCCATGAGGTAGGACTCGCCCGGCTGCGCCACCGGTCGGATCCAGCTCGGACCCGCAGGCGCCGCCTCCTCTCGCTCTCCTTCTACGGAGGCCTCGGCGTTCTGCTGCTCGCTGTCGATTCGCCGATCGACTACTGGGCCAGCGACTACTTCTTCGTGCACATGATCGAGCACCTGCTGATCGCCTTCTATGCACCCATCCTCATCGTCCTGGGAGCTCCGTGGATCCCCTTGCTCTTCGCCCTGCCGGTGGGCATCCGCCGCAAGGTGGGTCGATTCGTGATGCTCGGCCCCTGGTCGCGGACCCTCCGAGGGGTGGGTCGATTCATCACCGACCCCTGGTTCGCCCTCATCTCCTTCAACGTGGTCATGGTCGTCTGGCACCTCCCCGTCCTGTTCGACCTGTCCGAGCAGAACCAGGGCATCCACATCTGGCTGATGCACGGGAGCTTCTTCGTCACCGGGGTCCTCTTCTGGCTGCAGATCATCCCCTCGCACCCGTTCAGGGTGAAGGCCAGCCCGATCTGGCAGGCCGGGGCCATCATCAGCACCAACGTCATCATGTTCGTGCTGGCCATGGCCCTGAGCATGTTGAGCGCCGCCAGTTGGTACTCGGTCTACGCCCACATCCCGGGCGTGACCCTCTCGCCCTTCGCCGACCAGCAGATCGGCGCGGCCATCCTGTGGGTCTGCGGCGACTTCTGGGCCGTTCCGGCCCTGATCGTGGTCATCAAGCGGGCCATCGACCAGGAAGGGTCGATCTCCAACGTGCTCGAGCGACTGTCCCACCGGGGTGTCGTGGTCGAGGCCCAGGACTTGAGGCCCTCACGGACCGGCGCCGTCGACCGCACGTAGGAAGCGGCGACGGTCTCTTGGCGTTGCCGGGGTCTTCGGGGGCGATCGGAAAGGTACTTGACCTGTCCGGTGAGTCCGCTTACTGTCACCATCACGATCCGGGTTCTTCACGACCTCTTGGGGAATGTGCGGAGTCCGGTCGCAGGTGGGATCGGTGGGCCCCTGTGGGCCTGACCAGCCACTCGACGGCGCCGGGGAGTG
This sequence comes from Acidimicrobiales bacterium, assembly GCA_052326605.1. Lineage (GTDB taxonomy): Bacteria > Actinomycetota > Acidimicrobiia > Acidimicrobiales > RAAP-2 > Bog-756. The sequence continues at coordinate 43,439 of JBKQMB010000001.1, read as the reverse complement.
CGAGATGTCATTTGGGGGAAGGCTTTCGGTGGTCATCGGGCTCTTCGTCGTGGCTGCAGGCTTCGCCGTCTGGGCCGTGGTGGGCTTCATGCTCCCCCAGCCAGCGACCGTCGACTTCACCTCGGCGCAGCCCGCCGGTTCTCCGGTGGACCTGACCGTGCAGACGGTGGGAAGCATCGGCACCGGGTTCGGTGATCATCCGACCTGGGTCTCGTACCTGGTGAAGAACCCACAAGGCCAGTGGGTCCACACGACCCTCTGGAAGGTGCCGGCCCACACCCGGATCAACCTGACGATCGAGCAGTTCGACTCGGGCAGCCCGCTCCGCAACCAGCAGTGGGGACGGGTGCAGGGGACGCTCGGGAACGTCGAGATCCTCAACGGCAAGCCGGTCTCGGTCTACGACTCGAACTCCGCCAATGGCGTCGGTCACACGTTCTCCATCCCGACCCTCGGGATCAACATCCCACTGGTCGGCGTCAACCCCAATGCCAGCAACGTCTGCAGCCAGGCACCGTGCTCCTCACCGAGCTCGGTGCGCAACATCATCAGGGCCTCGTTCGTCACTCCGGGGCCGGGTGACTATCCCTGGCAGTGCTTCGTGCCCTGCGGGCTGGGCTTCCTGTACGGAAACGGGGGACCGATGAGCACGGTCGGCTACATGGGCGGCTTCCTGGACGTCGTCTCGTGACCATCGACACGGGACAGCCGACGAGTCAGGAAGTGACCGAGCCGGCCCAGCAAGAACCCCGTCACATCTGGCGCATGGTCGCCATCTGGGCCGTTCTCGCCGTGGTGCTCGACCTGCTCTTCTACTTTCTGGTCGGTCCCCACGTCCCACCCGGCGACATGACCTCGGCGGCCTCCGAGAACCAGGACGACTTCACCATCCTGTTCCTCATCGCCCTGCCCGTGATGATCGCCGTCTGGGTGTACATGGCGTACTCCATCATCATGTGGCGGGCCTCGCGCAAGGGCGCCCCCGAGCCGGTGGGCGGACCCCAGGCCCGGTCCAACCTCGGTGTGCAGGTCGGATGGATCGTCACCACCACGGTGATCGTCCTCGGGCTGTTCGTCTTCGGCACCGTCGAGCTCGTCGTCAACGCCGGCTCCGGTGGGGGCGAGGGCCCCAACCCGATCTGGACTCCCACCTCGGCCACCGTCCTGCCCGTGCAGGTGATCGCCCAACAGTGGAAGTTCACCTACCGCTATCCGACCTTCGGGGGTTTCGAGAGCCAGCAGCTGGTGATCCCCAACGGCACCACCATCGCCTTCCACGTGACCTCCCTCGACGTGATCCACGACTTTTGGGCCTACCAGCTGAGCATCAAGGCCGACGCCAACCCCCAGCTCGACAACGTGGCCTACACCACCACCCGCCAGGCGGGCAGCGTCACCGTGCGATGCGACGAGCTCTGCGGGCTGTGGCACGGCTCCATGTTCAATTACGGCAGTGTCGTGTCCAAGACGGCCTTCAACATCTGGGCCAAGGCGACCGAAAGGGCAACGGCGGCCAACACCAGGCTCCTGCCCCCGTTTGCCTGGACCTACGTGCCGGACGCCAACGGCGCCGATGGCGGGTACTACCCCGACAACGTCGATCCGTACAGCAACTCCGAGGTCTACGGGGCAACTCCCGCAAAGTCATAGAAAGTTGATGCGATGACTCTTGCCGCCGAACGCGAAGCTGAAACCGAGGTCGTCTATCCGGATCCGACCCCGCCCGCGCTCGGAGGGTTCCAGGGTCTGCCGGCCCGGCCCGGCTGGTTCAGCCAACACATCGGCACCGCGGTCATCGGCGCCGTGCTCGGGTACCTTCTCGGCCACTGGTTGGGGAATGTGGTGGGCAGCGGCTACATCAACATCTCCAACAGCGGGTCGAACTCCATCGCTGTCACCGGCGGCCTGCTGCTCGGCGTGGCCGGGTGGCTGCTGGGGATCGGTGCCGTCAATTACCCTCTGGCCAAGTTGGTCGGCATGGAGCCGCGCCCCGAGTACGAGTCGACCAGCTGGACCCGGTACCTGCGCTACACCTGTGACCACAAGGTGGTCGGGCTCCAGTACGTCATCGGGGTTCTCGGGTTCTTCTTCACCGGGGGCCTGCTGGCCATGGCCATCCGCACCGAGCTGCTCTCGCCGACCAGCCACGTCTTCGGCCCGGGAACCTACATCGCCATCGTGAGCGAGCACGGCACGGTCATGATGATGATGGCCACCTCGGTGATCGTGGGGCCGCTGGGGAACTGGCTGGTGCCGCTGATGATCGGCGCACGGCGTACCGCGTTCCCCCGGGTGGAGGCGTTCAGCTTCTGGATCTTCACCGCCGGGTACTTCGTCATCCTCTCCGCCCTGTTCTACGGAGGCTTCCCCACCGGCTGGACCGGCTACGCACCCCTGCAGACGCAGGCCGGCGTGGGCATGATGTCCTATCTGGTGGGCTTCGCCGTCATCGGCATCGGGATGATGGCCGCCGGGTTCAACCTGGCCGTCACCATCATCAACTACCGGGCCCCGGGCATGACCTGGAGCCGCATCCCCATCTTCGTGTGGTCGATCCTGGCCACCTGCGCCCTGCTCACCCTGGCCACACCGACGCTGGTGGCGGCAGGACTGTTCGGAATCCTCGACCACACCGCCCAGACCGCCTTCTACGTCACCGAGCACGGGGGCAGCTCGTTCCTCTGGCAGAACCTCTTCTGGTTCTTCGGGCACCCCGAGGTCTACATCATGGCCCTGCCAGGGTTCGGCATCGTGGCGGAGCTCCTGCCCGTGTTCTGTCGAAAGCCCCTGTTCGCCTACAAGGTGGCCGCCGCGGGGATGGTCGGGGTGGCGCTCCTGTCGTTCTTCGTCTGGCAGCACCATCTGTTCCAGAGCGGGATCAACCCGGACATGCGTCCGTTGTTCATGCTGACGACCGAGCTGATCTCGATTCCGACCGGGTTCATCTATCTGGTGGGGCTCGGAACGCTGTACAAGGCCAAGATCAGATTCGAAGTGCCGATGCTCTTCTGCCTGGCCGTGTTCTTCAACTTCCTGATCGGCGGGGTGACCGGCGTGTTCCTGTCCGACGTGCCGGTCAACGTCACCGTGCACGGGAGCTTCTTCGTCCTGGCCCACTTCCACTACACGATCATGGGTGGCCTGATCTTCGCCTTCTTCGGCGGCCTCTACTACTGGCTCCCGAAGATGACCGGCAAGACGATGAACAAGCAATTAGGCAAGGCCCACTTCTGGACGATGTTCATCTTCTTCAATATGACCTTCTTCCCGATGTTCCTCATCGGCATGCTCGGCCAACCCCGCCGGGTCTTCGAGTACGCCCAGAACCTGCAGGCGCTCAACGACTTCGCATCGGTCAGTGCCTTCCTCCTCGGTGCCTCGTTCCTCATCTTCATCGCCAACTTCGTGTGGTCGATCTTCATCAAGCCCACGCCCGCGCCGACCAACCCCTGGAACTCCCTGGGCCTCGAATGGCAGACGCCGACGCCGGTGCCGTACTACAACTTCGAGCGCATCCCCGTCGTACTGAGCGACCCGTACCACTACAGCGAGGAGAACGCTCCCGCCGTTGCTGATCTCGGGGAAGGGGAGCTGGTGACCGCCGGTGCGTCCTCTCCTGCCAGTGTCGCCGAAGATCCCCGTCCGCCGGCCCCATGAGTGGAGACAACGCGTTGACCGATACTGCCGACAAGCCCCTGTTCAAGGAGACTCCTGAAGAGAGGGAGTTCGAGTTGCGCGCCGCTGTCGGTTCCTACTGGACCGGCGGGCGTCTGCTGATCGGAATGTTCGCCTTCCTCTTCGCCTCGTTGGCCTTCGCCTACTTCTACCTGAAGTCGAACAACTCGGGGAAGATGTGGCGCCCTGACGGGATCACCGCCCCGACCGGAATCGGCTGGACCATCTTCGCCGTGGTCCTGGCGTCCGTGTTGCTCGCCATCTACGGACAGTGGCGGATGCGGTCGGGCTCTCTGCTCGACTGGGAGGTGAGCGGGTGGGTCGCAGTGTTCGGGATCCTGTTGGCGGTGGGCCTCCAGATCTGGCAACTGACCCAGCTACCGTTCTTCCCCGGTTCCAGCGGGTACGCGTCGTGCTTCATCGGCTGGGCGGTGATGAACATCATGATGCTCCTCGGCGGTGCCTACTGGCTCGAGACCAACCTGGCCCTGTGTATGCGACTCCGACGGGTCGATCCCGAGGAAGGGACACCGGCCACGTCGAACGGACCCTCGGCCCAACTCTTCCGGGCCAATGTGGAGTCCTGCACCTACTTCTTCGGGTTCATCGCCCTGATCAGTGCGCTGTTCTGGGTGTTCTTCTATCTGATCTGACCCGGCGAACCGATCGTCTCCCGGGCATTCGAGTACTATTCTGTGCGACTAGCGACAGTGAGGTTGGTCCGCCAATGAGCAATGCCACCGACTCCTTCATCGGACCCGAGGTCCTGACTGTTGCCATCCCGCTGGGCAGCTTCGTAGTGGTGCTCCTCTGGGGCTTCTTCCAGCGCCGTACGAACCGGCAGTGATCTCCGGGACCGTGGCAGACCGGTCCCTCCAGCGGCAGTCACCCGAACCGCACACGTCCGTTCGGGTGGTCCTCTTGGTCGTGGCAGTGCTTCTGCTGGTGGCCTGGGTCGTCCCGCCCCTGTCACCATTGGCCCGCCGCTACGAGTTCGTCGAGGCACTGCAGTTCGCGTTCTTCGCCATCGTCATCCCGGCTCTGGTGGTGATCGGCTCACCGTGGTCCCTCCTCGGCCTTGCCTCTCGTGATCCCCAGCATTTCGACGACGACGGGAACCCTTGCTCCCCGTCGTCGGCGCCGGGCCCGGTGGACCGGTTGGCGCAGGGTCGGCGGCATCATCCAGAAGCCCTCCGCAGCGTGCTCTTCGCCGGCCTCTACCTTTCCGGGGCGATCATCTGGAGGACGCCGCTGACCGTTGACGCCCTGGCCCGTCACCCGTGGCTGCTGGCCGTCGAGGCGGCCACGCTCCTGGTGGTCGGGGTCGGGCTGTGGCTCGAGCTGGTGGAGTCACCGCCGCTCACACCGAGATTGCCGCGTCCGAGCCGGGTGGCACTGGCGGCGGTCGCGATGTGGATCATCTGGATCCTCGCTTACCTGGTCGGCCTGTCACACGCCTCGTGGTACGGGGCCTATCCTCACCATGCCGGGTCCGGGTTCAGCCTCTCGGCCGACCAGCAGTTGACCACGGGGTTACTGTGGTTCGTCTCGGCATGTGCCTTCATTCCGGTCGTCTACTGGAACCTGATCCGCTGGCTGCAGGCGGAGGAAGACCCGGATGAGGAACTGCACCACCTGGTCCGCCAGGAGCGTATCCGGGGCAGAACCCTCGGCCCCGGTCAACCCACCCCGTAGCCGCCGGGCTCAGGCCGCGACAGGGGAGGCTCGGACCGTCGATCCGACGGCGTCAGTTCGTGCCGGACAGCTGGGGCAGGCTGGGTAGGTCGGGCATCGGGAGGTGGGCGCCCAGGATGCGGTCGGCTGCTGTCACGTACGCATCAGCCTGTGCCCGGTCCCTGGCCAATGCGGCCTCCTGCTTCGAGAGGTTGGCAAGGGCCGAGGCATTGGTCGGATCGGTGCTGAGGGTCTGGATGTCCTCGATGGCTCCGAGGGCGTCCGAGGTTGTCCACAAGGTCGCCACGTTGACCACGTCGCCGATGTTCTTTCCTGCTGGTGTGCCCGTACCTTCGACGTTCGACAAGTCGTAGATCGTGCTGCTGGTGAACGAGCAGGCGGTCTGATCGTCCCGCATCATGGCCGGTGCCTCGGCCCGGTCGGAGGAGCTCAACGACCCCTCCTTCAGGTCCTGGTAGATCATGAAGGTCTCCTTGATGCCGTAGGAGCAGGGAGCGACGTCGGTATTGATCTGCTGCATGATGCTGGTCTGGTCTGCGGTGTCGGTGGACGTGGTGGTGTGGCTGGGAAGGTCGACGACCACCGAAGCGATCACGACGGCGGCGACGGCAGCGGTGGCCAGCACCCATCCCCGCCTGTACCAGACGGGCTTCTCGGGCGTCTGGGCGATGATGGCTCCGATCGTGAAAGGATCCTCGGGACCGGTGTGATCGACGCTGTCGTCGTTCATGACGCTCCTCTGAGCAGGCCGGAGGCCGAGTTGGCCACCCCTTGAGCGAACTTCTCGATGACGGCGGGCTGCAGGCTGTAGATGCCGAGTGCGTCCTCGTTCGCGAACGGGGATGCACTCAGTTCCATTCTCCCGGCAGGACTGATGAAGTCCATGAGGTCGTTGTGGGTGATCACCCGGTTGGTGTTGTCCAGGGCGACGGTGATTCCGTAGTGCTTCCAGACACTACTGAGGTCGGTGAGCGAACCGGTGAGAAACGTGACGTTCGGGAGGCCGGCCAGGCCGGTCTGGGTCATGGCCGGAGGGGTCGGGGCGAGCGACGTGTCCAGGGGGTCTGAGTTCACCACGACGAAGTCGACGTTGGACCTGTGGGCACCGAGGAGCTGATCGGCCTGGGTGATCTCGCTCGACAACACCGGGCAGATGTCGTCGCACTCGGCGTTGAAGAAGGTGAGGACGACCACCTTTCCTCGGGCCCCGCCGAGCGACCAGGGCGTCCCGTTGTGGTCGACCAGCGTGAAGGCCGGGGCCTGCTCGCCGGCCAAGCGGGTCAAACCGATGACCGCGCTCGGGGTGGCGTCGATGGACGGAGCGCTCGGCTGGGACGGAGCGGCGGGCGCGGTGTCGCTGGTGCCGGAGCCGCCGGTGCCGGCCAGGGTTGTCACCGGCGTCGAGTTCAGGGCGCCGACGCCTGCATTGCCGATCAGCTTCTCGACCGCGATCCCTCCCAACCCGAGCACGGCAAAGCCGACGATGATCCACAGGATGAACTTGCGGGGCACCGGCACCGAGCCGGCGCGCAGCGCGGCTGCCCGGTCGATCGGCGTCTTGCCGGTGGCCAGGGCAACGGCGCGGTCGGCCTCCGACATCGCAGCTCGGGGGCCATGTCCATCTTCGTTCGACGGTGGCGTCGTCATCGTGTCATCGGGGGTGGCGCCGGTCATGAGTGTGCCGTCCCGGCGGTCAGGACGGCTGTCCAGTGGACGAGCGACGCCAGCGTCTGCGTCCCGAAGGCCACGTGAACCACTCGGCCGTCCGCATCGAGGAAGAAGGTGACCGGCAAGGCGGTGAGTAGGTAGGAGGTCGCCACTTTGGCGTTGCTGTCGACGCCAACCGGATAGGTGACCTTGGCCTTTGCCAGCACCGACTCGGCGGCGGCGTCGGTGTCGTTCGAATCAACACCGACGACGGCCACACGCCCGCCCGCCTGTGTCGACAGAGTTCCGAAGGCCGACAGCTCTGCTTGGCAGTCCCTGCACCACGAAGCGAAGAAGTTGACGACGGTCGGGGTCCCCAGGGTGCTCGCCAGCGAGACCGGCGGGCCGCCGCTCAGGCGGGGGAGCACGAAGGTCGGCGCCTTGCTACCGGTAGCCAGCGTCGCCGGTGGCGTGACCGAGTAGGCCGCCGGACGCGGGTGGGGTGGACGGGTGGCCACATAGACGATGAACCCGACCAGGACAAGCGCAGCCAACGCTGCCACAAGCTTCCAGACTCGCTCGTTGCCGTTTGCCGACTGTTCCCGATGCCGAACGGACTGATCGACCGGGTCGGTCAACATCGTCACCGTGCCTCCCACATCAGGGGCGCAGCACACCGGCGGCGATCCGGTCAGCGCATCCGACCGAGTCGACGTGAGGGGGATGAGGGTGGGCCCCGCTCGACCGGACGGCCGTCGAAGGGCCAGGGCTGTGAAATGGGAGGACCACCGACAAGAGAATAGTCGGCAGGGTGTGATGATGTCCGTCCACCACATGGCCGTTGTTCAGGCACCCGGGCCCCGCTGCATACCGTCGGTGTATCCGGCCTGGAGTAAGAGTGTCGGATCCTGACTCCTGAATCGTCCTCGAGGCTCGCTGGACGACTCAACCGCTGGTCAGGGCCGGCAAGGGAGCGGAAGACCGGCCCACCTGCGGTAGGAGAGGGAAGTGGGCGGCGACCCCGGGGGGAGACGGGCCGACCCCTTGCGGACCTGACCGGCTCTTCCGGCGTGGGCTGCGATGCCGGTACTTTTGGCGGCGCCGGACACATTCCGTGGCGGGGCGAAAACCCGACGACTGTCCGCGGCGATGTCCCTCGGTGGCCAGGCCGGGGATTGACCGGTTCGTCAGTCGTTGCGCCTCCTCGGCGCCGCCGAGGGCTGCCTCTTTGTCCTCGAGAGTCCCGTGGGGAAGGCATGACGGGTGCATGCGGCATGGCTCCGCGTGAGCGATCTCGCCATCGTCGGGACGACCCGGATCTCGGTCTCCTCTTGGACGGCGGTGCCTTCGGCAACGACGGCGGGGCCGCTTGCTCCCGGGAAGTCGGAGAGTGAATCGTAGCGACCGTCCCAGCGCCCCGATCTCGTCCCGGCCCAGGTCCACGACACAAGTAACCTGGCAAGGGATCGGTCGAGGGCGAGGAACCGAGGGCGGTGGTCGGGGGTTATGCGGGACCGGACCATACTGCAGGAGTCCCGCACCGGGGATGCCTTACCGCTATGGTGCGCTCACATGGCTGACATGCCTGCTGGAGGGGACCATCGGAGCCTCGGGGCGGACCCGCTCGTGAAGGGGGTCATCATCGTCATCGAGTACGCCATTGTGGCCAGCCTGCTGCTGGTGGCCGGCATCGTCCTGGCGCGCACCGTGATTGGCTTCTTGAGTCACTGGGGCGCCTTCCCTCTGACAGTGGTAGCGGCCATCGACGGCATCCTGGTGGTGATCATCCTTCTCGACATTGCACACACGGTCTTCGGCCATCTGCGGGCCTCCGTCTTCCCGGTCCGACCCTTCCTCGTGATCGGCATCCTGGCCGGCGTGCGGGACATCTTGAGTTCCTCCGCCCACCTCACATTGAGCAGCTCTCTCTCACAGCGCGATTTCACCGACACACTGATCTCGCTCGGTGTGGGTGTCGGTGTAGTCGTCTTCCTCCTTTTGGGCCTCCTCATCCTTCGCTTCAGCGGGCACAGTGACGAAGACGATGTCGCCTGACGTCGGATCATGTGGGCCATGCTGCCCTTTCCAGCGCTGCATTCAGGAAGCTGCACGTTCACCTCGCGGCACCCTGTCGATGGTGACCGGTCCACCTCGCGGGCGATGGCCCGGATCGACAAGCCCGCAGCCAGTCCCTCGGGGGATCTCTTGCCGCCCCTCAAGGGAAAGACGCAGCTCAGAGCGCTTCCGTGGCGCCGGGTTCCTACCGCCGTGGAATCCCGAAGACCTTGTTCTGTTTCCGGGTGCGGCCCATCGCGCCTTGCTGTCGAACTCTTCGGAGACCGACCGGGTGCGGGGTGTGCGGGGCGCGCCGGGCGCGCCGGAGCAGGTGGAGCAGGTGGAGCTGCTCAGGTCCCCAGCCCACGGAGGATGAAGGCACAGGTTGCCGCAGCTGCCACGGGTAGCGGCTCGGGTAGCGGCTCGGCGGCGCGGATGGACATGGCCCCGTAGACCTGCTGGCCGATGAGCGACGTGGCTCGATCGGGGTCCCTCCCGGCGAAGAGGCCGTCGGCGACGCCCTGGACGAAGAGGTCACGGATCAGCCTGGCGATGTCCAGCGCGATCAACGCCAGCTCGGCACCCACTGCCTCGGCTCCCTGGCTCACCGTCCCCTGGGTCACCAGTGCCAGGCGGAAGAATGCCGGGTTGTCGTCGACGATGGCCAGCATCTCCCCGATCAGCCGTTCGAGCCGGTGCGCCGGGTGGGCATCGTGTTCCCAGGTTTCGGCAATGGCCTCGAGGAGCTGGGTGTGCAGGCCGCTGAGGCAGGCGCGCAGCAGCTCGTCGCGATTGGCGAAGTAGACGTAGACGGTGGATCGGGCCACCCCGGCCTCGGCGGCGATCTCGTCCATCGACACGTCGGTGGAACCACGGTCGCCGAACAGGCGGCGGGCGACATCGACGACCTGGTCCCGCCGGAAGTCCCGGATGACCTCCTTGAGGCTGTCGGGGGTGTTGCGGGTCATCTATGAGGAGATGCGTGGGCCGGGAGGGAAGGCCACCGGGATGTGCTTGACCCCGTTGATGAACTGCGACTGCAGTCGCTGCACCTGTCCGTCCAGGCGGATGTCGGGCATCCGATCGAGCAGGTGCTCGAACATCACCCGGATCTCCATCCGGGCCAGGTTGGCCCCCAGGCAGAAGTGGGGCCCACCACCACCGAAGGCCAGATGAGGGTTGGGGTGCCTGGCGATGTCGAAGGCCTGCGGGTCCGCGAACACGGCCTCGTCGCGATTGCCGGAGATGTGGAAGAAGACGACCTTGGAGTCCTCCTCGATGACCTGGCCACCGAGCTCGAGCCGGCCGGTGGTCTGGCGGCGGAAGTTCATCACCGGTGTGACGTAACGCAGCATCTCCTCGACGGCCGAGGGCATCAGCGAGCGGTCGTTGGCCAGCAGCTCCCACTGGTCGGGATGCTCGAAGAAGGCAGCCATGGCCCCGGAGATCAGGTTGCGGGTGGTCTCGTTCCCGGCCACGGTGAGGAGGAGGAAGAACAGCTCGAGTTCGAATTCGGAGAGCTTCTCTCCTTCCATCTCCACCTCGGTCAGCACGCTCATCAGGTCGTCGCGGGGGTCGGCGCGCTTGGCGGCGAACAGCTCCGACGCGTAGGCGTACAGCTCCATCGATGCCTCGAGGGCCGCTTCGCCGGCGGTCTGGTACTCGGGATCCTGGCTGCCGACCATCCGGTTGGACCAGTCGAACATGCGGTGGCGGTCCTCGTCGGGGACGCCCAGGAGCTCGGCGATCACGATGAGGGGGAGCTCGGCGGCGATCTCGGTGACGAAGTCCGCCGAGCCCTTTTCGATGACAGCATCGATGATGCCGTCGGTGGCGGCGTGGATCCGATCGTGGAGCTGGTTGACCATGCGGGGCGTGAATCCCTTGTTGACCAGTCGTCGGTAACGGGTGTGGAGCGGGGGATCCATGTTCAACATGACCAACTGCTGTCGGGCGAGGTCGTCGTCGGGCAGGTCCCAGATGAAGGTGGCCTTCCGGTGCGACGAGAAGTGCTCGTAGTCGCGGTTGACCGCTGTGCAGTCGGCGTGGGAGGTGACCGCCCAGAAGCCGGGCCCGTCGGCCTCCTCCTGCCACCACACCGGGGCGTTCTTGCGCAGGAAGGCGAACCAGTCGTGGGGAACGCCGTCGATGAAGTACTTCGAATCGGTCAGGTCGATGTCACCGAAATCGAGCCCACTGATGTCGATCTGCGCCTGGGTCATGTCGGATTCCCCCTCCAATCCATCGGACATGCTGTCCGAGATATTGGAGCGTATGTCCGATTTGATCCGATGTCAACGAACGGGGGCGGCCGTCCTCAGGCGCTCCAGTCGACGGTCCCGTCCATGATCACCCGCGGCTCCTCGGTGAGCACGAAGTCGAGATGGTCGACGTCGAGGAACTTGGGGAGGTCCTCGAACATTTGAGGAGCGTCCTCCTCGCTCATGTGCGCGTAGTACTCGTCCATCGACGCGAACCACTGGACGGTCACCCCGTCGTAGCCGGAGCGGTCGTCATCGCTCCGGTAGTCGTCCAGTGGGCGGGGGTTCTGCTCGTAGCGGATGACGTGGCTGCCACAGCGGCTGTTGACGATCAACGGACCGTGGTGATCCCTCCAGTAGGCCTGGAACTCCGCCGGGGTCATCCCTTCTCTCCGCTTCAGCAGACAGGTGAGCTTGATCATCGGTTAGGTCCTCCCCGGATCCGGTTCGCTCGAACTCCACACTGGCCCATCACCACCGGGCACGGCCAGACCGAGAGGCTCCCCCTTCGGGACCCCGGTTGGCAAGCCGGTGGACCGATGCCGCCCACCTGTGCCCGGACCACCCGATGTTGCCTCCCGGTCACGAGGCCACCCGGGCGCAGAACAGATCGGTGATGTAGGGCATGGCGATGGGATCGCCGAGGGTCGAACCGAAGGCGGCGACGCGGTCGAGGAGGTCGATGCGCTCGAGCTCGGGGAGCACCTGGACGTAGCTGCGCGAGGCGACCTGCTCGACGAATGCCGTGTGGTCGAGGTACTGGGTGAACCGGAACTTCGTACGCGAGACCGGGCCGAAGAGCCTGCTCTCGTCGATGTCCGCACCGAAGTCCCGTCCGACCGGGTAGGGCTGGCACTGGTCCCACTTGCTGATTTTCACCAACTCGGCGATAGCGGGGTCTGACTCGTCGCGCTCGTTCCAGACCAGCGCCACGCCTCCGCCCGGCCGGAGCACGCGGGCGATCTCCGAAAGGGCGATGGGAGCGTCGAACCAGTGGAAGGCCTGGGCGACCACCACGGCGTTCATGGCTCCGACCGCCACCGGAATCGACTCCGCCGTGCCGGCGGCCATCGGGATTCCAGGGCTGACGCGCCTTAGCACGTCCCGCATGGATGCCGAGGGCTCGACCGCCACGCACGCGACCCCGCCTGCCTGCAGCTGCCGGGTGAGCTTGCCGGTGCCGGCGGCCAGATCGAGCACCAGGCTCCCCTCGGCGATTCCGAGGGTCGAGCTCAGGTGCGCGACTGCCTCTTCGGGGTAGCCAGGTCGTGCCCTCTCGTAGGTCTCCGAGCCCGATTCGAACCCGGCACGGCCCAGGCGGGATCGGTCGGAGAACGAGGAGCGTTCGTCGGGGGGCACGGTGCCACTCTATTGAAGCGGCAACGCCGGACGACGGCCGGGGCCGCAGATGGCCGCCGGGACCCGATAGCGGGGATCACCGTCCATCAGATAGCGTCGAAGAGTGAGCGCGACGAACCCGATGCGCGGCGACAGGCCGGGACCGGCGCCCCTGGGAGCGGTCCCGGCCGAGGTTCCTGTCCCGTCCGGATCAGCATCCGGTCCGGTGCACGCCGACCCGCCGTCTGCGCGGCAGCGTGGCCCATGGCAGGCCTCGGCGCCGCTGCGGCACCGTTGGCTGAATGCGGCGGTGCATGCAGGATGGAATTGGATGGCCCGCAACGGGGCCACCGGCCCCGGCGATGTCCTGGCCCAACGGTTCGGTGCCTTCGGGTCGGGAAGTTGCCTGGCCTTTCCGACAGGAGCCATCTTCGGTGAGCACTGGATCCACATCGGCTGCGACACCTTGGTCGGTCCCAATGTGAGCATCACCGCCGGGATGGTGCCGGGGCAGAAGATGGTGAGCGACCCGGTGGTGCGGATCGGCGACCGGACTGTGATCGGAAGGGGCAGTCACATCATCGGCCACTTCGACATCGACATCGGTGACGATGTGCAGACGGGCCCCTATGTGTACATCACCGATCAGAACCACGGCTACGAGAACCCCGACGAGGTGGTCCACGTCCAGTGGCCCCACGACGTACCGGTGAGCATCGGTTCGGGCAGTTGGATCGGCACCGCCGTGGTGATCCTCCCCGGCACGGTATTGGGAAGGAACGTGGTGGTGGGGGCGGGAGCCGTTGTGCGCGGCACCTTCCCGGACCACTGCGTCATCGCCGGTGTCCCCGCCCGGATCGTGCGTCGCTACGTGCCGGGCTCCGGCTGGGTCCACGAGTGAGCGACGTCCTCTGCGGCGACGGGAGGGGGATCTCCTGCCGGTGGTCCTGTCGTCGACTCTCCGGCCCTTTCTCCGGCCCCGTCTCCGGCCCCGTCTCCGGCCCTTTCTCCGGCCCCGTCTCCGGCGCTGCCCGAGGTACCGTCTCCGGCACCGCCGCCCGCGTCAGCGGGGGGTGCAGCCCTCACGGACGCGGCAGTGTGCACCGGCGCGCCTGAGCCGCCGATCCCGCTGCGACCGAGGCCGTAGCGCCGCACCACCTCGGACGCCTCCTCGCGACCCTGGGCGATCAGCGACTCGGTGGTGGAGAAGTCGTCGAAGTCGCGGGACACCCCCTCGTTCCCCACGCACAGGATGACCTCCACTCCCGGGGGCAGCAGGGCCATGTCGCGGGCGAAGCGGGCGTTGATGGAGATCATCAGCGCGTTGACCATTGCCTCCACCGGTCGCTTCGGTTGGATCGGTGTGAAGACGGGCGGCGCGCAGAGCAGCACGACGATCTTGGTCGCACCGGCGTCGATCGCCCGGCGAATGGGCACGTTGTTGACGACTCCGCCGTCGATGAAGCGCTCGTCGCCGATCTCGACCGGCGGGAAGATGGCGGGAATCGCCATGGAGGCGAGCACAGCGTCGATGGCAGGTCCGTAGGTGAACCACCGCTCGCGGCCGTCGATCAGTGAGGTGGCCACCACCTCCACGGGCACGGCGGTCTCCTCCAACCGATCCAACGCGAACCCTTCTTCCATGATCTTCCGGAGCCCCGAGTTGGAGTAGACCGAGTCGCGCTGCTGCAGGTAGAGCCAGGGCCCGTGCAGGCGGCCCTGGGGATAGACGTCCTCGCGGCTGAGCCCGAGCCAGATCTGCGCCATGTGCTCCACCCCGGCCGGCGTAGGGTCACTGGCGAAGCCGACACCGTTGATCGCCCCTACCGAGGATCCATAGATCCGATCGGGCACGAAGCCGTGGTCGGCCAACACCTGGAGCATCCCGATCTGGACCGCCCCTCGAGGCCCCCCGCCGGCCAGCACCAGTGCGGTGAGCTCGGGTTCGGGCTCCTCCTCGGCACCTTCCTGTGCGGCCAGCCACCGCGCCCTCGATGCGGCGGCTCGTTGCACGGCGAAGCGGATGACCAACACGATCAGGATCAGCGTGACCACGACGAACAGGGAGAACGCGATGGCGAAGGAGGTGACGGTGGCTTCGGGCCTCATCGGTGCAGAGGCTACCGGGCACAGCGCCGGCCCCCCGTTCTGTCACACCCGCGGTCCACACTTCCGCCATGCTCCAGATGGACGTCGACCGCCGTGCAGGGAACCCACGGGAGGGTGGGGGTCGCTCTCGGTCGACCTCGGACAGCCACGGCGGAAGCAGGTCCCGGCGCGAGGAGATCGCATGCGGCCAGGCATGGTCCCACCCGTGGAGGCCTTTGGCCGGCCCTGCGCTCCTCGAGCGGCTGCGGGTCACCGGACGTCCCCGGCCGAAGGTCGATCCCGAGTTCGTGCTCCGGCTCCGTCGCCATCTCGACGCCGAGCTGGCGACCGGCAGCACGGGCGAAGGCCACGGGGATGTTGACGGGGCCCCGGGTCAGGGCCCCGATGCCGGTCCGGGCGTGGGCCCGGTCTCGGGCTCGCGTGTGGGTGCGCCGGGTCCCGGTGGCACGCTCTCCCGGCCGTCCCCCCTGGTGGTGACCAGGGACCGGCTCACCCGGGTGCTCGCCTGCGAGGCCCACTACGTGGCGACCGAGTTCGGTGAGCGGACGCCGACCCCGGCCATGGCATGTGGCGCCATGATCGATGTCCTCTTCCGACAATTGGTGTGCGTGGGGAGCATCGGTGATGCCATGGCCGACGGACTGGCAGCGCTCTCCGTCGACGACCACCAGCGGGGGTTGCTGTCGTGGATCGAACAGCTGCCGCCCCGTGATCGGGAGGGTCTGAGAGCCGAGGTCGAGCGGCAGGCCGAGGGGTTGCAGCTCCGGTGGCCGGCCCTCGAGCCCGGGTGGCTGCCTCGGACCCACGAGGCCATACGAGCGCAGCTGGCCGGAGGCTCCGTCGAACTGTCGGCCAGGGTGGACCTGGCCATCGGCAGGCCGGCCGAGGACGAGGCGTCGGTCGCCGTCGTGGAGATCAAGTCTGGTGCCCGCCGCCCGGGCCACCGTGTCGATCTCCACTTCTATGCCCTGGTCGAAGCAGTGCGGAGTTGGGCACCTCCATTCGTGGTGGCCACGTACTACACGAGGACGGGCGAGCTGGACGTCGACCCCGTCACCGACGAGTTGTTGGTGGAGGCTGCCCGCCGGACGCTGATCGGCGCCAGGGCGTTGCGGAGGGTGGCCGATGGCATCGAGCCCGTGCGGAGTGCCGGCACCCTGTGCGGGTGGTGCGCCGTGTTGCCCGAGTGCGGCCCGGGCCGGGAACGCCTCGACGGACTCGGAGGACGGGATACGACGCGCGGGGAGGGCCGATGACGCGTTCGGCAGTGCGGACATCGGAGCTGACGGCACCGCCTGTGATCCGGATCGGGGAAGAGGCACGACGGCGACTGAGGGACCGTCTCCTGTCGAGAGTGTCCGCTTCGATCGAAGGGCTTCCCCCGGGTGGCCAGGTGGAGGTCACGCTGCCGCTCCTCCGTCGGGCCCTGGTCCACCCGGACCGGCCGGCCATGGACGAGGAACCGTTCGCGTGGAAGCCGGTGTTCGTTCGACGTTCCCTGGGTCTCGCCGTGGTGAGTGCGTGTGTCACGGGCCGCTTCCGCGGCCCCTCCGAGGCGGTGGTTCCGATCGCCACCGATGCCGTCGCGGAGTGGGAGCGCACCGGCTGGCGCACGTTCCACTGGGAGCCCTGGTTCTCCGGATTGCCTTCCGGAGCGCGGGCGGTGGTCCTTGCCGATGCCGTCGGCTGGGCCACCTCGTTGTGGACCGCCTTCGATTGGACCGCCTTCGCCCAGGTCCCGCAGATCGGAGGTGCGGACGACCACTGGACGTGCCCGGCGCCTCGCACGGTCCGCCTCAAAGGCCGTTCGGAGTTGCGCGTCCCGCTGACAGCCCCAGGGTCGGTACCCCGCGGCAGGCAACGGAGTGATACTCCGGTGGCACTGGTCTCGGTGTCCGGAGGCTGCCCGGAGCAGGGGTGGGCGGAAGGGCTTGCCTACCTGGCCCTGACCGCCGGACTGCGCTCGTCCTCCCTGCCCGTTCCGGCCCGCGTGATGGGCCTGTGGCCCGACGCCGGCCTCCACCGCACCGTGGACATCGACGAGGGGGCGTTGGAGGTGGCGGCCGACCGGGTGGCCCGCACGGTGGGGGTGGTTGTCGGCGCACGCCTGTCGACGGCTCCACCACGTTGACCGGGGCCGATACGGATCGACGGTGGCCGCAACCGGTGTGACGGGACGGACGACTCTAACGCACCGTCCAGACAGGTCCGGCGGGAGCGGAGGCGGTCCTGCTCTCAGAAGAGCGCCCTGGCCGCCTCGGCGTCCGGCTTTCCCGCCGCTGTCAGGGGGATCTCGTCCACAACGAGCATCTGGCGCGGGATCTTGTAGCCGGCGATGTGACCCCGGCAGTGCTCCTGGAGGTCCTCGAGTCCGAGATCGTCGGCACCGGTCTCCTTCACCTGGACCACGACGGCGACGCGCTGGCCGAAGCGGTCGTCAGGGAGCCCGACCACGATGGCTCCGAACACGCCCGGATGCGACTTGATGGCAGCCTCGACCTCTTCGGGGAAGATCTTCTCCCCACCGGAGTTGATCGAAGCCGAGCCCCGCCCGAGGACAGTGATGGTGCTGTCGGGCTCGACGGATGCCAGGTCGCCGGGCACCGACCACCGGACGCCGAGGGCATCGGTCGGAAAGGTGGCATCGGTCTTGGCCGGGTCCTTGTAGTACCCCAGGGGGATCCTGCCGGTCCGGGCCAGGTGTCCGATCCTCCCGTCGCCAGGGGTAAGCGGCCGGAGCTCGTCGTCGAGCACCGAGGTGTCGTCGCTCATCACGAACCGCGGGCCGCTGGCGTCGTCCTCCACCGCCCCCTGGGCCCCGCTCTCGCTCGAACCGAACCGGTCCATGATGATGACCCCGGGCAGCTGTTCCTTCAGCTCGGCCTTGACCGTGGCGGACAACATGGCGCCGCCCGACGCGATGGCCATAAGGGTCGAGGTGTCGTACGCCCCCGGGGGTGCGGATTCCAGAGCTTCGGCGAGCGGGCGCGCCATCGCATCGCCGACCAGGGCGATGGTCAGGACGCCCTCGTCGCCCGCCAGGCGCAACAGGGCGTCGGGATCGTACCGGTGGTCCGTGTACAACACAGCTGTGCCGGCCATCATGAACGCGTTCCACATGACCCACTGGGCGTTGCCGTGCATCAGGGGCGCGACGACCAGCATGGCCACGCGACCCGCCTCGTCGGTGTTGAGGCGGCCGACCAACTCGTCGGCATGGGTGATCGGGTCCGCACCCCAGCCTCCACCGCCCATTGCCGCGAAGAAGATGTCCTCCTGGCGCCACATGACGCCTTTGGGCATGCCGGTGGTGCCCCCGGTGTAGAGGACATAGAGGTCGTCGGGGGACCGTGGCCCGAACTCCCGAGAGGACCGGCTCGCGGCGAGGGCGGCCTCGTAGGGCGTGGCCGCATCGGAGGCGCCGGCGGCGTCAGAGGTGCGGGAGGAGTCCGTGGCGCTGCTTGTGTCGGACTGGTCCTCGATCACCACGAGGTGGAGCGCCCGAACCCGGTCGTCGTCCAGCGATTCGTCGACCAGGAGCGTCAACTCCCGTTCGTAGAGCAGGGCTGCGAGATCGGCGTTGTCGATGACGTAGCGAAGCTCCGGTGCCACGTACCGGTAGTTGATGTTGATCGGCACCGCCCGTGCCTTGTAGCAGCCGATCATGGCCTCGGCCCACTCCGCTCGGTTGTGGGCCAGGATCCCGACGTGAGCGCCGGGTGGGATCCCCAGATCCCGCAGGTAGTGCCCGAAGCGATTGGCCCGTTCGTCGACCTGTCGGTAGGTCAGTCGACCGGGGCCTGCCACCAGCGCCAGGCGGTCGGGGACGGTGTCGGCCACCACCTCGAACAGGTCGGCCAGGTTGAATTGGCGGGAGCTCTCCACGTTCCTCCTTTGCCGGTACGCCCGACCCGTAGCATGCTGCAGCCGAACGGACACTCTGTAGCACGTCCGTCCATCATGGTGGTCCCGGGGGACCGCCGATCGAACGAACGGAGGGCCGGAACGTGACGAGCGCAGCCAACGGTGCACGGGGAATCGAGGGCTTTTCCGCCCTGGTGACCGGAGGCGGCAGCGGCATCGGACTGGGTGCCGCCACCCGACTGGTCCAGGACGGGGCCCATGTCACCATCTGCGGCCGCACCGAGGAGCGACTCCGCTCGGCGGTCGATCTCCTCACCGAGACGGCTCGGGCGTCGGCCGGCGGCGGCCGGGCCGCAGTGGCCGGGGGAACCGCCCGCTACGTGGTGGCCGACGTGACGGTCGAGGAGGGGATCGCCCACGCGGTGGCGGAAGCGGCCTCCGCACGGGGGCGCCTCGACATCCTGTTCGCCAATGCCGGCGGCGCGTCGCACATGGGGCCGATCGCCGGTGCCGACCTCGGCCAGGTTCGGGCCACGGTCGATCTCAATCTGATCGGGACGTTTCTCTGCATCAAGCACGCGGCCCCGCTGATGGCTGCCGGAGTGGGCACCGGTGTCGGTGGGGGAGAGGCACCTGGTGGATCGATCATCGGGATGTCATCAGGGGCTGGTCATTTCCCCCACCGGTACCTCTGGGCCTATGGGGCGGCCAAGGCCGGCGTCGACATGCTCTGCAAGTATGCGGCCGAGGAGCTGGGCCGCTCGGGCATCCGGGTGAACACGGTCCAACCGGGCATCGTCGATGACGAGCTCATGGCACCGATCACCGCCGGAGGCCCGCTGCTCGACGACTATCTGGCCGAGATGCCGATCAGCCGTCTGGGGACGGTCGAGGACATCGCGGCCGCGGTCCGGTTCCTGGCCGGGCCCGAGGCCGGGTGGATCAGCGGCGAGAGCCTGGCCGTGGACGGCGGCCACCATCTGCGCCGCGGGGCCAACTACGGCCTGCTCTTCGGCGAGTAACACGCCGGCGGCCCCGGGCCGGGGATGGCGTCCCCGGGCCGGGGGTGGCAGGGGGCGGCCACGGACCGGGGTGGTGAGGGCGGTGGCCCTTGGTCCGCCGGAGGGCCGGCCGGGCGACTGTGGACATCCCTGCCGGAGCGGTAGCGTCGTCCAGATGACAATTCACGGGGCCCGCTGATGCCCGGCATGGGTGCCGCTCCCGGCGCCGGCAATTCGCTGATCGTCCAAGCGTTCCACCAGGCGCTGCTCCGGCAGGGGGAACTGATCTTCGTGGTTCTGATCCTCCTGGTCGTCGCCTGGAACGTCCTGCGCTCCCTCCAGTACAGCCGGGCGGTTGCCAGCGGCGAGCGATTCCCCGCCCCTCGGCCGGCGACCGTGTCTGAGCCCATCGGCCGGAAGGTGGTGCGGATCGGCTTCGGGGCCCTGTGGATCTTCGACGGTCTGTTGCAGATGCAGTCCGCGATGCCGCTCGGCATGCCGTCGAACGTCATCCAGCCGGCGGCAGCCACGTCCCCCACCTGGGTCCAGCACCTGGTCGGGTTCGGTGTGACCACCTGGTCCCGGCACCCCAGCGCCGCGGCCGCCTCGGCGGTCTGGATCCAGCTGGGGATCGGGATCCTGCTGCTGGTGGCCCCGCGCGGCCTGTGGTCCCGGGCTGCCGGACTGGCCAGTGTCGGATGGGGGCTGGTCGTGTGGGTCTTCGGCTCGGCCTTCGGTGGCCTGTTCGCCCCGGGGCTCACCGTCCTGTTCGGTGCGCCCGGCGCGGTACTGATCTACGTGGTGGGCGGGGTGCTCATCGCCCTGCCCGAACGTGCGTGGGTCGGTCGACAGCTCGGTCGTATCATCACCGTCTCGGTCGGGGTGTTCCTGCTGGTGATGGCAGGGCTCCAGGCCTGGCCGGGCCGGGGCTTCTGGCAGGGGGGCACCGCCGACAAGCCCGGGACCTTGGCGGGTATGGCGCAGCAGATGGCCACCACGCCCCAGCCCCACGCACTGTCCTCGCTGGTCTCGTCCTTCGCCTCGTTCGACGAGGCCCACGGTTGGGGGATCAACCTCTTCGTCGTCATCGTCCTGGCGGCCATCGGCATGGGGCTCATCCAGGGACGCCGGTTGCTCTACCCGGCCGTCGTGGCCTTGGTCGTGGTGGGAGTGGCCGACTGGATCTTCATCGAGGACTTCGGGTTCTGGGGCGGGACGGGAACCGACCCCAACTCCATGTTGCCCCTGCTGCTGCTTACGGTTACCGGCTATCTGGCTCTGGTGCGAGCCCCGGCCGCGGCGGTCGCCGAGGAGGCCTCGCCAGCCGCCACCCCCATAGCCGAGCGGGCCCTGGTCGAAGGCGAATCGGCCGATGTGCCGGCCGCGGAACCACGAGGCGCCATCGAGCCCGTGACGGAGGGCGTGGGGAGCCGGGGCCGCTCATGGTGGGAGCGGATCGACCCCGGCTATGCCGGCCGGTTGGCGGCGGCGTTGGGGGCAGTGGTGATAGTCCTGGTCGGTGCCGCGCCCATGGCAGCGGCATCGGTCAACCGCACTGCCGACCCGATTCTCGCCGAGGCCATCGACGGTACCCCCAACGTGACGGCGGGCCCGGCCCCCGACTTCCACCTGGTCGACCAGCGGGGCCGGCCCGTCTCACTGGCCGACCTGCGGGGGTACGCGGTGGCGCTCACGTTCCTCGACCCGGTGTGCACCACCGACTGCCCGATCATCGCCCAGGAGTTCCGGGTGGCAAGCCAGATGCTGGGCCCGAATGCGCAGAGAGCCAAGTTCGTGGCCATCGTGGCCAATCCCATCTACAACACCGTGTCGGCGGTCGACGCCTTCGACCGCCAGGAGGGCCTCGACTCGCAGCCCAATTGGTTGTTCCTCACCGGGTCCCGGTCCGAGCTGCAGTCGGTGTGGAACGCCTATGGGATCGCGGCCTTTGTTTCCCCGGCCGGGGGGATGGTCGCCCACTCCGACGAGGCGTTCGTGATCGACGCCCGGGGCACCACCCGCCGCGTCCTCTCCACGGACCCCGGGCCGGCCCAGGCAGAGGACCAGTCGTCGTTCGCTGGTCTGTTGGCCTCGCAGATGTCCCAAGTCCTCCATTCATGAACGGCCGCACCGTGGCGGCGCTGGCGGCGGCGGCAGTCGTGGTGGTCATCGTGGTTCTCTTGGAGACGTCCGGGACCAACCAGGGCGCGGGGACAGGCTCGGACGGAGGTCCGGCCCCGGCGATCCCCCTTGCGTCGTCGGTGACCTCGACGAAGCAGTCGTCGGTGATCCTGGCCATGGGGCACCTCGATGACCCCCCCAACACCTTCTGGCAACTGTTCCTCCGGCCGTCGGGCAACGCCTCGTGGAGTCTCTCCACACCTCCCGGGGTGGCCGACAACGGCGGCCTCGTCGTGGCCGCCCCGGCGAGCGGTCCGCTCACCGCCGGCTTCCTGACCTCGGCAGATCTGAAATTCTCGCCGGTGGCCCAGACCCCTGACGGCGGCAGCACGTGGCTGCCGGGCTCGCTCCCGGCGGGGCTGATCGCCACCCCCGACGCCATCGCCGCCGGGGCCGGGCCCGACCTCTGGGCGATCGTCTCGGGTGAGACAGTGGTGGTCAGCACCGGCGATCTGTCCACGTGGAACCCGGTGGTCACCACCCATGACCTCGCCACGTCCGTTGCCGGGTGCCCCGTGGTCGCCGTCACCGCGGTGGCCGCTGGTCCGGCCGGCCGGCCGCTCCTCGGAGCAAGCTGTGCGCACGGCAGCCAGATCGGGGTGCTGGAGATCGGTTCCTCCGACGTCGGGTCGACCGTGCAGCGCTGGCAGGACATCGGACCGCAGCTCGGGGGCGGCGACAGCGGTGCGTCGACATCCGTGCTCCGCCTCGAGCAGACCGGCGACGGCATGGCCGGGTTGGCCGAGGTGAGGCAAGGCAGTGCTTCGTCGCTGGTCGCCTTCTGGGGTGCGGGGACGGGTGACCAGTGGTCGCGGTCGGCGCCGATCGCGGTCCCGGCGGGTTGGGCGGTGGAGGCCACCGGGATCGGCGGCGGCGGCGGCAAGGGTGGATCGGTGGTGCTCGGATCGGGGACCCGGCGTCAGGTCGAGGTGATCCCAGGGCCCGGCGGAGGCTGGACCGCAGCCCCACCGGCACCGAACGGGACCGCGGCCGTCGCCGTGATCGGGGACGAGACAGACGCATTCGTCCCGGCGGGGTCCGATCTCTCCGTGTGGGCCTGGCCGGCCGGTGCCGCCGGGTGGACACGAACCGTGACGATCACCGTTCCCATCCAGTACGGGTCCTCCAACTGAGCCCCGACCGGTGGGCCGGATCCGGTCCGGCCTGGGACACGTAGCATGAGCGGGTCGGTGGAAGGATGATCACATGACTCTCCCGCCGTTATGGCAGGTGACTCCGGTCGGGCTGTTGGCCGTGGCAGTGGGCATCGCACACGAAGCGGGAGTGCGACGGCTCGGCGTGCGCCAGTCCCCGGCCCACCGACTGGCCACCCGACGACGCAGCTGGGTGTTCTATGCCGGCCTGATCGGTCTCATCCTGGTGGTGTCCGGCCCCCTCGAGCGTTGGGCCATGGCGTGGCTGAGCATCCACATGGTCACCCACGTACTGGAGATGTTCTACCTCCCCCCGCTGCTGATCATCAGTGGACCGCTGGTCCCGTTGCTGTTCGCCCTGCCCGTGGAGTGGCGCCGCCGGGTGCTGTCGGCCTACTACCGGTCGAAGTCCCTGGGCTGGCTGCGGTTCTCCCTCCGGGCGGTCACCGGTCCCGTGGGGGCCATCATCCTCTTCAACGGAGTGATGGTCATGTGGCACATCCCCGCCGTGTACAACTGGGCCTCCTGGAACGACTGGGCGATGAACTGGTTGATGGCACCCAGCTTCGTCATTACGGGCCTGCTGTTCTGGCGGATCATCCTCCCATCCCACCCCTGCGCTCCGCGCGGCTCCACCGGGATGCAGATCATCGCCATCGTGGTCACCGCCTTCGAGATGCTGGTGCTGGCCATGGCGTTGGCCATCTTCACCAAGACGCCCTGGTACACGATGAACGTGC
Organism: Acidimicrobiales bacterium; assembly: GCA_052326605.1. GTDB lineage: Bacteria > Actinomycetota > Acidimicrobiia > Acidimicrobiales > RAAP-2 > Bog-756. Next base: position 19,719 of record JBKQMB010000001.1, on the reverse strand, counting down.
TGATGGACGGATCGGCCGGCGCTCTGCGGGACCAGCGCTTCGGGGCCGGCATCCTCTGGGTCTGCGGCGATCTCTGGGCGATTCCGGCCCTGGTGCTGGTGGCCTACCGCATCTACGGGCAGGAAGGCGGCGTGTCGGCCTCGTTCGAACGGGCCCTCGGACGGGCCTGAGCCGACAGACGGGTCCGGGTGTCACCCGGGCCCCCGGTCAACCGGTTCTCACCCGGTCCCCGGTCCCCGGTCAACCGGTCCGCCGTGTGCCGCCCTCGGGCGGGTGCAGGCCGGGCGTCCCGGACCGGGGTCCCTCCCGACTCCCCGGGCCATCTGTCGCCTCCATCTCCTCGAGGTAGCGGTTCCACGCCTGGAGGTCGGCGTCGTGCACCTGGTCCCCCTCGGCGGAACCGCGCTTCTTGGACTTGTCCGATTCGGGGCGCCCACCGTGACGACCATGGAGGAGGTTCCACCACATGTAGATGGCGAATGCGGCGAAGATCGGCCATTCGAAGACGTAGGCCCAGCTCAGCGTATTGCCGTCGAGCGCACGGATGACCTCGAAGACGAAGGCTCCGATGCAGAGGGCCAGACCGAGGGCCAGGGTGAGGTGGAGGCGGAAGGCGTCTGCACCCCTCAGCCGACCTGGCTCTTCGTCCGGCGTCGGTTGTCCGGTGGGGTGGGGCCGGGCCACGCGCCCACCCTAACGAAGTGGGCCGGTCCCGGTGGATGCCCCCCGTTGGCGGCACATGACGAATCGGTGGCAGCCGGTGGGTCCCATCACCTGTCGGATCAGGGCATTTGATGACTTCGGCAGAAAGTCCGAGCAATTGCCGGAAGGGGTTGCTACTGTGCCGACCCAGGTTGCCGCTATGGCACCTTCAAGTAAGAAATTGGCGGCAATCCCGTAAGAAGGTCGTAAAGGCGCCGGCAATCGCCGGTGGCTGCCTAGCGGAAGTGAACAACGTGGCAGATACGAATCAACAGGCGGATCGGACCACGGCGACCGAGCAGTCGGACGAGGCCGCCCGCGCTCGTCCCGTTGGGTTGATCCTCACCCTGGTCGTCGGTCTGGTCGCCGTCGCCGGGGTCGGAGCGTTCTTCTGGTCCCAGAGCTACACGTCGCCTTCCGGCACTCAGGTGGCCCAGTCGGCCGGGACCGCGGTGGTCAACGGGGTGGCCATGCCCCACGTGACGCTCGGATTCCAGACCTATCCGGACTCGACCGGCAGCGTGAACGGGGCGGCGATCCACCCCAGCGGCAACCCCTCCTGGCCCGCCTACGGGATGACCAATGAGTTCCAGGTACCGGCCCACGCACTGGTGACGGTCACGGTCCGCCAGTACGACTCGGGCGGCGCACTCAACAGTCCCTGGTTCGCCAAGGTGCGCGGCACGGTCGGGGGAGTGGCGACGGTCAACGGCAAAGTGGTGAGTTCCGTCGATCCGAACAACGTCGGGCACACCTTCACCGTTCGGGGCACACCGGGGACGGATCCCGGGTTCTTCCTGAATGTCCCGCTGCCAGCGGAGACGGCCGCCGGGACCAATCAGACGGACAACGACCAACCGGTGGTGGTGCAGTTCAGCTTCGTGTCCGGCAGCACGGGGGTCTACGCATGGAACTGCGAGTACCCCTGCGGGTCGATGGTGGCCGGCTTCGGAGGAGTGATGGGAGCCTACGGGTACATGTCAGGATTCATACATGTCGTTTGAGGAACAGGCAGACGAGATAGAGCACACGATCCTGGACGGTAAGCCGTTCTTCTCCCGGCCGGCCGGGAAGATCTTCATCATCTGGCTGGTCTTCACGGTCATCGGTCTCCTGCTCAGCTTCTACCTCCCCCATCACATCCTGCCGACGCTGATGGCCAGCACCGGAACCGATGTGTTCAGGACCGTGGTGGTGTTCTCCGTCCTCGCCGCCCCGGTTGCCGCCTTCGTCTACGCGGTGGCTGTCTACAGCCTGATCGCCTGGCGTCACAAGGGCAATCAGGACGAGCCGCCCGAAGACGGACCGCCCCTGCGAGGCAACGGTCCGATGACCGTCCTGTGGCTGACGGTCTCGTCGGTGCTGGTGGTCGTGCTGCTGGTGTGGGGATTGGCCGTGTGGAGCTCCCAGCAGGTCTCCCACCCCAACACCCTCCAGGTGAACGTGACCGGCCAGCAATGGCTGTGGACGTTCTCGTACCCTGGGACCGGAGTGGAGTCACGGACGTTGATGCTCCCCGTGAACCGTCCGGTCGAGTTCAACGTCACCTCGGTGGACGTGACCCACGGGTTCTGGCCGGTCAGCCTCGGCACCCAGGTGGATGCCAACCCCGGTGAGGTCACCGTCATCCGTACCACTCCCAACAAGCTGGGTGGCTTCACGGTCCGGTGCAGCCAGCTCTGTGGCCTGTACCACGCGTTCATGTATGCGTCCGGTGCGGTGGTGACCCCGACCCAATTCTCCACCTGGCTTCAATCACAGGGGGCCTCGGCCACGCAGGCCAGTCAGACCGCCCAGACCACCCCGACCAACTCGTAGCCGGGCAGGCCGTGGGCGACGTGTCGATGAACGAACGCAGCATGAGGACTAGCGCAGCGGGACGCAGTAGCGAAAGGGCACCAACGTGACAACCGACGTGGCTCCACGGCTCCTCGAGGACACACCGCTCGGATCGAAGGCCGGGGGGTTCTACCAACGGCAGAACTTCCTGACCGGTCTCGGCTTCGGCATACTCCTCGCATTTCTCGGCTGGCTGATCTCCCACGCCACGCTCCAGGGCTCGAACTGGGGCAGCGACATGGTGGTCACGGTGACCATGGCGTGCTGGGTGATCGGGTTCAACGTCGGCATGGGGACCTTCAACGCTCCGATCCGCTGGGCGCTCGGACACGACCAGAGCCACGAGGACGAGCTGTACTCCGCCGGCGTGGGGCAGGGCAACAAGCGGTATTGGAAATTCTGCACCGACCACAAGGTGATCGGGACCCAGTACCTGGTGCTGGTGTTCGTGCTCTTCGGCGTCGGCGGGGCGCTGGCCATGATGATCCGGACCCAGCTGATCACGCCGCATTCGAGCTTCCTCGATCCGAACACGTACAACTCGATCGTCACCATCCACGGCATGGTCATGATCATCGCCACCATCATCATGGTGACCGGCCCCTTCACCAACTTCATCATGCCCATCATGATCGGGGCCAAGGACATGGCCTTCCCGAGGCTCAATGCCATGAGCTTCTGGGTCGTGGTGTCCGCCGTCCCCTGCCTGCTGGCCACGTTCTTCCTCGGCGGCGTGGACGCCGGATGGACCACCTACGCACCGCTCAGCGTCCAGGCCCCTCCGGCCATGGACGCCTTCGCATTGACGATCATCACCTTCGTGGTCTCGGTCACCGTGGCCGGCGTCAACACCATCGTCACGCTCATCACGATGCGGGCAAAGGGCATGACCATGGGGCGGCTGCCCATCTTCACCTGGGGGTCCATGATCGGAAGCGCCCTCGGCCTCTACGCCATGCCCGCGTTCCTCCTGGTCATGACCATGATGATCACCGACCGGGCAGTGGGGACCTCGTTCTTCGTGGCCGCCCAGGGGGGCTCCGGGTGGCTGTACGAGAACATCTTCTGGATCATGGGCCACCCCGAGGTCTATGTGATCCTCCTCCCGCCGGTGGCCGCCATGCTCGAGGTGGGAAGCACGTTCGCCCGCAAGCCCGTCTTCGCCTACAAGGTGGTCGTGGCGTCGTTCGTGGCCATCGCCGCCCTGTCGATCATGGTGTGGGCCCACCACATGTTCACGACGGGCTGGGCCCCGGATCTGGCCGGGCCCTTCATGCTCACCACCGAGCTCATCTCGATACCCACCGGCATCATCTTCCTGAGCGTCATCGGGACGTTGTGGAAGGGGAGTATCTGGACGCGACTGCCCATGTACTTCGTCTACCTCTTCCTGTGGAACTTCATCATCGGTGGTGTCACCGGCATCTATCTGTCCGACGTGCCCGCCGACCAGTTCTTCCACGGCGACATGTTCGTGACCGCCCACTTCCACTACACCCTGCTGGGTGGGGCGATGATCGCCGCCACGGCGGCGCTGTGCTACTGGTTCCCCAAGATCTCCGGCAAGATGCTCAACGAGCGCATCGGCAAGACGGCGTTCTGGATCATCGCCATCGGGATCCAGATCACCTACATCGGGATGTTCTGGGAGGGGTTCCAGGGGATGCCCCGGCGGGTGGCCTACTACGACCCGATCTTCCTGCGCTCCAACCAGATGGCGACCGGTGGCGCTTACCTCCTGATGATCGGGTGGGTCGTGCTGCTGTACGCCATCATCCACTCGTGGCGCAACGGGAAGCCGGCCCCCGCCAACCCCTGGCACGCCAAGAGCTTGGAGTGGAAGGTGCCCACTCCGGTGCCCCTGGAGAACTTCCTGGTCGATCCCGTGGTGACGTCGGACCCCTACACCTACGGCGAGCAGGTGCCCGATGGGCAGAACGAACCGAGGGCGACTCCCGAACCTGAGCTGGTGCCGGCCGGCTCCGGCGAGCAGTCCGACACCGGAGGTCAGGTCTGATGGCCATCACCACCGTCGAGCACGACGGCTCCCACGACGACGGCGCCGGCCACGAATCCCAGGCCGAGAACGCAGGCGGGCACCACGAGACGGCCGAACAGCGCGACCACAAGGAGCGCCTCGCGCTGTGGATATTCATCGCCGGCGACGCCCTCTTCCTCATCCTGGAGCTCTTCACCTGGTTCTACCTCCGGGCGTTGAACGTCAACGGCCTGTGGCGAGGCACCGCATGCTCCAAAGCCAATCCGTGTACCGACGGTCTCGGCAACCCGATCACCCAGCCGGTGCCGAAGGCGAACGGCTGGTATTCGGTAGGTGTCGCGGTCCTTATCATCGTCGCCGCACTGCTCATCTGGGCGGCTGAGCGATCGGCGCGCAATCGCGACAGCCGCAGCGTCATCGGAGGTGTGGCCGGCCTGGCCTTCGTGGCCCTCCTGGCCGCCATCGCGTTGGGGTTCTATCAGTTCCAGGCGCTCCCCTTCACCACCATCGATGGCGTCTATGCGTCGACCTACGAGTTCTTCATGGGGTCGACCCTGGTCCACGCCATCCTGTTGTCGTTCATCGGGTTCGGACTGTGGAACCGGGCGCGCATGGGCCGGTATGAGGACGGGAAGTGGTATCGGGTACGGGTCATCCGGATCTTCGCGGCGTGGATCGCCATCTCGGCGAGCATCCTGGCCCTGGTCAGTATCTTCTTCGCCTAGGTTGAGGGTCGTGCGGCCCGTCGTGCGGCCCGTCGTGCGGCGCCCGAGGCGCCGTGGGGGCCTCGGCATGGCTGTCCTGCGCCCGAGCCTCTGTCGGTCTCGACGGACAAGCGGGGACGGCACAACGGGTGGACCCCTCGGAGGGCCCTCCGTAGACTGTCCGACTGAGCCCCGCCGTTGACGTGCCGGCGCACCACCGGCGTACCAGCGGCGCACAGAATCCCCCGACAGATCCGGACCCCGCCATCACTTCCTCCACCCAGCGCACCGCCGTCCCGCCAGCAGGCGACACCGAGGTCTCCCTCGCCATCGGCGGCATGACCTGTGGTGCCTGCGCCGCCCTGATCCAACGTCGCCTGAACGGCATCGAGGGCGTGGAGGCGAAAGTCAACTACGCGTCCGAGCGGGCCCGGGTCATCCTGCCGCCCGATACTTCGATGCAGAGGTTGGTCGACGAGATCGAAGGGGCCGGGTATTCGGCGGAGCCCGTCTCCGACCTCGCCCCGCCCGACGATGCAGCTGAGGCCGACCGACGGGTTCGCTTTCTGGGGAGGCGGCTCCTTGTCTCCGCCCTCTTGTTCATGCCCCTCTGCGACCTGTCGATCATCTTCTGGCTCTTTCCGGCAATGCGCTTCTCCGGTTGGCAGTGGCTGCTGATCGTTGTGGCCGCACCCGTGTTGACCTGGGCGGCATGGCCGTTCTACCGTGCGGCCATCCGCGGCGCCCGGCACGGATCCTCGACCATGGACACCCTGGTCTCGTTGGGCATTCTTTCGGCGACCTGCTGGTCGCTCTACGCGATGTTCTGGCGGGACACGGCGACCACCCCCCGGTCGGCGCTCTTTGTGATCTTCCACCAGACGGGCGGAGCCATCTACCTGGACGTTGCCGCAGGAGTCACCACGTTCCTCCTCGCCGGCCGGTACTTCGAAGCGTGGTCCCGACGCCGGACCGGAAATGCGCTGCGGTCCCTCGCCGAAGTGGGCGCCAAGGACGTGGCCCTGGTCGATGCGACGGGTCGCGAGCATCGGATCCCCGTGGGTGAGCTCGCCGTGGGCGACCGGTTCGTCGCCCGCCCGGGCGAGACCCTTGCCACCGATGGCGAGGTTCTGGCCGGGCAGTCCACGATCGACCGCAGCCTGATGACCGGAGAGTCGCTGCCGCTCGATGTGGGGCCCGGCGACCGGGTGGTGGGCGGCACGGTCTCGGTCGGAGGCCGGTTGGTGATTCGGGCGACCAAGGTGGGCGCCGACACCCAGCTGGCCCAGATGCTGCGACTGGTGGAGGATGCTCAAAACGAGAAAGCGGCGGTGCAGAGGCTCGCCGATCGGATCTCGGGCATCTTCGTCCCTGCCGTCCTCGTCATCGCACTGGTCACCCTTTTCGCATGGTTGTTAGCGGGCGGCTCCTCAGAGCAGGCCTTCAGCGCCGCCCTCTCCGTCCTGATCATCGCCTGCCCGTGCGCACTCGGATTGGCGACGCCCACCGCCCTTCTGGTCGCCACGGGACGAGGTGCCAGCCTGGGGATCTTCTTCAAGGGGTATCAGGCACTGGAGGCTTCGCAACAGGTCGACACAGTGGTGCTCGACAAGACCGGAACCGTCACCCTGGGAGACATGGCCGTCACCGATGCCCAGGGAGCACCCGGGGTGTCGCGGACGGAACTCCTACGGTGGGCGGGGGCGTTGGAACAGGCCTCCGAGCACCTGTTGGCCCGGGCGATCACCGCTGCAGCGCTGCAGGAGATCGGCGACTTGCCCCCGGTCGACGAGTTCGTCTCCCTTCCCGGGCTCGGTGCCAGGGGAGTCATCGAGGGCCACGCAGTGTCCATCGGGAGATTGGATCTTCTCGGCCCTCACGAGACGGGTATCCCGGGCTCGCTCGCTGCTCGATGCGCGGAATGGGAAGCGCTCGGTCGCACCGCGGTGCTCGTCGGTCGCGACGGTGAGGTCGTCGGCGCTCTGGCCGTGGCCGACACGGTGCGACCCACGGCGGCCGCCGCCGTCCAGGAGTTGCGTGCGCTGGGGCTCCACTGCATCCTGCTCACCGGGGACAACGAGGCCACCGCTCACGCCGTCGGTGCGGCGATCGGAATCGGTGACGTCGTGGCCGGCGCGTTGCCGGCGGACAAGTTCGCCCTGATCAGACGCCTGCAGAGCGAGGGTCATGCGGTGGCCATGGTCGGGGACGGGGTGAATGACGGTCCGGCGCTGGTGTGTGCCGATCTCGGACTGGCTGTCGGATCGGGAACCGACGTGGCCATCAACGCCGCGGACCTGATCATCGTCCGTGACGACCTCCGGGTGGTGGCCACCGCCATCGCCCTGGCCCGTCAGACGCTGAAGACGATCCGGGGCAACCTGGCATGGGCGTTCGCCTACAACGTGGCGGCAATCCCACTTGCGGCGTGCGGGCTCCTCAACCCCCTGATCGCCGGCGCCGCCATGGCGTTCTCGTCCGCCTTCGTGGTGTGGAACAGCGCACGGCTCCGGCACTTCTCGAATCCCGGAGCGGTGGCTCGGCCGGAGGACAGGCGGGCCCCGGGCATCCCGGTCATCCCGGTCATCCCGGGCACCCGCACGGTGGGCGTCTGACCTTGGCTGCCCGCCACCGTGGTCTCCCGGTCGATCACCCGGTGCCCCGGGGCAGCGACCTCGCCTTTCGACGGGACCCGGCGGCGGGCAGCCGCTGCCCTCTACCATTGCGGGTGCATTCGGCATGCTTCGTTCCTGCCGAGGTGCACGGTGAAGAGTAGGCAACCGGCCACCGCTGCAGTCGGCGGTTGCCGCGGGATGCATGGGCGATCAAGGAGGGAGCACGGGTGAGCACCGATGCGACGGTGACCGGGGTGTCAGGCATGCTCTCCGCCCAGGCCGGGGCCGGAGGCGTGACACGGGGAGGGGCCTGGTCGCGACCGGACGGTCGCCGGGCCCTGCAGCTGGTGCTGGCCACGATCTGGTTGCTCGACGGCGTCCTGCAGCTGCAGTCCTTCTTCTTCACCAAGAACTTCGGTCTGCAGATGATCTCCGGTATGTCCCAGGGCAATCCGTCCCTCATCGCACGACCGATCAGTTGGTCGGGAACGACCATCGGGCACCATGCGGTGTTGACCGACACCTTCTTCGCCCTGGTGCAGATCGCCATCGCTCTGGCCATCGCCTGGCGGCCCACGGTGAAAGTCGGACTCGGCGCTTCCATGGCATGGTCGGTCGGGGTGTGGTGGGTCGGCGAAGGACTCGGCGGCATCCTCAACGGTGCCGCCAACCCGGTCAACGGGGCCCCGGGAGCGGTGATCATCTACGCACTGTTGGCCGTCCTCCTCTGGCCGAGCGACCGAACCGGCCGGAAGGCTCCTTTCATCGCCGCCCGGGCTGTGGGCGAGCCCGTCGCCAAGGGGTTGTGGCTGGTCCTGTGGGGATCGCTCTCGTACTTCGCCCTCCTCGGGGCCAATCGGTCGGCGCAGGGCCTGCACGATCTGATCAATGGTGAGGCCGCCGGCGAACCAGCGTGGGTGGCGTGGATCGACCGCCATTCGGCCGGCCTGGTCGATCACAGAGGGCTGACAGCCATGGTGGTGATGGCCATCTTGCTGGCCATCGTGGCCATCGGCGTCTACCTCCCACCCTCCTGCGCCAATGTGACGGTGGTCCTGGCCATCGTGCTCGGAGGAGCGTTCTGGGTGGTCGGTGAGAACTTCGGGGCGCTCTTCACCAACGGGGCCACCGACGTGAACTCCGGTCCCCTCCTGATGCTCCTCGCTGCCGCCTACTGGAGGCGCGCCCGGAGCGGCGATCCTGCGGACCCTGCGACGGCTGCCGAGTCGGCGCCGAGCCTCGAAGGAGCGTGAAATGACCAGCCCTGCTTGGCTGAACGACCTCTTCGCTGCGGTGATGGTGGTCGTCGCGGTCTACAGTACCGGGCGCCTGGTGGCTGCCCGCATGTGGTCTCGGCCGACCCATGTCGATGTGGATGCGGCACACGTCCTGATGGGGGCGGCCATGGCCGGCATGCTCGTGCCGGCCATCGACCCCATCCCGAACGGGGTGTGGGAGGTCGGGTTTTCCCTCCTGGTCGTATGGTTCGTCTGGCGGTGCTACCAGTTCGTCACCGAGCACGGTGTGGAGGGGCGCGACGACGACCATGTCCACCACCTGTCCCACTACGTGACCCACCTGGTGATGGCCGGGGCCATGCTCTACATGTACCTGGCCGCCGTCACGCCGCCGACCGGTTCGGGCGGCGGCATGGCCATGGGTACGGCCAGAGGCACGACGGCCGACTTGGTGCTCCTGCCCCTCGCGTTCATCGTGGTGCTGTTCGCCTCGGGGATCTGGGAGCTGGACGGCATCGGGCGCTTCGCCCCGGGAGGGCCCGGCCGGCCCCGGCCCGAGCTCGCCTACGCCGCTGGCTCTGCCGCTGCCGCTGGTGGCACCGCGCCGGCGCCAGGCGGGCCCGGTGTGCCCAGCGTGCCCAGCGTGGCCGGGTCCGATCTGTCGGACCAGGAGGACCAGCACCGAGAGAGCGGCCAGGTGGCACCGTGGCTCGCCCCCCGCCTCGAGTCTTCCTGCCACATCGCCATGTGCGTCACGATGGGCTTCATGTTGATCCTGATGCTCTGAACGCGTGTCCAGTGGTGACGGGCGCTCACTGCACCGTTCGGTGGATGGTGAACCCGACAGTCGAACTGCCGAAGGAGGTGGCCACCCGGAAGCGCCACCGGCCGGGGGACAGCACCACGAAGTCGGTGAAGTGGCCGGTGCTCACCCGAAGCTGCCGGAGGCTCTGGAACGGCCCGTCGTTGAAACTCGCCTTCACCAGCGGAGCCGTGGAAGCCACGTCCTCCTGGGATCCACTGAAGATGAGATGGAACTGGTTCACACCGGGGCCACCCGGCTCGAAGTAGGTCTCGACCGATCCACCGTCGGGCAGGGCCACCACGGTCAGCGCGGGCAGGCTGGGCAGCAGTGACTGGCCCCTGGCGGGCGACACGGCCTGGCTGACCAGGGTGAGGCCGGCGAACAGCACGATCGGGAGTGCCACCGAAACGGCCACGCCGCGTCGCCCGTGCATGAACCGGGGAGTTCGGATGCCGGCCAGGCCGGACCGGCCGAGCCGTGTGAGCCGGAGGCTGTTCAGCACCACGATCACACTCGACAGCCCCATGGCCACGGCCGCCACCAGCGGATCGAGCAGGCCGAACGCAGCGAGCGGCAGGGCCGAGACGTTGTAGCCCATGGCCCATCCGAAGTTCTGCACGATGACCGAGTAGGTCGAACCGGCCATGCCGATCGCCGCCGGCACGCCCTCGAGGTCGTTGCCGAGCAGGGCCACGTCGCTGTTGGCCAATGCCGCCTCCGACCCGCTGCCGATGGCGCAACCCACGTCGGCCGCGGCCAGGGCCGGCGCGTCGTTGACCCCGTCGCCCACCATCACCACCCGGTGGGACTCGCCGCGCATCTTCTTCAGCGCCTCGACCTTGCCGGCCGGGCTGAGCGCTCCCTGGGCGGTGGTGATCCCCAGCTCCGACGCGACGGTGCGTACGGCCGGTTCGCTGTCACCGCTGAGGATGGCCGAGGTCAGACCCATCTCCTCGAGATGGGTCACCGTCGGCTTCGCCTCGGTTCGCACCGGCGTGGTCACGGCGATGGCCCCGATCACCTCATCGTCCTGCGTCACCACCACCACCGTCTCGCCACGGGCGTATCGGGCCGACACGGCGCGGTCGAGCGAGGGCGGGATCCGTTCGGGAACCAGGCGGCTGACCTCCAGCCGGTGACCATCCACCGTCCCGGTCATTCCCACCCCCGACATCGCCCGAACGTCGGATGCCCGCGACTCGGGTCGGCAAGAGGCCACGATGGCCCGGGCGATGGGATGGTCGCTCTCCGCCTCCACTGCGGCAGCCAGCGAGAGCACCTCGTCCTCGGTCATCCCGGCCACCGCCGCCACGAAGGTCACCTCTGCGTAGCGTTCGGTGAGTGTCCCGGTCTTGTCGAAGACGACGCTGTCTACCTTGGCCAGACGCTCGAGGGCGTCGCCGCTGCGAATGAAGATCCCTAGCGCCGAGGCGCGGCCGCACCCCACCATCATGGCCACCGGTGCGGCCAGGCCCATCGCACACGGGCAGGCCACCAGGAGGACGGCCAGGCCGCTCAGCACCGCTTTGCCCAGGTCGTCGGCGATCAACCACCAGACCACGAACGTCACCGCCGCACCGATCAGGACGGCAGGCACGAAGACGCTGCTGATCCGGTCGGCGATCCGTTGGAGCGGGGCCTTGTCCCTCTGAGCATCCTCGACCAGGCGCTGCAATCGGGCCAGCACCGACTCGGCGGCCACCGCTCCCACCCGCACGGTCAGCGCGCCACCTCCGTTTCGGGTGCCCCCGGTCACCTCGCTGCCCGGCCCGCGGTCGACGGGAAGCGGCTCTCCGGTCAGCATCGACTCGTCCACCGGTGACCACCCTGACACCACGGTGCCGTCGAGAGGGAGGGCTTCCCCCGGCCTGACCCGGACCAGGGCCCCGACCGGCACGCTCTCGGGCGCCACCAGCTCTCCTTCGTCGTCGGCGCCGGTGACGACCCGCGCCGTCGGCGGCCGCAGGGACAGCAGCGAGTGCATGGCCTGTGCCGCACGCTCCCGTGCCCGGGCCTCGATGGCCCGGCCGGTGACGAGGATGGCCACGATCAACGGAGCCATCACCCCGTGCAGGCGGGCGGCGAATGCCCCGCTGCCCCCGAGATGGATGTGGTGGCCGCCGAGGGCGATCGCCTCCACGGCGCTGACGGCGAGGGCAGCCAGGGTTCCCAGTGCGATCAGGGTGTCCATGTTGGTCGCCCCGTGCCGGAGCAGCCGGGCGCTGTTGCGCAAGAAGGGCCAGCCGCCGGCCAACTCGACAGCGATGGCCAGGATCAGGACGGTCCAGCCTGCCGTCGACGATTCGGGGGCGGCCAGTGCCACGACGAGGGCCGCGATGGCGAGCGGCCACGAGATCAGGACACGCACGCCCCAGTGGTCCGGATCCCGGTCACGCTCCTTCGGCTGCGAGGTGACGACAGGGGAGGCGGAGTAACCCACATCGGCGACGGCCCGGCAGAGGTCCTCCGGGCTCAGCTGGTCCGGATCGTAGGAGACGAAGGCGCGCGTGGTGGCGAGATTGACCGACGCGCTGGCGACGGCCGGAAGGCGACCGAGCGACTTCTGGATACGGGTCGCGCACGCACTGCAGTGCATGCCGCCCAGCTCGAACTCCGTGGTGGTGAGGGGATGTTCCTCCGGCTCGCTCGGAAGTGGTGCCTCCGTGGGAGCGGGGAGCATCGGGGCTGATGCCGGTTCTAGCCGACCGGTGTGGCCGAGTACCCGGCTTCGGCGATGGCGGCCTGCAGGTCTTCGACCCCCAGTTGCGCGGGGTCGTAGCCGACCACCGCCCGTGCCGAGCCGAGGTCCACCGCGGCCGATGCCACGCCTTTGTGCTCGCCCAGTGTCTCCTCGATGAGTGCGACACAGGACCCGCAGTGCATTCCCTCGACCGCGAGTTCGACGGTCGCGACCTGCCCGGTGCCGGTCGGCTCAGGCGATGCTGCAGGGGATGGGGACGGAGAGGGTGAAGTCATGGGACAAGCGTAATTGCTCCGGGCCTGCCCTGAGGCAACGGGTCATGGTCGGGACGGTAGTTCCCCGGGGCCCGGCTCGCCAGGACCGGAGCGGCACCGGCGGCCTGCTCGTCGGCCAGTGCCCTCGCCCAGGCTCGGGCGCCCTGCTCGTCAGCCGGGGTCTCCACGATCACCGGGATCTCCCGTGGATCGTGTATGTCCGGTCAAGCGGACAATTTTCGGTCGGGAGGCGCGGGTCGGCTCAGGAGCTCCCTGTTCCGCGAACCGGATCTGGATCCCGGGCGGGCGCCGACGGACGGCGCTGCTACGTCACCCGGGTCGTCGATCAGCCATTCACGTCGCCGAGAACACAGGGGTTGCCACATTGACGTACCAGTTCGAGGCGGTGCCATTGGCCGTCACCGCGGGCATCGTCCACACCCCGTAGACGTTGTTGGCGATGATGTTGCGCTCGATGGTGATGGTGAGAGGAGCGATCGCTGCGACGATGACACCCGTGTGCGACGGGTCGACCGATGGGTAGAAGTCGGAGTCACCGTCGAGATTGTTGGTGCCGATGAGGTTCCCCTCGATCACGTTGCCGTTGAGATCCTGGCCGGGCGCGTGGCTGTGCACTGTGACACCGGCCAGCCCGTTGCCCCAGATGCGATTACCGAGGACCTGGTTGTCGTAGACCGCGCCGCCAGGGAAGGGAGTGGCGAGGAGCACGCCCGCCCCTTGGCCGGCGACACCGTTGCCCGACACCGAGTTGAACAGGATCCGGTTGTCGAACACACCACCGACGGCACTCTGGGGCTCCCCGGCGGCAAAGGCGCCCTGATTGTGGCCGGCGACCGTGATGCCACAGTCGAAGGTGTTGTCGGAAACGTCGTTGAATGCGACGAGGTTGCCGTCGGTGGGACCGAACTCGTCGGTCAGGAGAACGCCACCACTGTTGTTGCTGACGTGGTTGCCCACGACGGAGGAGTTGTCCGCCACCATGAGATGGATGCCCTCGCCGCAGTCACCGGGGGCCTGGGCCGAACCGTTGCACTCCGGGTAGCTCGACGTCGTGAGCGGGGCGCCGGTTGGGTTGCCCTGGTCGTTGTGGACGACGGTGTTTCCTCTCACGGTCACGTCGGTGATGGGGGCGCCCGGCACACCTTGGACGAGGATTCCCTCGCCGATGGCGTTCTCGACGGTCAGACCCCTGACCTCACTGTGGGAGGCAAGGACTTGGACACCGTTGACCAGCCCCGTGGCGTCGATCACCGGGTTGCCGATGCCCACGATGGAAACCGGCTCGGACGGTGGGATCACTACGTCCTCTTGGTAGGTGCCGGAGCAGACGGTGATGGTGGCACCCGGCGAGGCGGCCTCGACCGCAGCGCCGATGGTCGGATAACCGCTATGCCAACAGCCCACGCTCAATGAGGACGACGGGCCGTGTGGGCCCCAGTGACCGCCATCGGCAACTGCAGGACCGGCGGCGATGCCTAGAGCCCCCGTGGTGAGCGCTGCCGTTCCGAATGCTGCGAGGACGGCCCGACTTAACCTGCGATCCATGGTCCTCCTCCTGGCGCGAGTCCCCGCCTCCGGGGATCGATCATCGATGTCCGGGAACGTAGCGGGGAATCCACGCCAGTTCAACTGGTTCCCGGTGACACCGAGGACACTGCGTCTCGCAGGATCCCGACCGACCGCCGGAGCTTGCGCGATCACCACCGGATTGCTCGGCGATCGGTGAAAGCGAGGAGTCTGTGGACAGGCCGGACATTGCGATGATGGCAATGAGTGGAACTCCAGGGACGGCTTTCGAACCCTTGGCGCGAGATCCCTTGTCTGTTTCGGGAACCTGAGGTGACCAGGGACAACGACTGACTTCCGGGAGTCCGATCGAGACCGCCGATCGCTCCCCGAATTGGCATGAATCCAGGCAATTCGGCGGTTCTGGCCGACCAGCGAGTGGGACGGCAAGTGGGACGGCATTCGAACCCGCGGTCGCCACCTGCCTTACGTGATCGAAAGGCGCATTCTCACCAGGGAGAACGGCCGGGGACTGTCCGATCGCTCCCAGAACCCCTTGGCTGGGTGTAGGTCCCGCCAATGCACTTGCTTGCTCGCGGTAGTAAGCGCCGGTTGATGCGAACTGCGAATGATGCGACCCGGAGCCGGCGCTATACGGGCACCCCGGATCCGTTGCGGAGGGATCGAAGCCGGCGAGTCAGCGCCATGCTCGGATGAAGGCGTTGGCGACCGCCCCATCCATCTCGTCCAGAGCGGCGGTGAGGTCGATGTCCTCGGGGATCTCCATATTCTGGGCCAATCGCTCGATTGCTACGCGATCGTGGATGAGCGTCGGCTGGATCTCGATGCCGTGGAACCCCGCCGCCTTGAGCTTCGCCTCGTAGTCCACGTCGACGAGCGCACCCGCTATGCAACCGGTCCAAAGTGCCATCAGCCCCTGCAGCCTCGGTGAGATCGGGCGGCGCAGGACCACGTCGGACACTGCGAACAAGCCGCCCGGGCGCAGCACCCGGTGCGCCTCGCGGAGCACCTGGTCCTTGTCGGCAGAGAGGTTGATGACGCAGTTGGAGATAATCACGTCCACCGACTGGTCCGGCAGCGGGATGTCCTCGATCGTCCCGAGGAGGAACTCGACGTTCTCCACCCCCGCTTCGGCCTGGTTCTGTCGGGCCAGCTCGAGCATCTCCGGGGTCATGTCGAGGCCGTAGACCTTGCCGGTGGGCCCTACTCGGCGGGCAGAGAGGAGCACGTCGATGCCTCCCCCCGAACCGAGGTCCAGCACCACTTGGCCTGGCTTGAGGGTCGCCAGCATGGTCGGGTTCCCGCACCCGAGCGACGCGGCAACTGCGCCTGCCGGAAGGTCGCCAGCCTGATCGTCGTGGTAGAGCTCCGAGCCGAACCCCAGGCCGGCTCCGACATCTGCGCAACAGGACGACTCCTGGACGGCCAGAGCGGCCGAGGCATACCGCTCACGAACGGCATCACGGATCACTTCTGGGCTGGGTTTGCTCATCTCATGCTCCTTGCTCATTGGCCGCCTGTGCTGCAACGGCGATCCCCGCGAGATAGCGGACGGGTTCGGCGACAGCGCCACAGCACATCGAGTAGACGTTGCTGCGACCCTTCGGCGTGACCGAGACCAGGTGGCACTCCCGGAGTGCCTTGAGGTGATGGCTCACCAACGTCTGACTGATCCCCAGCTCACCCATTAGTCCGACGACCGAGCGCGGACCCTCTGCCAGGGTCAGGAGTATGGCCAAGCGGTGCTCGTCGGCCAGGGCCTTGAGCATCGGTGCGAGCCGCCGAGCGGTCAGTTGTGCCGGGCTGGCAGTTGGCGTCGTCTGCGCCCGTTCCGTCTCGACCGTGGCTGCGAGGGGTGTCATCATGCGTATCATGACATCAATCAGGACTCCTATCAACAGTAGCACTTCATGATAGAAAGGAATTCGGATGTAGTTCGGTCGAGCGAAAACGAGGACCCTCAACCTCTGGTGTCCCGAGTCAACGATTCACGTCAGATATCCACTGAGGGATGCAAGGATCTCGTCGGCGGTATTTGCCACACGTCGGGACGTGGGTTTTCGAACCACTTCTAGAGGTGGGGAGAGGACGTACTGGTCGCGAGCCTGCAATGGTGTGGTGGACGTCGGCCACATATGGTGCTGTTCGACACGCTGGTTGGGGATGGCAGCGACCTCGGAGATGAGGACGCGTGCTCGCCTTGTCGCTGATGATCCCTCGTGGTGTCGTCGATCGTGCTCATCGGGCGCTGCCGTGTCTTGACCAGGACCGCTACGGCGCGCTCGCCTCGTAGAGGCGACCGCTCCGGCAGGGACCCCGCCCGGTGGTAAGGGTTAGGGGGTGGTGAGGGACATGTCGTCCCAATAGATGATGGTGCCCTTGGTAGCTTTGGCGAAGTTGGGTTCCATGCCGGCGAGGACCTCGCTGGAGGTGACCTTGATGCCTGTGATGGTGAGCTGGGTCCAGGTGTTGGCGATCAGCGTGACGGTGGGCCCGTTGGTGCTGTCGATGTAGTTGCCGGTCGAGGTCAGCAGGTCGACGTTGAGGTCGACCTGGACTGCGGCGGTGGCCCGCACCCAGATGGTGGCGGTGTAGGTCTTGGTCGAGGTGATCGGGGCGGACCAGGCGACGTTAGAGTCCAGATCCCAGCCGCCGCTGGTCGAGGTGGCGGTCTGGGCTAGCGACCACGACCCGGAATGCACCACTGTCTGAGAGCGGGCCAGCGACGACCCCCAAACATCGGCCGGCACTCCGGCGGTCTCGAAACCGGGGTCGGGGATCAGGTTCGACGACGACCCGGCGGCCTGGTAGGTGTACTGGTCAGCCGAATTGATGGTGCTGGTCCCCCCGGTGGTGGTCACGGTGACATTCACGGTGCCGGTCCCGGCCGGGGAGGTGGCGGTGCACGAGCTCGCCGTGCAGGTCACCGCGGCGGCCGCGGTCCCGAAGCTCACGCTGCCCCCGGACAAGTTCGACCCGGTCACGGTGACGACGGTCCCACCGGCGGCCGGTCCGCTCGACGGTGTGATCCCGGTGACCGCCGGCGCCGGCGGCGGCGCGGCCTGGTAGGTGTACTGGTCCGCCGCAGTGGTGGCGCTGGTCCCGGCGGTGGTGGTCACCGTCACATTCACCGTGCCCGACCCTGGCGGGGAGGTAGCCGTGCACGAGCTCGCCGTGCAGGTCACCGCGGAGGCGGCCGCGGTCCCGAAGCTCACGCTGCCCCCGGACAAGTTCGACCCGGTCACGGTGACGACGGTCCCACCGGCGGCCGGTCCGCTCGACGGTGTGATCCCGGTGACCGCCGGGACTGGCGGCGTTGCTGCCTGGTAGGTAAAGCGATCCGAGGAGGTCGCGGCGCTGGTCCCTCCGGGTGTGCTCACCAAGACGTCGACCGTCCCGGTGCCAGCCGGCGAAGTAGCGGTGCAAGAGCTAGCAGTGCAGGTCGTGACTGTGGCCGCGGCCGTCCCGAACCCGGCCGTGCCCCCCGACAAGTTGGAGCCGGTGATCGTGACGACCGTTCCGCCCGAGGTCGGACCGCTCGTCGGGCTGATCTTGGTGACCTTCGGTGCCGGCGGAGCCTTATAGGTGAATTGATCCGCGGTGCTCGTGAGGCTCGTGCCGCCTGGCGTCTCGACGATGACTTCGACGGTCCCGGTGCCAGCTGGCGATGTCGCAGTGCACGAGCTCGCAGTGCAGCTGACGTTGGTGGCGGCCGTCGTGCCAGCCGTAGTGGTGAAGACGACGTTGCCACCCGAGAGGTTCGATCCCGTTACGGTGACCGTGGTTCCTCCAGTGGTCAGGCCGCTGCTCGGGCTGATTGCGGTCACGACTGGCCGGGCTGGAGGGGATGGAACGGGATAGGTGAACATGTCGGAGAGGGTGGCGCCACCCCATCCAGAAGCCGTGTTCGCCTGGACGGCTATGGTGCCCGAGCCACCTGGCGTCGTCGCGGTGCAGGTATCCGCAGAACAAACGACGCCGCTGGCTGCGGTGCTACCGAAGTAGATGACCGCTCCTGAGAGGTTGAACCCGTTGATCGTGACTGTGGTGCCCCCGACGTCGGGTCCGCTCATTGGCGTGATCCCGGCGATGAACGGTTGGGCTCCGCTGTACCCGGTGAGCACAACGATCTGAGGGGAAAAATCAGCGCTGTCTTGGATGTACAGCACGGCGGAACTCGTCCCGCTCGTCGTTGGCGTGAACGACACCTGGACAGTGCAGCTGCCACCAGGCACCAGCGTGCCGCAGGCGCTGAAGTTCGCGGTGAAGGCGCTCGACGTCGAGACGCTGGCTGCCGCATTCAACGTGAGGGGAGCTGTTCCCGTATTCGTCACGGTGATGTTTTGGGGGGAAGACGTGGTGCCGACCGCCTGGGGGGGAAACGTAAGGCTCAGGGTCGACAACGTCGCCAGCGGTGTTGACTGAGGGTTGTAGATCTCAGCCGTGCCGTAGCCGGTAACCAAGACCGACCCATTGGCGAGAACAGTCGCCGTCTGCCCCCCGCCGCCCACCGGTCCCGCCGTCCAAGTGTTCGAGTTCGGGTCATAGATCTCTGTCGACACCGGGAGATCGCCGGGTTGGCCGACTCCGCCAGTCTCGAGCACGGTCCCGTTTCCCAGTGTGGCTGCAACCCCGAAACCGCTGGGAGCGAGGAGGGGAGCAACCGCCTGCCAGGTGTTCGTCGTCGGATTGTAGAGATCTGTGTTCTGCTGGCCTTCGACCTGCTCGCTCGCTGGCGTCATCGGCAAATCGAGGGGGATTTCCCCCCCGGCGACGAGCACATCCCCGTTCGGCAGCAGGCTTGCTGTGGCGCCGGAGTGCGAGTAAGCCATCGCCCCGGTCATCTGCCACTGTTGCGTCGCCGGCGTGTAGATCTCCGCTGAGGCTTGGGGCACCGCGTCGCTGTTGTTCACGGTCTGGCCTGAGCGGGTGTCGGAGCCGCCCGCCACCAGGACAGTCCCGTTCGCAAGCAGCGTTGCCGTTGCGCCGAACCGCGGAATGTTCATGCTCGTCGTGGTCTGCCAGGTTCCGGTTGCCGGGTTGTACAACTCGGCATTGGCCAGGCTTGTGAAGATGAAGTCGCCGCCCGCAAGTGAGGCTTCCGTGGCCCCGCCGGCAACGAGTACGTCGCCGTCCGGCAGCAGCGTAGCGGTGGCACCAGCTTCAGGGGTAGCTAGAGATCCTGTTGCCTGCCAGGTCCCGGTGGCCGGGTTGTAGAGCTCAGCGCTCGCCAAGTAGCCGTAGGTATTCGAGCCAGCGACGACGAGGACTTGGCCATCGGGCAGCAGCGTGGCCGCTGCTCCCGATCGAGCCG